>NZ_JADPIX010000087.1:0-4599 GCF_023073155.1 Bradyrhizobium sp. 45 | reverse complement strand
GCGGCAAGGCAATAATGTGGAGGAGATCGCGCACTATCCCAGCATAACACCGGAAACGTGGTGCTCCTTCACATTATGATCTGCTGCTGATTACTTGACTAATGGCGAGCTTGCCATTATTCAAGCCAAGAGCCGATATAGTCGGCATGCCGCACCGTCGGCACAATGCCGAGCCAGGCGCAACTGAACGCAGACGAGATTTCCGCAACCAGCTCCTCAAAGGCATACTTCCTGGTACCACAGTTGCCTGACAGGTCACGGTTGAGACGCGATGGATGGCCACTGGCATGCGCCAGCTCGTGGAGAGCCGTTCGATGCCAATTGATTGGTTCAAAATAGGCCTGCGGAGGCGGCACCTGCACATAGTCTTCCGTCGGCATATAGAAGGCACGGTTGCCGCCGATGCGGAAGTCGATGCCGCTCGCCTTGATCAGGTATTCCACCTGCGGCTCGATCAGGCCTGGCGGCGGAGGTGGCGCCGTTGTTGCGATCTCTGGCGGCAGGCCGTCACATTGATCGCTGTTGAAGACCGTGAAGCGCTTGAGGAACGGAATGCCCTGCGCTTCCTCACCGGTCTCATGTGCGCGGCGTTTTTCGTCGACCGGCACGAAGCGGTCGGCGTAGACGACGGTCGTGCCGCGCTCGCCCTTGCGGACGTGACCACCGAGCGACAGCGCCTGGCGGAAGGTAAGCCAGCTCTGCCCTGTAAATCCGTGTTCGATAGCAGCACCCCATAGAATTAAAATGTTTATGCCGTTGTAGTGGCGGCCGGATGCTGCGCTTTTCGGCATGGCCAAAGGCGCCTTCGCCGCCGCCGTGCCCCAAGGCTGCACCCACGGCACTCGGCCAGCCTCCAGCTCGGCGATGATCTTGTTGGTGATGTCGTCATAAAGGTTGGCCTGGTCCTCACCGGTGCGCGCCCGAAGATAGTGTCTGGACATCGCGGGTCTCCGCGACGGGGACCGCGAGCCTCTCTCGCAGCCTGTAACCCGTCATGGCAAAACCCGGCCGACACTCTGACTCTCTCCTCCTAATTGAGAGAATGCGAAATCTGTAACGCAACCCGCCTTCCATCGTATCTTCATGGAAATTGAGTTGAGCTACCGGGGCCGCAGGCCCCACCAGGCGTGCGCCAGGGGCGTATCGCCCTATGGAAAATGGCACCCGGAGAGCGTGAGCATAGCAACCCGAAGGGGCACGCGGATCCGAGTGCAGCGACGAGACCGGTTTAATAGCGGCACCCGGGAACGGGGCAGTGATAGCGATCGCCGCAAGGCGAGCCCCTTTTCCGAGTGCCCCCGGCGAGGAGCTCCGCTATCCCTGCGCGAGCTGGGGTAATCCGATCCCGGCTACTCGCTAATCTCGTGCTGGGGTTGATTCGGCTCAGCAAAGGAGACAAGCGATGGCCCTGTATGTCGGACTGGATGTTTCACTAAGGATGACGTCAATCTGCGTCGTCGAGGCGGATGGCTCGCCGGTATGGGAAGGCAAGGCCGAAAGCGAGCCGGTTCCGTTGGTAAAAGTGCTTTCGCCTTTGCGAGACAAAATCGCTCTTGTCGGAATCGAGGCTTGTCCGCTTTCGGAATGGCTTCACGGCGCATTGGTTGAGAGCGGGTTTCAGATTGTCTGCATTGAGACCCGGCATGCACAGCGCTTCTTGTCCTCTCGTCCCAACAAGACCGACCGCAGCGATGCGCGCGGCATCGCTGAGATGATGCGCCTCGGACACTATCGATCAGTGCATGTAAAGAGCAAAGCGTCGCAGCTGCTTCGAACGACCCTGATCGCGCGCAAGAAGTTCGTCGATCATATGCTGGCGATCGAAGACACAATCCGGGGGCTGATGAAGGTGCATGGATTAAAGCTTGGTGCAGTGCACCGAAGTCGATTTGCGGCGAGGGTCGAAACTCTACTCGCTGATGCCCCAGACTTGCGTATTGCCATCGGGCCACTGCTCGAAGCCCGCAACATGATGCGCAAGCACAAAGCCCTCATGGATCGGCAGCTTTCGCAAATGGCTCGCAAGGATGATGTTTGCAAGCGGTTGATGACCGTATCCGGCGTTGGACCGCTCGTGAGCCTATCGTTCAAAGCAACGATTGATGATCCAAACCGGTTCAAGGACTCCAAGGCCGTGGCGGCGCATCTGGGATTGACCCCTCGCGTCTATCAGTCGGGTGAGATTGATCGATCAGGCAATATCAGCAAATGCGGTGACAAGCTGATGCGACATGCGCTCTATGAAGCTGCAAACTCCCACATGCGGATTTCCAAAAAGTGGTCGACGCTGCGGGCCTGGGGCGTCAAGCTAGCCAAACGTATAGGGTCCAGAAAAGCATGCGTGGCAGTCGCCCGCAAACTGGCCATCATCATGCATCGGATGTGGGTCGAGGAAACGGACTTCCGTTTCGGAAAGCCGCCTGCGACCCAACCCACATAAGGATCGTCCCGGCGTAACGATCTGCTCTGCCGAGGACGTGGGGAGGGTCAGTCCGTTTCGATCCCTGTGCGGTGCTCAAGCACGCGCTGTGAGCTTGGACGACCTAACTCGCCGGACCCCATCATGGAGCATGCCGCAGGGCTGACTCCGGACAGAAGCGCGGGCCAGGCAGTGGTGGATTGCGGACGATAGCTGCATGATGCGGCAACGATCGTTACCTGAATGGGCGGAGACACCGGCCAGCGGTGGCTCCGGTCGCGGATCTATGGCCGAGACTAGAGCGTGACCGACCGAAGGGCTGGCCGCGCAGACATCATTTCTCAGTCTCCCTTGATAGCAGACATCCGGGGGACTAGGGCGACGGTCCGATATGGGGACCCAAGCGGACCCCCTGAGCATCCGCAGCAAGGGTGCGCCAGACGAGCGGCGTTACTCGATCACGGGATAGCCCGCGCGCGAAGATCAACGGCGAAACTTGTCAGCTTGAGTTTTTTCCGTCATGGGTTGATCGCGAGATGACGCTGTTCGGCAGAAAGCTCGTTTCTGACGCTCGGGGATCTGCGATGAACGATATGCCCGATTTCCACAGTAACAAGGAACCCTTCGAGGTGGTCTTCTCCCCGTGGCGGGAAGATCTCGCAAAGGGGATCATCAAGCGACTGCACGAAAGAGGAGTTCAGGTTTCGTACAGCAAAATGAGATACAAAACGTTTGCCACCGGAGAGATCCTGCCGGACGTGCCACAGTCCGTGAGAGGCAAGCATGTCTACTTCCTACATGACCTTCTGGCTGAGGACCCCAACATCGCGCTCATGAGGTATCTCCTCACGGCCGACGCCCTCACCCGTTCCGATGTCGCATCTATCATCTGCGTCTTCCCGAACATCCCGTATTTGCGCCAGGACCGCCGAGAGCCAGACGACCGCGCGTCGATATCCGCAGCCGTCGTATTGCGTCTCATCGAGGAAAGCTCTCCCAGAATCCGTACGATCATCACCTATCACATGCACGCTGCGCAGGAGACGGGATTTGTTCGGCTTCCGATCGCGAACCTGCCGGGCTATGTCGATCACATCCGACATCTAAAGCAGGAACGTGGCGAAGATCTTGCAGATGCGGTGATCGCGGCGCCGGATCTGGGCGCATCGAAATATGCCCGCCGGATCGGTAAAGCAATCGGTTCGCGCTATCAGATCGCGATCGTTGACAAGGAGCGTGATAACGGAGTGACGCGCCCGCTCGATGTCATTGGCGAACCGGTGAAGGGCCGTCGGGTCATCATGTTCGATGACATCATCGATACCGGCGGCTCGATCCTCGGCGCCGCGCAGCGCCTTCAGGATGAAGGCGCACTCGACGTCGAACTCCGCTGCACGCACGGTCTTTTCAATGGCGACGCGGTGCAGCGGTTCCGTGGCGCTGGGCTGCGTGTCGTCATGCTCGATACGGTTTCGCGCCCGCAGAGTTTCCACGAGAGCGAGCGATCGTGGCTTACGATCCTTCCCATTGACGACATGCTCGCGGCCGCGATGCACCAGACGATGCAGGTGGCAGGCTCGGTAAGCCAGCTGGTTCGCTAGGGATTGTTAGCCGGTCCGTACTATGGCTATGCGTCGATGCCTCCGTTTCGCTTCGACCAGCTTGGCGCACCGACTGCGAGCGCTTTGACCTCAAGAAGGGCGCTTCCGCTGAGACTTTCGGTTAGTCTCAGCAACCGCGATCGAGTGCTCGAGACTGAAATGTCGGCACCGGGGCAAACTGTGACTTCACCCGATTGGCAAAGCATAACCGCTTCCATCCTCGAACCAGACATGTGGTGGGCCCCAAATGGGGCTTGACGTCAGAGATCGGATTACAGAAGGGATCGAAGCCGGATGGCCGAGACGCAGCGCGGCTCGGTTCACAAGAGCCCGTTGCGGCGCAGCCGCACGCGCGCAAACGGGAGAACTCGCCAGGGCTTGACCAGAGGACCTCGTTTCGTCGCCTGAATTCGTCGGCGCGTCGAAAAGTCTCTTAGCATTACAGTTGCTTTTTTCGGCACGGGGGACTTCGATGCGGGTGCATCCGCCATCGGTCGCCTGAAGGATGGCTGGCTCGACGAGCACGCCGCGTGGCAGAGGCGCGATCTGTCGGCGAAGCGCTACGTCTACATCTGGGCC
>NZ_JADPIX010000020.1:0-5378 GCF_023073155.1 Bradyrhizobium sp. 45 | reverse complement strand
GATGGCTCGCCTCAACCGACGCGGCCCGCGCCCACGACATTCGAATCATGGTTGCCCATGGATTCAGAAGCCCGCAACAAAAGCAACTGTAATGCTAGGGTCTGTACCTAATTTGCGCCACGTGATTCTCTTCCGCATATTTTGATTCGGGGACGAGCGATGCGTGGCGGCCTGTTTTGGTTGAATGATAAGCAGTGGGCGCGGATAGAACCTCACCTGCCGACGGGACTGACCGGACCGGATCGGGACGACGATCGGCGCATT
This sequence comes from Bradyrhizobium sp. 45, assembly GCF_023073155.1. Classification (NCBI taxonomy): domain Bacteria; kingdom Pseudomonadati; phylum Pseudomonadota; class Alphaproteobacteria; order Hyphomicrobiales; family Nitrobacteraceae; genus Bradyrhizobium; species Bradyrhizobium sp. 45. The sequence goes on along the minus strand of NZ_JADPIX010000020.1, from coordinate 5,114 downwards.
ATCAGCGGCTTCATTCAAATGCTGCAATCGGGTGCGCGGTGGATCTACAATCGCTTCAATCGTTGGGCAAAGCGCGGACGATGGTGCGCGATCTTTGAAGCGCTGGCCAAGCCCGGCAAAGATGCCGTCGCGCTTTCGCTCGACTCGACCTCGATTAAAGCTCACCGGTGTGCCTCCGGCGGAAAAGGGGGGAGCACAATCAAGCAATCGGCCGCTCGCGAGGCGGCCGCACGACAAAACTCCATGCGCTGAGCGATGCCAGGCGGAGCGACGATTACCCGCCCAAGGCGAAAGCGATCGTCCCTGAGCGTCGACGGGCTGAGGCGGGATCGGGGCAGCAGCACGCCATGGATCGCGACGGCGGCGCCGATCTCGATGTGTGCACCCGGGGCCGCACCGACAGTCTTGATGAGCGGCGCGGCGCCGCCGGCGCACGATCCCTTCCGAAAGGGTCCGCGCTCGAGGCCGAAGACGGAAACCGGCCCAGGCGGCGGGCAGACGAACACGAGATCGCCGACGACGACTTGCCGACCGATTGGCACGCCTACCAGGTCTATTTGACGAACGAGAAGAAGCTGGCGCCACGCTCGGTGCAAGTGACCGTCGCGGCGCTTCGATTTCTCTACCGCGCCACGCTCGGCCTCGATTGGGATTTCGACCAGATCATTCAGTGCGCCAAAGGCGCCAAAGACACTGGCCTTCATTCTCAGCCCTGAGGAGGTGCTGCATCGCCAAGCCGACCGACCGTCAGCCCAAAAGCGCCGCCGCCTGACCGGCCCGTCCGTCACCAAAATTTGGCGATAGCTCATTTCCGGAGCCGGCTCTGCGATCGGGGTTGAAGTCTACGTAGCGTCAGGTTGTACAGTCCGAATCATACATGCGGTGAAGCTTCATGATCGGAAGGAGAGGCTTCAATGTCCTAAGAGCGCAGGTGCGTTGGAGTATTGATTGTGCAGGCACGGCCGGCTGGTTGTAGCTAATGTGAGGACATTGAACTGAAGACGAAGAGAGTTTGCAAGGGAACTTCTCAAACCCCGGACGCCTTCCAACAGCAATGGGGCGGCCCAGTTTCGATCGCGGTGTGGCCGCATGCCCTTCTTGCCTGGAAGGGGGGAGGCGGCACCATGGCTTTTTGGACCGTGCGAGTATTTGGTTTCGTTGGTTTAAGGTTTGGCGATAGCCAGCTGTTGCCCAGGAATCCGGGGCGCTCTTCTGCGGCAATGCACGAGCTCGGAGCGCGCGCGATAACGGTCCTTTGTTGTTCAATTGGCGATCTTGACGTCTAGCTTTTCGCGCCGGTGTCGCTGCCAGGCGGCTTTGAAGAGTCGTCTCATCTAGTAGGAGAGTGGTGTGGAACCGATCTATAACGATCCGGACTATTGGATGCGCTGGCACGCCGAGCAGCAGGAGCTGCAGCGTGCGCGGCAAGAGGCGGATCAAGCTGGCTTCGAGCAGCAATTGGGCGAGCTGCAACTCCGCTCTCCTGAGGAGAGTTCGGGGGGTAGTTCCCCCGACACTCCAGCCGCACGGTCGCATGAAAACATCCAGCGTACGGACGTTGGTGGTTCGATGCGAATGCCGCCAAGGTCCAATCTGCGGAGCAATGCGTTCAGCAGCGCGCGTCACAGCGTCGATGTTCCGCACGCTCATCTTGGTTCGGCTGCAAATAATTACCGGTCTGACTTGCGGGAGGGGCCATTCAGCAGCATGCGCTACGCAGCGCCCTCGGAGGAACAACCTACGGCGCGGACGAAGGACAACAAGCCCCGTGGACTGTTCTCTCGGGTCAAATCAGGACTAAGCAAAGTCTTTGGAGGAAGCCACCGTGAGAAGTGGTCCGGCGGCCCAGCGTTTGATGTCGTCTCCTCGGAGCTTCGCATGGACTTTGCAAAGCGCAGTCGTCCGTCCGAGGCAGACCTGGAGCTGATTGAAGAGTTCAAGACGGCATTGGGCAGCGCGAACCGTACCGCGAAGACGATCGATAATTATGTGATGGCTCTTCGAAAGTTCAGCGAATTCCTCCAACCCAAAGGCGTCACTCTGAACGACCTGCTTGGCAATGCTGAGCTGCTGACAGCCTATAAAGATGAATTTAATAAGGTGGCGAGCGCCAATAGCAGGCACCATGTGGGGCCAGCCTTGAATGCACTCCAGAATTTCCAGGCTGGAAATCCCATATCCGCCCCAGCCTGGGTGGGTACGCGAGCGCAACCGATGCACCCCGAGGACGAGCGGATGATCGGCCAGTTCGTGGAAAACGTCAAAAGCTACAGAGTTGCTCCCGATGGCACCAGAGGCCGCGGGACTGGAACGGTTCCCCCTGATACGATCAGGAACAATATGATAGCGCTCAACGGGTTTGCTCGTTGGCTCCGAGCGCAGAACAAGGAACCCCTGGCTCCTCGGGCGTTCAACGAGCCAAGGTCGCTCGCCGTCGACATCGACGAGTACGTCGAAGCTGGCGGCGATCATGATGATCGCCTCAGCGTGGCATTGTCTCATCTTCGCAGGATCGGGGCTGACGGGCTCCAAGCTGTCGGCGCCGGGCCCCGCCTGATGGGGCGCCAAACATTGGCGGCTCATCCGGAGGACGTCTCCATCATCGATGACTTTTTGACGGACGCTCTATCCAAGCTTGGATCCGACGCGACTCGCAAGGAGAAACACGACGCTTCGACGAAGGCGTCCAGCCTACGCTCTTTTAGTGATTGGCTTCGAAGAGAGGGCAGGCCGAGCATCATGGACCGCATCGAGGGCAATGCTGAGCAGCAGCGGTCATTGAGCGCAGATCATTCGGCGTACCAGAAAGCCACAAAGCCGGGCGCCCCACTCAATCTCTTTCGACAATACCTGGGTCTCGAGACCAGGCGACACAGACAACGACCTCGTGCTTATGACGACGACGCCAGCCTGATCGCGAGCCTGGCTAACGAAGAGCTGAGAAACCTCGACCCAGCTTCCGAACAGAGAAGAAAAATAATTCAACAGACTGCTTCGATCCGACGCAAGTTCAGTGATTGGCTCCGCACAGAGGGTAGGGAGAGCATCGCGAGTCGAATCAACGGCAATAGTGAGCAGCAGCGCTCGCTGGGCGCAGACCTCCGGGCTTTCAGGGAAGCCACAGGGAGAGTTGATAGCGTGGGTCTCAAGAAGCTCAAGCAGTATCTGCTACTCGTTGAGGCAAACAGAGCGCTGGGTGTGAGCTTCCCTGAGCAGAGGGCTGGGTCGAACTCAACCTCAACCTGGGCGCGAGATTTGCCGACTCCGCCGTCCGAAAGTGAGTGGCCGCCGCTGCTAGGTCCGTTTGGGCAGGCCGGCTTGCAGGAACCGGCTAGGTCGAGCTCGACCTGGTCCCCGCGCGTGCCGTCCGACTTCGATCCAAGTGAGTGGCCGGCGCCGCAAGGCCCGGTTGGACCGACCGGTTGGCAGGACCCGGCCGGCTCGAGCTTCACCTGGTCTCCACGAGTGCCGTCCGGCTTCGAGTGGCCAACTCCGGAGGGCGCGCCAGCTCGGTCCTCAGACATCTACCGCGATTTGACTTCTTTCGCTGATCTGCCGTCCACACCGCAGGAAATGCGTGACGACGCCCAGTCAAGGCCGGTGCTCAGCCCGACCGGCAGACCGCCGTTCTTCATCGGTCCATCAGGCAAGCCGCAAGAGCTCGAGGAGATCGGATATCTCGTCGGCGAGGATTGGCAGCATGGCTCACAGGCGGTGCCGGACTTCCTGCTCGATGTACTGGACAATAGAATGCTGTTGCCGAGTTCGCGAATGGCTCCCCAGCCGGTCTCTATCAACGGTGAGACCTACTCCATCGCATTGGGGCCGCGAGGACGCCGCGACGCCCAACTGATCCATCACCCTGGCCCATCCTCGGTTCCTGATGCCCGGATCGGCGCTTCGACGGCGAGTGCCTCTGCCGGCGACCGCAGCGGACGGGTGCTCGGAGCCAGGGAATGGCTGGGTGACGCGCATATCCAGCGGGACTACGAGCTCCTGTCGCAGGAGTTGCGGCAAAGCAATCCAAACCTCGCCGCCCGGACCCGGTTCGTCGATCCTCTCATCGCCTTTCAGGTGGGCCATGGTACGGAGGGCGACGCCCTGAACGCATTCCATCGCATTGTCAACGATCTGAATGGCAACGATACGGCCGACTTCCTGTTCTTGCCGGTGAGTGATGCGAGCGCTACGAACCTTCATGCCCGCGGCTCCCATTGGTCGTTTCTGCTGGTAGATCGCCGCGATCGCGACAGGCCGGTTGCCTATCACTACGACTCCTTAGAGCCATACAATGCCGGACCTGCAGAAACGCTCGCAGCGCGGGTGGGAGCCGATTTGCGAGATGCCCTCATACGCGAGCAGAGGAACGGCTATGATTGCGGTGTCTTTGTGGTCGATGGTACCCGGGAGCTGGTCAGACGGCTCGCGGGAAGACGGCAGGCAGATCTGAACCTCCTCAACCTCGTCGTCGACCGGCAGGCATTGCAAAACCGACTAAGGGGCTGATGTCGGCTTCAACTGAATAGCGCGCGCAGCTGGTTGAAGGGGTTGAAGTGCAACTTCGCCCCGATTGAAGGTCTGCAATCGGCCCGTTCGCAGAGCATGATGGTGTCTCACAACGAGAGCGGAGCCGGAGCTAGCCCGTCTTATTCGCCGGCGTGCTGAGAGGTTGGCGAGCGTGGCGTAAAGCGCTGATGCGGCGTAGGATGTCGTCCGTGAAGTTTCCCGCAACGCGCTGGTTCAAGCGTAGTGCGGCTGGCGGATGATGCACCGGAGCCTCTGCATCAGGGCCGCAAAAGCCGTTCGAACCAGCGCAGCAAAAGGTGGAAGTTGAAGCCGGCGGCGGCAAGGACGGGGTTGATTCGGTCGCGGGCGCGGCCCTTGAGGTGGTTGCGGCTCATGCGGTGTTCGGCCTTGAGGTGACCGATCACCGGCTCGACCGCGGCGCGGCGCTTCATCTCGCGGCGGATGGATGGTCTTGGTGACGCGGCGGACAGAGCTGACCCCGGTTGTTTTGCGCGTTTCGCGGGATCGTGAGCACGGATTTCAGCGCATCGTGAGCAACGATTTCAGAGGATCGTGAGCAGCGATTTCAGGCGATCGTGAGCAACGTT
>NZ_JADPIX010000093.1:0-5403 GCF_023073155.1 Bradyrhizobium sp. 45 | reverse complement strand
GGAATTTCTTCGCCGCCATGACATTCCGACCACGTTCGAGGCCATTTACGAGGGCCTTAAGCCCCAACTTCGGCAGGCGTGGGGGCACATCGTACTGCCGGGTGGTGCAGGTGCCACCTCGGCAGAGGCCTATCGGACGGCGCTCGATGTGAGCCGGCCGGAAATCCAGCGACGGCTCAACACGGCGTTGGTCTCTCATGGGGCGCTGGTCATTCTGCAACCGACCACGCCCTGCACGGCGCCTCTGATCGAGGAGCGGGCGACCGTCCATATCGCGGGGCAGGAAGTCAGCTACCTCGCTTTGGCGAACCACACCGTGTCGGCAAGCAGCGTGGGGCTGCCGGGTATCAGCCTTCCTGTTGGCTTGTCTCGCGCGGGGCTGCCGATTGGGCTCGAGCTGGATGCTCCCTTAGGGCGCGACCGGGAGCTTCTAAACCTTGCCCGCGGCATCGAAGGCATCTTGGGCGGCAAGTCGAGTGCGATCTAACGAAGTGGCCGCTTCGCGTGGCGAAGGGACCGCCTGCAAACAACGACAACCGATTAGAGGATCAATAGATGGCCAATGCACTGCACTCAACGCGGCCATTCCGGTCGAGCACGTCACCATCCGCTCAACAAAGCCTTTCGAGGACGTTCGTGCCAAGCTCGCGACCTTGGCACCCCGCATCGATGACGGGATCTTCACTCTCCTGCGATACGGTGAAGGCACGCGCGCGCTGCGAGAGTTGGAGGCCGGTCCGCCGCTCACCATTTTCAGTCAGCGTGACCATGGGGCACTCCTGGCTATTGCTGGGCTGACGCGCCGATCCATCCAGTTCGATATCGGAAATCCGCTCACCGCAGCCAAGATGACCCGCCATCAACTGTCTGCGGGGCTATATGCGCCCATTCGCGTCCTATTGCGCGAGGATGACGATGGCGGTGTCGCGTTTGAATATGATCGACCAGCATCCGTTTTCGGTCAGTTTGGCAGCGATAATGTCGATGCAGTAGCCCAGCAGCTTGATCGCGACCTCCAAGCCCTGTTGGAAGCGGCTGCAGCCTAACGGCTGCGGGATATTGGTGGAGTGGAGAGAAGATGCGTTTTGAGAAAGGTCATAAAGCAGCGACGCGACGGCACATCATCGATGTGGCGTCGAAGTGCGTGCGCCGAGACGGCATCTCCGCCGCTGGGATCGCCGGGATCATGGGCGAGGCCGGCCTGACCAAAGGCGCATTCTCTCCGCACTTCGAGTCCAAAGACGCGCTCGTTCGCGAGGCGCTGGCGAGCGCGCTCAGCGACCAACAACATCGCCTCGATGAGGATCAGCGGAGGGGCCTGGCCCTCGAGGGGGCGATCCGGAGATACCTCAACCGCGCTCACCTCGAAGACCCGGCGGAAGGGTGCCCTTCGGCGGCGTTGCTCCCGGAGATCGCCCGCCAGCCCCTGTCCACTCGGCAGGACTACGAGAAAGCGCTGCGAAGCTACGTTTCGTCGCTGGCCGCACTACTTCCGGATGCCGATTCTGCAGCGAGCCGGCGCCGCGCGACCGCCATCTTCGGCCTCATGGTGGGCACCCTCCAGTTCGCGCGGGCCGTCCCCGACACTGTCCAGGCGGAGCAGATCCTGGAAGGCGGCGTTGAGGCCGCGCTGCAGTTGGCGCGAGCTCCATCTTCCTACTAGGAAGCACCGAAAGGCTATGGGCTATGATCACCGAGGTCAGCTTCTGACCTAGCGCGACATATCGCGCTACCGCACCAACTCGGTCGCGATCCGACGAGCAGTCCGGTTAGCAACATGGTGGTTCTGACCATGGGCCTTCTCCCGCGATGAAACAATTCAATGGCGGCTTCTCCGTGCATGGGACAGCGGCGGACGATTGGAGAAATCGGCTCAATCCAACTGAGCGGGCGTGTCTTGAGCGAATAGAAACGACGGAGGGGCAGATATCAGGCAATAGGACAGTGCAGGCAATCGACCGTCCGGGAAGTTTTAGCCTGCTGTTGGAGGTCGATCGTGCTGGTGGACCTGTCAAAATCCGATGCCAGGGGACCATGCGACCCGGAGGCGAACAGGTGACGGACGTGACAAGAGAGTAACCGCGCAGCTTGAGCTAAATTGCTAGCTGAGTTTGCCGTGCGGCCACCGGCGCGCTGCAGTTACATGCACAGCTTTGATATGATCAAGACGTGCGCGGTCTACCGTCTACGCTCCGCCCGAGCATCAATATACATGACCGCCGCGAACGTGATGCCTAGAGCTAAAACGCCGACGCCGCCGGTAATCAATAGACCTGCCATCATTGTGGGACGAGTATTCAGCGCAGGCACCAGGACTACAATTCAACAATAGTAACGAAATGAGACGGCGAGGCCACCAGCGCGGAGCGGCGGCGCGCTGGCGCGCTTCATCGGAGCGGGATGTTCTCAGCCGGCCTTGCTCTTCATAAGGCTTCGGGCCAGCGCTTGAACCGCCGCGCTCGGAAGCTGGATGCCCGAAAGCTTCCAGCCGTTCCCCTCGAAGTGAAGGCTTACGCCCCCATCCTTGTCGTTCTGGCCTAGACGGATCTGAAACTCGACCGGCTTAGTCGGAGATATTCGCCTCAGGGTTTCGAGCACCTTGGATGTGTCGATTTCCGTGAGGCTCAGCATGTTGGCGTCGACTCCCCCGACGCGGATGGCTCCCTTGTTCAAGACATCAGTCAGGTTTTCCGGGGTGAGAATCTTGCCGATCATCGCGTCGGCGATGGAGGCTCCGTAGGTATTCGCCGCCAACCGCTCCAATGGCTTCACAGGCCGTTCACGACCGATCTGCTTGAGGTAAGCGCCAACGATTTGATCGACCAACGATCTGCGTAGGCGTGCGGTGTCCGTCCGGGCAAGAACGTCGGCGCCGTTCTCGGCCCGAACCGCTCCGATTAAACCACTCAGAGAGACGACGGCGGAACCAACGTAGATCCCCAGGCACACTAGCAAAGCAATCAAAGATCCGAAAAACCAACGCATTTGGCACCCATTCTGGATGCGGCCTTGATGGATGAGTTTTGTGAAGAGAATAGGGCCCGCTCAGGCGTCGGGGCGTTTATTACTTGCGCGCAAAACGACGGCCCCAGCGGGGCGGCTGGGGCCGTCTTGGAAACACTCCGGCTCGCAGGGGGGCTACCGGCCGGAGCGTATCCCAACCTGGCCATTTGCCGAATGTTCCCGGTTGGTAAAAAGGCAACGGAATGCCTATTTGCGCTGAATGCGTATGGCGTACGAGCTCTGCCTGGCGACCGCCGGCAAGCAGGTCCCCTTAGGGCCGGACTGGATCCACGAAGTGAAGCACGACGGGTACCGGATGCTGGTCATCCGAGAGAACGAGCGCGTGCGGCTGTTCTCGCGCAACGGCACCGACTGGACCCAGCGCTATCCGTGGATTGCCGAGGCCGCGCTGAAGAACCGGCAGAAGCATTTCGTCGTTGATGGCGCGGTGATCCTAGGCATCGACGGTATTTCGGATTTCAACGCGCTGCACTCTCGCAAGCATGAGCACGAGGTGCAGCTCTACGCTTTCGACGTTCTGGCCATGGGAGGGGACGATCTCCGGCAGCTCCCGCTACACCTGCGCAAGACCAACCTGGAGCGGCTCTTGGCTCGCCGGCCGGACGGGATCACCGTAGCGCCGTTCGAGCGCGGTGAAATCGGCCCCGATCTCTATCGTGCTGCCTGCCGCATAGGCTGGGAGGCCCTGGCCTCGAAACATCGTGACCGGCCTTACCGCGGTGGCAAGGTAAAAACCGCACCCATCCAGCAATGTCGCGGGAGCTTTGACCGCGGCTTGCTTAGCTACTTCGACCCCGTAGCGGGATTCGCGGGTGCTGTGGATGGCGCAGTTGCCGGAGAACCGGCGCCCGCACCCGTCGTTGTTGGCGGGTTGGTTGAGCTGGTCTTGGTTGCGGGCGCGCTGGTCTGGTTCGACGCGGTCGTGTGATTGCCGGTGCTGTAGAAGATCGCGGCGATAGCGGCGATCAACACGATTGCGACCACCACCCAGGCTGTGGGGTTGTTCCGGTAGCTCTGATCTCGACGGTCCATGAGCAATCCTCTTGGGGGCTAGATATCCACCAAACCCGAGACCCTGTTAGCGTTCCTACCAATTTTTCCCGATTGTCCAACCCTGGCACGCGCAAACTTGAGGCCCCTTAGCGTGAACCGGCGGGCCCTAATTCATCGGCTGAGCCGCCGGCGGCGTCAGTAGCCGCTGCCGGTCGCGCTTCCTGTGCGCTCGGCGCCGGCGCTTCATTGGTCACGCTCCCCTATGATGCGCTTGATCTCAGCCGTCACGATCGCCTGGTCCTCGGGCGAAAGTTGAGCACATGTCGCTGCGATCTGCTCGGCGGACTGCAGCTGCGTCTCTCGACTGCGACGCTCGTCGACCATCTTCTTGCTCGGGATCGCTGGCGATGTCCCGAGCGACGCGCGCGCCGTATTGGACGGCTAGTTGAGCTGAGCCAAATAGCTCCCCCACATCGTCCGCCTGTGTCTCTCCCTTGTGGAAAATCGGGAAGTAGTAACGTCTCATTGCTGCGGCCCTCGTCTTTTAGCCGCGATCATGCCCACGGCTCGGACGGCGCGCACCTGTCGGAAACGACAGGGTCCGTCAAACAGCGCCATTCACGAGGCATTTGCGAACCGCGCGACACGTGTTAGACCGCGCTCCTATCAACGAAGGAGTGCCAAGTTGGCCAAGAAGAAAAAAAGTGTTCGTCGCGAGTGGACGAAAGACGACCTGAAGACGCTGAAGTTACTTGCGAAGCAAAAGACTGGTGTCACGAAGATCGCAAAGAAATTGAAGCGAACGCCGGGCGCGACGGCGGCTAAGGCATTTGTTCTTGGCTTGTCGCTAAGCACGCAATAGCGGGCACCTACTTGGGGCTTTCCAGGTCCGCTATGAGTGCGAAGGCGGGATTTGGTTGTGCAGTTGAGACACTGCCGTAACCACCTGCGCGGGCGCGAACGGCTTGTTCAAGAGAACGCTGTTCGGTACGCCGTGAGACGGCCACTGATCAGCTGCAGCCCCAGTCATGTAGACCACGGGCATCTCTGGATTGATCTCTCTGGCTTGCTTGGCAACTTCCCATCCAGTGAGTTTGCCTCGGAGATGAACATCGGTGAGCAACGCGCGATAGCTGGTAGATTCGGTTTTGAGCAGGATAACCGCTTCTTCGCCTGATGAAACAATCTGCGGCTCAAATCCACCCCCGGACAGGGCTTCTCCGATCATATCCTGAATAAGATCTTCGTCCTCTACAACGAGGACTATCAGTTCGTTTTGCACCGGTGTGCGGATTCCGATCGATGTCGCCCAGGATTCCGAGATGATCTCGCCCACCATTCCGATTTGAAGTCGCCCACCCGTTCCGAGATGATGTCGCCCACCAT
>NZ_JADPIX010000072.1:0-6096 GCF_023073155.1 Bradyrhizobium sp. 45 | reverse complement strand
ATCGATCCACGCCCATAAACGTTTAAAGCTGCACGCTGGCTCCTGCTTGCGCGCGTCGCAATCTGTCAGAGCTTACGTCCCATTAGACGGTGTGAGCGCAGTCGTGCGACGAACGAAGACGACGCCGATCCACGAGTTGGAGCGTTACATGCGGTGCAAGGATTGTTCGGACGTGCGGGGCTATTGCAGCGGGCAAAACGGACGATCTGTTCTGTCTGCCGCAGAAAGATACCGTTGATGCAGAACCAAAACCAGAATGTTCGGGTCGGGATTCGAGTCGTATCGCCACCAACATGGCAACGACTTTGTACGCTAAAGTACGATCTTCTACGATGTTGTACTCTGACGGCAGCGGTTCGAGCGCTCGTACGGATTGTCTCAGCCGCGAAAGCGCGGCGAACTTTCTGAAAGTCAGGTCGATGCCACAAGCGGGCGATGCGGGACAGCGGGCCTGAAGAACGGGCGGCCGAGTTCGACCGGCTCGGACGCATGGGAACGCTTCCTCCTTCTACCGAGGCAGGTCCGGTCCCTTCAGCTTTCGCGTGGGCTGCGATCGAGGTTCACCGAGAAATAGTCGACCACTTCCGTAGCCTCGGCGCCTTGCCTGAAACCCCGCTGTTCTTCGAAATCGACGGAAGGACCATATGGATGAACTGCTGGCGGCGTACAATGACATCACCGCTTCCGGATTGGGCCCCTCCCAACCGCAATGCGATGCGGCGAAGGCGGAGCAGCGTTCGCTGGCGGAGCCATGCGCAAAGTTCCGTTGTCACGCCGATCTAGCCGGCTTGACCTCTTCCGCATCAGCCACGCGTTCGCTGAGAGGGCGGCTTAAACTCCACGACCTCGTGCTGGTCGCACGGATTAGCTCGCTCATTTTTCTTGACGATTAGCTCAAGCTCGAGAGCCTCGAAGGCGAGTTCATCCGCCAAGCGCTTAAACAGCTCGCGCTTTTCTATGTCCGTCGCTTGCTGGCTCATCAGCATAAACTCTCTGGCGTCAGCGCGGACCTTTTCCAAACGTCGTCGGAGGTCCTTCATGTGTGCCGGCTTAGCTTTTAAACTTATCCTTGGCCCGAACAAATCAGTTTGCTTGTTCGGATCCACCCGGAGTCAACTGCCGAAACTCGATACTGGTTCTATGCGGACCGCCAAATTCGCCGCTCTTCGTGCTGCGATATTTGGGCCACGCTCCATGACCCAGCCCCTGTTCAGGGATTGCGGGCTGAGGACGGCCGTCTTGGCCGATGAGCCATCCCTGTCCGGCTCTCGCCGGATGATGCATAGAACTAGCATACCTGAAGGGGGCATGAATGTTCGAAAGCGCACAGACGCGAGTGTTGCGCCCGACTAGGCTGGGAGCGATCCTGGACGCTCGCAAAGCGCTCGGGGCCCAACGGCCTCGGGGAGATGCGAAAATGTGCCGGCTGCGCTGAAGCGGCTCCGTCCGCGAACGCAGTGTTGCCGGTTGCGTGCCGGGTATGAGGCAGGAGTAACCTCGGCAGATTCTGGATCCAACCGTGGTCGGTCCTCGTGCGTACTGCCCTTCTCATCGTGGGAATATGGCTACTGGTGAACGTTCTGTTCGTTGTAGTTGTCCTGCCCTCGCGCAGACCGTCACCTACTCGGCGAGCAGGAATTCCATCTCCGGTGACGATTAACACGACGGCCGGTCGCTCGGACGATCACGACCCACCACTCCTGCAGCGCGCAATGAGGCCGGTTGCAATCAGGGTTCTTTTCATCGTGCTCATCCTTCCAGTCCTTCGAGCGTGGAATGCGGTTAGGCGGCACTTCAGAGGGCACGACAACTAGACACGGCCATCGCGTGCTTGAGATTCTCGTCGATGTCCTCACTGCGCCGCGGGCCCCCCGAGCGATTCAGCGAGACCATCAGCCCAGCGCTCTCGCTATGGCCATGCCTCGAAGCATGGTTATGACCCGCGCTTCAACGATGATGTGAGAAGCTCAGAGCCAGTGGGGAACAGGCGCCAGCATTTCCATCCCAAAATGCCGCAACGCGCGCTCAATTGGTCTGCCGCTTTTCGGCTGAAGCCCGATCGATCAGGAAATCGTCCAATTTTCGGCCGGCTCGAAGCTGCGGCCGCAGCCATCGAGGCAGCCTGCCGCGACCCGACCATGTCTCCGCCGGGTTCTTCGGATTGCGATATTTGGGACGAACGGGCGGGTATGGACGGCGCTCGCGATTGAACCGCGTGGCCTCGTTGGCCAGTCCAATCCTGTGGAGCCGTTCCTCCAAATGTGCTTTTTGCACCAACATTTTCTGAGTGAGTTTGGCGGCGACCTCTTGGTGAAATATCCAGAGCTCGTCAACGGAGAGCGAATTGAAATGCGCGGTGTTCATGGCTCCATCCCTAATCTTGGGCAGAAGGCCCAGGCAGACAAGTCGGGAATCCGGGAGCAGACAAGCCCTCAGTTAAATATTGATCATGCAATCCACATTTAATACGAGAGGTAGCAGGGAGAAAGGCGCGACAGTGGTAATATCGTGGCGGAGTATTTAAATCGCCGCGCGGGGTAGCCACGTCTCGTGACCTCCACAAACTCACCCTCGGCCAGTTGCGCTTTCGTGCTCGGGGACGAGCGCAAAGATGGCGATCGACCGGACGGCGGCGCGGACGGCTCGATGAATCGCGCTGCCTCGTGACCGGCATATTAATCAGGTAGCCAAGAGTACAATTAATTAATTCATCGCGCCGCCCGATTTAAGCCGCATGGGAGCCGTTGTCGCCGCTAAGGTTCGAGCGGGGGTGGGGCGCACCCGGGAGTTTTCGATGTCCGGTCATTTGCGATTATACTTCGCCAGTTTGGTGCTTGTCGGAGGTTTATCGGCGGCGCCTGCGTCTGCCAACCCTCTTGCCGACTTCTTCAATACTGCTACGCCCCAACCCACGGTAACCTCTCCGCCGCAAGCCGAATGCGTGCCGCGTCCCGGTACCTCGACCACTGGTGGACAGCATTGGGTCTACCGAATGGACGGTCGCCGCAAATGCTGGTTCCTGGCCGAGGGCATCGCGACGGTGAAGAAGCCCATTCGGGCTCGCATGGCCAAAGACCGCAGCGCCAGTTTGGACGAGAACGGGACGAGGTGGAGCGCGGTCGTTGATGCGCGCGCGGAGGTGCTGCGCTCCGCACCGCCCGAGCAATCTCAGCCGCCTGTACCCGAAATGAAGGTAGCTGATGCCGCTTCCAATCTCGGCACGGGGTCGGCGGCCCCCATTGTCGATCTTCCCAACCAGATCACCTCCGAACACTCCGTGCCGGGCCAAGTCGACGTTGGGCAGCTTCTCGCCGACGCACCTCAAGATATGCCGCTGGGCGCGCGCACTGCAGAGGCGCACGGCGAAGCGCGCAGCTGGACGGCCTGGTTCGGTGTACTGCTGATGACGCTTGGTGGCCTCTCGCTCTTGAGCTCGAGCCGCACGCTTCGGCATGCGTGGAGATTACGTTAGCTTAGATGCGAGGTACATCCGCCGCGCAATCAATGGATTCCACGAGCCGGTATAGCCGAACTGCCACACGTACAAAGATTCCGTACGCCACGCCTAGTTTGGCACCGGCTTAGACGGACATTCGAGTACGATGACGGTCGCCTTTGGGATCGGACTGCATTATGCGGTACAAGGTGTTCGTGGTGGACGGCAGCCGGCAACTGATCTGCGCTGCAAAGCTCGACTGCATTGACGAGCAGGCGGCGAGACGCCGAGCCGAGCAAATGCATGACGAGCACGACGTTGAGCTTTGGCAAGGCGATCGACTCGTTGCTGTGTTCCGAAGTGCAACGTCGAATGAAGGTCGGAGCTAACGCGCGATCCTGAATAGACGGCCGGTCTCGCCGCCGAGTTAGTTCGAGCATTGTGAGGCACCGCGGCCTGGCTGGTTGCCGACATGTCGCAGCGACGTCGTCACCGGGGCTCGCTACTGCGGTCCCGGCCGTCTCTAAACGGCTCTTGCTCTGCCGCTCGCTTTGGTACGCTTTCTTCTTGTTCTTGCTTCTACATGTCGGAGCTTACTTCGAAGCTTTTCCACCTCTCTAAGCTCCTCCAGAAGCGCCTGGTGCCGTTCATTCAGAACAGCACTAGAAAAAATCTGACGCGTACTCGACATCACATGCCTCAGAAATGATTTGAAGTAAGAAGTCGACGAAAAGCGAAAGCTAAAGAATACTCCACCGAAGCTCAATGAGCTGAAGCCGCAGCCGCCAGATGCTCCCAGTACTCTGCCTCTGCAAGCAGTTTCCAGCTTCTCTCAGGTTGGAGTGCGGCAGTCTGTCGGCACAGCAGCGCCATTGCACGCAGGCGGCGGGCAGCTTCCATTTCAACCTCCCATGTTTTCCCCCAACATATTTTTTGTTTTTGCGATGGAGTCATCATGATTATATGACATAATCAAATTTCTCATTTAATGGCGGTCATTTGGTTCCATTTGTAAGCCGACCGGGAACTGCTTTCGGTTTAAGCTTCACATCGATTTCGAATGCTTGCTCGCCGACCCCCGCTGCGCGGTAAAGCGAACGAGACTGCACGGGACGGCAGCACGAGATGCGAAGCTTCATGCGCGAGCATCGCAATGTCAGAAATCCTAGCCGAGGACTCTTCTCGCCGCCCTCCAGGGCACGTGCGACGGCTACCGAGACAGTTATCTTTCTTTGGCTTTCAAGGTGATGACAACCAAGACAGCATCAACAGGGTCAGAAGCAATAGATGTCGCGTGCCTGCTGGGCTTCGCTCCGACAGTTCTCATCATAGCGTATGTGGGCGGCCTAAGCGAAGGAGCCAACGGGTTGCGCAAGACTTTGCAGCAAACACGGTTGGGAGGATCAAGAAAGAGTATCAGGAGCGGGATTGGGTCGTGCTTCGGAACCTCTCCAGTGGGCTGCTCCTGCGTGATCTCGTGGAGAAAGAGAAATCGCAGTTCGTGCGCCATACGTGTCGTTCTCCGAAGTGAGTTCATAGGCATGGAGCCGGGGATTTATCGAGGGGTCAGTAACCTAAAACAAACGAGCCTGGATGCAGAAACCGCCCCATTAAGTCCCGAGGCCGTTTTGCCTGACTAGAAGCGAGGAAGCAATTTCTCGTCCTCGTGCTGAAAGCGCAATTGAGCCTGGTCCAGGTCGCGGCCCGCTTCAGTAGGGTTGGGCGGGGTCAGGCATCGACAGATTCGGTGCCTTCGGGAGTATCTTCGACGGGTCGAACTGCGCGAGGATCTGCTTGCCCATAGCCACCGGATCTTTGAAAAAATCCAACGGAGACGGGAAATTGAAGCTGCCTGGCAGAGAGTGCAGGGCGTTGAAATCGGAAACGTCATCGACGCCAAGCACTACCTCCTCACCCTCGACGACGAAGTGCTTCTGGCGGTTCTTCAGAGCGGCCGCGGCAATCCATGGGTAACGCTCGATCCAATCCGTGCCATGCGCGATAGCGGCCGGCACGCGTTTGTCCGGGGATACGTCCTGCTCTCTTGCGAGGCAGCAAAGGATGGGGAACGACGGATGCGCTCGCTCTAAGGCAAGCTGGGCGATTTTAAAGCACGAGGCCATTTTTAAATAAATAAATAATATAATGCCAGTTTAAATGTTGACCAATATTTAAAATAGAATTAATTTGAGAGTGCCTGGCGCCGGACGAACGCGTCTGGCCACCGAGAAACGGCTCCCGCATCCCGCCCCTGCTTACGCCATGAGATGTGAGGGGCCGTTTCTTGGCCGATGGTGAGGCGGATCATCCTCCGCATGGCTACGTTTTTATCGTCCCCACCATGACAGCAGCGGTGTTACTGGTTGAAATCGCAATTATTATTGTTCTCGTCACGATTTGACTGACGCGAGAACCTAACAGCTGATGAGAAGCGGCGCGCGATCACGCATGATCGTCTCAGTCAGCTCGCCGCATCGTGCGGTCGATTTATCTTGTCAAAGTGGAAAAATGACCCGCCGGTCACACCGGTCGTTTTAGTCGTTGCTCTCACGAGCTTAGACCGTCGTCCGTTAAGAAGCCGAATTGAGCGGGAGCGGACAGGCAAGCGTATGCGATAGCTGGATCAGGAAGAGGCACAAGAGTTCTCTGAGCCAGGCGAG
>NZ_JADPIX010000047.1:0-537 GCF_023073155.1 Bradyrhizobium sp. 45 | reverse complement strand
CCAACTGGGCGGTCATGCTGGCGCTCATCGACCAGCCGACCACCCGGCGCGAGAACAGGTCGATCACCGCCGACACATAGAGCCAGCCCTCAGCCGTCCAGATGTAGGTGAAGTCGGCGATCCACTTCTGGTTCGGGCGCTCGGCCTCGAACTGCCGATCCAGAAGGTTCGACGCCACGTTCGCAATCTGGCGATGGCCTGCGTCCTTCGGCAGACGCCGGCGTCGTGGCCGCGCCCGCAGGGCCTGCAGGCGCATCAGCCGTTCGACCCGGTGCAGGCCGCATTCGACGCCGTCCGCCAGAAGGTCTCGCCAGACGCGCCGCGCGCCGTAAGTCCGGTCACTGGCAAGGAAGCTGACCTTGACCTGCTGGCCTACGGTCTCGTCGCTTCGGGATCTGGCGCTGGGCGATCGGTTCAGCCAGGCATGAAAGCCCGACCGCGACACGCCCATCGCTTCGCATAGCCATGCCACCGGCCAGATGCCCCGGTGCTTCGCGATGAAGCCGAACTTCATGTCGCTTCCTTCGCGAAGTAGGC
>NZ_JADPIX010000091.1:0-541 GCF_023073155.1 Bradyrhizobium sp. 45 | reverse complement strand
GATGCCGACAACCCGGCAGCATCCTTGCCGAGCAGCGCAGCCAGCGCCTCAGAGAAGTCGCCGGTCGAGATACCCTTCAGGTAAAGGATCGGCAGCAGCGTCTCGATCGACTTCGACCGGCGCATGTAGGGCGGCAGGATCGACGGCGAGAACCGGATGCGGCCAGGATCGGCGGCGTCCGCTTCGCGATCGCGTACACGCGGCTGGCGGACGGCGACCGGACCGATGCCGGTCATCACCTCGCGCTCCGGCAGGTGACCGTGGCGGACGACGCGCTGGTGGCCGTCCCGGGTCTTCAAATCGGCATGCTGGCCTAGAAAGTCTGCAACCTCGGCCTCGACCGCCTGGGCCAGCAGGGCACGCGCTCCATTGCGCAAGACTTCTGTGAGTTGATCGTCGAAGATTCCTGGCTGAATCAGATGGATGACGTTATCGTTGGACACGGCATATCGCTCCTTCGGTGGAGAAGTGGAGGCGTCAAGCACCCCCACGATATGCCGCCTTTCCGATTCCCGCCGTCACCAACTTTGGGCGATAGCTC
>NZ_JADPIX010000112.1:0-6814 GCF_023073155.1 Bradyrhizobium sp. 45 | reverse complement strand
GAAGTACGAGAAGGCCGCCGATTGCCTGAGCAAGGATCGAGACACGCTACTGGCGTTCTACGACTTCCCGGCCGAGCACTGGAAACACTTGCGGACGACCAACCCCATCGAAAGCACCTTCGCCACCGTTCGCCACCGCACCATCCGATCGAAGGGCTGCCTGTCCAACAAGACGGCACTCGCGATGGTCTTCAAACTGCTCGAGGCCGCGCAGAGAAGCTGGCGTCGTCTCGATGGCCACAACCAGTTGCCAAAACTCGTTGTCGGTGTGACATTCAATGATGGGATCGAGGTCATCGCCAAGCCGACCGACCGCCAGCCCATAACCGCCGCCGCCTGACCGGCTCCGGCCGTCACCAAAATTTGGCGATAGCTCCTGAACGCGCGATAGATGCTTGTACGCTGCAGTCCCGTTTTTATTGAGAGTTCTGAAATGTTGAAATGTCTGAGCGCCCGCCCGATCGCTCTGCAAATTGTGTGAGGTTCACCCGAAGCGGATGCCTCGTTGAGCTCAACGGTGAGCTGCGAAGGGATGACTGGCCTGAAGGTCTTTGTCATTCGAGGCTCCCAAAGAAGATGGCCGGCTCTAAGAGCCGGCCCCTGTTCTTTTTATGAAGCTGCTCAGTACCTCGCGATCATCGGACCGCCGAACTTGTAGTTCAGGCGGACGAGGCCGATGTCAACGTCTTGGCGGATGCGGTCGCTACCTGCGAAGGCTCCAGCCGGCGTGGTGAACTCGATCGTGCGATCGCCCAGGAAGATGTGGTTGTACTCGACGCCAACCGACCAGTTCGGAGCAAAGCCATACTCGAGGCCCGCGCCAACGGTGCCACCCCAACGGGTTTCACGCGCCGACGACAAGAGCGCGCCGGTCAAAATATCGAACACATCATACTTGTCGCCGACGACCGCGGCGCCGCCCTTGACGTAGAACAAAACATTGTTCCATGCGTAACCGACCTGCCCGGATCAGACCAAAAGAGTCGATGCGAGAGCGATTGCGATCAGTGCCAAACGCCAAGCTCGTGTTGTCGCCTCTGAAGTCAGCCCAGTTGCCTTGGCCTTCGAAACCGAACACCCAATTTGCCATCTGCCAGCGATAGCCAATCTGACCACCGATCGTGCCGCCGACAGCATTGTGGCAACCCTCGCCCACCAGAGCGCCTGGGACACCGAAAATGCCGGCTGCATCCACAAAATCCCAGCACTTGCGGCTTGAACCGCCGCCGCCGTTGATGCCGATGTAAAAGCCGCTCCAGTCGTAAACAGCAGCAACCATCGGAGGCGCCTTCGTATATGGCCGCGCGGCCAGATCCGCCGCACTGGCGGGAGCGACCAGCCCCAGAGTTATTGTTCCGGCCACAGCCGCTAAAGGCCTTTTCATGCGAGTGTCTCCCCAGAAATACGAGTTCAATGAATCGGATGCGTTTGGCTCCGTGCCCGATTAGGAGTACGTCGTTCGCCTCGACGTTGCTGCAGCCGGCTGCAACACTCGCGGTCAAAGACGAGCGGAATTCTTCATAGTTATAAGATAGTTGCGTAACTAAAATCCCGGTGGCGTGCACATCGGGGGCCTACGTCAACCGTTATGGCTGCACGATGTGCCATCGCGCATGGGGACGAGTACCGCGGATACGCACTGGCAAACGAGAACCCGTCAGCCCTATGTGGCTGGGGATTTTCTTTAGGCGCGCAGCCGAAGTCCTACTGCTCGGCAGAGTGATCGCTCACCGGCTGAGAAGGAGTTTAGGCAGAGAGAAACAGTGCAGGAACGTCGCAGACAAGGGCGCATCGAGACAAACGAGGCCGCCTACACCGATTGGGTGGCGAGAACATCGGACGGTCGCACGATGAGCAGCCGAGCCCTCCGAGACCTCGCACCATCATTGCTCGGTGCCCATGTTGTGCCCCAGCTTTTTTGGGGCACATACTTGAAGCGCCGCGTCGCTAAGTGGCTGATTCTACGGGGTAAATGGTGGGCGCACAAGGGATCGAACCTTGGACCTCTCCCGTGTGAAGGGAACGCTCTCCCGCTGAGCTATGCACCCGAAACCATCATGCAGGCGACCCGAGTTTCGGCCGCCGATGCTTTGGAGCCCGCGATTTAGAAGTGCAGGCCGAAGGTGTCAAGTTTCGAGGCGCTGCCGGGCCGGAAAACCTTCCCCCGGACCCGCAATTCGGCGGTCAGACCATCTTGGGGCCGCTTACGCGCCCTGCTGGCGGGCGCGGGAGGCGTGGGCCTGGAGCGCGCGGATGCGTTCGGCCAGTGTTCCGCCGCCTTCGGGCAGGGTGCCTGCGGCGGTGCCGTTGGCAGGGGCGTCGTTGGCCGGGCGTGGCGCCGGCCTCGGCGGCTGGCCGGCCTCCGCCGCGAGCAGGGCCTCGATCGGCGAGTTCGGCCCTTCGAGCTGCATCGCGAGCTTGGCCACCTCGGCTGCGATGTCGTTGATGCGTTCGCGCAGCAGCGCGTTCTCCATCCGCTCGGTCGCCCAGGAGCTCTCGGCCTGTTGCTGGATCGCGTTGATGTCGCGCTGGAGCTTGGCGCGCTCGTCGCGGGCGGTGTGCAGCTGCTCCTCGAGCGCGGTCTTTTCCGCGCGGATCGATTCCATTGCGGCCGAGGACTTGCCGCCGCTCAACGCCGCGATCTCAACGCGCAGCTCCTTGATGATGCGCTCATTGGCCTCGTTGGCCTGGCGGAGCTGGTTGTTCTCATAGTCGCGTTCGGCGAGCAGCTTGCCCTGCGTGGCAAGGCGTCCCTCGAGATCGCCGACGCGGCCCGACAACATCTCGGCCTCTTTCACCTGCACGATGAGTTGGCGATCGAGGTCGGTGACGCGCTGGCTCAGATTCTCGACGCGGCCGCGGGCGTCGCCGAGCTCGCGCGAAGCGGTCTCGGACTCGGTGCGCTCCTGCGCCAGCCGCGCCTGTGTCGCGGCAAATTCCTTTTCGGCGTCGCCGACGCGGTGCTTCAGCTCCTCGATCTGCGCACGGACCGCGACCAGCTCGACCTGACGGCTCTCCGCCATCATCGAGCGGTCGGACAGTTCGGAATTGATCTTTGCGAGCTCGCCCTGCTTGTCGGTCAGCGCGAGCTCGGCGGCGCGCAGGGCTGCGGTCTTGGTGTTGAATTCCTCTTCCGTGGCGCGGAGCTGCTCCTTCACCGCCTTCTCGCGCGCTTCGAGCGCGAAGATCGTGGCGTTCTTCTCGCCGAGCTCGATCTTCATGCGGTTGATGGCGTCGCTCTTCTTGCCGAGCTCGGCGAGCTGGCTCGTGGTCTTGTTCTTGAGCTGGTCGACGCTCATCTCCAGCCGTCGCGCCGACATGGCGAACTCGGCGCGGAGCTGGTCCTTGTCGGCCTGGATCTCGGCCATCGACAACGGCGTGGCGGCCTCGAGCCGGCGCGTGGTCAGGCGCACGGCGCGGTTATGCACCAGCGGCACGATCGCGAGCCCGCACAGCATCGAGAGCAGGAAACCGATCGCCAGGTACATGATCGGTTCGACCATGGGCCAGAACTCCCAAAGCTAAGGAAAAATTTACCAAGGACATTGCATGCGGGGCCGGCAAAAAGCCAGCCCCGACATGTCGTTAACCTTGATCCGTCGCCGGAGGGGAAAGCGGAACGCTAGAACGGGTTCCAGGTCGCGCGCGGGGTGAATTTCAAATAGCCGATATTGGCTCCCAGCCGCAGGCCGAGGCCCGAGCGGATCGGCACCAGCACGATGTTGTTGGCGGTGAGCGCCGTCATGCCGAAGCCGCCGATGATGTAGGCCGAGCCGTCGAGGCCGGCGAAGCGCTGGTAGATCGCGTTGGTGGCGGGCAGATTATAGACCAGCGTCATGGTGCGCGCGCCGTCGCCACCCCAGTCGAAGCCGAGCGAGGGACCCTGCCAGTAGACCCTGAGGTCACCGGCGTTCTTGGTGTAGAGCGTGCCTTCGCCGTAGCGCAGGCCGGCGACGAAAGCGCCGGACCCTTCCTCACCGAGGATATAGCCGTTGGGCAGGCCCCATTGGCTGACCGCCTTCTCGATGATCGAGGCGAGACCGCGCGAGACGTTGCCGAAGAAGCGATGCCCGGCGTTCACGAGTTCGTCCGGCCCATAGGTGCTGGGCGTCTGGGTCCGCTGCGGCGGCGGCAAGTCGGGCGGCGGCGGCTGCTGGGCGGAAGCCGGACTGATCCACCCGACCATCGCGGCAAGCGCGACTGCGGCAAGGCGTGATGCGAAAGTCATAAAAGAACCCCTGGTATCGAATCCGGTCGCTTCCTTAACCTGGCGCCAACAGGCGCGGCTCTAGGTTGCGCCGGATGTCCCCTCGACTCGGATGTTATCCGCAGCAACTATGACGGCACAACGGCAGGAAGCCAGCCCTTTGCGCCCCGGAATTGCCTTGATCGGCCTTCTGGTCTGCATGCTGTCGGGCATTTGGATCCTCTGCGCGGGGTTGCCGGCGCAGGCGGCCACCACCGAGCGGATCGTCGTCAACCGTTTCAGTGGCGTGGCGATCGAGGGCTTCGACCCCGTGGCCTATTTCGTCGCTGGCACGGCCGTGCAGGGGACGGCCGAGTTCGAGGCGAACCTGTGGGGCGCCGTCTGGCGCTTTCGGAACGAGGGCAACCGGGCGTCTTTCCTCGCCCATCCCGAGGTCTACGGGCCGCAGTTCGGCGGCTACGATCCGGTCGATATCGCCCGCGGCGTCATCATCGCCGGTAACCCCCGCTTCTTCGCGATCGCGGCGCAGCGGCTCTATCTGTTCAGCCGGGAAGCCAATCGCGACGCCTTCGCCGCCAATCCCGAGCGCTTCCTCTATGAGGTGGGCAAGCGCTGGCCCGCCCTCCAGGACAAGCTCAGCCAGTAGGCCCCTTTACGACCTCAGAGTCTTGCCGCCTGCGGGTCACCCCAAGCAATGAACTCCGGGATGATGAAGCCGCCATCGTGCCGCTCGCCGAAGCGGAGCGCGCCGCCCTTGCCGTCGGTCACGCTGCCGCCGGCCGCGGTCACGACCGCGTAGCCGGCCCCGACGTCCCATTCACAAGTGGGCCCCAAGCGGGGGTAGATGTCGGCACTGCCTTCCGCGATCCGTCCGAATTTCACGGCCGAGCCGACCGCCTTTCTGACGGCGCTGGGGCGATGATCGATGAACGCCTCGGTTCGGGGATCTCCATGCGAGCGGCTCACCGCGGCGATCCAGGGTTCGCCCAGGGGCGGCAGCTTGCGGGTATGGATCGGCTCGGCAGCGCCGATGGTTGCGCCGTCGAACCCGACGCGCTCGGCGCCACGGCCGACGATGCCGCGCCAGAGCAGCCCGAGTGCCGGCGCGCTGACGATGCCCAGCAGCGGCACGCCCGATGTCACCAGGGCAAGGTTGACGGTGAACTCGTCGCGCCCGGCGACGAACTCCTTGGTGCCGTCGAGCGGGTCGATCAGGAAGAAGCTGGCGCGGAACGGCGGCGAGGCGAGCTGGGTCCGCTCTTCCGAGAGCGTCGGGATGTCGCCCGCAAGCTGTGCCAGCCCGTCCGCGATGATGCGGTCGGCCGCAAGGTCGGCCTCGGTCACCGGCGAGCCGTCCTGCTTGCCGTCGACCCGCATCGCTGCGCGGTTGACCGCGAGGATGGCTTCGCCCGCCTTCACCACCAGGGCGGTGAGCGGCTCCATCAGGTGGGAGGCGGCCGCGCCGTCGATGATCCGCTTCACCTGCATGCCTCATTCATCGGCAATTCCATCCCTAAGCGAGTGATTCGCCGCGGCATTAGGGCCGCTTCGAACCGATCGCAAGCTAGCTGCCACGTGCCAGCGAATGTTAGAACCTGCGGCATTCGTCAAGCATGCTTGATTCGCCGCGTCCGCGCCGTGCAATTCCAGGAACCCTTTATGTCTGACGCTTCGTCACCCGCTACCGCCACCGCTCCAGATGCGCTCGAACTCGCTGCGCTGCTGTGCTCGCGGGTCTGCCACGATCTCATCAGCCCTGTCGGCGCCATCGTCAATGGGCTCGAAGTGCTCGACGACGATCCCAAGCCCGACGACCGCGAGTTCGCACTCGACTTGATACGCAAGAGCGCGAAAACCGCCTCCGCTCGCCTCCAGTTCTGCCGCCTCGCTTTTGGTGCGGCCGGCTCGTCCGGCGCGCAGATCGATCTCGGCGATGCCCAGACCATGGCGCGCGGCCACATCGAGGACGGCAAGTGCTCGATCACCTGGAATCTGCCGCGGATCTTGCTGCCGAAGAATCGCGTCAAGCTGCTGCTCAACATGCTGGTCGTTTCGCAGCACACGATCCCGCGCGGCGGCACGCTGACGATCGATCCGATCGGCGAGGGCGAGACCATGAGCTTCCGCATCACCGCGACCGGACATAATGCGCGCCTGCCGCAGAACATCTCCGAGCTCCTGAGCGGCGAGCGCGGCCCGGCTGCGGATGCACATGCGATCCAGCCTTATTATACGCGGCTGTTGGCAGAGGCTTGCGGGCTGACCGTGAGGCTCGCGCACGAAGGCGAGGCCATCACCATTATCGCGTCGTAGACACGCCGCCGCTCTCAAACGTTAATCGAATCTTTACGAGGCGCTTCGGCTTGTCCGGAGCGCCTTATCTCTTTGTTGGTTCCGTTCTTTTCCACATACTCAACCATTATTAAACGCTTTGCGGTGAAGCTGGCCCCATTCCGAATTGGCGCATCACGTCTTGTGTGCGCGCCCTCCCTGTATGAAGGCCTGTTTTCATGGATGATCTGTTGCGGGAGTTTTTGACGGAAACCAGCGAGAGCCTGGACACCGTGGACAATCAGCTGGTGAAGTTCGAGCAGGAGCCGAACAACG
>NZ_JADPIX010000127.1:0-8094 GCF_023073155.1 Bradyrhizobium sp. 45 | reverse complement strand
AGATCGTCGTGTAAGGGCCATAGTCGGACGGGCAATCGCGCCAGCGTGCGCCGCACTGGAGCATGTGAATGATACCGCTGATAATGCGTCGATCGTCTTCGCGCGCCGGGCCGGTCTGGTTTGTTGGCAGATGCGGCTCTATCTGAGCCCACTGCTTGTCGTTGAGCCAGAACAGTCCTTTGCGCATCGAAGTCCCCCGTGCCGATCAACCTGGCACCAGGGAATCAGAACTCGCTAATTAGGTACAGACCCTAATCGGTACTCCGGCCCCTTTGCGAAGTCTCTTCACAAGCTCGCCCGATATGTGTCAGCTTCCGGCTCAGTCCTTATTGATCGGGCGGGCAAATGCCGCGGGACCTCAGCCGAACTCTGTTCGGCTCAAGTATCGACAGTGACATCCAGCTCCTGTGGGAGGACGGTGATCGCGCGTTCTGCCGTGAGTGGCACCGGCAAATCCACGGCAGCAGGGCTGTCGTGCTTGTCGTGCGGCCCATCGCGGAACACCCAGCGACGCTCGACCGCCTCGCCCATGAGTACGGGCTGAGGGAGGAGCTAGACGAGGGATGGGCGGTGCGGCCGTTGGAACTCATCCGGGAAGCCGGTCGGACTATGCTGGTCCTGGAGGATCCATGCGGCGAGCCACTGCTAAATTTACTCGGGATCCGTATGGAGCCCAAGCGCTTCCTACGCCTCGCTGTTGGTATCGCGAGGGCCGTGGGCAAGCTTCACCGGCACGGCTTGGTCCACAAGGAGCTGAAACCCGCTCACATTCTGGTCAATTGTCCTGACGAACAGGTGCGACTCACTGGGTTTGGTCTGGCTTCCCGTCTGTCCCGCGAGCGCGTGCCGCCTGAGCCTGCCGAGTTCATCGCCGGCTCGCTGCCCTACATGGCGCCCGAACAGACCGGACGAATGAATCGCTCGGTCGATTGTCGCAGTGATCTCTATTCACTTGGCGTGACATTCTACCAGATGCTGACGGGCGCGCTGCCGTTCACGGGCTCAGATCCCTCGGAGTGGATCCATTGTCATATTGCAAGAAAAGCAACACCGCCCGTCGAGAAGTCGCAAAACCTCCCGGAGCCGATATCTCAGATTGTGATGAAACTCCTCGCGAAAACCGCCGAGGAACGCTACCAGACTGCCGCTGGCCTTGAGCACGATCTGCAACACTGTCTCGCAGCATGGGCCAACCACGGTCGCATCGACCCGTTTGAGCTCGGCACAGACGACACACCTGATCGGCTGCTCATCCCCGAGAAGCTCTATGGCAGAGCCCTTCAGATCGAGGTTTTGCTTGCCTCTTTCGATCGCGCGGTGAAGAGCGGCGCGCCGAAGTTGGTGCTCGTCGCCGGTTATTCCGGTGTCGGTAAGTCTTCGCTCGTCCAGGAGCTACACAAAGCACTGGTGCCCTCGCGCGGGCAGTTGGTATCAGGCAAATTCGACCAACTGAAGCGCGACGTTCCTTATGTGACGCTAGTGCAGACGTTTCAGAGTCTTGTCCGTCCTCTTCTCAGCAAAAGTGAGGGCGAACTCGCCACCTGGCGGCAAGCGCTCCTGGAGGCGCTCGGCACGAATGGACGACTGATGGTCGAATTGATCCCCGATCTGAGCCTGATCATTGGCGAGCAGCCCGCAGTTGCTCAGCTTCCAGCCCGGCAAGCGCAAATGCGTTTCCAGCTGGTGCTTCGCCGCTTCATTGGCGTGTTCGCGCGGCGAACCCATCCTTTGGTGCTCTTCCTCGACGATTTGCAGTGGCATGATGCCGCAACGCTCGACTTGATCGAGGATCTCCTGACGCAGTCGGATCTGCACCTGCTGCTGATTGGAGCTTACCGCAGCAACGAACTTGATGCAGGCCATCCACTCAGACGCAAGCTCGACTCCTTCAGGAGAGCCGACGTAAATTTCGAGGAGATCACGCTCTCGCCGCTCACTGCGGACGATGTCGCGCAGTTAGTCGCGGATACCCTTCGCTGCGGACTAAAACGCGCTGCCCCGCTTGCAAAGTTAGTGCATCAGAAGACGATGGGTAATCCGTTCTTCGCCATTCAATTCCTTTCTGAACTGGCCGAAGAGCAGCTATTGACGTTCGATCACGAGTCGGCGCGCT
Source organism: Bradyrhizobium sp. 45 (assembly GCF_023073155.1). Lineage (NCBI taxonomy): Bacteria > Pseudomonadati > Pseudomonadota > Alphaproteobacteria > Hyphomicrobiales > Nitrobacteraceae > Bradyrhizobium > Bradyrhizobium sp. 45. The sequence continues at coordinate 5,981 of NZ_JADPIX010000127.1, read as the reverse complement.
GGCGGTGGGATCTCGAGCGTATTCACGCAAAAGCGTACACCAAGAATGTCGTGGATCTGATGCTCGGCAAGCTCATCCGCCTGCCTGAGGCAACGCAGGACGCGCTGCAACAGCTGGCCTGTTTCGGCAACATCGCCGGGTCGGCGGAGCTTGCGATCGTGCTCGAAATTTCGCAGGAGAAGGTGCATGCGACCCTGTGGCCGGCGATCCGGCAGGAACTCATCGCGCGCCACGGAACAGCCTACCGCTTCCTCCATGATCGCGTTCAAGAGGCGGCCTACTTCCTGGTGCCGGAATCCTCGCGCGCTCCTGCCCATCTGCGGATCGGTCGGTTGCTGGCGGCACACGTTCCTGCGCACAAACGCGAAGAGGCTATCTTCGACATCGTCAGCCAACTCAATCGAGGCGTCGCGCTAATTGCCTCCGGTCATGAGCGTGAGCAGCTCGCAGAGCTGAATTTCGTCGCAGGGCAGCGTGCCAGGGCGTCGGCTGCCTACGCCTCGGCACTCACATATTTCACCGTCGGTGCTGCGCTGCTCGCGGAGCACTCTTGGGGAAGGCGCCACGAACTCGCGTTTGCACTGGAGACAAGCCGGGCTGAATGCGAATTCTTGGTAGGCCAGCTGGACATTGCAGAGAGCCTCCTGTCGGTACTGTCGAAGCGCGCCTTGAACGCGCCCCAGCGAGCAACGGTCGCATGCTTGCGGGTCGATCTTTACTTGGCGCTCGGCCAGCACGGGCGGGCAGTGCTCACAGGGCTCGAATATCTTCACGACGTCGGGATCGAGTGGTCGCAGCATCCGACGGACCAGGAAACATTAACCGAATATCAGCGGATGTGGTCACAGCTGCCCGAGGCAATCGAGGATCTTTCTAGGTTGCCTGCAATGACAGATCAGACCATGCTTGCCACGCTTGCCGTCTTGACGCGCATTCTTCCGCCCGCAGGTTTCACGGACGCCAATTTATCCGCTTTGGTCATCTGCAGAGCTGTCACCATCAGCCTCGAATACGGCAACACCGATGCTTCTTGCGCCCATTACGCATGGCTGGGCCGAATCTTGGCCGGGCGCTTCGGCGACTACCAAGCAGCTGACAAATTTGGTCGTCTTGCTTGCGACCTGGTTGATCGCGGTGAGTTCTCCCGCTTTCGGGCTCCCGTCTATTTGGCCTTCGGGTGCAACGTGATCCCGTGGACGAAGCCCCTAAGAGGTGGCCGAGTTTTGATTCGGCGAGCGCTCGCAGCTGCGGTCAGCAGCGGCGATGTCATCTACGAGGCGTACAGCTTGCTTCATCTAACCTCAAATATGATGATGGCTGGAGATCCCCTGAAAGAGGTGCAGAACGAGATAGAGAAAAGCTTTGCTACGATACGGGATAGAAAGGTTCAGTTTGCTGCTGATACCGTAGCCGCTCAGCTCGCAATCATTAGAAGCATGCGCGGCCTCACGCGCTCATTCGGTTGCTTGGATGACCAACAGTTTGACGAGCTAGAGGTCGAGCGATCGTTGGCTCGGAGTCTGGAGCTGTCACCTAGTGAAACCGTCTACTGGATCCGCAAACTTCAGGCGCGATTTCTAGCCGGCGATTATGCTGCGGCTGTTGATGCTCGCTCCAAGGCGGAGCCCAAATTATGGACTATGCCGACAGAGCCCTTGATCGCGGAGTTTCACTTCTTTGGTGCGCTGTCTCACTCATGTTACTGCGACAAGCTAGGCGAAAGCGAACAACAGCAACATTGGCTTATCATTGATGCCCATTACAGACAGCTGCAGATATGGGCGACGAATTGCCCCGAAAATTTTGAGAATCGGACTGCCCTGGTCGGCGCTGAAATTGCAAGGCTCGAATACCGGGATGCACACGCAATGCGACTGTATGAACACGCAATCCAGACCGCAGCACGTAACGGTTTCGCCCACCACGAGGCAATCGCTTGCGAGCTTGCAGCGCGCTTTTATGCTGCGCGTGGTTTTGACAGAATATCCCGGGTTTACCTGCAGGGCGCCCGGCGCGGCTACCTTCGTTGGGGGGCAGATGGCAAAGTGCGTCAGCTCGACGAGCAGAATCCCCACCTCAGCCATGAGGAGACCGCTCCTGCCGTGAATGGCCTGAGGATCGGAGCTCCGGTTGAGCATCTTGATCTCGCGACGGTAACAAAAGTGTCGCAGGCGATTTCCGGCGAGATTGTTCTTCAAAAGCTAATCGACACGCTTATGCGGACTGCCATTGAGCAGGCCGGCGCCGAACGAGGTTTGTTGATTCTGCTACATGGAGGCGAGCCACGGATCGAGGCGGAAGCCACAACGGTAGCGGATGCGCTGCTTGTAAAGGTGAATGAACAGCCCGTAACGCCGATGGCTCTTCCCGAGTCCGTGCTGCATTTCGTCCTGCGTGTCCGCGAAAACGTCATTCTCGAAGATGCTGTCGCCGAGCCTTCATTTGCGGAAGATCCGTATATCCGCGAGCGCAAAGCGCGTTCTATTCTTTGCCTGCCACTGATCACGCAGGGCAAGCTGATCGGCGTACTTTATCTGGAGAATAATCTCGCCGCGCGCATATTCTCGGCTGCCCGCAACTCGGTGCTGAAAATGCTTGCGTCCCAAGCTGCAACAGCGCTGGAAAACAGCCGCTTGTACAGCGAAGTTCAGCAACGGGAGTCGAAAATCCGGCGCTTACTTGACGCTAACATCATTGGAATATTCATCATTCGCGAAGGAGGCGAGATCATCGAAGCAAATCAAAGCTTTCTCACGATGGTTGGATACGACCGAGAGGATCTCGTCGCGGGGCGAGTGAACGGTCTCGACCTGACACCGCCAGAATGGCACGAGCGTACACTGAATGCGCGAACAGAAGCAAAAAGGACCGGAGCGGTTCAGCAGTTCGAGAAAGAGTATGTCCGCAAGGATGGCAGCCGCGTGCCGGTGCTAGTTGGCGTCGCCGTATTCGATGCGCGAGACGACCAAGGTGTTGGCTTCGTCCTCGACCTGACAGAGCGAAAGAGAGCGGAAGCGGAAGCCCGTGAAAGCGAACGACGGTATCGCGAGACTCTGATGGGGCTGGCACACGCCAATCGGATCACGACAATGGGACAGCTGGCCGCCTCAATCGCCCATGAGGTCAACCAGCCGATTGCCGCGATCCGGAGTAATGCGGGGGCGGGGCTAAATTGGCTCGGTGCTCAACCCCCAAATCTGGAAGAAGTTCGGCAGACCTTCGGGTTGATTGTCCGTGACAGTATGCGAGCAGGGAACGTGATCCGCCGGATCCGCGCTCTTATGAATAAGGCTCCTATGCAAACGGAGCTTCTCGCAATTGACGAATTGATTTTAGAGGTGCTGGGCCTAGTTCGCGCGGACCTTGCGAAAAATGATGTATGGGTGCAAACGCGACGGACTGAGGCGTTGCCGCTCGTCCGGGCAGATCGCGTCCAGGTGCGGCAGGTGATTCTCAATTTGATCACGAACGCCATCGAGGCCATGAGCGAGATCAACGAAAGTGATCGCGAGTTACTGATCAGTGCGCGGACAGATGACTCGAATAACGTAGTGGTCACTTTTCGGGATACGGGTCCAGGACTCGATCCGAACTGCGCTGACCGCGTGTTCGATGCGTTTTACACCACCAAGTCCGAAGGCATGGGCATGGGGCTGGCCATTTGCCATTCTATTATTGAGGCGCACGGAGGCCGGATGTGGGCGGGCGCCAATGATCCTCGCGGGGCTGTCTTTCAGTTCAGCATGCCGGTTGCGCCGGAGGGCGTGGATCGGTCGGAACAGGTCTCTTCAACGTCTTAGGCTCGAATTCGACATCGAGCAGGGCGCTCCGGGAGCCCCGATCATCGTGACAGAAGCAACGGCGAGACCTCGAGGATTTGAGACATTCGCGTTTCTTACTGCCCATCGGGGAGTGTTGGAGCGTGCGCAGATTGTCGCGAATTGTCAGAAGATCTGCAATCTGACCCTAACGTCGGATTCAAGACGCTTTGAGGGCTTCCTGCAAGTCTCAGAGGCTTGCAGGGCGTCAAGCGGAATCAGACGAAAGCTGCACACGCAGTGTTCGAGAGAATGACGGCAATCGCCCTCCAAAGCATCTTTTGTTTGAGTCGGGAGGGCCACATGATTTAACTTAATGCATGCAACCGTCGCCTGTGGCAGTGCAGATCTTCAGTGTGGGTGATCAGTTCGGCCCATCGCAACATTCCGTACTAAACTGGTTTCGAAACCGCTTGCTTTGATAACCGTGGAGCCGGGGCAGCCCACTTGAATCCGATCTCAATGCAGAGCATTCTGTCATGCGCCCCGAAGCGCACCTCGGATTGCAACCGGTGTACCGCTCTTCTTCTCCGGAGTTGGCCTCGGGGCCGCGCGCCGCTGTTGGCGGTTGCAATAGCTGACGCGCAAGCGATGGCGTCCTGTATGGTTTTCTCTGCTCTGTGAAAAGCACCTGCCGCGAGCAGGAACCCTCCGCTGCCGGCGCATCGCTGTGCAGAAGGAGAGCAGTCGAGATATGGAGAAATGCAGGTGGTACCGCGTCGTTCACAATACGTCGTTCGGGTTCGTCATCGCAATGAGGTGAGCCACACGACGGTCTTCGTCACGGTCGCTCTTTGATAACCCCTCGATGACGCCGGCGCGATCCGCCGCGTTGCGGTTCTGGCTCATCTTCCGCGTGCCATCGAACCGTGTAATTTGCAATCGCAGGCCGACAATCCCCTTCAGCTCCGTTTTGACGAAATCGGCAGGGGCCTCAGACACCGCCCAGCGGTCTTTGCCCGAGCGCTCATGCACATCGGTCAGCCGCGTGACCACCCTTCGCAGCCGATCGGCATCATCGAAGAATTCGATCGGCCCGTAGGCATGCACAGCGACATAGTTCCACGTCGGTACGGCCTCGCCTCTCTCGTGCTTGGTCACGTACCAGGAAGGGCTGACATAGGCCTCCGGCCCAGCGAAAATGGCCATCGCCTCGCCAGCCGGTGTCAGCTTCCACTGCGGATTCGCACGCGCCACGTGGGCGTAAATCGTGCCCATGGAGCCTTCGCGCTCGTCGAGTACTACGGGCAGCATCGTTCCAACAAGCCCTTCGTGAGTAGCGGTGATCAGTGTCGCCGTGCGTGCCTCGCGCATCGTCCGATGAACGTCGGTGATATCGACAACTTGGAAGGAGGGCGGCGTGTACATCGACGAAGCTCCCCGGCAGCCGGGCGACTCATGATTCGGACTAGGGTACGCCTCGTGTCGGATCACAGAAACGATCGGTTTTGGTGGGTATTTTCATTCCTCCGCGCTCTAGGCCCCTGGGCCAGTAAGCCTATGATGAGTCAAAGGTGCAGGTGCAGATCGGAGGGTGCGTTTGCACGCTGGCCAGCCGTTGCCTTCCACGGGCCGCCTGCAGACGAATTCGGCTCTTCGTGCCGATGACTGCAGCACATGAGCAGCTTCACCTTAGAGCTATGAGTGGGACGCCAGAGTTGCGGCTGAGCCCTTGCCGCATCAGCTCGCCGCGCCGCGAGTCGCAGGTTGGCGGTGACTGGTTGTGCTAGATCCGCGCCGGCACTGGACGGACATATCAAAAGCAAGGAAATCTTGGCCATTCCGGCGGCGTGATGATCGCCGGTCAAGAAGTCGATAAGAGGCGTCCGTCTGTGCGATGTGTCTGGCACGCGACATACAGGCCCAATCTGGCCCACCTATATCGCAGACAGGGGCCTAACATCCGACGTGCAATCCAGGATGACGAGGATCCCAGCCGCGCCGCCTATCTGTTTCCCGCGGGATGCGAATGCACCACGCGTTCTGGTGCTGGTCGAAAATGGCGAAGAGCTCAAGCGCCTCCCGCCGGTCCAGCACGTCAAGAGCGACGGCCCATCCTCCTAGCCTAGCATTACAGTTGCTTTTTTGATTTGAAGTGGGCGCGTTGAGCGGCAGCCTGGTGAGCTCTGCGCCAGAAGGACCATGCGATGATGTGTGCGGGTT
>NZ_JADPIX010000119.1:0-8263 GCF_023073155.1 Bradyrhizobium sp. 45 | reverse complement strand
TGATCATCGTCTGCCATCACAAGGTGTCCACCTATTTTGGTGGACACCTCATGCATCAGAGCACTCAAAAGCAAAAGGTGCAGGGAAATTCGCGCTTACAAACAAGAAGCCAACTAGCTGCCGATCTGTGCAGCTGCAACAAGGCTAGTCTTTATGGACGCAGTTCGTCGGACGGACTTGCGTGCGTCGGTTCGTGTACGATAGCTGAAGCGAGGAGCGCAACGACGTTGGTGGTGAGCTCCTAGTCAGTGTTTCTGACGGCCTCAGCCAGCATGGAGTAGAGGCTGTTTGCTGAATTCCTTGGGCTGTTGCCTCTCCGCTGTGTTCCGCGACACCTTCCGTGCGACTGGACGAGCGCAGGCTGCCGACGACGTCGGCCTCAGCTTCGGGGACGGCCTTATCTTGGGCGTTGCTGTGGGCGGCTTGTGGCCGCGCTTCAGGCCCAGACGGGTCAGCATGCCGCAGACCGCGTTACGACTGCACCCGAGACGACGCGCTATCTGCGCCGCGCTCTGTCCTGCGGACCAGAGCCTGTTGAGGAGCGCTATGTCATTCGCATGCCAGCCCATGACAAATATTATACCCCTGGCTGCCGAACACGCTAGTCTAGTCGTCGTCCGGCTCGCGCACGACCGGCGGTTCGTCAGCGTCATCTTCCTCTTCGTCGTCTTCGTCGTCTTCGTCCTCCTCGTCTTCATCGGGATCTCTTGGCGGCATTGCGGTGCCCAAAAGCACAAGCGGTGTCCAGTAGATCGCGGTGGTGGAAAATGCTTCGAAGGTATGTTGCTTCATGTGGCTGCTACTCCTCGAAAACACGCGTAGTCGCATATTCATGGCGGACGGCACGCGCGCCCAGGGCGCGATCGGTGCAAACGAGATGGGAACATCAAGTCGACGACATGAGCAAAGGAGGGCATCCGCCACGCAAATGGCAGCGTTTTCGGCTACTTTATGCCCGAGTACTCATTCGGCTCTACTGGACTGCACCTCTTAAGTGAGACACGATACTTTCATGCGGGGCTTCGTTCAAGGTGCGGATCGCCAGCAAATGCCGCTGTCGCCGGAATGCCTCGATGATTGGGTCGATGAGAGCAATTCTATTAGCGCGGTCGATGTGTGCGTGGATGCGTTAGATCCTCGCGACCTCGGGTTCGAATGGCCGCGCTCCTGAGCAGCCGATTACGGTTTCGGACCGGGCTTGAACGGGCGCTTCGAGATCGAGAGGCGAGGGTCAGGCTGCTGGCGGACAACATCGCCGATATTGTCATCGTGATGGATAGGAAGGGGTACCTGCGATACGTGTCCCCCTTAGTCACCGTGGTGGGGAAAACTGAAACCGACTTCCTGGGACGTTTGTGTCTCGACGTAGTTCACGAGGATGATCGCGAAAGGGTCTTGGCGGCAAGCCGGGAGTTGAAGGGCGCGACCGCTTCTCGTTTCGGTTCGCTTTCGCATGCGGCGCGGCGACGGCGTGATGCTCTGGCTCGAGGCCATTTTCAAGATCGCCGAACACTCGCCGGGCGATGACCTGGAACTTGTCGGCGTTCTTCTCGACGTTTCCAAGCAAAAGGCCCTTGAGGATGAGCTATCTTCAGCCAACCTGAAGCTGGGGCAGCTTGCGATGACTGACGGGCTTACCGGGCTGGCGAACAGACGCAGCTTCGATGCATCCTTCGCGAGGCCTATGCCCAAGATCAAGTGCTTTCTGTGCTCTTGATGGACATCGATCACTTCAAAGGATTCAACGACGCTTTGGGTCACCAGGCCGGCGACGCTTGCCTTCGACGCATCTCCGAAGTGATTGGAAGTGGACGGCAAACACCGGAGGGCTCTCAGCGCGATACGGCGGCGAGGAGTTCGCGGTGGTCCTACCGGGTGTAAGCGAGGAGAGACCAGTCAAAGTTGCGACGCAATCCGGTTGCTGGTCACCCGATTGCACATCTACCATCCTGGAGCACAACGACAATATGTGACGATCAGTGTTGGCGTCGCTGCGAAGAGCGATGCGACGGCAGATGAACTAAGGCTGACGCGCGACGCCGACATAGCCCTCTACACCGCCAAAGAGCACGGAAGAGATTGCACCATCGCGAGTTCCACGATGGTCGGACTTCCCCTCAAGGGATTCTTCCTGGTGCTCTCCTCAGTAGGGTTGGCCTATCGTCGCCGCGAGCTTGCCTGGGTGGATGGCGAGGAGTTGGGAGTCACGTTTATCGAGACAAACCCGAAAAACAGGAGAGCCCGGGCGCCTGTGCCTGCTGGGCCGTAGCGAACCGGCTCCGGTGTCCCGCCCCGGCACAATGAACCTTGGCACAGTATGTGCCGACACATGGTATCGGGATTTTGCAATTTTCCCTCCCGGGGCTGGAAGCCGCCGCCTGCGACCATTTAAGCAGGCGGCGTTTTTGCTTCGGCGGCCTCTGCGAGCAGAACGGTGTCCGGGTGTGGCTCAAGAGTGTCCGAAGGCGGACGGCACCGGCCGCCCGTACCGGCCTGTTCTCGAACATCACTCCTCGATCCGGACAGCCCCAGGCCCAGGATGCGTTCCTGATCGGTGGAGCACGTCAGCCTCTTATGAGGACCGTCTAGGAATCCCAGTATGGAATAGGCGGGCGGGCGATCATCAGCCAGAAGATAACCAGCACGGCTGCGAACGCCGGAAATCCGAAGGCGAACCACCACCGAAAGAGTTGGTAATACCCGGCAGGCAGCTTGGCGTTGGTCTCTACCGCACGGACAGCAAGATCGCGCATTTGCATCTGCATCCACACCACCGGGAGCCAGCAGGCGCCGGTCACCAGGTACAGTGCGATGGACGCCGCAATCCACCCATCGCGGAGGGAATATCCGCTCGACCAAGCGAGCCATGTGCCGGTGATCGGCTGCAGGACCACGGCACTCGCCGTAAATAGGAAGTCGGCCAGTACCACCGTCCGCGCGACCCCCGCGATCTCGCGCGGGTCGCCGCGCAGATGCGCCACCAGCATGAAAAAGGCGATGCCAGCCCCAGTACCGAGCAGGACGGCAGCACCAATGATGTGCACCATCTTAAGAAGGAAATAGAACATCAGCGATCCTCCCGGATCGCCATGGCAACCAGATTGAGCATCAGCACCGGCCAGATCTTCAGCATTGGTCCAAGCGGATTGGCCCACAGCCGCGGCACCAGCGCCGTGCCGATCACGAAATAGGTTAGCGAGATGATCAGTGCTGCCCAGAGCCCGTAGCGGCTCAGAGGCCGCCAAAGAATCGCGAGGCCGATGCCGATGTCGGCGAGCGCGCCGGCGATGACGGTGAGAGAAGCGACTTTTTCCGGCACCCTGCCTTCCCGTAGCAAGGACATTCCAATTTCCCAGCCAGGGCCAAGCGAGATGATGCCTGTGACGATCCAGAACAGGCCGAAGACGCCGAATATCAGCGGCTTGAGCGCATATAGCCGGGCAAACCAGCGTTCCTGCACGGACGCGGGCTCGCGTGCGAGCGCGCCTTCAAGATCGCGCGGCCTCAAGCCGGTAAGCTGACGCCAGGGCTCGGGATCGCCGGTCGCGCCACGCCGCATTTCCGCCTTTGCAGTCGAACTGATGGGCGTTCCCCAACCCAGCATCTGGGCCAGGTCCCCCGCACGGTAAGCGCCCGAAGCCGCCCAACTAGGCAGGTGCAGGCGGTAAGCGGGCTTCCAGCGCAGCCAGGCGCGAAACAGCGCGACGGAGTCGCTGAAGGCGATCCGCCGTGGACCGGCCAGATCAAGTGCGATGCGCGAAGGAGCGCCGGGATGCAGGAAGAACAGAACCGTTTCTACCACATCATCGAGATATACCGGTTGAATAGCTGCCGTGTCGGGCATGACCGGTAGAACCGGTAGTGATGCCAGACCTCGCAGTAGTGCGCTGCCCCCATAGGCGGGCCGGCCCACCACCACGGAAGGCGCGCAGTACGACCCAATCGAGGTCGCAGGCCATCAAGGCTGCTTCGCCTTCCCGCTTGGTACGAGAAAAATCAGTGGGCGCATCGCGGTCGATGCCGATCGCCGAGAACAGTATGACACGGCGGACGCCCGCGCTTTCGCACGCCGTATAAAGCGCTGCGCTGCCGGCGACGTGAACCCCTTGCATGTCCTGACCCTGCAGGGCACCCGCCGCATTGATGACGGCATCGACGCCGGCAAGAATGCCTTTCCATTTCGAAGCGTCGGTGGTCCTTGCAACATCGAGGGTGACGTGTTGCGTATCAGGCGCCGCGTCCGGATGGCGCGACACCAATACGCATTCATGCCCCTCGGTGGACAGCCTGGCGTGGATCGCCGATCCAACAAGCCCCGTGCCGCCGACGAGAAGGATGCGCATTGACCGGGTCCTTCGATCGGCGGCCGGATATCGCAAGCCGCCATCAAACTCTTGAAGGTGCGGAACGACTAAAGCGGAACTGATGCAATCGTTCCTCCGGACGGAACGGATGAGTCGGGGCCGCAGGCAGAGCCTTGTCTTTGGCAAGCATCGCCTTCGGGAGAGACGACGGTTGCCATTAATGTTGCGGCGCCGCCGATATCGATCGGCCGTTCGTTCAAACACCCTGGATCAACGCAGTTACGGCCTTCCGCTCGTGGTCCATTGCGCTGGTCGGCGAAGCAGCGACATTTCTGAAGCGAGAGGTAGAGCGAAAGTCGTCCCGCTGAGTGGCCTACCGCCACCTTTGACCCGCAGCAGACATTTGCCGGAGGACTCACGCGCCGCGCAGACAGGCATTCGCCTGCAGAATGTCTCGCTGGCCGTAAAGATTTGCGGGGCGCTACGGCTCCTGCTTCTCAGCGAGTTCTCGCGCAGCTAAACTAAGCTCCAGTTCTCTGAGCTGCACGATCAGCCGATCAACGATCTGCTCGCAGTCCGATGGCGTCAGTGAATGCACGCCGTGTAACGTCAGTTGGTTCTGGAGGATCGTCGCCATCGTGGCTTTGACGCTCATGGGGACCTCGACTGAAAATCAGTTCGTCATCGAATTCAATCTGAAGCAGATGCCAAAGATGGCGGATGCACAATGGCCGTAAGATTGCGGATACGCGAGGTGGCAAAAGCTTCCGCGCTGCCCAAAGGCGAGATGTGTCGCGTCGCGCGCTTTTTGGTCTTTCGAGCTGATCCGCCGCCGGCGAGGCGCCGCGGCTACTTCTTCAACAATATCCCAATCGTTCGCGCCATTCGCCTCACTGATCAGGCGTGGCGGCCCAGTTCGGCGGCAATCTTCGATACACCAGCTCCTGCCCGCGCCACTAAACAATTGCTGGAGCTCGCGCTGGGCCCATTGCTTCGGCTTCGGTGTTTTCATTGTGCGGCGCTCACAACCTGCCGCTCTGCGTACCAGTGAGACTGGTGCCAACACTTGGGAAATTTACGGGTGGTGTCTTTCCGCAATCACGAAGCTAACGTGCGACGCCGACTAGCCACTGCGAGCTCGCCAGATGGCCGTGTGCGCGTCCCGATATGTTGCGGAGTTGGGATCCGATCGTAGCAGGGGAGAGTTGCGCGCGGGTGGGCTAGGTCCTCGTAGAACCTGCCGTATGCGAGCGCCGGACCGCCGCTTCTGGCGTGTCGCGTCAGTTGGCACAGCGCAGCGGCAGGTCCTAAGCAAGGTTGGCGCGCTAATTTGCCGTTGTGTATCGTTTGATACGTCGCGATTGGGTCTGCCTTGCTACTGTTTCCCGAACAATGGGGAGCGGGCATGGACCGGCAAAAGGAAGCACTTGGGCAGTTCGAACACCCGGACTGTGCGAATTGCCGCACCACCATGAGATGGTTTCGCTCGGATCTGGTGCGAGATACTCTAGAACCGATAATCGCCCACCTTTTCGTCTGCCCCAACTGCAAGCGCGCTCAGCGGAGCGATACAGCCCTGACCGCGGTTCGCGGCCCGCCTGACAAATTGGCAATCCCCCGGTTTCGTGTCTTAAGGGGCGGAAAGTAGACACACCTCAATGGCCGTCCTCTTTGTTCCCGCATGCAAGTCCGCTGATGGCCTGAAGGCGTAGATCGCGATGGCGTCGGCCGTGTCGGCAAGTGAGGCGAGCCGGCCACGGCGGCCAGCAGTTCGACGCTGTTGACGTTAGCAGGCAACTTGTGCCGCTGGGCGACCGCCTGCTAGGAAAGTGCTGATTTCCGGGAACTACTTAGCCACGTGCCCGTGCAAACTCTAATTGCCCGCTGGCACGCCTGCCAAGCTTAGGCCCTCGTAGATGCGCTCGCGCTGGGCCAGGAAGGTCGGGTTTTCACTGCGCCGCTCGTTCCGAAATCTTGCAACAGTAAAGTGCGGGTCCAGCTCGAGGCCGGCATTCCGCGCCTCCCTGCCCTCGGCAGCGCGGCCGCTCAGCGCGAAGGCCGCGGCCAGAAAAAAGTGAGCCATCGCGACGTTCGGATTCATTTCGACCGAGTTGCGCAGCCGGTCCAACGCTGAGTTAAGCCTGCCGAGGAATAGGTCGGCGATACCGAGTAGGGCATACCAGCGATCGAGCCCGGGGTCCCGCGGGCTAAGCCGGATCGCGTTTGTGAGGTCAGCTTCTGCCTCTTCAGCGCGCCCCAGTAGAACCTTCAAAAAGCCTGCATCAGCATGGGCCCAAGCTAGATTACGATCGAGCGCAATAGCGAACTGAAGTTCGCGCAGCGCGCGTTCCGTCGCGCCTGAGACATGGAGGAGATTGGCGTGAACGAAATGGGCTAAAGCGTTGGAGGGAGCAAGCCTCAGTGCCTCAGTGATGGCCATGTGGGCGATAGTAGCTGCTCGTCCCGATTGGTCGAGGCGAAGGTGCGAAGGTCGTTGCCATGATAGAAAGCAAGACCGACCAACGCCTCGACGTTGCGATCGTCCAACCGGAGCGCCGCGTCGAACAGGTCACACGCGGCGCGGTCGCGGCGCAGCGACAAGGGTTGGTTGAGGATTGCCCAGCCGCGCATGGCCAAGTCCCCGGCAACCGTCGACGAAGTAGTCCTGCTCGCTGTTGCCATTGAGATTGACGAAGGGCAGGACAACGATGGAGAGCCGCGGTGCGACGGTCGTGTGCGGCGCCGCTGCTGCGGGGTGCGCGGCTGAAATCGAATAGATTTGCACGAGCTCGGCGATGTTCTTCAGTTGCTGCTGCCCGCGATCTTGCGCAGCGATATCGAGTTTGCCACGTACCTGGTCATAGGCCGCACTGGACAAGCAAATACCACCAGGCTCGGCAATCCCTTCGAGCCGCGCAGCCACATTGACACCATCGCCCATGAGGTCGCCATCGTCCTCCACGACCACGTCACCAAGATTGATGCCGACGCGGAACTCGATGCGCCTGTCCTGTACGAGGCCAGAGTTGCTCTCAGCCATGACCTGTTGCATATCGATGGCCGAACGAACTGCATCCACGACCGAGGCGAACTCGGCCAGCAAGCCATCCCCAGTCGTTTTGACGATACGCCCGCGATGGGCGGCGATCATAGGATCGATGAGATCCTTGCGGATGGTCCGGAGGCGATCGAGCGTGCCTTCCTCGTCAATTCCCACAAGCCGACTGTAGCCGGCTGCATCGGCCGCCAGGATTGTCGTCAGCCGTCGGTTTGGCCGCTCGATCGCCAAAGCTCTCTCCTGGCTTGTTCGGGGCCAGTCTACGCATTTGGGTGCAGGTGCCAAGGGAGTCGACGATGAGGATCGCGGTCGAAATGTCCGTTGATCGCCCATCACGTCGGTTGGCACACCGCAGTGACATGTCTGGAGCGAGAGGTAGAGCGGAAGTCGTCCCAAGTCCGGGTCCGACCGCCGCCTTTGACCCAATGCAGAAGTCATCTACTCGGCCCGACAAACGCCGCCCCTGCTTCGGTATGACGTAGGCCAGCAATCGCGCCGGGGGTTGAAAGCGCGAATAGAGGGTGCGTTCCGGCCGTGCGTCACTGATGGTCATTCGTCGAACGCTTGATTGCTCCCATCGATCAACTGTGTCATCGGCACCTCACGAACACGTGTCCCGCAACAGAGCATGGACGCGAAAATCACCATTGCAGTACGACCGTAATTTCATATTATGACCGTAATGGCATTGAGCTGAGCCGCTGTTTGGCGGCAGCGGGATGCCGCCTAACAGCTCTTTGCGAGGATCTCATGGAAGACATGATCGCCACTGCACGCCAGTTTGCATCGCGAGACACCACAGATCTCACCTCGCTTGGGCTCGCAGCCGCTGCAGCAGCGGTTGGCAACGGCGACATCACGTCGGAAGTCTACACTACTGCGCTTCTGCAGCGCGCCCGAG
>NZ_JADPIX010000142.1:0-8644 GCF_023073155.1 Bradyrhizobium sp. 45 | reverse complement strand
ACTGCTGAGAGCACGACGTTGGCGGCGTCGCCGGCGCGGCCTTTGAGATAGCAGCGGCCAAGGTGACCTTCGGCCTTCAGATGTCCGATGATGGGCTCGATGGCGGAGCGGCGCCGGAGCTCGCGCTTGATGGCGCCGAACACGCCGCGCTTCTGGCCCGAAATGAAGACGCGACGTGGATTTTGCGTGTCGTGGCCGCGATATCCCTTGTCGACATAGGCCCGCTCGATCGGACAGCCGGTGAGCGCCTCGGTGCGGTCGATGACGTCCCGCAGGGTATGACCGTCGTAGGGATTATCGGGCAGCGACCTGGCATGCAGTACGAACAGGCCACCGGGAGCTCGGCGATTGTTGGTGACGATGGAGGCCTTCACGCCGAACTCGTAAGGGGCTGAGGCCTTGCCTTTGCCGATGCACTCCACCTCCGGGGCATGAAATGAATAGAGCTTCCAGCCGCGCTGGCGCTGCTGCTGGGAGCGGATCTGGCTGGCTCGGCCAAGCGGAAGGGCGAATGCCTCCTCGAGGGCTGGCTGGCGCTCGATCTTGCGACGGATGTCGCGGATGATCCGGCCCAGCCGGCTGCGCAGGATACGCAACTGCCGCTGATGCCGGCTGAACTGTTTGGCATGGGCGTAGCGGCCCGCCATCATCGCAGCGGCCTTGGCCACGCGAGAATAGTGCGTATTTCGGCGATGGTGAGCGGCGATTTCAGGCGATCGTGAGCAGCTGTTTCGCGCGATGATGAGCAGCGGCTTTGACCGACATGGGTGATTGGTTCAGGGGTTTGAGTTGGCGTCAAGAGTTTGATTGCGGGCGTTCTGCTTTCGCATGCTTTCTCCGGAGAGTTGCAGACGGTGAGCGTTGTGAACGAGGCGATCCAGGATGGCGTCGCCGAGGGTTGGGTCGCCGATAACGTCGTGCCAATGTTCAACAGGGACCTGACTGGTGACGATTGTGGAGGCGCGACCGTGGCGATCATCGAGGATCTCCAGAAGGTCGCGCCGTTCGGGCGGATTTAGAACTGACAGGCCCCAATCATCGAGAATCAGAAGTTGAATGCGGCCGATGGTTTTGAGCAGCCGGCCATATCGGCCGTCGCCGCGAGCCAGGGCGAGCGCTTCGAACAGGCGCGGCACGCGGTGATACTGGACCGAACGATTGTCGCGGCAGGCCTTTTGGCCGAGGGCGCAGGCAATCCAGCTTTTGCCGAGCCCGGTTGCCCCTGTGAAGCTGGAGTCTCTCAGTGGCGGCATGAGCTATCGCCGCAAGTCTCTGAAAAGAGACGTCCTAACCAGGCGGCCTTGTCGATACGTCGGCGTGATCCGTCCCAAGCGGTGGCACTTCGCCGTCCAGCCATTCCTGCTCTTCTGCCAATGAGCGCCACGCCTGTTCCATGCGCCGGTACCGCTTGTAGGCCGGGCTGTCCTTCGAGGGTTCATCTTGGATGTCGAGACACGCAAGGCGTTGGCGATTGAGCACCGGCGTCGCGCTGACTGGCGCAAGGCCGAGGCCGAGGCGGAGCGCTTTCGCGCCGAATGTGATTACCTCAATCGTGCCGTTTCCACATCCCACCTTGGTCAGGTATCGTAGTCGGCGATAATTTTTGATCGGATGGCGCGGCGGACGTACCCGTACCTGATGATCTTGAACGGCCCCGGAGTGCTTCAAGCGCCGGGGCCGTTTTGGTTGGGTATGGCCTGTGGCTACCGCTGATGACCCAGACCGATACCGAGCGCGAGCGCCTTCTGTCTCAGCGAACCTTCGGACCGCTTCATCAGTTTCGAAAGTTTGGCGACAGGGGTGCGAGCTTTGGAATGCGATTTAATCAGTTTAACGTCTTCATTCGTGTATTCTTTGCGTTTGGTCTTAGTCGTTTTAGCCACTGATGCTCTCCGAGCCGATTAAATGGGCGTGCGTAATAGCACGCCGAACTACAGTATCAAGAGACGCTGGCGTTGATGTATGCGTGTCGTCAGCTAAAACTTGAACTATTGCTAGGTGGCGACTAGCCAACATCAGACTGACTGTTAGTCGGCGACTAACCAACAGTTGGCAACTAGTCAGCCATTTGACGATGGTGTGATCTGGTTTGCGCCGGACGAGATCGCGACGCTGGTGGCGCTTCATGAACGTGCAAAAGCACAGCAAATGTAGAAATTGTTCACATCGCGCAGCCGAAATGGTCACCAAGCTAGAGCACGCCCGCGCATTCAAAGAGGAAGATGCCGCTCAGTACTCCAGTCGAGCAGCGCATCTTCAGCGCGGAACGTTCACCTGATGACCTGATGGACGCCCCTGACGAGTTTATGCAGGCCGCCAAGGAGTACACGACCGGCGCGCGCGCGCTGGATCACCCGGCAAATTGAAACTTGATGCGGCCCAGGCTGGTCACGCTTGGTCAGGGCATTCCGCCAGTGCGTAGCGTTTCTCGGCAAGCTGGGCGGCGATGTGCTGCGGCCGGTATTCGAAACCGCAAACTGGATTGTGCCCGAACAGAAACGGTTCCCGTGATCACGCTTTCGGCAGGTCCAATGCTTCGACGGCCCGACTACAAATTTGGGCGGGGTCTTTGAGGCCGGTCTGGCCGATCTCGATTATCTTCTTGGCGATCAGCTCGGTGAGAGGGTCGCTCCGATCTTCTACGCCGATGGCGTGCAGGGCCTGTTCGTAAGCCGTCGAAAGCCGGGCGATTTCGTCCGGGCCCAGAGGTAGGTTCTGCATTATTCGGTAAATGGCCAACGTGCTGCCCCCGCTGGAATACAGCATAGCACTTGCTCAGCGAGCAGAAGTGAACTTTAGACGGTACGGTTAAAGCCAACGCCGTCGCCGCACTTATCAGGCGTTGTGTGAATGCTCCAGCACCGGATCCATCGCCGGATGACTACGGCCCGGCGAACTGTCTTGGTGGATCGGGTCAGAGCCAGACTACCGGGCGCCGTGGGTGTGAAAAGGTCCGCTATTAGCAGTACACCGGCCCTGTCTAGTGCGAGCGTGGAATGACCGGTGATGACCCCAGAGCAGAAGTAATAGACACTGATACCACTCTCTTCCCGGAAGCGCGCGCCACGGGCGAAGGTCGCTACGCTCAATCTAAATCGACAAGATATGCTAGGACCAAGTCTTCGGTCTGAGTTTGGAGAGCTGCCTTTCGATAGATGACAATCTCGGCTTCGTCAGCTCTGCGAACTGCCAACTTGGCCGTGGAGGAGCAAAGCGGGATGCCGTTCGATGTAATCGTGGCCAAGTCCTCACGAACCCAGCCCTCTTTGCATAACTGGGACGCTTCCCGGAAATTCCTGGCCTCGAAGGCGAACGTAGCTTTGCCGTCAACGTCCATCGCGAATACCACGCCTAAGAAAGCAATCATTGACACTCACTTTTCATCGCATCGGACAACCGACCGCGTCGCGAGCGTTTTGCTTCGCTTCACATTTGCTCACGAATAGGCCGCATTTGGGGAGGCGTCGCTAGAGTAATCGGCCCCTTTTGGCCCGCAAGCAACTCCGCTCGTGGCCAGAAAGATCGGTGACGGGTATCAAAGAGGAAGTTGACGTGGCGCGGCCGTGCGGTTCGCAATCCGTTCTCGGTTGCCGCCTTGTTCTCACTCGCTGTCGGACCCTTGGGATAAATCAAGGAATTCAGTCCTAAAGAACAAACAGCGACTGCGAAATATCGGTGCTGCCCGTATCTGAGCTTGAGGTTGAAACTAGTTTCGTTCCGGGAACTGAAACTAAGCCAACGCTGTTACGGAGCCAGCCGTCGTTAACTGCTCAAGGAGTGCGCCATGCCAGAGCGCCGCAGAGTGAAGCAAACCCGCTCCCTTGAAGAAAGGATGGCCGACCAGGCCGCCAAGCTTAAAGCATGGGCAGAGGAGTTGCCCGCCGGCACGGAACGCGAGAGCTTGCTGAGGCAAGCGAGGATTGCCGAGACCGGCGCCCATATCACTGATTGGCTTACTTCGCCCGGCCTGCAACCGCCAAAGTAAATGCCATGGCAGAAGATACTTTTGATCCCCTTGAGCATCTTCGAAAGATAATTGAATCGGTCTTAACCTTCCGCCACCGGAAGCTCCAACAGGATTCCGTCACAGCGGAGTTGGTGGCGATGTCTAAGGACAGCATTTGGCAATCCCGCCAACTGATTGAGAAGGTCGATATAAAACTGAAACGGTAAGGCCGCGCAGGGGCGGTGCCCTGATGCTTACCCGGAAGCGAGGGATCTACATGGAGATCGAGGCACCAAGCTACCGAGACCATGCCGCAGCTCGATAAGGCGCTCTTGTACGGCCGACGTGGTGACTTGGCGCTCAGGCTTGTGCGCGAGATCAGCTGCGCGGGTTCGGCCTGTAGTCGCCTCACAAGCCTCCCCTGGTGGTTAGACATTCTCGGGCGCCCGACTATCAGCTCTTCCAGGCAGGCCGGAACGAGGCGTGTGGGCGTGCTCTAAAGGTTTCAGGCGTGGAACAAACGCCCGCCGGCAGTGCCGCGTGCGTTAAACCCAAGTGCGAAGCCGAACCGAAAATCGGTTCGCAAGAATCGCGCCATCAACTCGCTTGATTGGCGATCGGAAAAACTTAAAAATATTTCTAGTTCATAATCATGATGGCTGTGACGCAAAAACACAAAATAAGGTGGGGAAAAGTAAAAACAGCGGGAGGAAAGTGAATGGAAACTGTACGCCGATTGCGCGCGATGGCGTCGCTGTGTCGACAGAGCGCCGCGTACCATCCCGACAGAAACTGGAACCTGCTCGCCGAGGCGGAGTACTGGGAGCACCTCGCCAATGGACAGCTTGTTAAGGTCTTCGGAGAATGCACGGGCAGCTCCAAGGAATTGGCTGCAAGAAGCATGCACCCCGACATCCGACATGCCAATCTGTGCGACCAAGAGTCTTCCAGAGGGTGAGTGTGCCTCCTACTGCAGTGACGGCTTGATTGGGAACTCTCTGTGTTCAGATCATGCTTGCACTCGCCGGTCGTCACGGTCATCCCTTGTTCAGAGAGGAACCTCTACGCTGCCTGCGGAGACTACACTCAACGGGAGAAACTAGATGAAATTTAGGTACGCACTTTTCGCATTGGCCGCCTTGGGTGGCGCAGTGCTTTCGACCGGAGCCGCTTCAGCAATGCCGCTCGCCCCTATGGGACAGTTCCAGTCCTCCAACGTCGAGAGCGTTGCAATGGTGTGCGGTCCGCGCGGGTGCGTCCGCACGCGACCCGTGTATCGGCGAGGAGCCTATGTCGTCCGCCGCCCCTATGTACGTCGCGGCTATGGCTACCATCGGGGCTATCGTCGGTACTGATGTTGAGAGGGCTTCGGCCCTCTTTTTTCTTCATGAGAGAACCTCAGAATTGAGAAACCAAAAGCGCAACGCACCCAATCAGCGTTGCCGTGCTGAGGGCAACCACGACAAGCGCTCGTTCACTGTGGGCCTGCAGATCCTCTTTATCATCCATGCCTTCTAACTACATGCGGGCGCATTTGGTTTCAGGTGCGCAAGTGAGGCAAGAAAAAGCCCGGACGTTGGTCCGGGCTATTTTGTTACTCGTTATCGTGATGAATGACGGCCTTCTCTCGGCTGCCGTCCTCATTCTCTTTCTTAATGACAGTCGTTCTATCACTTTCCCGAGGCTCGTGCTCCTTGATGACAGTTGTGCGGTCGCGATCAATAGGCCGGTGCTCGTGAGCCTCTCCGACTGTGACGCCTCCGCCCACTGGACCGGCCTGAACTCCAACACCAACTTCATCCGCAATTGCGGGTGTCGTGATCGCAGTCACTATCGCTGCAGCAAACAAGTACTTGCGCATGCTATTCTCCTTCAATTCTCGAATTGGAGAATGTCTGGGTGCGGCAATTCGTTCCTGGAACATAAACTCGTCCTCCCGGATCTTCGCCGCAGTGTCCTCGCCTTTTGCCTAGACGAACAGGATCGATCCTTACCGGCAACGGCCGTTGCAGCGCCTTAGCCTCAATCCATAATCAAAATTCGCTTCGTCACCGCTACAGATGATGTCACGCATGAAGTCGAGAAACTTCGAGCAATCCCCCTCGACCGCCTTCGCGCCGAAGCCGCGCCACAGGTTCAGCCTGTTGCCAACGTCGCCGTCGTGCTGCGGCATGAATGCCATGCCGCCGTCGTATTGCCGCCGCCGTTGGCTTCCGATCCAGTGGCTGCCCATGGGCTCGCTTTTCAATTCGCCCTTCTTGTCCAGATAGAAATGCCGGTATTTGTTGGTGAGGGATACGAAGTCGCCGACGGACTGGGTCATCACGATGGTTTGGCGGCCGGGGAATTCATCCAGCTCGCCGAACGTCACGACGCGGGTCTTGCCGCCGATGGGCAGCACCGCGTGCGCCTTGTTCAGGCGTGCAACGTCGTCTGCGCCGACGGCGGCCGTGTCGACCGGCTCCTCGTCCGGCGCGCCCCACTTCTTCCGGGCGCCGTCGATCAGGGCGTCGAGGTCGTGATCGCTGTAGCCATTGCTGCAGTAGTTCTTGCACATCAGCCTGATCACGCTGTTGGACCAGCCACGGCCGATCATGGTCGCAATCGCGTTGCGGATAGAATTGTGCCACTCGCCGGGCGTGCGGCTGGCCT
This sequence comes from Bradyrhizobium sp. 45, assembly GCF_023073155.1. Lineage (NCBI taxonomy): Bacteria > Pseudomonadati > Pseudomonadota > Alphaproteobacteria > Hyphomicrobiales > Nitrobacteraceae > Bradyrhizobium > Bradyrhizobium sp. 45. The sequence goes on along the minus strand of NZ_JADPIX010000142.1, from coordinate 2,046 downwards.
CCAGCAGCGCCATCAACTCATCATCTTTGCGGCCGGGCTTGGTGTCGGAGCCGGCATTGCCCGAGCCGGTGTTGCGGCTCGCGTGGGGACGACCGGTCGCCTCGTACACGGCGAGATCGTCGCGCTGGTCGATAAACGCACCTTGGACGACCTTCGCGCAATGGTGGGGCTTTGGGCTGTCGCAGACCCAGCCATAGAAGTACGACTGCGAGAGCGCGAAGCTGTCACTCTTGGCGATCACCTCGACGTTGAACGTCGTTTTCAGGACCCCATTGAGCCGCGCTGCCAACTTGTACCGCATCTCGGGCGGCAACGGCTTGGAAGTTGGAGCAATGAGTCGCCAGCGCGGTTTCTCGGGCGTGTGCGATGCCGACGTATAGAGCAACGCGTGGATGCCGGTCGCTTCGACCGCCTTCACTGCATCATCGAAACTGACCTGCTCAACGTCATAGTCCAGCTCGACGCCGGTGACCTCCAGCACGTTGTCGTCGTGTCGCAAGCTGTTCTTCTCGCTGCGCTTGTTGCCGAACTTCGCCAGCTTCAGCCAGGGCAGCTTGCCTTTCTCGCGCGCCGCTGCATTCAGCACACGTTCACGCAATTCCATCAAGGTCAGATTCTCGGTGGTGCAGCGTGTGGCCGCGTAATCCCTGAAGAAGGTGACGTGCACCTTGGCACTGACGACACCATCATCGACAGCGATCGGGACGCCGCCCGGCGAATTGCAATCGTGCACGTTCACGGCTGCACCCCACGCGTTTCGCCGAGGCTACGGACGTGCTCCTTGCAGGCTTCGATCAAGGTTTGAGTTTGGGTCTCAGTGAGACCGTATTTATCCCTTTGCTGCTGCTCCTGATTCCACCAAGTCCGGAGATCATCCGCGCTCTTGGCGAGCGGAATGACCGGCAGCGCCATGGCGACATAGGCGGCTGCCTGACGCTGTTGCTTCGATGGTTGTGTGTGCGCAGGCGCGATGGGATTCATCACCGACATTCTAAAAAATTCCGTGAGAGGATGACGGAGACGGCGGCCTGTGGCGGGCCGCTTTTCTATGGCTAGGCCGCCGCGTGTTCGGTCGCCTAGGACGCATGCTCGCGCGCCCGCCGCCATTCGGCGGCAGCTTCGGCGGTGATGAACACGCGGCGGAACAAATGGGCTTCGCGCGGCCTAACCCGGCTTTGCGCAGCTTGCGATAGCGCTCGCATCCAGACATCGCGCTCCTTATCCGTCGTGAGGATCAGCCACATCGGCTTCGGGTGGATCAGTTCAACGATGGCGTTCGGCGTAGTCGTCAGGAACTATAGACAAGGTGCAGGTCCTGAGACTGGCTTTAACTTGTGCCGTCGTGCGCCCGGAGCCGACAGGCTGTGCGATCTGTGTCTGTGTCCTAATTCCCACAGTTGCGACGAAAAGCGCATCCGTTTGTCGCCTTTCGAACAGACGGGCCAAATCCACTCCGCTCCAACTTCACTATTGGAAGCAGCCATCAGTTGGGGAGGCGGAATGGAACGTTCCCTGTTACTTGAGATGACGCGCGACAAATATGTCGAGCGGTGCAAGCAGCGAGCTTTGGATCATCTCGACCGAGGTGATCTTAAGAACTCGGTCGCCTCCTTTGTCGAGACTATGAACGCGCGTCCCGATTGCGAGTTGCCAAACTACTTGGCAAGGCTTGGCGGTTCGCTTCTGACGGCTAACGATGCGCTCGGCTGGAGAACGCTCATTGAAATATTGAGGTGATGGTCCGATGGGATCAAGCCAGCCAAGATCTCTGGCGGAGATCAATTTGACAGTGAAACGAGCCGAGCACTTCGACCGGACACTGATGGATGAGGGGTGGGATGGCGCACTACCGAGCTTACCTTTTGGATCACGACCGCCACGTTATAAGCGTTGCCAATTTGCATTGTGCCGACGAGCAGGAAGCACGGGAACGTGTTCAGGAGCTAGCACTACTTTGGCAGAATGTGTTTTCGCCGCTGTTTTTCAAGGATTTTCTTTCGGCAATATGGGCACTGCTGGGGCGGCGGCCGAAGGATGAGATCGACG
>NZ_JADPIX010000059.1:0-233666 GCF_023073155.1 Bradyrhizobium sp. 45 | reverse complement strand
GGGCTCGGTCACGAAAGTGCGCCCATAAGTTGCTCCAAGGCTATTCGAGGCTTCGCTACTCCCTCAGGGGCAGCGCGATGCGCTGGAGTCCGCTTTGGGCCACTAGCGGTCCTCGACTGGCCGCGCTCCGTAGGTCAGCTACGGACCAATCGCGTCGATTTGGCGCTGCGGCGCTCAACGCAGGAACGTCCTCGTAGCTGCCAAGTTAAGCCGCCAAAATCACCTGTGAGGGAGACAAAGTCATGGCCCGCGCAACAGCCCACCCGGATCATCACTGCATCTCGAGCGAAGACATTCAGGGAACCGAGGTGTATGGAGCAGATGGAAAGAATATCGGTGAGATTGATCACCTCATCATCGACAAGGTGTCAGGCCGCGTAGCTTATGCAGTCATGAGCTTCGGCGGATTTGTTGGCTTGGGTCAAAGCCACTACCCCATTCCATGGAGCGCTCTGACATATGATGCGTCGATCCAGGGCTTCCGAACCAATATCACAGAGCAACAGCTCAGGGATGCGCCGGAGTTCAGCGATGACTCCTGGCAGGATCGAGATTGGGAAACGCGAACCCACCGGTATTATGGGACACCCACTTACTGGGAAGGGCGAGGTGGCCTATAACGCCAGACGACGCGCCGGAATTTTCCAATCGTGAGTGTCAGCTGAATTGATCGGCCACCCTCGTTGGATGCTGTCGGATCGATCTTCCGACCAATACTAGCATTGAGCTTCGCTGGAAACTGTCCAGCGAAGTTCAGGCGGTTTTGATTGATGAGCCTTGCAGCGAACAACGCCTGCCGCCCGCATCGGAGGCGGAGGATGCCGCTCATTGGTTTTGCTCAGCTTCTCTCTAGAGTCAGCAATGGGCCCAAGCGGCCCCAGCGGGCATTACCGTGAAGGTCCGCTGCGGACCAATTACGGAAGTCCCCAAATTGGGCGCGGCGCTGGGCACTGATCAGGGCGCAGCGGTACCACTCCGTTTGATGATGCCGCGCTCCACGAAGTTCGCTGCATCCTCAGAAGTCATGTTCTGACTATCGAGTCGCCGCACTGCGGGGCTTAGCCGCTCGGCAAAGATAACAACTATCATGTTATCCCCGGTGACCTCCCGTTGGCCCATTTGCTCCGCGTGCGACACAGCACGTTGCTCAACCCGCTGGACGCCCCGCTACGCCGTCCGCAACACGGGCGCCGGCGGCTGCGACGGCCGGATCAGCGCGAATGCAACCTGGATGATGCCGCCGGCCAGCCCCAGCGCGACGCCGATGCGCCAGGCCATGGTGTAGGAGCCGAGCGCGTCGTAGAGCACCCCTCCTCCGTAGGCGCCGAGGAAGCTGCCGATCTGGTGGCTCATGAATGCAAGGCCCTGGATCATCGCCTGCCAGCGCAGGCCGAACATCTCGGCGACCGCGCCCGCGACCAGCGGTCCCACACCCATCCACAGGAAGCCCATGATCGCGCCGAACAGCAAGGTCGAGGCCGGTGTGGCCGGCAGCATGAAGTACCAGGCCAGCGCGAGTGAGCGGAAGATGTAGATTCCGCCGAGCAGCGCGAGCTTGTTCCAGCGCTGGCCGGCCCAGCCGAAGAACAGCGAGCCGAGCACGTTGAAGCCGCCGATCATGCCGAGCGTCTGCGCGCTCAGCATCGGATCGAGGCCGCAGATCGCGAGATAGGACGGCAGATGCGTCGTGAGGAACACGAGCTGCATGCCGCAGACGAGATAGGCGCAGGTCATGACCACGAACGACGCGTTGCCGAACGCGGTCTTCGCCGCGATCAGGGCCGTGGCATCGACGATCTCATCAGTCGCGGGCTTCGGCAGCGGGACCGCGTCGACGCGCCCGGCATACCAGGCCGCCGGGATCATCAGCACCGACATCACCACGAAGCCGGCGAGCCCGACGCGCCAGCCAAAGCCCTCGTTGAGCATCTGCCCGATCGGCGCCGACAGCAGCGCGCCGAGCGAGCCCGCACCGGAGACGATGCCGAGCACGGTGGAGCGCACCGTTGCGGGCACCGCGCGCGCCGCCACCGACATCGCGATCGCCGCCGCGGTGCAGGCCAGCGAGGTGCCGATCAGCACGCCGGCGCCGATCATGATGGCGACGAGACCGTTCGCGGTTGCCATCAGCACCAAGCCCGCGATGTACATGAAGGAGCCAGCGATCATGATGGGACGGAAGCCGTAGCGCGTGGTCATCGCGCCGGCGAGCGGCTGGAGAAAGCCCCAGGCGAGGTTCTGCACGGCCAGCGCCAGCGTGAAATCGGAGATCGACAGATGGATGTCGTGGGTCAGCGGCTGCATGAAGATGCCGAGGCTCTGCCGCAGCCCCATGCTCAGCGTCAGCATGATCGAGGCGCCGATCAGGATGGGCAATGTCGGGCGCAGGACCTGCAACAGGGGCATTTTTGTCTCCCTCGTGGGCGCGGCGCGCGCGCCGTCGTCTGCAATATCGATTGATTTTGGTTACACAGACCTGTGTACTTAGGCTATGAATAGGGTGCACTGTCAAGCGAACAGGACATTCACCGCCGCATGGCTCCCCCGCCCGCCCCACAGACGATGAAAGAGCGGATCCTCGAGACCGCCGACAAGCTGTTCTATCTGCAGGGCATTCGCGCCATCGGCGTCGACACCATCGCGGCCGAGATCGGTATCTCCAAGCGCACGCTCTACAACCACTTCCCCTCCAAGGACGCGCTGATCGCCGCCTATCTGGAGCGCCGCTTCGTGCAGCCCCGCCCCTCCGACAAGCCCCCGGCCGAGCAGATCCTCGCCACCTTCGATTCGCTGGAGCGCCGCTTCGCCGCAAAAGATTTTCGCGGCTGCCCGTTCGTGAATGCCGTCGCCGAACTTGGCCCGGCGGACCGCGCCGTAAAGAAGATTGCCATCGCCTTCAAGGAAAGCCGCCGCACCTGGTTTCGCGATCGCCTCAATGAGCTCGGCGTTGCGAACGCGGAGGCACTCGCAACGCAGCTTGTGCTGCTGGTCGACGGCTCGATCGCGCAGGACCTCGTCCGCGACGACCCCGCAATGGCCCGCGCCGCGAAGGAAGCGGCGACGGTGCTGCTGCGGAATGCGGGGGTGACGGTGGGAGATCAGACTACGGTGAAGCGAGGCAAGCGGCCGGCCCGGCATCCCTGAAGCAGCTGCAACATCAGAACCCGCCGCTCGCCGCAAGAAGTCCGGATCGGAAAGCACGCACCGCAAGGTCCGTTTGCCGTGCTTCACCCTTCGATCTCTTGAAGCGAGTGGACTGAGAGGAACCATCGTCATTTCGGCGTAGTTGACCTTCTTTACACCGGAGAAGGTCATGAATCGAAAATCGCTTCTTCTTACAGCCGCACTGTCCTTCGCTGTTGCCGCTCCCGTCTTCGCACAAGGCGGCGGCGGAGGTGGTGGCGGCGGAGGCGCGGGTGGCGCAGCTGCGAGCGGCGGCGCGTCCGGATCATCCGCCAGCTCAGGCGCAGGCACTGGCACGTCTGGCGCCGCCAATGGAGGCCACTCGGCGCCATCCGGCATGGGCACAAACGGAACCTCAACCGGCGCTCACACCAACAACTCTCCAACCAACCCGAACGTTCAGCCCCCGACGCCGAACGGGAATACCGCGAGCACACCGACCACCACCGGCGCGGGCAACACCGCGTCAGGATCGACACAGGCGGGCACGCCAAACGGGACCGACAGGTCCGGTATCACGTCCACCAACGGCGCCAACAGCGACAACAAGAACCAGATGAGCCCCGCGGAGCAGGCAAGAACGGGGATCAAGACGCTTCCACAGGATCAAACTCCAGGAGCCGTCAGTGCGCCGGGTGTTGGCGTCGGTCATGCGGCGAACGGCTTGCCGATCGGTACGCCCGGTTCAGGGACCAGCAACGTCGATCAGAAGTGACCCGGACTTTCTCCATCTCCACAGGGCCCGCTACGGCGGGCCCTTTCTGTGACGTCCTGAAGGGAGTGGACGAGGCCTAGGGCTGCGAGGGCGAGACATGGAGTAAGCTTGGCATCAGGCGGCCCTGCCGATACACTGGTTTTTTTTGGGGCGTGCCCATGATTAGATTTTCGTCGTTGCTGCCAATTTCATTTCTGATCATCTGCACCCCGGCCTGGGCCGACGAGATGAAGATCCAATTCACGTTTGGACCTCCACGGCCCTGCACCACCGTCTTTCCCAATCCCGAAATCAAGATGAAGAGTGTTCCGCCCGGCACGCGCACGATCGTCGTCAAGTTTCGCAGAGAGAAGAACTACGAGATGGGCGGCCAGGAGATCCCATTTCCCTCAGATAACATCGTGAAGCCGGAGAGCTTGCGAACCTGGGGCCCCTGCAATTCCGGCCTGTACACTTACGAGATCATCGCAAAGTCCAGCACCGGCGCGGCCCTGGCCAAGGCAGAATGGTCGGAACCGTATCCTCCCTGACGCGAAGGTGGACGCCCGCTTGTCCGTCGTGGCGTGCGGATTCCTCGCTTGCGGGATGACAGCAGAGTTTGTGGATATTCGGGATGCTAGCAGGATGCTCCTGTTTTGCCCGACGAGTCAAAGGGCAATGCTGTGCGCATCAGCCGTTTTGCAACCGCGTAAGTCATTGATCCGACTAGTGTCGGCTACTGTGCATGGGGTTGTTTTCGCGTTTTTTTTGCGTCGGCCGGTGCGAGCGGCCTCACGCCGCGTGCGACACCACGCGATTGCGGCCGTCGTGCTTGGCGCGGTAGAGCGCGGTATCGGCGCGCTTGAGCACGTCGCCAACCGCCTCGCCCTTCTGCTCCAGCGTGGTCAGGCCGATCGAGATCGTGACCTCGATGCGCTTGGCGCCCTTGTGGATCGCAAAGGGCTCGCCGGCGATCGAGCGGCGCAGGCGCTCGGCGACCATGCCCGCGACGTGGAGATCGGTCTCCGGCATCACGATGACGAATTCCTCGCCGCCGTAGCGACAGGCAAGGTCAATGCCGCGGATCGACTTGCGGACCCGCACGGCGAATTCGCGCAGCACGTCGTCGCCGGCGTCGTGGCCGTAATTGTCGTTGATCGACTTGAAGTAGTCGATGTCCAGGATCATCAGCGCCAGCGGCTTGCCGCGGGTCGCGGCCTGCTCGGCCAGCGTCGCGAGATGGCTCTCCATGTAGCGGCGATTGTGCAGCCCCGTGAGCGCGTCGGTGATCGCCATCTCGATCGAATTCTGCACGTTGTCGCGCAAATGGTCGGTGTAGCGGCGGCGGCGGATCTGGGTGCGGGCACGTGCCAGCAGCTCGATCTTGTCGATCGGACGCAGCAGATAGTCGTTGACGCCGATCTCGAGCCCGCGCAGCAGCCGCGTCGCGTTCTCGGGGTCGGCGATCGCCAGGATCGGCACATGCCGCGTGCGCTCCAGCGAGCGCGCCTGGCTGCACAGCCGCAGGCCGTCGAAATTGTTGAGGTCGAGCGAGACGATCAGCAGATCGTAATTGCCCTCGGCGGCGTGGAACAGCGCCTCCGTCGGGTTCGGCTCGACGTCGATGGTGTGCTCGGCGGCGAGGATCGTCGCCAGCCGCTCATAGGAGGACTGGCGGTCGTCGACCAGCAGGATACGGCCGCCCTTGCCGGTGTCGGAGATCGCACTGCGCTCGGGCGCCTGCATGCCGATCTCGAGCGAGGTGATGGCGCGCATGCGCAGCTCGTCCGTCATCATCTTCAGCCGGGTCAGCGAGCGCACGCGCGCGATCAGCACGACATCGGAGACGGGTTTTGTCAGGAAATCGTCGGCGCCCGCTTCCAGCCCGCGGTTGCGGTCGGACGGGCTGTCGAGCGCGGTGACCATCACGACGGGAATGTGATGCGTGGCCGGATCGGTCTTGAGCCGGCGGCAGACCTCGAAACCGTCCATGTCCGGCATCATGACGTCGAGCAGGATGATGTCGCATTCGGCGCGGGCGCAGATCGCCAGCGCCTCGGTGCCGTTCGCGGCGGTCATCACGTCGAAATATTCGGCGGACAGGCGGGCTTCGAGCAGCTTGACGTTGGCGGGGACGTCATCGACGACGAGAATACGCGCGGACACTGTGAACTCACTTCCTATCCGATGAAACGTCGGACCGTCTCAATGAATTTGCCGACCGAGATCGGCTTGGACAAATAGGCCTCGCAGCCGCCCTCGCGGATGCGCTCTTCGTCGCCCTTCATCGCGAACGCCGTGACGGCGACGACGGGAATGCTGCGCAGCTCCGGATCGTCCTTGATCCAGCGCGTCACCTCCAGGCCCGAGACCTGCGGCAATTGGATATCCATCAGCACGAGGTCGGGCCGCATCTTGCGAACGAGGTCGAGCGCCTCGTAGCCGTTGCTGGTGCCGGTGGTCTGGTAGCCGTGCGCCTCCAACAGGTCGCGGAAGAGCTTCATGTTGAGCTCGTTGTCTTCCACGATGAGGACGGTCTTAGCCATCCCGCCCTCCTGATTGGTCCGCAGACCGATGCATGTGACGCCTCAGGCGCCGGTCGCCGGCGCTTCGAAAACTGGATTCAAACTAGCCTCGAATTCGCTTGAGTTTCGTTAAACCCGAGGGCCGACTTTCTGCGATGTGGTTTCCAGTTGCTTGTCGGGGGTCGCAAGACTTGGGTAAGAGACTGGGCAAGAGACTTGGAAACGAGACTCGGGCATGGTGGCCCCAAAGTAGACACCGAAAGTTAACGGAAAGGCAAACCGGCCACGTGAAAAAGCCTGTTCACAACCCGCGCGAAGTCGCTGAAATCGTTGCGCTTCAGGCGCTGTCTTTCGTTGCGGGCGAACCCGAGCGGCTGGGCCTGTTCCTGGCCGAGACAGGGGTCGGCCCGGAGATGCTGCGCAATGCCGCCTCGGACCCCAATTTCCTGCTGAGCGTGCTGGATTTCGTGATGCGCGACGACGCCACCGTGAAGGCTTTTGCCAGCACGGCGGAACTGCATCCGACCAACGTTGCCGCAGCGCGGCAGGTTCTCGGCGACGCGCTCGGCGACCCCAATTGGGAGCGCGACGTGCCGTGACCTCCTTGGAGACGGCCGGGCCCCGCTGCTTCTGCCGGGATTGTTCGGCCGATCTGGATATGGGCGTGCGGCGCTGTTCCGCCTGCGGTTCCCCCCGCCTCGCCCGCCACCGCGCGCTCGCAAGCCTGACCATCGCCCATATCGACTGCGACGCCTTCTACGCGACCGTCGAGAAGCGCGACAATCCCGACATCGCCGACAAGCCCGTGATCATCGGCGGGGGCAAGCGCGGCGTGGTGTCGGCCGCCTGCTACATCGCCCGCACCTACGGCGTGCGGTCGGCCATGCCGATGTACAAGGCGTTGGAAGCCTGCCCGCATGCAGCCGTGATCCCGCCGAACATGGCGAAATATGTCCGGGTCGGGCGCGAGGTGCGCCAGGCCATGCAAGCGCTGACGCCGCTGGTCGAGCCGCTTTCGATCGACGAGGCGTTCCTCGATCTCTCCGGCACCGAGCGGGTGCACGGCATGATCCCGGCCAAGGTGCTGGCGCGGTTCGCACGCAACATCGAGCGCGACATCGGCATCAGCGTCTCGGTCGGCCTCTCCTGCAACAAGTTCCTGGCGAAGATCGCCTCCGACCTGGACAAGCCGCGCGGGTTTGCTGCGCTCGACCAGGACGAAGCGCGCCTGATGCTGGCGGAGAAGCCGGTCGGTTTCATTTTCGGCGTTGGACCCGCGACGCAGGAGCGTCTGGTGCAACGCGGCTTCCGCATCATCGCGGACCTGCAGAAGGCCGACGAGATCGAGGTGATGCGGCAGTTTCCGAGTGACGGCCGCAGGCTGTGGCGACTCGCGCGCGGCATCGACGACCGCCGCGTCGAGCCCGATCGGGGCGCCAAGACGATTTCGAGCGAGACGACGTTCGAGACCGACATCCGGGACTTCGCGACGCTGGAGAAGATTTTGTGGCGGCTGTGCGAAAAGACGTCGTCTCGCCTTAAGAGCAGCGAGCTCGCCGGCCTGACCGTCACGTTGAAGCTGAAGACCGCCGATTTCCGCCAGCGCACCCGCTCGCAGTCGATCACGGCCCCGACGCAGCTTGCCGCGAAGATCTTCTCGATCTGCCGCGAGATGCTGGCGAAAGAGATCGACGGCACCGCCTTCCGCCTGATGGGCGCCGGCGTCAGCGCCCTGCGCGAGGGTTCAGTCGCCGACGACACCGACATGCTCGACCGCCGCGCCGCCCATGCCGAGCGCGCGGTGGACAGCTTGCGCAAGAAATTCGGCAGCGCCGCAGTGATCCGCGGCATCGCGTATGAGGGGCCGGAAAAGGCGCAGGAGTGATGACAGGCGAACGCGACCTCCACGCACTGCTGAGACACATGAAGCCGGAGATGCGGCCGGGCATCTTCGTGTTCTGCACGATCCCGACGAACGAGCCAGTTCCCGCAGCGCTCAGTCCACTGCTGACGTTTTGCGAGCAGGAAGGAACGACGCTGGTGCTCCTGCGCGAAGAGGCCGAAGCGGCAGGACTACGCCACGCATTTGCATCGTGCCTGATCACCCTGACGGTTCACTCCGCGCTCGATGCGGTCGGCTTCCTGGCGGCGATCACGGCACGTCTCGCCGCAGCCGGCATCAGCGTGAACGCCGTTTCGGCGTTCCACCACGATCATTTGTTTGTGCCGGCAGACAGGGCTGACGACGCGATGGTTCTTCTGCGAGAGATGTCCAACGCAACACACTTGTAGCGAAAGATCTCAATCCGCGACAGCCACCGCCTCGATCTCGATCATCCATTCCGGCGCGGCGAGCGCCGAGACGCCGACCAGCGTGCTCGCCGGCGGCTCCATGCCTTCGAAGAAGGCCGAGCGGGCCTTGCCGATGATCGGGCGCAGCTCCGGCTTGTAGTTCACGACGAAGGTCGTGATCTTCACGATATTGGCGTAGCTCGCGCCGGCTGCTTTCAGCGCGTGCCCGAGATTCTGCATCACCTGCGTGGTCTGCGCGGCGATGTCGCCCTCGCCGACGATCCGCCCCTCCTCATCCACCGACACCTGGCCGGAGATGTAAATCGTCCGCGCCCCCGTGGCGGTGACGACATGCGAATAGGCGGGATTGTGATGCAGGCCGCTGGGACGGAGATGATCGAGCTTGGGCATGACGAGCCTCCCGGATGTTTGTGGTTGGGAGGAGCGTAGCCAGAGACCGCGTTGCAGGCCAGCCCTCAATTGCAGGGCTTGCTGTCCTTCGCGTCGAACTTGCCCATCGCGCCCGAAATCACAAAATCGTTGTAATCGAGCACAAGCTGGCGCGAGACGCCGTTCTCGTAGAGCTCGAACGCCATCGCATAGACCGGCGTCTGCTCGCCTTCCTTCTGCTGGGCCTCACGATCGAAATAGCTGACGGTGACGGGCCAGCGCTTGAGGGACTTCATGTGCTCGTCGGACGTCGAGGGATCGGGCGAGCCTTCGCGTTCGGCGGGGATCGGCTGGCCGATCACGGTCAGCGTGTTGTAGACCTTTTGGCCATCGTCGGAGCCGTCATAGACGGAGAGTTCGAGCAGCGACTTGCCGTCCTTGGCGGCGGCAATGATGCGCTGGATCTGTTCGGTCGGGAATACGATCTTGCCGTCGAGCGTAAAGCTCTTCGGGGCCGGCAGCTTCAGCTTGACGTTGATGTGGTCGCCGTCGCGCTCAGCCGAGCCGTCGACCCGGCCGGCATCCGCCTCGTTCATCCGCGTCTCGATCTTGAAGCGGTAGCTTTTGCCGCCGGCGTCCTCCCAGGAATTGGAGCGGAGGTCGCTGAGCGTGACCTTGCCCTCGCCGCTGTCGAGCTCGGAAACCTGGCGGAATTCGGAGGTGTAGCCCTCGCACGAACTTCCGGTGAAATTGTAGAGGATGCGGCCGCGCGCGCTGTTGATCGAATTCGAGCGCGATTTCACCAGGCTCAGATCATAGAGCGCCTGATGCGCGAGAAACGGACCGTTCGCGGCCAACGCCCCGCCTCCGGGGCCGAGAGCGGCCGCCGCGAGCGCCGTCACACCGAGCGAAGTCCGGAAAAGGTGCAGCATGTCTGGTTCCTGAGGAAAGCGCAGATTCGACATTTTAATGACCGTTCCATTGCGTCGCAACTGAGGCCGTTTCACGTAAAGTTGCGGCCTTTGCATTGAACCTCCTGCCCTGCCTCAACAAAATGCCACCCCGACGGTTGCTTGCATGTGGCGGCACGATGGGCGAAACAGGGCCCGCCCGGCCTGCAAGGGATGCGCCGGGGCGGATGGATTTTTGGACAACGAGGTCGGACATGGCGGGCACGGTCGAGCAGAAGCTGGCGGAACAGGGCATCAAGCTGCACGAGGCCCCCACCCCCGTGGCAAACTACGTGCCGTTCGTGCGCACCGGTAATCTGCTGTTCGTCTCCGGCCAGGTTTGCTTCGATCCCGCCGGCAAGCTGATCGCCAAGGGCAAGCTCGGCGCCGGCGTGACCATCGAAGACGGCGCCGCGGCCGCCCGCGGCTGCGCCGTCAATCTGCTGGCCCAGGTCAAGGCGGCGCTGGGCGACCTCGACAAGGTCGTGCGCGTGGTGCGCCTCGGCGGCTTCATCAACTCCGCGCCGGACTTCCTGGACGGGCCGAAGGTCCTCAACGGCGCCTCCGACCTGATGGTCGCCGCCTTCGGTGACAAGGGCCGTCATGCCCGCACCACTGTCGGCGTCGCCTCCCTGCCCGCGGATGCGGCGGTCGAGGTCGAAGGCGTGTTTGAGGTCGCCTGAGGCGAATGCGCGCTCCTGATTGGCTGACAGCCCGCCCGGTCGCCCATCGTGGCCTGCACGACATTTCCCGCGGCATCGTCGAGAACATGCCGGGCGCGGTGCAGGCTGCAATTGCGGGCAATTTCTCCATCGAGGTCGACATCCAGCTCTCCGCCGACGGCGAGGCCATGGTGCATCACGACCATGCGCTCGGCCGCCTGACCGAGGCCACCGGCCCGCTGGTCGAGAAAACCGCCACTGAACTGAAGGCGCTCACGTTCAAGGACACGGCCGAGCGGATGATGTCGCTCAGCGACCTCTGCGCCCTTGTTGGCGGCCGCGTGCCGCTGGTGATCGAGGTTAAGAGCCGTTTTGACCGCGACCGCAAGCTGGTGAAGCGGATGGCCGAGGTGCTCGCGTCCTATGATGGCCCAGCGGTCGGCATGTCGTTCGACCCGGACCAGGTGCTGGCGCTGCGCGAGCTGCTGCCATCCCGCCCCCGCGGCATCGTCGCGCAACGGAGCTATCAGGACGACTACTGGGCTCACCTGACGCAGCAGCAGCGCGACAGCATGCTGTACCTGCGCCATGGCTTTCAGACCCAGCCGCAGTTCGTCGCCTTTAGGGTCGACGACCTGCCCGCCCCCGCCCCCTGGATCGCCCGCAATGTGTTCGGCTGCGCTCTACTGGGCTGGACCGTGCGTACGACCGAGCAGCGGACGCGGGTCGCGCAATATGCGGATCAGATGATCTTCGAGGGCTTCGTACCCTAGGCTTGATGTTTCCCACTCTTGAAGTCGCTGCTGCAATGCACGATCTTGGGCACGATGGCACCATCCGAAATCACCCTTGAGGCCGTACCTTCCATTGGCGAAGTATCGCCGGACGACTGGGACGCCTGCGCCAATCCCGGCGGCAAGTCTTGTAATGGGCATGGCAAGGGAACCTCATCCGGACTTCCAGGGGATTCCCTCGGCCTCTCAAAGCCCGGCTATAACCCCTTCGTCTCCCACGCGTTTTTATCGGCCGTTGAGAAATCGGGTTCGGCCACGATCCGCACCGGCTGGGGACCGCGGCATCTCGTGGCCAAGGTCGACGGTCGCGTCGCCGGCGTCGTGCCCTGCTATCTGAAATCGCACTCGCAAGGCGAATATGTCTTCGACCGCGGCTGGGCCGATGCCTATGAGCGCGCCGGCGGGCGGTACTATCCGAAGCTGCAGGTTTCGGTTCCGTTCACGCCGGCGACGGGACCGCGGCTGCTGGTCCGCGACGGCGTTGACCGCGAGCACATCATGGAAGCGCTGGCGAGCGGGCTGGTGGCGCTGTGCGGTGTCAGCAAGGCTTCCTCGGTGCACGTCACTTTCGCCCGCGAGGCGGAGTGGAAGCTGCTCGCCGAGCACGGCTTCCTCCAGCGCACCGACCAGCAGTTCCATTGGCACAACGAAGGCTTTGCGAGTTTCGACGATTTCCTGGCGACGCTGAACTCCCGCCACCGCAAATCGATCAAGCGCGAACGGCGCGATGCGCTGGCTGCCGGGGTAACCATCCACTGCCTCACGGGCAAGGAGATCACCGAAGATGCCTGGGAGGCCTTCTTTCAATTCTACATGGAGACCGGCTCGCGCAAATGGGGCCGGCCTTATCTGACGCGAGAATTCTTCTCGCTGATCGGCGAAACCATGAGCCAGGACGTGCTGCTGGTCATGGCACGCCGCAACGATCGCTGGATCGCGGGCGCGATCAACTTCATCGGCTCGGACACGCTGTTCGGCCGCAACTGGGGTGCGGTCGAGCATCATCCCTTCCTGCATTTCGAGGTCTGCTATTACCAGGCGATCGACTTCGCCATCAAACGCGGTTTGGCGAATGTCGAAGCCGGCGCGCAGGGCGAGCACAAGATCGCACGCGGCTACCTGCCGCGGACCACCCACTCCGCTCACTTCATCGCTGATCCGGGCTTGCGCCGCGCCATCGACGATTACCTCAAGCGCGAGCGCGCCTATGTTGCAGAAGCCGGACGGGAGCTGGCCGAGCTCGGCCCGTTCCGCAAAGGCGCCGACGAGGCGCCTTGACGGTTCGTTGCGGCTGGTGACAGTAAGCGCAAAATTCCAGGGAGCCGCCGCCATGACCGCCTACGACCCCGACAACATCTTCGCGAAGATCCTCCGCGGTGAATTCCCCTGCCACAAGGTTTACGAGGATGAGCACGTGCTCGCCTTTCTCGACATCATGCCGCGGGTACCGGGCCACACGCTGGTGATTCCAAAAGCTCCTGCCCGCAACATCCTCGACATCAAGCCGGACGACTACGCCCACGTCGCCCGCGGCGCACACAAAATCGCTGCCGCAGCGATGACGGCGTTCAAGGCCGACGGCATCACCGTGCAGCAGTTCAACGAGGCGGCCGGCGGACAGGTGGTGTTTCATCTCCACATGCACGTGATGCCGCGCCACGACGGCGTGGCGATGCTTCCGCCCGCCAGCCGCAAGGAAGACGTCAAGGTGCTGGAAGAGAACGCGACCAAGCTGATCGCGGCGTTGAAGGCGGGCTGACGCTCTCCACTGGTCATTCCGAGCGCAGCGAAGCAATCCAGACTGCCTCCGCGGCTACAGTCTGGATTGCTTCGTCGCAAGAGCTCCTCGAAATGACGGAGGAGACACTTCACTCCGTCTGAAAATCTCCAGGCTGCGGGGCGGCCAGCGGCGTGAACTCGCAACGATCTGGTTTGATGTCGATCAGCGGCGTGTTGTCGAGGCAATCGAGCCCGCGCACCAGAATCGCGTTGCCCTCGATGCCGACCAGCTTCACGATCGACGTGCCGATCGGATTAGGGCGCACCGGCGAGCGCAGCGAAAACGTGCCGCGGGTCTTCTCGTTGTTCTTAGGGCTTTGCAGGACGATGTCGCGGCGCGACTTGTCGAGCCAGTAAAGCACTTCGAGATTGCTGTAGAAATCGACGCCCTTGATCGCCGGCACGAATGGCTCGAAGATCTCGAGCCGACATATCGGGCCGTCTGTCCGGCCCTGCCGC
Organism: Bradyrhizobium sp. 45; assembly: GCF_023073155.1. NCBI lineage: Bacteria > Pseudomonadati > Pseudomonadota > Alphaproteobacteria > Hyphomicrobiales > Nitrobacteraceae > Bradyrhizobium > Bradyrhizobium sp. 45. Next base: position 219,938 of record NZ_JADPIX010000059.1, on the reverse strand, counting down.
GGGGTCTCCATCCGCGAGCTCCAGGGCGTGCGGATGCGGCCGATGAAGACGAGGCCGGCATCTTGCGTCGGCGGCAGCTCGATGGAGACTTCACCCTCGCGGAGCTGGTTTTCGCGAACCATATGTCCAATTCCCTGCTGTTCGCCGGCGGTTTTAGCCCAACCACCACTTGCCGGCCAGCATGAAGACTTCGCCCGCGACCACGCCCGCGAAGATCGAGCGGCGGGCCAGCAGGAAGACGACGAGGCCGGCGCCGACCGCACCGTAGCGCAGGGCGTCCGGCACGCTCGCAAGCGCCCCAGGGGGCTCGACCACGATCTGGGCGATGACGCCGGCCAGGATCGCCGTGGCGACCGCCCGTACCCAGACCAGAAGCTCGGAGCCCTCGTCGATGCCGCCGCCGAACCACAGGCCCAGCATGCGCCATATCTGGTTGGGAACAACGCCGGCGACGAACAGCACCGCCAGGGCGTGCCAGTCGCCAATGAGCTGCGCAAAGCTCATGCGCGCACCTCCCGCCACCAATGCACGCCATAAGCAATCGTGCCAGCCGCGAGGCCGCTGACGAGGATGTCGAGGCCGGAGTTCATCTTCGCGGCCAGCGGATACAGCAATATGCCCAGCGCGAGGGCGACGACATCGGCGACCTCGCGGCTGTTGCGTGCGGTCGAGAACAGGAAGGACAGCGGCGTCAGCAAAAGGATCGCCGCGCCAAGCGTCTGAGTCAGATTGGCGGCAAGGAAATAGCCGACCGCATTGGCGGTGAGACACACCGAGACAAGACCGAAGCCAAGTCCGTTGACGAAGGCGATCCGGCGTTCACGCGGTACCTGCGGCAGGAAGCGATGGCATTCGACCCACAGTGTCACCGCGGTGAGATGCGCCGCGAAAAACAGCTCGCGCCGTTTCGTCGTCGGCGTGCGCATCAACGGCAGCACCGAGACCACCATCGGAAACAGCCGGATCGCACTGACGGTGACCGCGATCGCGGACTGGACGATCGTCGCGCCGGAGCCAAGCGTGGTGATCAGGATGATCTGCGCCGGACCTGCCCAGACGAACAGCGTCGAGCAGAGCGCCCAGAGCAGGCTGAAATGTGTGTCGTGGGCGAGCGCGCCGATGCCGAGATAGGTCACGAACAGCACGAGCGTGAGGATGGTCTGCGTGATCGAGCGCAGCCCCCACGCAAAGGCGCGCCAGGGACTTTGCCATTGAGGTGAATCGAGCGGAGGAAGCGCCACGGGGAGTCTTGGCCGGATGAGGAATCGTGCCCGCATAACGGGCAATGCGGCGCCTCGCGTCAAGAAAGCGCACGGCGGGGCTGGCATGCACGCTGGGACAGATGCCCTACCCGCTCACACCGCGATTCTTCAGCACGAAGCACGCCCCGCCGGCCTTGCGAATGCGACCGCAGAGTTCATCCGCCTCGCTCCGCGTATCGGCGCCGATGCGCACCTGGTAGAAGGCGCGCGTGCCGCGGCTGCGCATCACCGAGCTGAGCAGGCTCGGATCACGTTCGCCGATCACGGCGCTCAGCCGCGTGACCGCGCGGGAGTACATCGCCAGCGCGCGGTTGCGGTCAAAGCCCGCGGCGAGCTGCACGCCCCAGACCTTTGCAGCCGCAAGCTCCACATGCTGCTCGAGCTCGGCGACGAAGGCATTCGGCGCGCGCTTCAAAAGCGCCATCAGATCGCGGCAGCTCGTCGGCGGCACGCTGGGCGGCCCCTTGCCGGTCGCGCCTGCCTTGGCCCACGCATCGACGCTCGTGCCGGTGATCGCAAGAACGTAATTGCGGGTCTGCTCGGGCATGCCGCCGGTGCCGGCGAGCCATTCCTGCACCCGGCGCGGCCCGGCATTGTAGGCGGCCGCCGCCAGCCCGAGATTGCCGAACTGGTTGCGCAGCTCGTTCAGGAATTCCGCCGACTTCGGCAGCGCCTGCACCGGATTGAAGGGATTGAGCAGCCCGCGCTCGCTCGCGGTGCCCGGCATGAATTGCGCGATCCCCTGCGCCCGCTCGCCGCTGCGCGTCACCGGCCCGACCGCATCGGTCTGGAAGCGGCTTTCCTGCCAGATCACGCGGGCGAAGAACTCCAGTGGAAGATTGGCATCGCGCGCCGCGGCCTCGATGATCAGGCAGATCGACTCCCGCGTGTCGCTCTCCCGCGCACCGGGCTTCTCCGGCTGCACAGCGAGTTCTTCGACGCTGGGGATGGCAACGTCGGTCTTGGCGGGCGAACTGTCCCATGCCGCGGCCTGGGTCGACGAGACAAGCAGCGCGGAGATGATGCACATCGCAATCTGCACCCATCGCGCGCAGGCACGGCGGTGGCGCGCCTCGGCGCGGCATGCGACAGTGTGATCAACAATGTTGTGGCATCGTGCCATGGTTCGACGGGTCGCCAATATCATGCTGCCTGACCTGCTTCTCCCAATGCGTTACCCCGCCAAACGGATCCGCGCGATCCTTGTCCTCGCCGCGCTCATCCTGAGCGTCGCGCCAGCCGCCGCGCAGGTGACGTCTCAAGTCGCGTCTCAAGTCAATTGGCGGATGACCACGGAATACCCTGAGAATAACATCTCCGGGATTGGGCTGGCGACTTTCGCCAGCCGCGTCTCCGACCGTACCCACGGCTTCGTGACCGTGACTAACGCCTTCGACAACCAGCTCAAGATCAACTCGGGCGAGATGCCGCGCGCGGCGCTGGACGGCCGGATCGCGGGCGGCGATGCCTTCGCGGGCGCGCTCTCGGGCCTCGACCCTGTGCTCGGATTGTCCACCCTGCCTTTTCTCGTGCAATCGGTGGATCTCGCCCGGGCCACCAATCTGCGGGCGCGACCGCTCTATGAGAAGGCGCTGGCTGCGCGCGGCCTCAAGCTGCTCTATGTGACGATCTGGCCGGCCAGGGGCCTCTGGTCGGAGCAGTCGCTCGACGGTGCTGACGACCTGCCGAAACTGAATCTGCGAACCTACGATGCCAATTCCACCGAGGTCATGCGCGCAGCCGGCGCGAACGCGCAATTCCTGCCGATGGATGCGGCGCTCGCCGGACTGAGGGAACACCGGCTGAATGCCTTCCTCACCTCCGGCGACGGCGGCGCGGGACGCAAATTGTGGGACTTCCTGCCGCATTTCACGGCCATCAACTACGCGATGCCAATCTCGATCGCCTTCGTCCGCAGCGACGCCTTTGCCGAACTGTCCGAACCGATGCAGCGCGAGGTGCTGGCGGCGGCGGCCGAGACTGAGCAGAGCCAGCTGGCGCTATTGAGCCACCGCACCATCGAGAACTATCCGCGCATGCGCGACAATGGCGTCCATATCGCCGAGCCGGCGCCTGCGTCCCTTGTCACGGAGCTGCGGAAGGCAGCAACGGGCGCGATCACCGCCTGGGAAACCCGGGCAGGCGCGGAGGCGACCGCCATCGTTGAATGGGCGAGACAGCAATGAGGGAGCGGTAGCGGCGCTCCGCTGGTCTCGCTGCCTACCGCCTTAGTTTTTGACCGCAACCGGGATTTCGCCCCGGATGGCGCCGTCGAGGGCATCAATCAGCGCCTGGATCTCGATAAACTCGTTGCGCGCTCGCTCGGCCGTGTCGCGCTCAAAGGGGGCGGCCAGCACTTTCGCATGCGCGTCCCTGTCCTCGATCATGCGCTCACGGGCCTTCTTCAGGGTTTCAAGTCGCTCGCTCATCCGGCCTCTCCTGAAAAAATCGTCTCGATCCCTCGTCCGGACTCGTTGATCGACGAGCGCGGCGAACGAGCAACCCTCAACAGCCGCGGCAGATGTTCTTCAGCTTCGCCGCGGTTCTGGCCTCTTCCGCCACGAACGGGTCCTTGTAGGCAGCACGGGACCCATCGCCTTCCGCAGCAGCGGGCTTTTTTTCCTTCGGAGGAAACGCAGCATCGTAGCAGGCGAGACGTCCGCTCGTGCTTTCGATCGCCCGGCAGTCCGGTCCTGCCGCGACAGCGCCTTGCGACAGTGTGCCAAGTATCAATGTGCCAAGCATCAATGCGACGAGAAGCGCTCTCCGGCGGATCCAGTCGACCAGACGAAATCGAGTCATGCACGCTCCTGCTCAGTCGGCGGGAGCGCTGGTGACCCTCAGTCACCGGTCGATGCCAATGGAAAGGCGGTGATGGCGCGACTCTACGCTTCCCTCCCGCGAATAGCGAGCTTTAAGGGATACGCGGTATCGGGAAGGCGATTTTCGGCGTGACAATGGTTGCGCGTTTGCCTTGGCCCCCGGCCTCGTTTAGGTCTGGCAATAGGCGGCGGTATCAACACAGGCGCGACAATATGGTGACCATTTATTTCGATCTCGACGGCACGCTGACCGACCCGAAGCCCGGGATCACGCGCTCGATCCAGTACGCCCTGGAGCGGCTCAACGTTGCGGTTCCGAGCGAGGACGAGCTGACCTGGTGCATCGGGCCGCCGCTGCATGCCAGCCTGCAAAAGCTCACGGGCAGCGCGGAACTCGCCGACCGGGCGCTGCTGCTCTATCGCGAGCGCTTCAGCGACGTCGGCCTGTTCGAGAACGAAGCCTATGCCGGTATCGTGGACACGCTGACAACGCTTGCCGCGACAACACCGCGCATGTTCGTGGCGACCAGCAAGCCCGCGGTCTACGCCACCCGTATCGTCGAGCATTTTGGCCTGAAACCGTATTTCGAGCGGGTGTTCGGCTCCGAACTCGACGGCACGCGCGTCGACAAGCGCGACCTGCTGCGCTACGCGCTCGACGAAGCCAGGGTCGATCCCGCCAGCGCGATCATGATCGGCGACCGCAGCCATGACGTGGTCGGCGCCCGCACCAACGGCATGACCGCGATCGGCGTGCTCTATGGCTACGGCAGCGAGACCGAGCTGCGGGACGCCGGCGCGCATCACATCTGCGCCGCGCATCCCGAGCTGCTCGGCCATTGCGTGATCTAACTCTATCAAGCGGCGACGGTCTCCACCGCCGCCAGCATGCCGGTCTTGGCGTGACAGTTCAGGTACTCGAAGAACTGCTCGTCGGCAGCAGCCACGGTGACCTCGTGGTAGAGCCGCAGTTTTGCCGAGGGGCCGAGCGTCGACAGGTACTTCATCGCGGCGCCGAATATCCTGACGTGGGTCGGATGCGATTCCGCCCACCGCTCCAGCGCCGCCAGGCTCTTCCACCAGCTTTGACCGTAGGACTTTTCACTCGCGTCCCCGCCGGCTGCAAGCACGCGCATGTAACGGTTGGCGTAACAGCCGATGCCAAGGCCGTCATCGCGCAAGAAATCCATGCCCTCGCGCAACACCGGTTCGACGTCGTCGAGATAGAGCTTTCGTTCCGAGGTTTCGGTATCGCTCCAATCCTGGCCTGATCGGATCAGACAGAGATTGTCGTGCGCCTTCACGCGCAGCCGCGCGCCGTCGCGGATCAGCTCGGGATTGCCGCCCGGCGACATCGGATCGGTCTGTGACAGCGGGATGCGGTCGCGCATGCCGCCCCAATAGGCGTGCTCCTGCACCTCGCCGCTCATGCCGCCGGAGATTGCGGCGACGCCCTCGGGCCGGCCGAGCGAGGAAAACAGCGTCTCGTGCCGCGCCACCGTGGGGCGCAGCACCTCGATGAACGTGCCGATGCCCTCGGGCTGCGCTCCGGTCCAGGCCTCGCGCGCCGATGCAAACCATTTGTCGAACCGCGCAATGTCGTCCCAATAGGCCACCGAGACGACGTTCTCGTAGCCTGCCTGATCAACATATTGCGCCCGGTCCCAATGCGAAGGACCGCCTTCCGCGGCAAACCGCGCCGCGATTTCGGCGAGAGCGTCCGTTGCAGCAGCTGCCGCCGTGCCGCGATACTGAAGGCCGAAATAGGCCATCACGACCCGGTTCACGGAAGGCTTATAGCGCGCCACGAAGGACGGGTATGGCGGCTCGTAATCGTCCGGCACGCGCTTGTGGCGCGTGCGCGGCGTCTCGAGATGCAGAGGAATTGCGGATTCCATGATCGTGCCTCCCTCGATTGCGGCGATCAGCTCGCCGCCGCGGCAATGTCCGTGGGCTCGACGGTGTCGACCGGCAGCGCAAACTGCTCGACGCGCTGGTATCGCTTCTTGTTGAGCAGGAGCCGGGTCACGTCGGGGCGCGAATAGTGCCCGGCTGGATCAGCGGCGTTCTTGGCGACGCCGATGGCGCCAAGATCGATCTCGGCGATCAAGAGGCCCTCCTGGTCCGGCGCGAGCTTATCGCCGATCTGGCTGCCATCGGGGCCGTAGATCGCAGCGAAGCCGCCGCCGGCATGCAGCAGCGCGTGCTTGTCCGGCCGATCACAGAGCTCGTCGATCATGGCTTGCGAGACCGTCGCGCAAGGCGCGAGCACGAAGCAGGAGCCCTCGACCGCATAGACGCGCGAGGCGGCGTTGTTCACCTCGGCGCCGAGCGCCGGCGCGAAAGGATCGTAGAGCGAAAAGCTCGGCCAGGCCGCGACATGGACCTGCTCATTCTGGGCATACATGGCGTATTTCGACAGCGGCTGGAGATGCTCCCAGCAGCACAGGGCGCCGATGCGGCCGATGTCGGACCGCGCGTGCACGGCGAGATCGCTGCCGTCGCCCTCGCCATAGACCGTGCGCTCGGCATGGGTCGGCCGCAACTTGCGGCGCTTTGCGATGGTCTCGCCATCGGGCCCGATCAGCCATTGCGCCAGATAGAGACTGCCGCCGTCGCGCTCGGACAGACCGAGCACGGCAGTGAGCTTGGCCTTGCGCACTGCGTCGCGCAGCCGCTCGGCCTGCAGACTGTCATAGGACAGCGAATTGTCGAAATAGCGTTGCACGAAGCCACGACCGATCGCCCAGGCCGGCGAATCCATCCAGATGTGCCAGGGGTAGCCGGGGATGAAGGCTTCCGGAAAAGCGATCAGCTTGGCGCCCTTCTCGGCGGCGTCCCTGATCAGGGCGATTGACTTGTCGATCGAGGCGTCGAGATCGAGCCAGGCGGGCGCCGCCTGCACCACCGCGACCTTGTATTTCGGATGTTCGATGCCCATTCCCGCCTCCTTGCCGGTTGATCGGAAGCCAGGTCCGATGCAGTCTATTTGACCAAGCCGGGCGGCGGGCGCTCGACCGCGGCGGAACAAAAACTCGACCGGACGGGATTCACCGACCCGGTACGGGATTTGCCTTCGTCAGTCGGGACCAGCGCCGACACGCGATTTTGCGGGATGTGAAAGGGAGGCTCTGCAGATGCCAATCCAGTTCACCACGGACGACAGCCCAGGCCACCGCCGGCTTGCGCTCTGGCAGGATATCGTTTGCGACGTCTTCGTCGGGCTCGACTGCAGGTCCGATCTTGGCAGCGCCTTTCGGGGCACGGTCACCCGGGCGCCACTGGGCAAGGCGGAATGCTCCGAGGTCTGCTCCGACCGTCAACACGTGTTGCGCACGCCGTCGCGCATCGCGCGCTCGGATCAGGACTTCATCCTGATCGCGCTCGGCAATCGCGGCGCCGGCGGCGTGGTGCAGGACGGCCGCGAGGCCGTGGTCAGTCCGGGAGAGTTTGCGCTCTATGACACCACCCGTCCCTACGAGCTGAAATTCGACGGCATCTTCACGCAGACCATCTTCAAGGTGCCGCGCGAGATGCTGCAGCGCCGGCTCGGCGCGACCGAAACTCTTACTGCCACCTCTTTCGGGCCGGACTCGCCACTGCAGAGGATCGCCTACGATTTCATCTACCGGCTCTGCCAGAGCGCGGATCAGATCGATCTGCACCACGCCGCCGCTCTGTCGGAACAGGCCGTCGATGTCCTGGCGATGGCGCTGGGCGAGCGGCTGGGCAAGACGCCGCTGCCGTCCTCGACGCATCGCTCCGCCCTGCTCTACCGACTGAAGGCGTATATCCGGGCTCATCTTGCCGATCCCGACCTCTCGCTGTCCGAGACCGCAGCGGCGCTCGGCATCTCGTCCCGCTATGTCAACGATCTCCTGGCTGACGAGGACACCTCGTTCCAGCGCTACGTCCTCGGTGAGCGCCTCGCTCAATGCAGGCGCGACCTCGCCTCCCCCGTGCTCGCTCACCGCCACATCAGCGAGATCGCCTTCGCCTGGGGCTTCAACGACCTCTCGCATTTCGGCCGCGTCTTCCGCGAGCATTTCGGGATGTCACCGCGCGACTTCCGGCAGAGCCAGTCGCGGCATTGACGTCCGGGCAGCCAATGGCCCGAGCCTTCGCTTCAGGCGAAGGCCGTGCTCGTGAATTCCAGATTGTCAGGTGCTGCAGCCGGGATCAGGCTCTGCACATGAGAACCAACGCCACGATAAGCGGATCGGAAGTCTTGCTCGGCGTGATCGCGATCCGGCTCGCGGTGCTTGTTGCGTTGGGCTGGAGCCTGACGCTCCTGCCGCGGCCGGCGCGCGAGAGCGAGGCCACCTGCCTTCAATCACCAGTAACGAGGGGCGCGGCTCGGCTTCCGGCGACGACGGCCAGCCCCGCGCGTGACTGACGCGGCATTCGATGACATGCGTCTGCACGACTAGGCCGTTTCCGAGCAAGGCCGGTATGTGAACGCGAGGTAGGACACGGCGCAGCCTTGCATTACGATCCGGCAGAGGTCGCGGGGATCAATCAGCGGCCAGCCGAGGAGCAAATCGATGGAATACCGACGCTTGGGCCGCTCGGGCCTCATGGTGCCCGCCTTGAGTCTTGGGACCGGCACCTTCGGCGGCGTGGGCCGCCTCGCTGCGTGGGGCACCACCGACGCGACCGAAGCCCGGCGCCTTCTGGATATCTGCCTCGATGCCGGCGTGTCGATGTTCGACACCGCGAACGTCTATTCGCTCGGCGAGTCCGAGCGCGTTCTCGGCGAAGCCATCAAGGGCCGCCGCGACAAGGTTTTGGTTTCGACCAAGGCGACGTTCCGCTTCGGCGACGGCCCCAACGACATCGGGTCGTCGCGGCAGCATCTGCTTACAGCCATCGACGCTTCGCTGAGCCGGCTCGGCACCGATTACATCGACCTGTTCCAGCTTCACGGCTTCGACGCCTTCACCCCGCCTGAAGAGGTGCTCGCGACTCTCGATGTGCTCGTGCGCGCCGGCAAGATCCGCTACGTGGGCGTGTCGAACTTTTCGGGCTGGCACCTGATGAAATCGCTTGGCGTTGCCGACAAGCATGGCTTCCCGCGTTACGTCGCCAACCAGACCTATTATTCACTGATCGGGCGCGACTACGAATGGGAGCTGATGCCGCTCGGCCTCGACCAGGGCCTCGGCGCGGTGGTCTGGTCGCCGCTCGGATGGGGACGCCTCACCGGAAAGATCCGCCGCGGCCAGCCAAAGCCTGACGTAAGCCGCTTGCCCAAGACGGCCGAGTTCGGCCCGCCCGTGCCGGACGAGCACGTCTATCGCGTCGTCGATGCGATCGACGAGGTCGCCAGGGAAACGGGCAAGAGCGTCTCGCAGATCGCGCTGAACTGGCTGCTGCAGCGTCCGACCGTCTCGACGCTGATCATCGGCGCGCGCAACGAGACGCAGCTGCGCGAAAATCTCGGCGCGGTCGGCTGGTCATTGACCAAGGACCAGATCGCCAAGCTCGATGCGGCGAGCAAGGTGACGCTGCCCTATCCTTACTGGCACCAGCGCACAACTTTCACCGACCGCAATCCGCCGGCGGTGTAGAGACCGGCACGCCGGCGCAGTCCGGCTTGAGCTGCATCAAGCCGGCCCGCGCCGACAGTGGCATCGTGCGCTCACGCGAGGCAGCCGATGCGCCGATTTGCCATGAAGGCCCTGTTCACCGCTCTCAATCTCAACCGCGCCGAGCGGAGCGGATCGATTGGGAGCGCACCATCCTGATCGTCTCGACCGCGGTGACGGTTGGGCTCGGCGCGCTCTATGTGTTCGGGAAGTCGACCTCCCGCTGGTGAGCCGCGAGGCCGTGCCGACCCATGCCCGCGGTGCCGGGAGACCCGCTCCCGGCGCAGGAACCGCCCGTATCCTGCCGGGTTGCGATGCATCTCGCAATTTCCTAATCCGGAGACGAACCACGGCTCGAATCAAGCACGCCGCCATCATGTTGCCAGCCTCCATGGAGCACGCCGACGGCCTGCCGCAGCCGCAGCGTGGCCAGGCGGTCCTGACCATTGCGCTCGGCATTATCATGGCAGTGGTCGACAGCGCCATCGCCAACGTCGCGCTGCCGACGATCGCGGCCGACCTCGACGCCAGCCCGGCGTTCTCGATCTGGATCGTCAACGGCTACCAGCTCGCGATCACGATCTCGCTGCTGCCGCTGGCTTCGCTCGGTGAGATCGTCGGCTATCGCCGCGTCTATCTGGTCGGCCTGGTGCTGTTCACATTTGCCTCCGCACTCTGCGCGCTGGCGCACACGCTGCCGCTCCTCACGATTGCACGCATCGTGCAGGGGTTCGGCGCGGCCGGCATCATGAGCGTCAACGCAGCGCTGGTGCGTTTCACTTACCCACGCAGCCAGCTCGGCCGCGGCATCGGGCTCAACGCTCTCGTCGTCGCCTTCTCAGCCGCGGTCGGCCCGACGCTCGCCGCCGGTATCCTGGCGTTCGGCAGCTGGCCCTGGCTGTTCGCCATCAACGTTCCGCTCGGCGTGGTGACATTGGTGCTGGGCCTGCGCAGCCTGCCGCACACCAGGCCTGCGAGCCATTCCTTCGACTGGCAGAGCGCGGGGCTGTCCGCGATCACCTTCGGCGTCGGCATCGCGGCCGTCGATAGCGTCGGTCATGGCGAAGCCGCGATCACCTGCCTCGTGCAGTTCGCCATCGCGCTCGTCGCCGGCGCGCTGCTGATCTACCGCGAGACCCACATGGCCTCGCCGCTGCTGCCGATCGACCTGTTGCGCATCCCCGTGTTCGCATTGTCGATTGCGACTTCGATCGCCTCGTTCTGCGGGCAGATGCTGGCCTTCGTCGCGATCCCCTTCTATCTCCAGAGCCGCTTCGGCTATTCGGCGGTGCATATGGGCCTCTTGATCACGCCGTGGCCGATCGCGTTGGCGTTCGCAGCCCCCCTCGCCGGCCGCCTGGTGGAGCATTATCCGGCCGGCCTGCTCGGCGGCATCGGCCTTACGCTGTTCGCCTGCGGCCTCGCTGCGCTCGCCTTGCTGCCGGCTGCGCCCACGCCGCTCGACGTGGTCTGGCGGATGGCGCTGGCCGGCGCCGGCTTCGGCCTGTTCCAGACCCCCAATAACCGCACCATGATCGCGGCCGCCCCGCGCGAGCGTGCCGGCGGCGCCAGCGGCATGCTGGGGACGGCGCGGCTGCTTGGGCAGACCACCGGCGCAGCGCTGGTGGCACTCTTCCTCGGCCGCTATCCGATCGAGGGAACCAGGATCGCGTTGCTGACCGGCGTCGGCTTCGCGCTCTGCGGCGCAGCGCTGAGCATGTTGCGGCTGTCGTCCGCGGGTGCGCGCGGCGCCGAGCATGTTCGCGTGCAGGACGACCAGCGCCTGCGCGGCGAATAGCGCGCGACCATTTGGGAAGGCCGATTTCGGCTGCGTCCGCCGCGCCTCACATCTTCACCATCTCGGTGCGATATTTCGGCAGCAGTGCTGCGATCAGCTTGCCTTTCTCGGCCATCTCTTCCGGGGTCGGCTTCGGCGGTGGCGATGTGCGGCCTTCGACGGGAAAGCCAACCGCCAGGAAGAATTCGTCCTGTCCCGCTGGCGCGCACATGCAGAGCATACGGGCCGTCTTGCCGGACACGTTCTTGAACGCGTGCGGCGCGTTGGCCGGGACGTTGACGGTCGACCCCGCACTTACGGTATGGGACTTACCGCGAAAGGTGAATTCAAGTTCGCCTTCGAGCAGCGTGAACATCTCCTCGAAGTCGTGGCGGTGCGGCGGGGGCCCGCCGCCGGCGGGCACCAGCATGTCGACCAGGCAATAGCGTCCTGCGGTCTGCGCGCCCGACACCAGAACCGTGTAGGTGCCGCCGGCCACAGAGATATGCGGCACGTCAGCGCCGTCGGGATCGGCGACCGTCAGGGCGCGGCCGGGATCGTCGGCGGGGATCGAGGAAGCTGACGACGAGTTTGCAGAAGGCGTGTTGGTCATACCGGATCTTCTTGCTTATATTTGGCTGCCAACGAGAAAGGCCGGCTTCTCAGCCGGCCTTTTCAATTCATCGCGCGCAGATCAAGCCTTGACCAGCGGGCTCTTGGTCGGCCCCTTCGAGCCGCCGGGGCCACCGGGCTTGGACTTGCCCGGCGGGCGCTTGCGGGCACCCGGGAGCTTCTCCTGCTTCGGCGTGACCGGACCCTCGACGAACTCGAAGCCGATCTTGTCCTTGGTCTCGTCGGCCTCGTCCTTGACCAGAACGACGCGGACATGGCCGCCACCCTTGAGCTTGCCGAACAGCACCTCGTCGGCCAGCGGCTTCTTGATGTGCTCCTGGATCACGCGAGCCATGGGACGTGCGCCCATCTGCTCGTCGTAACCATGCTTCACCAGCCAGGTCTTGGCGGGATCGGACAGCTCGATGGTGACATCGCGATCGCCGAGTTGCGCTTCGAGCTGAAGCACGAACTTCTCGACCACCGTACCGATCACCTCAACGCTGAGATGGCCGAACGACACGACGGCATCGAGACGGTTGCGGAATTCCGGCGCGAACTGCCGGTTGATCGCCTCGTGGTCGTCGCCTTCCCGCTTCGAGCGCGTGAAGCCGAACGCCTGCTTGGCGAGATCGGACGCGCCCGCGTTCGTGGTCATGATCAGGATCACGTTGCGGAAGTTGACCTGCTTGCCGTTGTGGTCGGTGAGCCGGCCGTGATCCATGATCTGGAGCAGCACGTTGTAGAGATCGGGATGCGCCTTCTCGATCTCGTCGAGCAGCACCACGCAATGCGGATGCTGGTCGACACCGTCGGTGAGCAGGCCGCCCTGATCGAAACCGACATAGCCGGGAGGCGCGCCGATCAGGCGCGACACGGTGTGCCGCTCCATGTATTCGGACATGTCGAAGCGCAACAGCTCGACGCCGAGCGACGCCGCGAGCTGTTTCGCGACCTCGGTCTTGCCGACGCCGGTCGGACCCGAGAACAGATAGCAGCCGATCGGCTTCTCCGGCTCGCGCAGGCCGGCACGCGCCAGCTTGATCGAAGCGGCGAGCGACTCGATCGCCTTGTCCTGACCGAACACCGTGCGCTTCAGGGTCTGCTCAAGATGCTTGAGCACCTCGGCATCGTCCTTCGACACGCTCTTCGGCGGGATCCGCGCCATCGAGGCGATCGTCGTCTCGATCTCCTTGATGCCGATGGTCTTCTTGCGCTTGTTCTCGGCGACCAGCATCTGCGCCGCGCCGGATTCGTCGATCACGTCGATCGCCTTGTCCGGCAGCTTGCGGTCGTGGATGTAGCGCGAAGAGAGCTGCACCGCAGCCTCGATCGCCTCATTGGTGTATTTCAGCCGATGGTAGTCTTCGAAGTACGGCTTGAGGCCCTTGAGGATCGCGATCGCGTCCTCGACCGTCGGCTCGTTGACGTCGATCTTCTGGAAGCGCCGCACCAGCGCGCGGTCCTTCTCGAAGTGCTGGCGGTATTCCTTGTAGGTGGTCGAGCCCATGCAGCGGATGGTGCCGGAAGCCAGCGCGGGCTTGAGCAGATTCGAGGCATCCATCGCACCGCCCGAGGTCGCGCCCGCACCGATCACGGTGTGGATCTCGTCGATGAACAGGATGGCGTTGGGATGCGCCTCGAGCTCTTTCAGCACCTGCTTCAGGCGTTCCTCGAAGTCGCCGCGATAGCGCGTACCGGCGAGCAGCGTGCCCATGTCGAGCGAGAACACGGTCGCAGCCGCCAGCACCTCCGGCACCTCGCTGTCGACGATGCGCTTGGCCAGGCCCTCCGCGATCGCGGTCTTGCCGACGCCGGCCTCGCCCACGAACAGCGGATTGTTCTTCTGCCGGCGACACAGCACCTGGATCGCGCGGTTGATCTCGGAATTGCGTCCGATCACCGGATCGATCTTGCCGTCGCGCGCCTTCTTGTTGAGGTTGACGCAATAGGTCTCGAGCGCCTCGCCCTTCTTCTTGGCGTCCTCGCTGCCCTTGGTCTCGGTCTCCTCGTCGACACCGCGCACCGGCCGCGCCTCGGAGACGCCCGGCCGCTTGGCAATGCCGTGGCTGATATAATTGACGGCGTCGTAGCGCGTCATGTCCTGCTCCTGCAGGAAATACGCGGCATGACTCTCGCGCTCGGCAAAGATCGCGATCAGCACGTTGGCGCCGGTCACCTCTTCGCGACCGGACGACTGCACGTGGATCACCGCGCGCTGGATCACGCGCTGGAAGCCTGCGGTCGGCTTGGCGTCATCGGCGCCGTCCGTCACCAGGTTCTCGAATTCGGTCTCAAGATAATTGACGAGGCTCGTACGGAGCTTGTCGAGGTCGACGCTACAGGCGCGCATGACGGCGGCTGCATCGGAGTCGTCGATCAGGGAGAGCAAAAGATGCTCGAGCGTCGCGTATTGGTGATGACGCTCGTTTGCGATCGCCAGTGCACGATGCAGGGATTGTTCAAGGCTTTGGGAAAAAGTCGGCATTCGCGTCCTCTATGGCCCCCACCATCATGATCGCCATCGCCCGGTCAGGCAACAACAACCTTTGTCACATATAGTTATACAAGATCGCGGCGAAAGACCGGTTCCGCGACTCAGGCGGCTGCACAGCTACGGTATTTTTTGATGCAAAACCCGTTCCGGTTTGGGCACGATCAGCACCGGTCCGAAATTCCGTAGTTTTGCCCTCTGCAACGAACATCGCGCGCAGACATCACGCGGCAATCACACTGCGACATGCACAAGAACCGGCTTCGAATGCGCCGTAACGTGTCTTACTTCTTTTCCATCACGCATTGCAGCGGATGCTGGTGCTTGCGAGCGAAATCCATCACCTGCGTCACCTTGGTCTCGGCGATCTCGTAGGTGAACACGCCGCACTCCCCGATCCCGTGATGATGAACGTGCAGCATGATCTTGGTTGCGGCCTCGGCGTCCTTCTGGAAGAATTTCTCCAGCACATGAACGACGAATTCCATCGGCGTGTAATCGTCGTTCAGGATCAGCACACGGTACAGGTTCGGCCGTTTGGTCTTCGGCTTGACCTTGGTGATGACGGACGTGTTTGGCGCGGAAGGACCGCCGGAACGGTTCTCGTCGTTGCTCATCAGGGCAGCGTGGGCGGCGGCGGCCGCGGAGGGATCTGGTCTGGAAGACAGTTGCGGCATGGCTCAGGCGTTCAAATTCCCCACGGAAGCGTATGACGGTTCGCCGCGCAGCCCCGGCCTTCGGAGCTTCGCACAGGCGCACCGCCTTTTTGGATCGCCGCTTCCAGCCGGTCCGGTCCAAACCGGATCGGCCTCACCGAATATGGGCCTGCCCCCGGCTCGCCGCAAGCGTGCGGCAGTTCGGCCGATGCGGCCATGGCGGTCCCGATTCCCGGTCCGGGCGATCCTCACCAAGGTTAATCAATCCGGACTGATTTGACAAAAGCTTCCGCCCCGCCGGTTTAGAAGATGTTCACCAGGAACCCGGCCAGCAACGCGGCTGCGGCGGTTTCGCGCGGGCTATCTCCGGTTATCTACGGACCAATTTACCCTCAATGGCGTGACGCGAAAACGGGCAAAGGCACAGATTTCCGGGGATCGTCACGCCTCGCAGATCGACGCGCGGCAGAAGAAGCTGTGCGATAACGCCAAGGCGGCGAACATCAGGATCCATACGGTGCAGGTGAACACCGGAGCGACCCGACCTCCCGCGTGCTGCAGTATTGCGCGAGCCGCACCGACAAGTTCTATCTGATGACGAAGGCAGATCAGACGTCTCGATGTTCAAGGAAACCGGCACGCTGTGGAAGCTGCGATGGCGCGCTGAGACCTACACTTCGAGACAAACAAAAAAAGCCCGGCTACTGCAGCCGGGCCTTTGATTCCAGGACGTCAGGAAACGTTAGCTGGCGGCCGGGGTGAACTTCGACACGATGGTCTCGACCGGCTTGAACGCCTGCTTGGCGAGGTCGCTGTAAAGGCCGGCGATCTTCTGCGATTCCGCGACGAAGGACTCGTAGGCGGAACGGGCGAATTCGGTCTGCGCTTCGACGGCCTTGTCCAGCGACTTCACGCCGGAAAGCTTCTCGACGAAGGACTTGGTGTCTTCGAACGACTTCTTGGTGTAGTCGCCATAAGCGCTGGCGATCGCCTGAAGGCCGTGCTGCATCGACGTCGCGGAGGCGACGTACTGCTCGAAGTGCTCTTTCCCGTAGCCCTGAAAGTCTTCAACCTTGAACATTCGGAATCCTTTTCCCTAGCCTGTCGGAAGCCCCGGCTCCCTGACTCTGCTCACGATTAGTGCAACGCACAAAAAAGTCAAGAATTTTGTGCGTCGCACAAAATTGCGGGCAAATTTGCCAAGATTCCCGGGGTTTCCCGCAATGGTTCCTTAAGCTTTTGGAAACCGCGGCCCCCTACCTTGATTCCCTGGACGTGTTCAACTTCCACAAGCGGCCAAAAGCCGTTGGAGAACATCAGCTTAGCCAGAACAGCGGCTCAGGTCCAACGTCCCCCGCGGCGAACATCTGCGGAGGACAGCCTGAGCAGGTAATGATCCCGGGTCCCTTGGGCACAATTTCGCCTCACGAGCCGGTGATCAAGTCACAAACGGGGGACGGGGTTTCATGCTTCGTAAAAACTTGTCTTCCTCGCGCTTGGCGCGGGTTGGCGTTTTTGGGCTTCTTGCGGTCACGAGTGCAGTCATCTTCACCACCGATGCTGCCGAGGCGCGGCGCCACCGGCGTCACTACGCGCAACACCGCGTGCAGCGCGATGTGTCCGAGAGTTCCAGCCCGAAATTCGCGTCGATCATCGTCGACGGCAACTCCGGCTCCGTGCTTCAGGCCACGAGTCCCGACGGGATCCGCCATCCGGCCTCGCTGACCAAGATCATGACGCTCTATCTGCTGTTCGAGCGCCTCGAGTCCGGGAAGATGAAGCTCGACACCGAGATGCCGGTGTCGCAGCACGCCGCCGATCAGGATCCCACCAAGCTGAACCTGCGTGCCGGCCAGACCATTCGCGTCGAGGACGCGATCAAAGGTCTCGTCACCCGCTCCGCCAACGACGCAGCCGTTGTGATCGCGGAAGCAATTGGCGGCGACGAGGACGACTTCGCCCAGATGATGACGCGCAAGGCGCGTTCGCTCGGCATGTCCAGGACGGTTTACCGGAACGCCAACGGTCTTCCCAACGACGAGCAGGTCACGACCGCGCGCGACCAGGCCACGCTCGGCCGCGCCATCCAGGAGCGCTTCCCGCGCTACTATCGCTATTTCGCGACCTCGACGTTCAACTGGCGCGGACAGTCGATCCGGAACCACAATCATCTGCTCGGGAATGTCGAGGGCGTGGACGGCATCAAGACCGGCTATACTCGCGCCTCCGGCTTCAATCTCGTGACCTCGATGCGCCGCGGCAACCGCCACCTGATCGGCGTGGTGCTGGGCGGCCGTAGCGGCGGCTCGCGCGACGCCATCATGCGTAACCTGCTCGCGGAGAACCTCGATAAGGCCGCGACCGCCCACACCGTCGCCGCGGTCACCGAACGCAACGGCTCCGACGCCGCTGCCGAAGTCGCCGATACATCGGACACCCCGGCCCGTTCCGCTCCGCAGGTCCAGGCGTCGGCTGCCCCTGCTCCCGAAGCAGCCCCGTCGCGTCTCGCCGCGCGCCTTTCGACGCTTGCGGCTGCGGCTGCCGCGGTGCCGTCGGCTCAGCCCAGATCTGAAGCCAATAGGCCTGAAGTTCGGCCGATAGAATCCAAGATCGAGCCTGCGCCGCTCACCAATGGCGTGATCTCGAGCCAGCCGCTCTCGATCATCCCCGGTTCGTCCGAACCGATGAAGCCGGTCCGGGTCAAGACCGTCCAGGTCAAGGCCGGCGCGGTGAAGGTCGCCTCCGCCGCCCCGGCTCAGATCGCACCGCAGGTCACGAGCACGATCGCATCCCGCTCCGAAGTCGCCGAAACCTCCGGTGCCGTCGTCGCCCGCGCAGACCTCATCAACAAGCCCGAGGCCAGCCAACCGGAAGCTCCGAGGGCCGAGATCACCCGTGCCGAGCTGCCGCGGCAGCCGGCGGGCTTCGGCACCGGCAACGGCACCCTCGGCGTCTTGCCGGCCGCCACCGCCGCCGCACCCGCCCCGGCTGCTGCGAAGCTCGCATCAGCCGACCCGGCGCTGCAGCCGATCCAGATGAGCGCCACCACGAAGCCGGTTGCTACCCACAGCGGCTGGATCGTTCAGGTCGGCGCGCTCGAGAGCGAGAACGAAGCCCAGCAGCGCATCGACGCGGCGCGCAGCTCGGCTCGCGGCCTGCTCAGCAAGGCCGATCCGTTCACCGAGCCGGTCGTCGCGAAAGATAATCGCAAGCTCTACCGCGCCCGCTTCGCCGGGCTCGACCGGGACCAGGCCGAAGCCGTCTGCCGCACCCTGAAGCGCGCCGAGATCTCCTGCATGACCGTCCGCAACTGAACTTTCGCACCGCTCCAATGAAAATGCCCGCGCCTTGCGCGGGCATTTTCATTTTCGGGATGCGGTGACCGACGAGGCTGTTCCACGACAACCTCTCGTCAAGGATTTACGGTTAAAACTTTACGCAAGGGATCGACCAAGCCGACAATGGCGGGCATCGGGGCGACGGCAAACAGAGCAAGCAGAGCTCACGCGGGACGAGCGTTTGTAGCGTGGTGCCGGAGTTAGCCGTTATGCGTGCGAAGCAGAGTATCCTTGGCCTCGTTTACACGGGCAGCGAGATACGTCGAGCCCCCCTGGTCGGGATGCAGTTTCTTCATCAGGGACTTGTGAGCCCGGCTGATGTCGTCACGCCCCGCCCCCGGCTGCAGGCCAAGGATCTGATAGGCCTCCTCCGTCGTCATTTTACCGCTCGCCACCGTGCGGCGCTGCCCCCCTGCCGCGTCGCCCTGCGCGTTCTGACGCCAAGCGGGAAACCGGCGGTCCAGATAGCTTTCAAGTAGGGCCACGCTCTCGGCGTCGAACGCCGGGACCATTGCCAGCAGGGCCGCGAGATCAAACTCATCGAGATCGCGCCCGGCGTGAGGCCCGGCGACGATCTGGCCTCCGAGCTGGCCGGAATCGTGATCGAGCCGCATATCCAGGAATTGCGAGCGCACGCGCGAGGCCTGACCGGCCGGGCGCGTCGCGCCCCCGCCGAACAGCCCGCCGATATTGCCGAAGCCGGCGTTTGCCATCGGTGTCCAGCCCAAGAGCCCGGCGCCGAATATCCCGAGCGGGATCGCCACCACCAGTTCGCCCTTCAAGCCCGTGAACGCTGCGACAGCCAGCGCCACCACGCCGCCACCGAACCTGATCGCGCGTGCCAGCACGGCCGGATTGGCCGAACGGAACATCTGGAGCAGCAAATAAAGGGTGATAATTGCGATAGCGCCGGCGATCAGGGTCATGGCCCGAATATAGTCGGCCTACCGCCAAAAAGCATCGTGTCCTTGCGCCAGCGCTACTTCATCTGGCCGATCAGCCTGGCCGCGCCACTGGCGGTCTTCGCCAATTGCAACAGCGCCTCGCGTCCGCCGGCCGCGTAGGCGGCGGCTGCGCGCAACAGCTCGCGCAACTGCGCCGCCGCGCCCGGATCGAACCGGCACCAAGCGCCGCCGGTCAGGCGCGCGATCTCGCGAAAGGCCTTCTCGGCCACCGCGTCATGGCCTTCCTGAAAGACGAACACAGGCACTTTGAGCATGCCGAGCTCGCCTGCCTTGGCGCAGAGCTGGTCGACGTTCTCCTCCATGGCGTCGCCGACGAAGACGACGGCGCGCACGCCGGATGCGACGGCCTCGCGCCGCGCCTCGCTCAGCACCTTGCCGATCTGGGTGTCGCCGCCACGGCAATCGATCTTGCTCATCAGCGCCGCCAGCCTGGCGCTGTCGGAGATCCATCCCGTGGCGCGGCACTCGTCGAAGCCGCGATAGTAGACGAGCCGGATGTCGAGACTGCCGAGCGCGGCGGTCTCACGGAACATGTCGGCCTGAAGCGCGCAAGCCATGTCCCAGGTCGGCTGCCGGCTCATCGTCGCATCCAGCGCGAAGATCAGCCGCCCTTTTGCACCGGGCGCATGCGGTGACAGCGCGCGCGCGTTGGCGACGAAGGCGGCGATGTCCTCCGAGGTCGAGGTCCCCGCCTGCGGCACAGCGTCGCCTGGTTGCGCCGAGACGGCATCGCGGCCGCGCGGTTTGATGGGTTCGCCGGACATTTCCTTGACCCTTGCGTGAGCGGCTAATGTGGTCAGCACATGCAGCCCGGTCAATGCGCAAAGCCCCCGCAGGCGGCAGCCGGCGGAGGCTTTGAAATCGGTATCGACGACGAGGAAGGCGTCAGCTCTTGGCGGGCGCCATCAAAGCGACCGGCCCGGGCTCGAGAATCTTGGGCGGGGACGATTGCGTGTCGACCGGCGCCACTTCACTGTCGGTCGCGCTCAGGAACTTGTCGAGCATGCCCTGGATCGAGTTCTTGGCAGCATCCGGACCGGTGTCGCGCATGTCGTTGTGCTGGAAGTCGGTCTTCACGACCTGGATGCCGGCCTTCTCGCATTCTTCGTCGGTCGGGATCACACCCGCATCGGCCTTGAACTGCGGATCGGTGGAGCGGAACGACAGGATCTTGAACTTCCCGGCGGTGACGAAGGGCACGCGAAGATTGTCGAGTGTGACGACCTTCTTGACCTCATCCGGATACTGCTTGGCGAAATACATCGTGATGTCGCCGCCCATGGAGTGGCCGACCATCGTCACCTTTTCGTAGTCGGCGTTGGGCTGAACCTTCTTCATCTCCTGCATGGCGAGATGGATGTTGGCGACGCCGCGCAGGATCTGCGGCAGCCGGCCGACATAGATCTCGCCGGGCTTGGTCACCATCGGTGGATCGGTCGGCAAATCATGCTGCGGGCTGACGACGAGGTAGCCGCGCGCGGCGAAAATGTTGGCGAGGAAGCCGTACTCGGTGTTCTTGACGGTGTTGCCGTGGTTGATCACGGCGACCGGCATCGTGATCATGCCGGCATTGGCCTGCATTTCCTTGTCACGACGGATCGCGATATCGACGGGCACCGCACGGTTGTCGCGCGAGGCATCGTAGAAGGTGATGGTCTCGTGCCTGATTGCCCACTTGCTCGCCGTGAAATAGGCGACGCCACAGAGGGCACTGACCGAAACCAGAACGGCAATTCCACGCTTCATTTTCGTCCTCAGCCTCAGGCTCTTGCGGCCTGAATCCCTGTTGAAAATCGTGTTCTTCCGGAGCTCTTCGGCCCCTGGTCGCCTATTCCCTAATATATGTCACAGCCGCGTGACAGGAAGGCCAAATATTGTGAACCGGCAGCCCTTTCATTGTGCGGCGCACACGTTTCTTGGGCATCTCGCTCTCACACGGCTACGTCAGGGTGCACGTCACTATCCGACGCACTGTCTCGATCGGGTTCCGTTTTGCAGTAAACACGGGGTGAAAACGGTTGAGCGCGGGCTCGGTTCCCCGGGGGAGACCGGCCTCTTGATCGACTGGAAGTAGCGATGTACCGCCGCCTCAAGCGCCGAGGATGTCGTGGACCTCGAGCGGCTTGTCGACCTGGTTGAACCACTCGGCGCGATTGGCTGCGCGGCGACGTCCGCGCTCGTCGAGCGGAAGCTTGAGCTGGCGGAGCAGGCTCGTCACCTCCTCCCGTGCGGTGAGATGGCCGAGATTTGGCCGCATGCCGAGCGTGGCCTCGTCGATCTCGTCCAGCGCGGTCAGACCGCGCGGGAAGAACTCGCGATAGACGACCCGTTCGGCGAAGCCGTCGACGTAGCGGAAGCCGAGCCGCAGCGACAAATCCTTCAACCCATCGGCAACGAGCTGCTTGTTGCGGGAGCCGAGCATCGACAGGCGGTTGCGCACCACGATCCAGTCGGTGGTCGCACCGTCGAGCTGGCGGCGCTTGCGCCTGACATCCCGCACCATCTCCGCGTAGTGGCTCTCGCCTGTCACCGCGTAATTGGCGGGATCGACAGTGCCGAGCACATCGAAATCGAGGAAGCTGTCATTGATCGGGGTCACCAGCGTGTCGGCCATCGAGTGCGCAAGCCGCATCAGGTAGCTGTCGGTGCCGGGCGTATCGATGACGATGAAGTCGAAGCTGCTCTCGACCGCCGAGACCGCCTCCATGAACTGAAGGAACTCCGAATTCTCGTTCTCGGCAACCTGCATCGTTTCGCCAAGCTTGATGCAGCGATGCAACGGCAGTTCGAGGTCGAGCTTGGTTCGGCGCGCCCAGGCGGAACGGTTGTCGATGTAGTGAGTAAAGCTCTGCTGACGGCAGTCGAGGTCGATGGTGGCGACGCGCTGGCCGGCTTTGAGAAGCGCGACTGCAATGTGCAGGGCGGTAGTCGACTTGCCGGAGCCGCCTTTCTCGTTGCCGAGCACGACCACATGCGCCGAGCCGGACTGGCCTTGGCTAGCTTGCACAAGCATCGCGATCCTCAACACCCCTAACGAATATCTTCGAGTTGGCCGCGTCTGCGGTCAAGTGAAATGCGTGACAGGCAAGACAAATCGCGGCGCGCTGACCTTCATCATGAATCGCGGCGCCGCTTCGCGTCTGTGATCCAGCCCACAATGCCGCGACGCTTGCGCGGCTTTGCGCGGGATGCTGTGCCGCATCCGGATGCATGGCGTCCATGGTCGCCGCTTGTTAAGGTTAGCCTGCCGGGCGCCGGAACGCGCCCGTCGATTCCCAATCCCGTCGAGTTCTGATGTCACGCAGCCCCTTGATCGCCCGCACGGTCCCCACCTTGCGACGCGCCGTCGACAATCTTCGCAAGCGAAAGGCGACGATCGCGCTGGTCCCGACCATGGGAGCGCTCCATGACGGCCATATGTCGCTGGTGCGCCTGGCCAAGCGGCGCGCGAGCCGCGTCGTGGTGTCGATCTTCGTCAACCCGACCCAGTTCGCTCCGACCGAGGATTTTGGCGCCTATCCGCGAACCTGGAAGGCCGATCTCGCCAAGCTCGCCGCCGAGGACGTCGATATCGTCTGGCATCCCGGCGCCGAGGCCATGTACCCGGAGGGCTTTGCCACCCGCATCGTGCCGGAGGGACCGGCGCTGGCTGGCCTCGAGGACCGCTTCCGCCCGCATTTCTTCGGCGGCGTCGCCACCGTCGTCGGCAAGCTGTTCACCCAGTGCCGGCCGGATGTCGCGATCTTCGGCGAGAAGGATTTTCAGCAGTTGCGGGTGGTGGCGCAGATGGCCCGCGACCTCGAGCTCGGCGTCAAGGTGATCGGCTCCCGCACCGTGCGCGAGCGCGACGGGCTCGCGATGTCCTCGCGCAACGTCTATTTGTCGCCACAGGAGCGGCAGACCGCAACCACGCTATACCGCGCCATGAAGGTGAGCGCCGGGCGCATTCGCGCCGGCGAAGCGGTCGCGCCCGCAATGGCGCGCGGTGCCGCGATGATCACGGCGGCCGGCTTTGAGCTCGACTATTTCGAAGTGCGCCATGCAGCGACCCTGGCACAGGTCAGCTCGCGCAACGACGGACCGTTGCGCATCCTGGTCGCGGCCAAGCTCGGCACCACCCGGCTGATCGACAATATCGCGGTTTAGAGCAGCCCGAGATCGCGCAGTTCGCGCCGCATCGGCTCCGGCATCGCCGCGATCGAGCCGGCGGCGGATTTGCCGAGATCGGGCGGCACCGAATCGTCGGCGAGATAGCGCCAGCCCTGGAACGGGCGCATCGGCCGCGGCGACACCGGAATCACCTTCGGCTGCATCACGATCCGGCAGCGCCCGATGCCGTCCTTGTCGCGGAACGGCTCGATGCCGATGATCTTTTCGCGCGCGGCGACCTCGCCCTTGATCACCCAATAGAGCGACCCGCCCGACAGGATCTCGGCGTCGCGCTTGGGCACCATGCGGGTGATGTGGATGTGATGTTGCGGCAGACCCTTCTTCTTGGCGGTCTGGATCCGTTCGGCGGTCCACTCCTTCAATTCCTTGACGGATTCGCAGCCGACGGCGAGCTTGATCAGATGTAGTGGCATGCCCCAGCATTAGCCGGACAGCCACGCATTTGGAATGCCGATCTACTCGTTATCCGCAGCCGGGGCAGCCGCGGCCGGCGGCGTGAGCGGAACCGGTGCTGCCGCCGGCGCCCGCGCAGCCTTCGGCGCAGGCGGCTTCTTCGCGGCGGGAGCTGCAGCCTGCGCCGAGGCCGCTGCGGGGGCGCGCGGAGCCGCCGCGTTTGCGGTGGGCGCCGCCTGACGCGTCGGCGGCTCGGGATTCATGATGCTGACCGGCGGCGTCGACGAGGCACTCGGGAACTCGGCATTGGTCGGCCTGCCCGTCGGCATCGACGGCGGCAGTCCCGCAAGTGCGGCAGTGGCCGGCAACGATTGCGCTGCTGCAGGCGCATTCCAGGTCGGGGCGTAGCGCGCGACCAGCGTGTCGTAGAGATGGGAATCCATGTTGGCGGCGACCTGCTGCTGGTCGGTCAGCGAGCGGAAGGCCGCACAGTCGAACTGCGTGCAGCCGTCGCGCACGACCAGTACCTGCGCGACCAAGCCATAGCGATCACGCTCCAGCGATTTGCGCAGCACCTTGATGTCGGGCGTCAGGCTCTTCTCGGCGGTCGCGGCATCGCCGAGCGCCGTCAGACGGTCGATCCTGGCCGCGGTCGTGGAGACGGCCGCAGCGGCCACGTCCGGCGCGCCGAACAGCGCCTTCTCGCAGCCCATGGCCACGGCATCGCCGGCGAGATCGTCGAGACAGGACAACGCCGGCAGGCTCGCGGTCATCGCCGCCTGTGCGCGCGCCTCGGTCGGCGTGGTCTGCCCCGCCGGTCCATCGACGCGCACAACAGCAGCCAGCGCGATGGCAATGGCGAGCAGCGCAAGGACGGTCAGCGCGCCGTTGGCGACCGATCGTTCGGCGCGCAGCAGCGTGACCAGGAGGATCAGCCCGAAGAAGCCGGCAGCCGCCAGCATCATCCACATTGGAAAGGCCGGCGAGCGCCAAATTTGGTCGAGCGACGAGGCCCATGCCCAGTTCATGCGCGACGTCCCCTCACGCGAGCAGAGAGCGAATGGTCAAAGCGAGTACCGAGAGTCGGCAACTGCCCCCGGCCCACCTTTTGAAGGTGAAGCGGGCCTTTTGACGGCGGCAGAATACAAATTCCCGGGGACGCGCCAATGCGCGGATAGCGTCGGCCTTCAGGACAGCGCGAGCTGGCTTTCCTTGGCGACACGTTCGAAGGCTTCGGTCGAGCTCTTGATCCGGTACTGACAGTCGTCACCATCGGTCGGCAGGAGGCGGATGACCTCATACGAACCGCTGGCAGCGGGGCGTGCGACATTGCTGGCGGTGAACAATACGCGCGCGCCAATAGGGAATTTGTGCTTCAACACCCTCTCCATCACTCAAACAACGCCTGCCACGCCCATGGTCCCACTGCGTCGGCCGGCCGGAAACCCGGCCGCTGTATAGCATGCGACGAGCGTTTTTGGCCAGCAGTATGCGACATGGCAAACGTGCGAATTTTGCAGTTATTTCAGAGTGATGCCGTCAGCCGACGATACCGCTGGAACCGGTTCTTCCGGGGTATGGGGCAAACGGCCGTCGGGGTTGGCGTGATCCACCACCTTGGGCGGTTCCTGGGCCGTGAGGTCCCTCTCCCTGCCGACCATCCTGGCATGGAGCGCCGCCGGCTTGCTCGACGTCGAGCGAGGCCGATCACCGCAGATTACACGTTCTCGAACTTTTCGATGACAAGCGTTTCGGCGAGCGCGTCCCGGGTCCATTCCTGGAACGCCGGAAGCGCCAGCATCGTGTCCATGTAGGCCTTGGTCTCCGGCGTGACCTCAATCGCGTAGGTGCGAAAGCGGTGCACGACCGGAGCATACATCGCATCCGCCGCGCCGAAGCGCCCGAACAGGAACGGTCCATTGGCGCCATACCGGGCCCGGCATTCGCGCCAGATCTCCTGTACGCGCGCGATATTGGCCTCGGCGTCCGCCGACAGCGTCACGGGGCGCACCGGGCGGTGCAGGTTCATGCCGCATTCGTTGCGAAGGGCCATGAAGCCGGAATGCATCTCGGCGCACACCGAACGGGCATGGGCGCGCGCGGCGGCCTCGTCCGGCCACAACTTCACTTCCGGATAGCGCTCGGCGATGTATTCGATGATGCTGAGCGAATCCCACACCGTGATGTCGCCATCGACCAGCACCGGCACCTTGCCGGCGCGGCTGAACGAGATGATCTGCTCCTTGTCCGCGGGATTGTCGGTGTAGAGCGGGATGAGGGTCTCCACGAACGGAATGTCGTTGGCGCGGAGCGCGAGCCAGGGCCGCATCGACCATGACGAGTAATTCTTGTTGCCGATTGCGAGTTTCAGCGCAGCCATGTCATCAGTCCTTCTCGATACGCCTTGAAGCGAGCCGCTTTTAACGCCATCGCCTGCCGCCAATCAATCGTTGCTGCACTTCGCCATGCGTGGCAAGCGTTGCGATCCTCTCCAGGAGACTGACATGAGCAGGCATTGGGTCGACATCACAGCCGTCGGCTTCTTCATCATCGAATGGCTGGTCTACGCCCTGACGCTGGAGCATTCGGCCTATGGCCGCGACAGCCTGTCGGCGCGCATGAACCGCTACCGCGAGGTGTGGGTGCGCCGGCTGCTCGACCGCGACGCGCGCATGGTCGACATGCAGATCATGGCCTCGTTGCAGAACGGCACCGCCTTCTTCGCCTCCACCAGCCTGATCGCGCTCGGCGGCGCGCTGGCGCTGCTGCACGCGACCAACGACGCGATCACGATCTTGAGCAAGCTGCCGATCGATCTCAGTACCTCGCCGGCGATGTGGGAGCTGAAATGCGTCGGCCTCGTCCTGATCTGCGTCTATGCCTTCTTCAAATTCGCCTGGTCGTACCGCCTGTTCAACTATGTCGCGATCCTGTTCGGCGGCATGCCGGCAGCCGCGCAGCGTGACACGCCGGAGGCCGAAGCTCATGTGATCCGCACCTCGCGCCTGTTCGAATCCGCCGGCCGCCATTTCAACCGCGGCCAGCGCGCCTTCTTCTTCGCACTCGGCTATCTCGGCTGGTTCGTCAGCCCCTGGGTGTTGTTCGTGACCACGGCAACCGTGGTGATCGTGACTTGGCGGCGGCAGTTCGCCTCGAGCGCGTGGGAAGCGATGGCGCCGGAGGTGGTGAATGGCGAGGAGACGCGGCGCGGTCCCTGACGCGCTCGTGTTGCGGCTCTGCAGTGCACCGCTGAGTAGCGGTGCGTCCACAAGAGCGAATGTGGCGCACCCTCTCTCCACATCGTCATTGCGAGCGCAGCGAAGCAATCCAGAATCCCCCCGCGGCGGCAGACTGGATTGCTTCGCTGCGCTCGCAATGACGGAGCATGAGGCGGCAGCGCCACTTTTCCAGCTCGCATCTTGAATTGCGACTATAGCTTCGCACCTTCGCGGCGCATTTTGCCCGAGTCTGGCCACTTCACCCTCTTGTCCCAAGAGGCACAGGGAAGTCTGCGGTCATAGTCCTAAGCCGGCGTCTCGATCTGCTATGTGCAGCGATTGCCGCATGGAACTCCCTAAAGTCGCTTTGATCTATCTCAATTCTCTTACAGACGCGGGCATCAACTTGAGAGAGTCGCGTCATCGCTCCGCCGCGCCGGCCGGGCGGTTGGGCGCTTCCAGGGAGCTCGATATGATCAAGTCGCTCGGAATTGCCACATTCGCCTTCTGCTTCGCAGTATCGGCTCAGGCGATGACACCTGCCCCGATTGCACAGCCCGAAAGCCTCGTTACGGAAGTTGCTGCTGCCTGCGGCGTCGGTAGGACACGTATCAACGGCGTGTGCGTAGCACGGACGACGGTCCGTCATACCCGTCGGGCGGTCCGCAGATGTGTGAGAGGAACAACGTGCTGATTGCTTGTCCTTCAGGACAATACCGCAAAGTGGTCTCGCCATGATTAAAATAGAAGAGTACCGACCCCAACGGTGACATCAACGGCCCCCGGCCTCAGCCCTCCAGACTGAGGCCGTCTTGCGCCTGAAAGGTTGGCCGGACCGGTCACCTTGTCGGATTTATCGACCCGGCAACAGCATGAAACCGCAATGCTGATGCCAGCAGGCCAACAAAATCAAAACTCGAGAGCACGCTTCCATCGTCAATTGGCCAAGCCGATGCTGGAGGTGAATAGCGCAGACACACAAAGCAAATGTTTACGCAATTTACCACTCGACCATCAACGCGATGGTCTTCATTTTCCCATCTGATAATTGCCTTGCGCGCCTTGTTTGGTCGGATGCTCGGAATGGTCCTTTCGCAGCGGAGGTGGCCGGCATGTCCGAAATGGTAGAAGTGCTCGCCGGAACGAGTTTGTTTCTGCTCGCCTTCTCGCTGCTGATATTCGACATACCCCGCTACACCTTATCGCTGGTGTCTCTTGCTCTGTTCAGCTCGAAGCGGCGAAGCGCCAGTGGGACGGTTTGCGAGGCGACGGTAAGCGTGATTATCCCGACCTTCAACGGCGGCTCCGGGCTTGCTCCTTCGATCAGCTCGCTGCGCCGGCAAACCCTGCGACCTGTCGAAATCATCGTCGTCGACGACGGCTCCACCGACCAAACACGCGCGGTCGCGGAGCGGGCGAGAGCGCAGGGGCTAGTTGATATGGTCATCTGCCATGGGACCCGCTGCGGCCGCAGCGCTGCCATCAACGCTGCAGCACGGTTTGCCCGCGGCGATCTTCTTCTGACCGTAGATGCCGACACTGTCTTCGAACCGAACGCGGTTGAGCGCCTCGCGGCTGCGTTCGGCGATCCGCTCGTCGCCGGCGCAAGTTGCAACATCGCGATCAGCAATGAGCGCGATTCGATATGGACAGGACTTCAAAGCGTCGAATACCTGATGTCGATCACTGCGGGGCGGTCGATCCTCGACGTGGTGGATGCGATCGCGTGTCTGTCCGGCGCCTGTTCCATGTATCGGCGGGATATCTTCACGCAGCAGGGCGGGCTCGACGTCGGCCCTGGCGAAGATATGGAGTACACCTTACGGCTCCGCAGGCTCGGCTATGTCATTCGGTTCGTGTCCGACGCCTGGGCGGAAACAGCCGGCCCCGCAAGCGGCATCAGTCTGTTGCGCCAGCGCGCGCGCTGGGATCGCGATGCTCTGCGCATCCGTTTCATGATGTATGGCGAGCTGAGTTTTCGCCATCCGCTAGAGCGTTTACCGGACACGATCCAAAGGCTGGACTTCATCGTCTTCGATCTCGTTCCGACGCTCAGCCTGCCGTTCTACTTGGCCTACATTGTGCTGTTGTTCGGCCCGGATGCCGTGTTGTTTCTCTCGGCGATCTACCTGCTGCTGCTCTGGATCTCGGTATTCAATATGGCACTTGTGTTCGCCCTATTCCAACGATCCGTCGGAAACTTTGGCTGGAAGATGGCGCTGATCTTTCCCTTGTACCAGGGCGTCTATCTGAAGTGCGCGCGGTTTTTTTCCTACTCTTCGGAAATCATCTTTGCCTCGTCGCGGAACGATGATTTCGTGCCACCGCGCGTTCGCCGTGCACTATTCGGAGATCGGACAAAAGAGGTGGCCAAATGACGGTGGCCCTGACGCGACTCGATCCGCATATTCCCGATCCTATCGAGAGCCGTCGGCGCGCGGCCGGACGGACCGTCCGCGCCGCCTATGCGACAATCGTATTCGGCATACTCGCATTCTTTGTCGTCTATTTCGGGAGGCCAATTCTCTATCTCGGCGGCCCGGGCAGCGTGTCCTCGCCAAGATATTTGGTTTCACTGCCCTACATCGTGCAGATCAACAGCATCACCGTGGTGAGAGGTGGATCGGTCAAGGCCGGCGAAGAAATCGGAAGGGTGCGGTCTCCGCAGCACGATGAAATCGTCGCTACTTATATGCGCTCGCTCGCGGACATCGCCGGCCGCAAAGCGGAACTGCGTGTCAAAGCCCGGGTTGCGCGCGAATCTCTCGACGCGGCGCGCTCACATCTGCAGCTTGCTGAGGAAGCTGTCCAACTTATCGCAACCTCATCGGCCGCGAGCCTGAATTACCGCATTGACATGTCGCGGGAGCGCGCCCTGGCGAACAAAGCCGTGGTCTCGCAGGAGGCGGAAGCCGCCGAGGCCAGCACTCAATTGGCCGCTCTCGACGAATTCAGCCGGCAACTTTCTGATCGCCTCGAAAAGGTTGAAAGCAGCTTTGCCGACGGAAGAGTCTTTTCACCCATAGCTGGCATCGTCGCGAACAATCCAGCGCGTGCCGGCCAGTTACTGGTGGCGGGCACTCCGATCGCAGAAATTCTCGACCCCACCGATGTCTTCGTCGACTGGTACGTTCCCAACGAACGCCTGTCCGACCCGAAAGTCGGCAACGAAGTCTTTGTCCTGTTCGGCAACCGGCGAATTCTGGGCGAGATCGTGGAAATTCTGCCGGTGTCAGACGTGTACCCCGGAGCGGGCTCATCGGCGGCGCGCGAGCGTACCGCCTCGCAAATCGCGCGAATTCAGTTCAGCCCAGGCGCGCATCCCCCGGCGCTGAACTCGGCCGTCGACGTTCACATGCACTACACACAACTCAGCGCGCGCATCGCTTCCATGCTGGTGAAACTATTCGGGCTCGACGAGCTGTGAGAGGGAGCGAGGTGCAGCATGCAGATCGAAGCGAACCAAACGGGTTGCCCGGCTTGCGGCTCCTCCGCGCTGATGTTGTTTCCAGTATTCCACCACATGATCTGCGCCTATGTTGGTCCGGAGTATGACTTCACGCCAAACATCGCGGGATATACGTGCCCGAAGTGCTGCCGCGACATTGTATCGGCCGACCCAGCTTGCGAGATCGTGGGCACTAGCGCGCGGTGCACAAGGTGTTGGGTCGAGATGGTGGTGTCCCCAGCGTGTGCTCCGGCTGGCTTGTAAGGATTAGCGGCGATCTCGGCTTATCCGTCGCTCAAGTGCGACTGCGGCGAGCAGAGTTGGACAGAGAATAAGCATAGGGTAGCTTCAGCAGCCAGGTAGAGCTGCCTTGGTCGGTAGCACGATGCCCGACTGTAACTACGATAGTTTCAACGGTCTCGCCTGTCTCCACAGGGCGAGTGAAGTTTGAGACAAATGGTTGCAACTCAACAGCGCATCGGTCAACAATGCCGCGCGAGTTGACGAAGGCCGAATTTTCACCACTTTTCCCAAGCGCGCCCGCGCTCCCACACACGGCGTTCTGGACCCAACGCGGGTGGCCGACATTGTGGCGATGGTCGCCGAGCAGGCACAAACTGCATAGACACCCGGTCGTAGCGGAGGCATCATAGCACCCGGTTGGCGGGTATCGGAGGACACCATGATCAGCTTGATCCGCGTTTTCGATATCGCCGTACTCACGTTGGGCATGTTCAACGTCTTGCTGGTGGCATTGATTATCTTTGCATTTTGATGCTCCCGCCGACGCGGCAATCGCCGTGCACGCGCGGCGGCTGCGCTTCAATTTCGCCGCCCGACTCAGGCTGAGGTTGTATTCGCTGCCGGCGTCTCGTCTGTGGCGGTTTGACAGGCGGCGCCGTGACGAAGCTTTGCAGCGCCGCTCGTCGGCACGAAGCCTTGGGCTCACGGAGAGCAATCCGCCCTGCCCTTGGCCTCAACCCGAACGCTGCCGCGTCCACCGCAAGCCGGCTCGCGAACATGACGACCACAAGATCGCCCCTCAAGGATGAGCCGGGATGGCCAACACATACGCCGTGTCCGAATTTCGGCAAAGTGGGAATATATTTGCGAAGATGGATTGACAGCAGAGCGACAAAGCAAGGCCGTAGCCCAAGCGAGAGTTTAGCCGCCGAAATCCCGCGGGCTGAACGGCAGGTCCATCACCTT
The DNA here is from genome assembly GCF_023073155.1 of Bradyrhizobium sp. 45. Lineage (NCBI taxonomy): Bacteria > Pseudomonadati > Pseudomonadota > Alphaproteobacteria > Hyphomicrobiales > Nitrobacteraceae > Bradyrhizobium > Bradyrhizobium sp. 45. The sequence goes on along the minus strand of NZ_JADPIX010000059.1, from coordinate 187,986 downwards.
CCATTCCCCGTATTTGTCGGCCGGCAACATCTTGTAGGGCTGGCAGGCCTGAAGCGCGCTCATGGCGGACTTCACGAGCGCGACGCCCTTTGCTGACGGCGGGGCTTCGATCAGGATCGGCTCGCGCGCCAGCGTGCCGTCGGTCGCGAGCACGGTGCGCAGCTTGATGTTGACGTTGTCGGTCGGCGCGACCCCAGCCGGCAGCTTGGCGCAGCTTCGCAAATGACGACGCAGCTCGGCGATGATTTCGACCGGCAGCTTCGCCGCGATTGAATCCTTGGCATCGCCGCCATCGTCTTTGGGGGCGTCTTTCGGCAGCTCCGTCGGCAATTCCGGCGGCAGGCCCAGCATGACGCCGTATTTGACAGTGACGTCGGGCTCCGGCGCCTGATAGGACGGCGGCGGCGCGGCCTCCGGGTGCTGCATCGCTTGTGGCAGTAGCTGTGGCGCCGGGGGCTGCGGCGTCGCCTGAGGCGGCGGCGACTGCGATGGCTGAGGCTGTGGCTGTGGAGGCTGCGGTTGCGGCTGCGCATTTGCCTCGCGCTGCTGCGGCGTCTGTGAAGGCTGTGGCTGCGGCTGTTTCTGCTGCGGCGGTTCAGGCGAGGCCTGCTGCTTCGAGGACTGTGCCGCAGCCTGCTGCTTCGCCTCGGGCTTCGGCGCGGCCGCCGCCTTGTCCTTATCGTTCAAATCGAACTTCGGCAGTTTCAGGTCAGGGGTCGGCTCCGGCGGCTTCGCCTTGAGTTTTTCCCCGGTCTTCTCCTCGGCTTTGGCCTCCTCCTGCTTCACCTGCTCCGGCGTCACGATGCTGACGGAAACCGATTCGGGCGGGCTGGCGTGAAACGGATGGACTTCGCTGATCACGATGATCAGCGCGACCAGCGTCAGATGGGCGATCGCCGACGCTGCAATGTCCGTCCGTATGATCTTCCGCAGTTCCATCGCCTGACTTCAGGTTGCCAAGCTGGTCCTAGCATACGGCAGGCCCCTCTCAATCCCATTTTGGCGCGAAGGCGAAATCGGTCAGGCGGCCCCTGGGACTGGCCAGCGCGGCGATCTGGGCCATCTCGTCGTCCGAAAGCTCGAAATCGAAGATCTCGATGTTTTCCGACAGGCGTTCGACGCGCGAGGTGCGCGGGATCGCAGCGACATTCTGTTGCACCAGCCAGCGCAGGCAGACCTGCGCCGGCGTCTTGTGATGCAGACGCCCGATCTCGGCGAGCGTCCGGTCGGTCTTGATCCGCCCCTTGGCGATCGGGCTGTAGGCAACCAGCGCGAGCCCGTGCTGATCGCAGGCCGCCCTCACCTTCGCCTGGTCGAGATAAGGGTGGTATTCGACCTGGTTGCAGGCCAGCGGCTCCGGCGACAACGCCACCGCCTGCTCGATCAGCGCCACGGTGAAATTGGAGACGCCGATGTGGCGGGTCAGGCCCATGCGCTTGGCATGCGACAGCACGCCCAGCGTCTCCTCCAGCGGTACGTGCGAATTGGGCCAGTGCAGCAGCAGGAGATCGACGGAGGGAAGCCGCATGCGCGCCAGGCTCTCCTTGACCGAGCGCTCGAGATCGTGGGGCGCGAAATGATTGGTCCAGACCTTTGTCGTCAGGAAGATATCGTCGCGGCGCACGCCGGAGGCGCGCAAGCCGTCGCCGACCTCGCGCTCATTCTCGTAGACCTGTGCGGTATCGATGTGGCGATAGCCGAGCCGCAGCGCCTGCTCGACCACACGGGTGCACATGCGCCCGCTCAGCTCCCAGGTCCCCAGCCCGATCGCCGGTATCCTTGCGCCATTGGTCTCGACGAACAGCATGAGGAATCCTCTCTGTCGCGGTCGCCCCAAATCATGATCCAGGCGTCATTATGAACCCGGCTGGCAACACTGCCAACGGGCGACACCGGCCGCCGGGTCGGATCTTGCGCGCAATGCTAACGGGAGGTTCGTGCCAGGCCTTGACGTCAGGCCTTGACGTCAGGCCTCAAGCTCAGGCTTTGGCGAGCGCCTGGAATACGGTGTCAGGCGCATGCGCGATCACAGCGAGCAGCGCGCGGGCGGGTCCCCGCGGGGCCCGCTTGCCCTGCTCCCAATTGCGGATGGTCTCGACGGGAACGCCGAGCTTGGCCGCGAACTCCATCTGGGTCAGGCAGGCACGGCGGCGCAAATCGCGCACGGCGAGCGAGCTGGTGTCGGGCGGCGCTGCGTTAGGTACGGGCTGGATTGGAAACGGCTGGACCGGAAACTCCTGCCCATCCCGCAACTCGACGATCCGTCCGTCCGCCTTCAACCGCACACGCATGCTCATTCCCCCAAGCAAGGCGATGATGCGGCAGCTCGCTTAAGTTCGGATTAAAGATGATAGCTGCGTATACGGTCTCGTGCCCCGGACGCAGCGCAGCGCTTCTTCAGCGGTGCGCTGCAGAGCCGGGGCCCATGTCGCTGCAATACTGTGCCGCTTCTGGGTCCCGGTTGCGCAGCAACGCCAAGGGCGTTGCAGCGCGCCGGGGAGACGAGAGTGCGTGTAGCCCTACCTCAACCCGAACCACAACGTCGCGATGCCGAGGAAGGAGAAGAAGCCGACGACGTCAGTGACGGTTGTCACGAACGTGCCGGAGGCCACGGCCGGATCGGCCCTGACACGTTCGAGCGCCATCGGGATCAGGATGCCTCCGAGTGCGCCGGCGAAGAGGTTCACGATGATGGCGAGCCCGATGACCAGGCCGAGGCCCGGGATCCTGAACCAGGCCACCGCAGCGACGCCCGTGATCACGGCAAAGGCGAGACCGTTGACGAGGCCGACCAGGCCCTCGCGCACCACCACGCGCCAGGCATTGGAGGAGCCGAGCTCGCGCGTCGCCAGCGCCCGCACCGCGACCGTCATGGTCTGGGTCGCGGCATTGCCGCCCTGGCTTGCGACGATCGGCGCCAGCACGGCGAGCGCCACCATCTTCTCGAGCTGCCCCTCGAACAGGCCGAGCACGGACGACGCCAGAAAGGCGGTGGCGAGATTGACCAGCAGCCAGTTGAACCGCGCGCGTGCAATGGTGAACACGGTGTCGGACAGCTCTTCGTCGCTGTTGACGCCGCCGAGCGCCTTGAGGTCCTCGTCCGCCTCTTCCTCGATGACGTCGACGACGTCGTCGACGGTGATGACGCCGACGAGGCGGTCCTGGGTGTCGAGCACCGGGGCTGCGACGAGATTGTACTTGCCGAACATGCGCGCCACCTCCTCCTGGTCCTCCAGGACGGAGACGCGGCGGCGATCCTCGTCGGTCAGCTCGGCAAGCGCCACCGGGCGGCGGGCGCGCAGCAGCACGTCAAGCGAGACCGCGCCCTGCCAGTGCTGCTCCTTGTCGACGACGTAGATCTCGTAGAAGCGGTCTGGCAGATCCGGCGTCTCGCGCATGTAGTCGATCGCCTGCCCCACGGTGAAATCCTGCGGCACGGCGATGAACTCGGTCTGCATCCGGCGGCCGGCGGAGTTCTCCGGATAAAGCAGGCTGCGCTCGAGCACGACGCGCTCCTTGAGCGGCAGCTTCTCGAGGATCTCCTCCTGATCGGCCTGATCGAGCGTTTCCAGCAGCTCGACCGCGTCATCGGATTCGAGCTCGCGCACACCTTCCGCGACCGTCTGCGGCGGCAGTTCCTCGAGGATCTCCTCGCGCACGCCCTCGTCGAGCTCGTTCAGCGCGGAGAAGTCGAAATCGCGCCCCGTCAGCTCAACCAGGCGGACCCGATCGTCGGGCTCGAGAGCCCCAATGAGATCGCCGAGATCGGCCTCGTGCAGCTCGGCAACGCAGGCGCGCAGCGCGGCGCTGTCGCCGGCCTCGATCGCATGGGTAATTTCCGCGACGAATTCGTGACGAATTTCGCCGTCTTCATTGCGCATCGGCACGTGGTCGAGTACCGATTCCGCGGCAGATGCGGCACCGTCCAGATGTTCATCCATGGCGCGCCTCGCCGTTCGACAGGTTGGAACGAGTGGTCTGAGCTGACGGTTCAGGCAATACCCACAAGGCAACTCTGAGCGCAATGACAAAGATGCTTCGACTGAGGTGGACCTCGATGTCGGCAGGCGCAGCCCTCGCCGCCCTCACCGGCATCGCCTCGAGTGAAGCCGCCGAGTGCCCGCGCAAGGACGCGCTCGGCACCTCCCGCATTCTGAGCGTCGACGCCAAGACCGCGCCGCGCGTGGGCCTGAAGAGCTTTCCGCAGACGCTGGAGCTTGCCGATCACGAGGTCGTGCTGACCTTCGACGACGGGCCGCATCCGCCGACGACGTCGAAGGTATTGGTGGCACTGGCGCAGGAATGCGTGCGCGCGACCTTCTTCCTCATCGGCCTGCACGCCTCCGAACACCCTGACATGGTCAAGCGCATCGCGCGCGAGGGCCACAGCATCGGTCACCACACCTTCTCGCACCCGTTCATGGCGCGCATTCCGTTCGACAAAGCGAAGAGCGAAATCGACCGCGGCATCGCGGCCGTCGAGCTGGCTCTGCACGGCACCTCGACAACGACGCCCGCGACCCCGTTCTTCCGCTTCCCCTATTTCGAGGCGACGCCAGCCGAGCTTGACCTGCTCCAGTCCCGCGGCATCGTGGTGTTCGGGGCCGACCTGTGGGCCAGCGACTGGAACGAGATGACGCCGGAGCAGGAAATGAAGCTCGTCACCGAGCGGCTCGCCGCCGCCGGCAAGGGTATCATCCTGTTCCACGATCCCAAGGCGCGTACGGCTGCGATCATGCCGGCCTTCCTGCGGTATCTGAGGGAGAACCGCTATCGGGTGGTTCACGTCGTGCCGGCGGGTGCATCACAGAAGAGTGCCGACGCGCATTGATGCCGGAATGTCACGCCGGTGCAAAATGGGGTGATTTGGGCCCTATTAACAGTCCGTTCATGCTACGCCATGCAAGTATCAAGGGGACTTGTCGCGGCAGGGTTCTGGGTCGGGGTTCTTGCGCCTGAACCGTTTGCTGATGTCTCCGACCTACTATGGCGGCAATCGCGTAAGAGGGCAGACCGGGTTCATGATCGGAAGTAGCGTTGTTGCTCGGACGCGATCGTGGATCGTCCTTTGCCTTGGCAGCTTTCTTGGCGGATTCCTTGGTGTCCTGACCATCGGCTCGCCGGCCATTGCGGCCGACTGCCCCGGCCATCCGGACGCGCTCGGGACCTCCCGCACGCTCGTGGTCGATCCGCACGAGCATCCCCGCATCGGCACCGTGCAGTACCGCGAGACGCTGCCGCTGAAGGACCATGAAGTCGTCCTGACCTTCGACGACGGTCCGTTGCCGAAATATTCCAACCAGGTGCTGCAGATCCTCGCCGACGAGTGCATCAAGGCGACCTTCTTCATCATTGGCGAACAGGCCAAGGCGAACCCGGAAGGCGTGCGCAAGCTGGTCGCAGCGGGCCATACCGTCGGCACCCACAGCATGACGCATCCGCTCACAATGGACCGGATGCCGCTCGACAAGGCCGAGGCGCAGATCAATGGCGGCATCGAGTGGACATCGGCCGCAATGACCGATCCGTCCAAGCTCGCGCCGTTCTTCCGCATTCCCGGCCTGATGCGCGCCGACGGCGTCGAGAACGTTCTGATCTCGCGCGGCATCCAGGTCTGGAGCGCCGATTTCCCGGCGGACGACTGGCGCCATGTGTCGCCCGATCGCGTCTATCAGCTCGCAATCCAGCGGCTTGAGGCCAAGGGCAAGGGCATCCTGCTGCTGCACGACATCCAGGCCCGCACGGTGGCGGCGCTGCCGAAGATCATCCGCGACCTCAAGGCGCGCGGCTATCGCATCGTGCACGTGGTGCCCGCGACCGCCGAGCAGCTGGCGACGCCGACAACGCCGGTGGAATGGCTGCTGCATCCGCCGACCGAGACCACACCGATCGCGCGCTGGCCGGCCGTGCCGAACTTCGTGTTCGCGCAGACCAAGACGCTTCCGGCACCCTCGCTGGCCGACCTCAACGCACAGGCCGCGCACCAACCGCTGCTGCCGCGCAAGACCATGGCGCTCGCCAATGTCGCGGCCACCCTGCCCGCGCCTGGCCGCGATCTCTTTGCGATCCCGGAAGGCTCGGTCGAGGTGCTGCTGTCGACGACCTTGTCGCGGCGCGCCGCGACGCGCCTGGCAATGGCGGCCGAGACGCCTCCTGCGGCCAAGGTCAAAGCCGGCAAGTGGCACGCTCGCCGCACCGCGCGCGCTGCTCATGGCACACCGAACCACGCCGCAGAGACCGAGGGCACTGCAGCCAAGAGCACTGCCCCCAAGAGCGCCGCGCCCAAGAGCACAGCGCCGCGCCCGACCCGTGTGGCAAGCCTGAAGAAGCGCGCGCAGTAGAGCTTACTGTCGCATGATGTTGGCGACGCAGAGCAATACGATCAGCGCCAGGAAGAACAGGTCCATATAGGACTTGACCTCGCCGTCGCGCCGCAGCCGGGCGACGTCAACCACGACCTGCTTGCGCACACTCGTTCCGCCAGTGCCGTCATTGAGCGGAGCCTGAAGGCGCTTGGTCTCGGCTTCCAGCTTCTCGATCTTCTGGTAAAAGTAGAACGCCCGCAGCGTCGAAGCTGCGCGCATGCCGGTATAGACCAGCACCAGGATCGCGATAATCGCCCGGTTCTGGTACTTCTCCATGAAATTCAGGCTGAAATAGACCATCGCCATGAATGCGAAGTTGGTCACGAAGCGATAGACGAAGCTTAAAAAGACCATGCGGGCTTAAGCCTTGAAGGGTGGCGCAACCGACCGTGTTGCAAATGCGGGGATCAGGAGCCCAGACCGGAACAGCCGGCCTGAATGCCATGCAGCCCCGTCTACGCCAACTTTGTTTCAACAAAGATACTATTGCCCCGGCGATGCCGCCTTTTAGCCACGCCCGGCCATAATGCAAGCCGGAGCCCCGGCCGTCGAGCCGTCCGCGCGCCTGTTGGCTGCAACGGCTCCTTGGAGATTTGGCGGAAGTCCCGATAGACTGGGGTCGCCACATGTGGGGTCTGCCGATGCCGAAGAAGGGAATCACCGGCCACGACGACTGGGTTCTGACCGAGGCGCTGGCGACTGCGCTGGTCGCGCTGGAGCAGCTCGACACCAAGCACCAGCCGAGCGCGCATATGGACGACATCCGCAAGATGCTCGCGAACGGCAAGGAGCCGGCGGCGGTGACCCTGCATCTCGCCCAGGCCAAATGCCGACTTTTTCCCGACCTCGATCCGCTGGAGATCTACCGGGAATACGGCATCGGCGAGGAATATGGCTGAGGGCGCCGTTGACGGCCGGACCTAAGGCCCGCCGGCGACCGATCCGGCGATCACCATGACCAGCGCGGCCAAGTCGATCTTGCCGTTGACGATCAGCTCCTCCGAGGCTTTCGCGTCGTGCGCCCGTTCGACCTTCAGCGATTGCGGCCGGTTCGCCGCCTGCCGCTTCAGCTCCTCGACGATGGCTTCCGTGAGTTTCTCTTCCAGCATGGGCTTGTCCTCAGGCCGCCATCGCACGGCAGGATTGCGCGCAGGAGCGGCACATGGCGACGCACTCGTCCATGCCGCCGACCCGTTCGCAATCCTCGGCGCATTCGCTGCAAATTTCGGCGCATTCGCCGCATGTGTGCCGGTGATGCGGCGTATTGATCAGCATGAAATGCGCCGCCGTCCGGCACATTTCGGCGCACGCCATCATCAGGCGGAAATGCTTGGGCTCGACGTGCTTGCCGCCGGTCTCGAGGCAATGGTTCATCGCGGTGCCGAGGCAGGTCTGATAGCAGCTCATGCAGAGCGCGATGCAGCGCGTCATGTCTTCGGATTGAGCCATCCGGTGTCTCCATTGCTCGCCCCCTGCACCGGTCAACCAGGGGGATGTTGTGATCGTTCCTGCCGTCGTGCCGATTGTGACGTCCAGGGAACCTCGCAAAGCTAGCCGTAACGCCTGGCGCGCACCGCCCGGTAGCGAGCATCGGTCTGCGGCTTGATGAACAAGGCGGCCACGCTTGGATGGCGTTTGCGTATCTCGGTCTCGATCGAAACGACGCATCGCTCGATATCGTCGGCGCGCTTGTCGTCCGCAAATTCGATGCTGAGGGCCGCAACGATTTCGGCCGGCGACAGCTGCACCGTCAGCAGGCCGTTGGCCCTGAGCACGCCGGGCGACCGCCTTGCGATGTCGAGGACCGATCGCGCAAGTTCCGGATCGGCGGGCTCGCCGATCAGCAGGCTCTTGCTCTCGCGCGCGAGACCGATCGACACGATCGCCAGCAATATCCCGATCATGATCGAACCGATCCCGTCCCAGACCGGCTGGCGCAGCCATACGGCCGCGGCAGTGGCCGCCGCGGCAATGGCGATGCCGACCAGCGCCGCGCTGTCCTCGAGCAGCACCATGAATGCCGGAGGATCCTTGCTGCGAACGAAAGCCTGGTAATACCCGAACCGCTGGCCGTCGGAGCTGAAGCGCCGCAGGGCAACCAGCCAGGAACCGCCTTCAAACAGGAACGACAGCCCGAGCACCACGAAGCTGACGATCGGACTTTCGATCGGCTCGGGTGCGGCGACATGCAGAATGCCCTGATACAGCGAGACACCGGCGCCCAGGGCGAAGATCAGCAGCGCAACGATGAAGCTCCAGAAATACAGCTCGCGCCCATAGCCGAGCGGATGGGATTCGTCGGGCGAGCGGCTCGCGCGCCGGTAGCCGTAGAGCAGCAGGATCTCATTGGTCGTATCGACGAGCGAATGCACCGCTTCGCTCGTCATGGCCGAACTTCCCGTCCACGCGGCGGCGCCGATCTTCGTGACCGCGACCAGGACATTGCCGAAGAGCGCCGCATAGACCGCGGTCTTCGAGGATGATTCTGTTGCCAATGTCCGATACCCCGTTCCTCATGCCAGCCGCCGCGGCAGGCTGTTGTGGATCGTGCAGGCGGCGAGCGCGGCGTGGCCGAACGCGACCGATATCTGGTGCAGGTCGGTGACGACGTCGCCGATGCCGTAGAGCCCGTCGACCGAGCTGCGCTGATGGTCGTCGACTTTCAGATGGCCGTCTGCGGTGTGTTCGGCCCCAAGCGTCATCGCGAGATGCGAGCGCACTTCCGCACCCATCACCGGGTAGACCATCTCGAATTGCGCCGTCCGGCCATCGGCGAAGACGGCTTCAACGCCGTCGTCTCGCCGCCTCAGGCGCAGGCCGGGCGCGACGACGATCTCGACACCGGCTTCATTGAGCTCCGCTGCCGCGGGCTTCCCGTCATCCTCGCCCGTTGCCAGCAGCGTCACGTCGCGCGAGTAGCCGCGCATGAAGAGCGCCTTGCCGGCGGCGCGGTGAAGCGGACCGACGATGCCGATGCGACGGTCGATCGCCTCGAAGGCGTCGCAAACGGGACAGTAGCGCAACAGCCCGTCCGCGACGGCCGCGCGCCATTCGTCGAACGGCGGATGGGCGTCGACGATGCCGCAGGCAAGGATGACGGTGGCGGCCGTATGCGCGCCGCCGTTCCAGATCGCCTGAAAACCGTGATCGTGTCGTCGCAAGCTGGTGACCTCGGCATCAACGCGCGTGACCGCGAGCTCGCCCAGTTGCGCGGACATGCGCGCGAGCAGGTCAGTGCCGGAGAGGCCGTGGACGAAGCCCGGCACATTGTGACTGCGCGGGATCAGCGCCGCCCGGCTCGCGCCTGCGTCCACGACACAGACGCGGCGCCGAAATCGCGCGAGGTAGATCGCAGCCATCAGCCCGGCCGGGCCGCCGCCGACGATCAGGCAATCATACGGCTGATCATTCGCCATCATTTGGGGTTTGGATCCGACAGGCCCGCACCGGGCTCGCGAAGCTGTCCGCTCCGCGCCAGGCGGACCGCGTTGCCGAGTGCGCGCGCGACGTTCTGCACCTCCGTCTGGAATGCCCTGTCGTCATCGAGGTCGCGGTGCGAGGTGGCGTATGGCTCCATGTAGCCGACATAGCCATCGAGCTCGGCGAAGCGGCCCGCCGAGATCAACTGCATATCGGTCAACCAATCCGACAAGGCCCGGCGCACGCCCTCGGCACCGACCGCATCGCCGTGAACGACGAGGCCGAAATGACGGCCGGCGAGATGGCGCGGATAAGGCCAGCCCTTCAGCTCCAGCGCCTTCGCCTCGGCCGCCTTCTTGCCGTGGGTCGAGGTCGGATCGGGATTGCCGCCGTCGGCGCAGACCATGCGGTCCATCATCGCCTTCAGTCCAGCGGGTACGTGATACCAGTTCACCGGCGTCACGATCAGGATGCCGTGGGCCGCGACCCACAGCGGATAGATATCGTTCATCCAGTCGTCGGTCTGCCCCAGCGAATAGTTTGGATAGCAGCTGCACGGCCAGTGGCAGAGCGGCATCGCGGTTCCGACGCAGGATTTGCAGGGATGGATCGTCTTGCCGAACTCCGAGGCCAGGCGCGACAGGTCCAGGATGTCGACGGCAAACCCAAGCTCGGCAAAGACCGGCTCGGCGAGTTCGACCAGACGCCAGGTCTTGGACATCTCGCCGGGACAGGTGTGCTCGCTGCGGGCCGAGCCGTTGATGATGAGGATGCGCGGCGTCTCGTCCGCATCGTCATGGCGTCGCTGCGCCGCCAGGATCTTCGCGCGCGCATCGAGCCAGTCGATGGCGATGTCGTAATCGGGATCGGAGAATCCCGCGCCCGCCTTTCGCGTCAGCGGGGCCTTGCGTGAATCGCTGTAGGCGGCCCAGGCCGCGCCGACGATGGCGTCGAGCTCGCGCTGGAGCGGTGCAAAGGCGGGATCGACGAACCGGCTCCTGTAGCGGCGCTCGAAGGCCTCGCGCGAGAGCTTGACGGGCGGCATCCCCTTGCGAATGTCGGCTTCCGTCATGCTGGCTCCTCGCGAGGTCGGTACAGTTCGACCAACCCGGGGCGCAGCGCGCGGTTCCTTCTCGCTCTCCTCTCGTCGCCCTACTGGCGGACAACTTCCGGCGGCACATCGAACTGCGCGATGCGCTGGTCCAGCCGCCACAGTTCGATGCGGTGCACCAGCACGAGCGAGGCGGCCTCGCGCTTGGCCTGCTCATCATCGTCGCAGACCAGGTTGATGCATCCAAACACATGCCCGTCCGGATCGATCTGGAACGCGCGGTAGTGCTTGATGCTCCGCATCGTCACCCTCCCCGTCTCGGGTAGACAGGTTCGCTCAGCCAGTCCGTCAGGTTCGAGGTCACCTCGTTCTGCTTGGCGCGCTGAAGCAGCATGTCGCGCTCCTTGCCGGGCGGCAGGCTGCGCGCACGCTCGCGAGCGGTTTGGGCGAATGCCGCCAACCGCTCCTGGAGCGATTGGGTCTGTTTCCTGCGGTTGCGTTTCGCGGTCATTGTACTTTCACAAAGCCCTTCAGATGGAAGGATTGGGATGGGAGGAATTGGCCCCGGCGGGAGGTCGGCGCCGGGGCCAGAGTTTCGTGCCGGTTGGGGCGGCCCAGCCCGGCAGTGTTGGCAGCTTCGGCCGCAACCGCAGGTTCCGGCATTTCAATAAGTTAACGGTGCGTGATTTTGCTGGTGCGAAACGAAACGGCCGAGCAGCGACGGATGCGCGCATTCCCTTCGCGCGCCGGCACTGCCTCGAGTGCGCCGGAACCGAAATGCTGATTCGCTTATTGATGAGGGACTTGAAGGAGGATCATCATGGTGAAAGCAGCATGGAAACAACCGGGTTCACCGATCGGCCGCAAGGGCCCGCGCAAGGCAAACCCCGCGTACAAGCGGCGGGCGCGCGAACGATGGACACCTGCGGACGTGAGCAAGCTGAAGCAGCTCGCAAAAGGAAACACGCCCACGGGCGTCATGAGCATCAAGCTGCAGCGTCCGGTCGCGGCCATTCGCAGCAAGGCGCAGCGCGAAGGCATTTCGCTCAAGCCCGTCAACCGCTCGCCTTACAACAGGCGATCCAAAGCAGCGAAGCGGCGCTGAGCGAGGCACCCATCCCGGCGCAGCTAGACGTTTAGTGTCGTCGGCTCCTATTCCGACGGCCCGCGGTGCCGGAGATCCTGTCCTTCCCGGTCGTCGCGGAGGGCCTTGAGCTCCGAGCGCAACATCGCGCTTTCCATCACCACCCGGCGCACCTGGCGCGTGGCGTGATCAAGCTGGTCCGCGACCGCTCTGCGCTGCGCCCGGAGGGCGCGGCTTGCTTCGATCGCGCGCTCAGCGCGGGCAAGCAGGACGTCGTTCATGGAACGACAATACAGGATTCGGGACGAAACTGCCTTTACGTAAGTTACGTCAATTACTCAAAACCAGCCATCCGCTCAAAAAACATTCGCGAACGCTAACCTGGATCAAGTACGACCGTTCCCCAACCGAGCAAACGCTTAGCTCCGTCGATAGAGTTGCAGATAGCTCGGCGAGAACAGCGCCGCGTCCTTGAGCGCATCGAGATCGGTGATGGTCAGCGTGCGATCGCGCAGCACGATCAGACCGGAAGCACGCAACTCCTGAACCGTGCGGTTGAGATGGACCACCGACAGGCCGGTGGCGTCCGCAAGATCCATTTGCGTCACCGGCATCACGCAGGAATTGCCCTCGACCATGCCGACAGGACGCAGCCGCTCGATGATTTCGCAGAACAGATGGGCCACGCGTTCGAAGGCCACCCGGCGGCCGAGATTGATGGCCCATTCGCGCTGGATCGCGTTGTTGACAAGCGTCTCGCACCAGAACGCTTCCGCCAGCGCGCGGTCGCTCGCCACCAGACTCTCGAACCGCGCGCGCTTGATTTCGGTGTAGACGACCGGCGTCATCGCCGCGATGGAATGATCCATCACCGACAACAGGAACGCGTGCGCGTCGCAACTTTCGCCGGGAAAGAGAAAATTGACGATCTGGCGCCGCCCGTCCTCGAGCGTCTTGTAGCGGCAGAGCCAGCCCGACAGCACGAGGCGCACGCTGTCGACCGGATCGCCCTCCGAGATCAGATCCTCGCCCGCTCCTGCGCGCTGGATTCCCTCGAGCATTGCATATTCGAGCGAGGTGCGGGCCTCCGTCGACAGCGGCCTCAGCACGTTCAGCCGGCGAATGACCGGGTCCACCTGGCTGCGATCTAGCGTCGACAAGGGCATCAGCTGGCCACCGCCGGTGTATGAAACGCCCGCTTGCTGAGGGGAATGGTGATCGTGCATTCCAATCCCTTGGGACTGAATGCCAACCTGGTCTGCCCCTTGAACTCGAACGCGAGTGTGCGCTCCAGAAGCTCGGTCCCAAATCCTTTGTGCGGCGGCGGCGCAACCGGCGGCCCACCGCGCTCCCGCCACTCGAACACCAGCTCCGCCGGGTCGGTGCCCTGCTCGAGGCGCCAGGAAATCTCGATGCGACCGGTCGGCCGGCTCAGGGCGCCGTATTTGAGTGCGTTGGTCGCGAGCTCGTGAATGGCAAGGGCAAAGGTTTCCGCTGCCTTCGACTGAAAACGCACCGGGGGACCGCTGACACGTACCTGCTCGCCCTCCCTGGCATTATAGGCCAGCATCTCCTCGACGGCGAGGTATTCGAGATCGACGCCGCCCTCGGGATCGCGGGTCACCAGCGCCTGGGTACGGGCGAAAGCGTTGAGCCGGCCGTCGAGATGAGAGGCAAACTCCTCGACCGTCGAGCTCGTATCGGCCGTGCGACGGGCGATCGAGCGCACCACGCCGAGCGTGTTGCGGACCCGATGCTGGAGCTCGGCCAGCAGCAGGCGCTGCCGCTCCTCGGCGCGGGTCATGGCGGTGATGTCAACGAAGGTGATCACGACCCCGGCGATGAAGTTTTCGATGCTGCGATAGGGCAGGATTCGCACGATGTAGCGCGTGCCGCTGTCCGGCGCCCTCAGCTCGCGCTCGGCGCTGGCAAGCGTCCGCAGCACGCTGCGAACGTCGTCATAGAGGTCCTCGATCGGGACGCGCGCCTTGATGTGCGCGATGGGCCGGCTAATGTCGGTTTCTACGAGATGCAGAATTTGCGTGATCGCCGGCGTGAAGTTCATCACGCGCAACTCGTTGTCGAGGAATACGGTCGCGATCTGCGTGCTCTCCAGGAAATTCCGGAGGTCACTGGTGGCGCGCGTCAATTCCTGGACGCGGTGAGCAAGCTCGCCGTTGACGGTGGTCAGCTCCTCGTTGACCGACTGCAATTCCTCGCGCGAGGTTTCGAGTTCTTCGTTCGCGGACTGGAGCTCCTCGTTGAGGGACTGGTATTCCTCGTTCGAGGACTTCAGCTCCTCATTGGTGCTTTCGAGCTCTTCGATGGTCGCCTGAAGGCGCTCCCGCGTCGCCCGCAGCTCGCCTTCGATACGCTCGACATGCTCGGTCTGCACCAACGCATTGGGCTTGCCTGCGCCGGCATCGATGGCGCGCACCGGGCCGTCCTTGAACAGGACGACAAAATTGCGATCGCCGCTGCCGCTCTCCTGGATCGGCTCCACCGTGATGTCGACGGGAATGTGCTGGCCGTTGGCGCCGAGCTGCACCTGTTCGGCATGGGCGGGCTCGTTGGTCTCCGCCGCGCGGCTGAGCACCGCCCGCAGGTCCAGGCGGAGATCGCGGTGGACGAGTTGGAGCAGATCGAGCGTGGCGGCGCCTGCCGTCGGCTCGATGTAGCGTCCGGTGCGCCCGGAAAAGTGCAGGACCTGAAAGTTGCTGTCGGCGATGACATAGGCGGGCGCATAGCGCTCCGCGATCCGCTGCGCGCGACGCTCCAGCCCGATATCAGGGCGGAAGGAGCGCGCCGGCGCTATCTCGAGGTTTGCCCTCCCCGCGGCGGTCGTGATCGGAAATTCCGGCGGCAGCCGGGTTCCGGTCTCGAGCTTCTTGAAGATGCGGGCGCGGCGGTCGACCGGTACGAACAGTTTTGGATGCCGCGTGACGTTCTCGGAATTGCCGAGGAACAGGAACCGATCCGGCAGAAGGGCGAAGTGGAATAACGGGATCACCCGGTTCTGCAATTCGGCATTGAGGTAGATCAGCAGGTTGCGGCAGGAGACGAGATCGAGCTTGGAGAACGGTGCGTCCTTGATCACGTTGTGCTGCGAGAAGATGCACATCTCGCGCAGCTCCTTGACCACGCAATAGGTGTCACCTTCGCGCACGAACCAGCGCGCCAGGCGCTCGCCGGTCATCTCCGCTTCGATCTTGGTGCGATAGCGGCCGACGCGCGCAGCCGCCAGCGCCCGTCCGTCGATGTCGGTCGCGAAGATCTGAACCTGCGGTGGCGAGTCCATTTTGGCCATGTACTCGCGCAGGAGGATAGCGATCGAATAGGCCTCCTCGCCGGTTGCGCAGCCGAGCACCCAGACGCGAACCTGCTGGCTCGCGTCCTTGCCTTCGAAGAGCTTCGGGACGATCTGGTTCTCCAGCACCTCGAATTCACGCTTGTCGCGGAAGAATTCGGTGACGCCGATCAAGAGGTCGTTGAAGAGGTGCTGCGCCTCGTCCTGGTCGTTGCGCAGGAAATCGACGTAAGCGGAAATGTCGCCGATCTGGACCACCTGCATCCGCCGCTGCACGCGACGCAGGAAGGTGTTCTGCTTGTAGCCGTGGAAATCATTGCCGGTCTTGCTGCGCAGGATGTCGGCGATGCGCGACAGCGAGGTCGCTGCAGCGGCCAGCACCTCATCGAACCCCTGCTTCTCCTCCAGCCGCCGCAGATGACGGGCATAGACCTGGATGTGCTCGGCGATGTCTTCGGCGGTCAGCACGTAGTCGGCGATCGCCGCCGGCGTATCGGCGTCCTTCAGATGATCCGCGTCGTCGCTCGCGCCTTTTTCGGCGATGGCAAGGCCGCCGTGGTCCTTCAGTGTCGCGGTACCCAACGTGCCATCGCCGCCGATGCCGGACAGGATCACGCCGATCGATTGCTCGGCGCGTTCTTCCGCCAGCGACACCAGGAAGCTGTCGATCGTCGCCCGCTCGCCGGGCGCCTGCTCGGCCGGGCGGACGCCGAAGCGACCGTCCTGGATCGTCGTGATCATCGCCGGCGGGCACAGATAAATCGTGCCACCCTCGATGGTCTGGCCGTTGCCGACGTCGGAAATCTTGCCACCGTGGGAATTTCGCACGATCTGGCGCAGCCGCGGCTCGTCGAGGGCCTCATGATGCTGGAATGCGAGCACGACGGCCTGGTCGGCGCTTACGGTCAGCCTGGAAAAGAACCGCTCGACGCTATCCAGAGCTGTCGGCGCGGCGCCCACCCCGATGATCAGCGGAGACCTGGTCTGGCGCTCTCTTTCGACCGACTGGTCGCCGATTTCATGCATGGTCTCGGTAGCTCTCATTCATTGACGGGAACCAGAGGACGCCCGCTCGCCGCAAATAGCAGAATTGATATTATCCCAACAGGTGCAAGGCGGAAACGTCACGCTGCGTTCCGTACAGCGAGCATTGGGCATTAGGCATTGAGCTTGGGTGGCCTGCCAACGCCCCCAGATCACTCCGGACCGACTTGCTGCCGAAGATAGGCGATCCGCTGCTCGATCAGGACGCGATGGCGCAGCCATTCCGTGAGGGTCTGCTTCAGCGCCTCGACCAACCGTTCCGCCTGGCCCGCGTCGTGGCCGCCGGCACTGAGCTCGCGGATGCGCGCCTCCTGATCGAGGATGCGCCGCGAACCCTCCTCGATATCCCGATCGGCCTTGATCAGATGGCGGCGCTCGGTATCGAGCTGCTCGGTCCATTCGGCGAGGGAAATGGCCATCGCGACCCTCAAGCCTCCCGCTTGCGAATGGGAGGATCGAGCGACTTTAGCACAACGCGCCGGATCATGTCGGCATATTCGCGATATTCGGCAGCGCGCGCCTGGTACATCTCGGCCACCGCCGGCCGGCCGTTGCGCCGTCCGTCGGCGGCCATGCGCTGCACCAGCTCGGCCCGCTCCTCGATGATGCGCAGTGCGACCCGCAGGGCTTCATCCACTTGCCCCTCCTGCTCTTTTGCGAGGACGTCGGCGGCGAAGGCGTGACCGACCTGGCAACGGAAGCGCATCGGGTGCGATTCCTTCATCTCGGACAGGACGCCCCCGCAGGCCGGACAGGTCAGCGCAACCGGATCGGCCATCGAGACGAGACGGTCACTGCCGATCCGTTCGCCGGCCGCGATCTCGACCTCGAGCCGGATCTCCGGCGGGATCGGCAGTGCGGCGCCGGCAGCCTCCCTGGCGAGATCAGACAGCACGTCGCCCATTCCGGCGCCGGGAACGCAAAGATCGATGATGGTCGCCTCGAGGGCGCTCCTTGGCATTTCATCGGCGATGGCATCCGAGGGGTCCTGAACCACCGAAATCCCGCCGCAACGCTTGATGGCGTTGAGACCGGCCGAACCGTCCGACAACAGGCCGCTGAGCAGCACACCGATCACACGTGGGCCGTAATTGATGGCGGCCGAGCGAAACAAGGCATCGATGGCCGGCCGGACCATGTTCTCGCGCGGGCCGCGCCCGAGGAATACGCGATCCTCGGACAGCAGCAGATGGTGGTCCGGTGCGGCCAGATAAACCCGGCCTGGCTCGATCTTCATGCCGTTTTCGGCCTGCCGGACCGGGAGCGGACCGGCGCTGCTGGCCACTGTCGAGAGAATGCCGATGCCCTGCGCCGGGATGTGCAGGACGATGAACACCGCCGCGGGCAGATCCGGCGGCAGCCGGCCCAGGATCTGCTTCAGCGGCGCGGTCGCGCCGGCCGAGCCACCTATGACGATGATGTCGCGGTTGCTCATGGAACCCACTATCGGTTGTATTCGTTTGTACCAAGGCGGGTCACCGCCCTATGTTCCTATGAACCGGCAACGAAGGGGTGGAAGGCACCATGGCGATGTCGCCTCGATCGTCAGGTCCAGAGTCGGCGCTCAGCGGGCGACGCATCTTCATTGTCGAAGACGAATATTTTCTCGCCGACGACATTGGCAGAGCATGTCGCGCGCTCGGCGCAGACATCGCGGGCCCGGTGGGCGATCTCAACGACGCACTCAGTATCCTGCACGACGGCAGTGTTCTGGATGCCGCCGTGCTCGACGTGAACATCCGCAGCGAGATGATCTTTCCGGTCGCGCGCGAACTGAAGGCACGGAACGTCCCCTTCCTCTTCACGACCGGATACGACAAGGTCACGATCAGTCCGGAATTCCACGACGTGCCGATCCTGGAGAAACCGATCGATATGCCTGCGATGGCACAGAGGCTGGCGGCGCTGATCGCCGATCCGCACGGCCGAGCCTGACGGCGATCAGAACAGATGCGCGAAAGCGAGCCAGGCGGTCACCGCCAGACACAGAAGCACCGCAGCATAGGGCAACGCGATCCGCAAATCAGCAGCCCTCCCGGTCATCAACCCATCATCATCCAGACGATCGCCGCCATCATGACGAGAAAACCCGTGATTGCCGTTGCGACAAAGGCCTGTTCGACGCGATCCATCGGCATCACAGCCCCCTTTTTCCAGCCGAACCAGTCTGACGGCGCGGGGAGCTTTGCGCATTAGGCTATGTGAATCGGCGTCCTCCTTATCGGTCCGCGCCGCACCGGTTAGCTTAGATTGCGACGGTATCGTTCTACGACTTCGCCGTGCCCGGCTCCGCCATCTTGCGATGCTGCTTGGCCAGCATCTCGTTCGGCGTGACGTTGGCGATCGTGGTCTGGATCTTGTTCTTCATTCCGGTCACGATGTCGGACTCCCCGCGCAACATGGCGTCGAAGCCGGCCGTCGCGACGTCGTAGGCACTGTCCTTCGGCTCGGTGCCGACCTTGGTATCCATCATGTCGGCGCGGCGGAAGAACTCCGTTTCCGTGGCGCCAGGCATCAGGCAGGTGACGGTGACGCCGCTGTCGCGCAACTCCTCGCGGAGCGCGAATGAGAATGAATCAAGAAACGCCTTGCTGGCGTTGTAGACCGCCTGAAAACTGCCCGGCGTGAATCCCGCGATCGAGCCCGTGATCAGGATGCGCCCCGAATTGCGGCGAAGCATCGCGTTGCCGGCGCGATGGATCAGATACAGCGTGCCGGTGATGTTGGTGTCGACGAGGTGCTTGATCCTGGCAAAATCCTGGTCGAGAAAGGCCTTGCCAAGACCAACGCCGGCATTGGCCAGCAGCGCGTCGATCGGCCGGTCGCCGACCGCGGCGCAGAGCTTGTCGACGCCTTCGGTGGTGGCGAGATCGGCCTGCACCGGTTCGACGCTGCTGCCGAGCCTGCGCAGATCGACGGCCACCCTCTCGATCTCGGGCTCGTCCGCCGCAATGACAAGGTTGAAACCTGCTTGGGCACAGCATCTGGCGAGTTCCAGCCCGATGCCGGTGGAGGCGCCGGTGACGACGGCGAGTTGATTGGCGGGCATGAGCGTATCCTTCGCTAATCCTTGAGTGGGATTGATGACGCTCCAATCACCGCAATGGGCGCTCGTTCCTATCGGGGACGCACGCTGGTGCGGCGCAAAGATTTTGCACTGTGCAATAGCAACCATCGTTCGTTGTTCGACTTGGTTGCCTCGTAGCTCGGGAGAAAAGAGATGAAGGCGCTGGTTTGGCACGGCAAGGAAGACATACGCTGCGACACCGTTACCGATCCGGAAATTCAGGACGCGCGGGATGCCATCATCAAAGTCACGAGCTGCGCCATCTGCGGCTCGGACCTGCACCTCTTTCACAATTACATTCCGGGCATGCTGCCCGGGGACATCATGGGCCACGAGACCATGGGCGAAGTGGTCGAGGTCGGCTCGGGCGTCGACGGCAAGCTGAAGAAGGGCGACCGCATCGTCGTGCCCTTCACAATCATTTGCGGCGAATGCGACCAGTGCAAGCGTGGCAATTTCTCGGTCTGCGAGACCACCAATCGCAAGAGTCATCTCGCTGAAAAGGCGTTTGGTCATTCGGGCGCCGGCCTGTTCGGCTATACGCACCTGACCGGCGGCTATCCCGGCGGCCAGGCCGAATATTTGCGCGTGCCGTTCGCTGACGCCACGCACATCAAGGTGCCCGCGGGCATTCCCGACGAGCAGTTGCTGTTTCTCAGCGACATCTTCCCGACCGGCTGGCAGGCCGCCGTGCAATGCGACATCGAGCCGACCGACACGGTCGCGATCTGGGGCTGCGGTCCCGTGGGGCAGATGGCGATCCGCAGCGCCATCCTGCTCGGCGCCAACCAGGTGATCGCGATCGATTGCCTGCCCGAACGGCTCAGCATGGCCGAAGCGGGCGGCGCCACCACCATCAACTTCGAAACCGAAAGCGTCCTCGAGCGACTCGAGGAGCTCACCGACGGCAGAGGCCCTGAGAAGTGTATTGATTGCGTCGGGATGGAGTCGCATGTGATGGCGTCCCTGCCCGACACGCTGCTCGACCGCGCCAAGCAGATGGTCATGGTGGAGAGCGACCGGCCGCATGTGCTGCGCGAGATGATCTATGTCTGCCGGCCCGGCGGCATCATTTCGGTGGCAGGCGTGTACAGCGGATTCTCCGACATGCTGCCGATGGGCGCCTTCATGAACAAGGGCCTGACGATGCGCACCGGCCAGACCCACGTCAACCGCTGGACCGACGACCTGCTCCATCGCATCGAGGAAGGTCAGATCGATCCGTCCTTCGTCATCACCCACACCGTCCCGCTTAGCCAAGGCCCCGAGATGTACCAGGTGTTTCGCGACAAGCGCGACTCCTGCGTCAAGGTCGTGCTGAAGCCCTGAGGAGCAAGACCCATGTTTCATTTCTCCAACATCGTTCGCACCAAGGGCGACCCGAAAATCGTCGAGGGCGGCCCGAGCCTGAAGCGGCCCGAAGACCAGCTCGCCCGTGCGCTCGGCTGGTTCAGCATCGGTCTCGGCGTCGTGGAATTCTTCGCGCCGCGGCGCGTCACGGAAACGCTGGGCATGGAGGGCCATGAGACGCTGGTCCGCACCTTCGGCCTGCGCGAGATCTTGGCCGGGGTCATGACGCTCTCGGTCGAGAAGAACGCCGGCCTGTGGGCCCGCGTCGGCGGCGACGGCCTCGATGCCGCCGCGCTGCTCTCGGGGCTGACCGCGGACAATCCCAAAAAGGGCAATATCGCGCTGGCGCTGCTGATGGTCGGCGGCATCGCGATGCTCGATTACCGCGCCGCGCAGGACACCAAGCCGCAGCGGCCGCAGCGCGACGCACGGCGCAAGCTGTATCCGAACCGCAGCGGCTTTCCCAAGGGCATCGAGAGCGCCCGAACCGCGGCCAAGCAGATCGCAGCGCACGCCGCGACGGAACGGACCTGAGAACGCGCGACGAGGTGATGCAAGACAATGAGCGAAGCGTCCCGTAACGAAGGTGCGTGGTGGGAATCCGCCGTCATCTACGAAATCGCACTGATCTCGTTCCAGGACTCGGACGGCGACGGCAAGGGTGATCTCGCCGGCCTGACATCCCGCATCGACTATCTGAAATGGCTCGGCGTCGACGCGGTGTGGCTGACGCCGGTCTACAAGAGCCCGTTTCGCGACCTCGGCTACGACATCTCCGACTACTGCTCGATCGATCCTGCGTTCGGCAGCCTCGAGGCGTTCGACCGCCTGCTCAAGGCCCTGCACGCGGCGGATATCCGCGTGATCCTCGATCTCGTGCCCAATCATACCGCGAACGATCACGCATGGTTCATCGAGAGCAGCAGCTCACGGAACAGCGCGAAGGCCGATTGGTACATCTGGGCCGACGCAGCCGAGAACGGCGGCCCGCCCAACAACTGGCTGAGCCGCTTCGGCGGCAGCGGCTGGGAATGGTGCGAGGCGCGGCGGCAATATTACTATCACTCCTTCCTGGTCGAGCAGCCCGATCTGAACTGGCGCAACCCGCAACTGCGCGCCGCGATCGCCGACGTCATGCGCTTCTGGCTCGATCGCGGCGTCGACGGCTTTCGCGTCGATGCCAGCGCGGTCCTGATCAAGGACGCGCTGCTGCGCGACAATCCGCATAACCCGCAAGCGAAAGGCAAGCCGCCGCCGCAGCGCCAAACGCCCGTCTTTACCGACGACCGGCCGGAGACGATGGATTGCATCGAATTCATTCGCGAGGTGATCGACGGCTATCCAGGGCGGATGTTGTGCGGTGAAGTCCAAGGCAAGACCGACCGCATCGGCCACTTCTACGGCAACGACCGACCGCGCCTGCATCTGCCCCTCAATTTCGCACTGCTGGACTCGCAATGGGACGCGCTGTCCCTGCAAGCAACGATCGACGCGTATTTCAACGCCATCCCGGATCATGCATGGCCGGTCTGGGTGATCGGTGGTCACGACAAGCAACGGATCGCGAGCCAAATCGGCGAGCCGCAAATGCGCGTGCTGGCGATGCTGCTGATGACGCTGCGGGGAACGCCCTTCTTCTTCATGGGCGACGAGATCGGCCGCAAGCGCGTTCCCATTCCGCCCGACCGCGTCCACGATCCCTTCGAGAAGCTCGTGCCGGGGTATGGCCTTTGCCGCGATCCCGAACGCGCGCCGATGCGATGGGATGACAGCAGCAACGGCGGCTTTACAACCGGCGATCCATGGCTGCCGCTCGAGCCGCGCGACGGCGCGGCCAACGTGGCCGCGCAGCAGCGCGACCCACGTTCGATCCTGGCGCTGTTTCGCGCGCTGATGCGACTGCGGCGCGAGCGCGCGTGCCTGCGCCACGGCGGCTACGAGCCCCTACGCGCGCAGAACGACGTTCTTGCCTACAGGCGGACGGATGGCGGCAAGGAAATTCTGGTCGCGCTCAACATTGCCGCCGAGCCGCGGAAATTGCATTGGCAAGGTCGCGGCCGCCTGCTGATGTCGACGCATCTCGACCTGCCGTCCGAGCCGCTGCCGGACGCCTCCATCCTGCTCCGCGGCAATGAAGGCGTGATCATCGAACTCGAGCCACGGTGACGGCCGAGGAACCATCCGCGCGTCAGAGAGTCTCATCAACGCCTCCGACGTCCCCCCTGCCGGAGGCTGAATAGACGAAACCGCAGCCCCGGCGCTCACCCCCTTCAAGCGCCGGGGTGGCGGCGTGAGCCAGGAGGCGGATCATGAGCAAGACCAAGGGCCTCGGTCAGCGGATCGCCGGCAAGGCGAAACAGGCCGTCGGCGAGATCGTCGGCGATCAGAATCTCCATGAGGAAGGCAAGGAGCAAGCGGAGCGCGGCCGGGACGAACAGAGCAAGCCGAGCGAGCTCAATCCGTTGAAGAAACTCAATCAGCTGACGTGAACGCTGCCGCGCCGTCAGCCATTTCCAAGTCAATTCGCACCGGTGATGAAGGCGCCTCACGGCGACGCTCGCGCTGGGTCGCCGCTGCCGAACTCGGCCTGATCAGCAGCACCTTCTCGACCATCGTCAGCCAGCTCTTCGCCGCGCGCATCGGACGCGATGCCGCGGTCGACTGGATGACGGTCGCCGCCATTCCCGCGCGCGATTGGGCGATCAGCGCAGAGCCGTCGTGGAGCGCGATCCTTGCCGGGATCGCCTTCCACCAATGGGCGGACTTCTCCTGGGCGCTGGTGTTCTTCGGTGTGCTCGGGCGCTGGACCGCCGACCTGCGGCCGCTGACGATCCTGCTGCTCGCGCTGCCCTGGGCCGTGTTCTCGTCAAGCATGGAATGGTTCGTGCTGGTGCCCCTGTTTCCGTTTTGGCAACCGCTGTTCACGCTGCAGCAGCCCTACTGGATCGGCCTGCTCGTCCACGGCTCCTCGGCCGTGATGTACCCCCTGTTTGCCCGGCTGCGCTGGACCGGGGGAGCAGCACCCGCGCGCGATGTTCGCTTCACCAATGCCTGGATCACCGGCGCGCTGGCTTTGATCGCACTGCTCGGCGCGGCTGCCTTGTTCGGCAGCCATGGTTACGAGCCGCAGTGGGCGGGCCGCGACAGGGACGCGGACCAGACTTACATCCGTCACATGACTGCGCATCACGCCCAGGGCATCGCGCTGGCCCGGATCGCCACCGAGCGCGCGCAGGACCCGCATCTGCGAAAGCTGGCGATGCTGATGGTCGCAAGCCAGACCGGCGAGAACCGGATTTTCGAGACGTGGTGGCTGAGCTGGTTCGACACCGAGATGCCCGATTGCAGCTCGGACGAACGTGCCGCCATGCCGGGCTTCCTGACACAGGCCGAGATGCGACAGGTCAAGGCCGCGCCGGCGGACCAATTCGACACGGTGTTCGTCGAGACGATGAGCAAGCATCACGCAGGCGCGGTCAGGATGGCCGACCAGATGTGGCATAGCCGCGGCGATCTGCGCCTGCGTGTGATGGCCCACGCCATCCGCCATGAGCAACAGGGCGAGATCGCGCTGATGCACGGCGCCAGCGGCATTGCCGCCGCCGCCGCCGCCTTCCGCAACATGCTCGGCGACAATGTCAATTGAGCGGGTCGTGCCCTACTCGCGCCAGAACTCCGCCAATTCCTCGGCGGTCATCAGATCGACCTGGCCGTGAAAGCGGGTGCGATACATCGTCATCAGCGCATCATGGCCGACGTCGGACGAGCTGCACAGCGCATCCTCGACGATGACGACCCTGAAGCCGAGATCGACGGCGCTCAGGACCGTCGAGAGCACGCAGACGTCCGTCTCCGCCCCGGTGATGACGACCGTGCCGACGTTCTTGTCGATCAGCAGGCTCGCGAGGCCAGGATTGCTGAACGCGGAATAGGCCGGCTTGTCGATGACGGCAGCCGGCGGAACGAAGCGGCTCAGAGCCGGCACGAGTTCGAGGCCGGATGGCGGCAGATGTTTGCGGGTCGCTTCGCGCCAGCGACGAAAATAGCGCTGCCACTGTCCGGGACGATCTTCCGGATCTTCCGGCGTGATGAATCGCGTGAAGATCGTTCTGGCCTGATGGCGCGAAACGATCGAGGCGATCGTCGGCAACACTCGCGCCATCCATGGCGTCTCCCAAAGGCCACCCGGAGCGAAGATGTTCTGCATGTCGATGCACAAGTGAACGGCGTCGCTGATGTCGGTCACGTCCGACGCGCTGTCTCTCATCGTCCTTCACTCCTGTGGGCGTGATCGACGGCGTTCACGACGCCGAGATCGGAGCCTCTCCGGCCTCGACGATCTCTGGAAGGATGTCCTTGAACAGACGCACCGGAATGGATTTTGCCGCAGGGACCTTGCTGCCCTCCGCGTAATGCCAGAGCGGAATGAGCACGTTGCACTCCGGATAATAAGCCGCAATGCTCCTGCGCGGGATGCCATAGGGGACGATTTGGAGTTCGCTCAGGCTGCGTTCGACACCGTCGCCCGCCTCCGTCACCAGCGTGACGGTATCTCCTGCTTTCAACCCGTCTCCCTCCATGTCGGCGGGATTCATGAACACGACGTAGCGGCCGCCCTCGATGCCGCGAAAGCGATCGCCTTCGGCGTAGATCGTCGTATTGAACTGCCCGTCCGCGCGCAGTGTCATCAGCTCATAGACGCGGTCGGTCTCGCGCGGCGGCGCGAAGGCCGACTTCGGAACGGTGAAGTTGGCCTTGCCGTTCGGGGTCTTCCACTTCCGCTCGCGCGCCGCGAGCGGCCGCGCAAAACCGCCGGGTTCGAACATGCGCGCATTGAAGTCCTTGAACTGGTCGGGATAGGTGCGCTCGATGGCGTCCCGAACCCGCGAATAGTCGGCGACCCAGGCGTCCCAATCGATCTTGGGGTTGGGCTTCAACGTTGCCTTTGCCAGGGCGGCGACGATCGCCGGCTCCGACAGGAGATGGTCGGCCACCGGCTTGCGCTGGCCGCGCGATCCGTGAATGCAGGTGGTGGAATCCTCCATCGACACCGCTTGTGCGCCGCTGGCCTGCCGGTCGATCTCGATCCGGCCGAGGCACGGCAGCAGATAAGTGACCTCGCCCGGCACGAGGTGGGTCCGGTTGAGCTTGGTCGCGATCTGCACCGACAGGCGCAGGCCGGACCAGGCGGGCTCCATCAGGGACCGCTCCGGAACGGCGCGCAGGAAATTGCCGCCGAGGCCGACGAAGCCGCGAACGTCGCCTTTCAGAATACCCTGGCAGGCGTCGACGGTGGACAGTCCCTCCCACCGCGGCGGCTCGAAACCGTAAAGCTCCGCAAGCTTGTCGAGCGGCACCAGCTTGGTCTTCTCGGAGATGCCGACGGTGCGCTGGCCCTGCACGTTGGAGTGGCCCCGGATCGGCAAAATGCCCGCGCCCGGCTTGCCGATATTGCCGCGAAGCAGCAGCAGGTTGACGATCATCTTGTTCGTCTCGACGCCGTGCTTGTGCTGGGTGATGCCCATGCCGTAATTGGCGATCACAGCCTTGGCTTCCATATAGGTGTTCGCGGCTTCGCGCAGCGCACCGCGCGAAAGCCCCGAGGCCCGTTCGATCTCGTCCCAATCCTGTGTACGGCAGAATGCGGCGAACTCCTCGAAGCCGGCCGTGTGCTGCTGGATGAATTCGACATCCACCACGCGCGCAGCTTCATTCTTGCGCGCGAGGTCGTCCGCCTCGATCACCCATTTGCAAATCCCGACGATCGCCGCAGCATCACCGCCGACCCGCACCTGATAATATTGCGAGCTGATGCGCGTGCCGCCGGCGATCATCTGGACCGGATTTTGCGGATTGACGAAACGCTCCAGGCCGCGCTCGCGCAGCGGATTGAAAGATATGATCGGCACGCCGCGCTGCGCCGCCTCCTGGAGCGGATGCAGCATGCGCGGCGCATTGGTGGTCGTGTTGTGGCCGAAGAAGAAGATGCAACCGGTAGTCTCGAAATCCTCCAGCAGAACGGTCCCGACCGGAACTCCGATCACCTCCGGCAGCGCCACCGACGTGGTTTCGTGGCACATGTTCGAGCTGTCGGGGAAATTGTTGGTGCCGTACATGCGGCCGAATAATTGGTACATGTAGCTGGTTTCGAGCGAGGCACGTCCAGACGTGTACATCACGACCGAACGGGGATCGAGCCGGTTCAGCTCGGCGCCGATAGCCGCAAAGGCCTCCTCCCAGTCGACCGGCAGATATTTGTCGCTTGCCCTGTCGTAACGCATCGGCGTCGTCAGGCGCCCCTGCTCCTCCAACTGATGATCGGACCAAGTTCGTAGTTCAGCCAGCGTATGTTGCGCAAAGAACTCCGGTGTCACGGTCTTGCGCGTAATCTCCCAGGCGGTCGCCTTGGCGCCGTTTTCGCAGAACTCGAACGGACGCGGCTTGGCCGGCTTGGCCCAGGAGCAGCTCACGCACATGAATCCGTCCGGCTTGTTCTGCTTGAGCAGGATCTCGCTGCCGAGAATGGCGACCTCTTCCTGTGTCAGGATACTGGCAACGGCTTTGAGCGAGCCCCAGCCGCCTGCCGGCGCATCATAGTTCTCGACCTTTGCCTTTTGCCGCATGGCGTTTCCTTCAATCGCAAGCCCTGCACGCAAAACCCGAGATGGGATGGCAAGTTCCAAGCGTTCGGAACCTTGCTCCGGTTCGTGCGTCGATGAATCGACGTAGGACGAACACCCATGCACGGCTCTCGATCCGGCGCACACGATCGCGCATCCATGCCCACGGCATCCGTGAGAATGCCCCGGCTGACGTCGAGCGGAACGCGGGATGAGCGGATGCTGGCGGAGGAATGTCCCGTGGCACTCGTCTACGACGGAACGACCGTCGCCGTTGTGATGGCAACTCCCGCCGATCTGACCGATCTTGCTGTGGGATTCAGCCTGACCGAAGGGATCATCGGGGACATCGGCGAGATCGAGGAGCTCACGGTCGTTTCCGGTCGCGACGGCATCGAACTGCGGCTATGGCTGCGAACGAACGCCGGGCGCCGCCTGAAGGAGCGCCGGCGACATCTGGTCGGGCCGACGGGTTGCGGCCTGTGCGGCATCGACAGCTTGCGGGAAGCCGGGCGGATCGTTCAGTGCGTCGAGCAGCCAGCGAACCTCACGGCGGAGCAGATCAGCACGGCCGTCGCAACCCTCAGCGAGTCACAGATCCTCAACCACAAGACACGCGCCGCTCACGCCGCGGGTTTTTTCGAGCCAGTCGGCAAGACCATGACGGTGCGCGAGGACGTGGGGCGCCACAACGCCCTCGACAAGCTTGCCGGCGCTCTCGCGACGGAAGGAGCATCCGGCCGCGCTGGCGCCGTCATTCTCACCAGCCGGATTTCGGTCGAGATGGTGCAAAAAACCGCCGCGATCGGCGCCGGCGTCGTCGTTGCCATGTCTGCACCGACCGCGCTCGCAGTCCGAACGGCCGAAGCCAGCGGGATCACGCTTGTCGGCATAGCGCGGGGCGACGAATTCGAGATCTTCAGCCATCCGGCGAGGGTGTTTAAGCCCGCCGCCACGCAGATCGAGCCGGAGTCTCGACCGCAGGCAAACTAAGGGAACCCGGACGTGAGGGCATAGCGAACTTCGCCAGGCAACTTCATGCCCGATCGCGCCGAGGGAGCGAACCCTCGGCCGCGAGATCGAACATCGAAGACTTGGGGAGGCCCCGTTCCAGGGTCCGCAGCGCGAACAGGGCGGGCACCGAAAATCGCGAAACAATCTTTCGCGTGTCTGTTTGCTTGGTGCGCTCGGAGGGACTCGAACCCCCACGATTTTACTCACTGCCACCTCAAGGCAGCGCGTCTACCAATTCCGCCACGAGCGCTTTGGGGATGCCGGCTTGAGGCTTGAAGGCCAACCGGATCAACGGCGCCGATCTAACAAATCCGTCAGAGGGGTACAAGCCTCCAAAGGCCCTGAATTCCACAAGCTTGGCAGGAAAGTTCCGGCTCCTTGCGCCGGGATCGGCCTTTTCCGCCTGCCCGGCCGCTACTGCGTGCCCAGGCCGCGACGCGTGCCCGGGCCGCGACGCCTACCCGGGCCGCGACGCCTGCCCGGGCCGCTACCGTGTGCCCGGGACACGTGGCAGCATCTGCTTGACCTCGACCGCGATGCGGTTGCGGTCGACCAGCACCACCCCGGAGGCGACCGGTAAATTATTGGCCAGAACCTTGACCTCGTCGGCCTCGGTTGCGTCCAGCTCGATGATGGCGCCGCGGGAAAGACGCAATACCTGATGGATCGGCATGGTCGTCGTCCCGAGGACGACCATGAGGTCCACGGTGACTTTGTCGAGAGTAGGCACTTCAGCACCACCGCAACTTGGGACTAGGACTAGGGACTGGTATTTGCTCCTGGGATCATCACCCGGTTATGGTTAGCCAATGGTTAATTCGCCCCAACACCCCCGCCAAGAGCTCGATTTGACGCCGTTTTCCGCTTCCACCGGCGAGCCAGTGGAATGGCGGATTTCGGACGCGCCGGTGCCCTATCCGGAGGCGGTCGCCGAAATGGAGGCGCGCGCCGCGGCGATCGCGGCCGGTGCAGCCCCGGAGCTGGTCTGGCTGCTGGAGCACCCCCCGCTCTACACGTCCGGCACCTCGGGCAAGACCACCGACCTGCTCGATGCCCGATTCCCGACCTTTGCCACCGGGCGCGGCGGCCAGCTCACCTATCACGGGCCCGGCCAGCGCGTGGCCTATGTCATGCTTGACCTGAAGCGCCGCCGGCCGGATGTCCGAGCCTATGTCGCGAGTCTGGAGGAGCTGATTCTGCGGACGCTCGCCGCCTTCAACATCCGTGGCGAGCGGCGCGAGGACCGGGTCGGCGTCTGGGTCAAGCGGCCCGACAAGGGACCTGAGCACGAGGACAAGATCGCCGCGATCGGCGTCCGGCTGAAGCGCTGGGTCTCGTTTCACGGCATTGCCATCAATGTCGAGCCGGAGCTGTCACATTTCGCCGGCATCGTGCCCTGCGGCGTCGCCGATCCCCGCTACGGCGTCACCTCGCTGGTCGATCTCGGCCAGCTCCTGACGATGAGCGATGTCGACGTGGCGCTTCGGCAAGCCTTCGAGGAGCTGTTCGGGCCGACCCAGGCGCTGATGCCGGAAGCAGCGGCCTAACTTCGGTCTCCCTCATTCTCGGCAAACCCGGAATCAGCTACCCTCGATTCCGGTGTCGCCCACGCCTCCCCCCTCCGCCGGGAAAGCAGATGTCATGCCGGGCGAATTGATCATCGGACCGACTGTTCGAGCGCCAAGGCATAAGGAGGGGTTGCGCTTCAGCTTGCAATGGGAGGTTTTTGCGATGAGACTGTCTGCACCCATTTATCATCTGAAACGAAAAGCGAAGCGCTTGTCCCGCGAGGTAGGCATCCCGCTGCACGATGCGCTCGACCGCGTCGCTGCGACGCAAGGCTTTTCCGCATGGAGCCTGCTCGCGGCGAAAGCGGCCACGGCGACGCCGGCCAACCGGCTTTTCCCGCAATTCCAACCGGGTGACCTGGTGCTGGTGGGCGCGCGTCCCGGCCAGGGCAAGACCCTGATGAGCCTCGGGCTTGCCGTAGAGGCGATGCGGTCGGGCCACCGCGCCGCGTTCTTCTCGCTCGAATACACCGAGAAAGACGTTCTGGATCGCTTTCGGGCGATCGGCGTGGATCTGGCGGGGTTCGAAAAACTCTTCGAGGTCGATTGCTCCGACGCCATCAGTGCCGACTACGTCGTCATGCCGCAGCACCGCGCGGCACGGTCGTGGTGATCGACTATCTGCAGTTGCTGGACCAGCGGCGGGAAAATCCCGACCTCACCGTTCAGGTGCGCGCGTTGAAATCATTCGCGCACGACAAGGGATTGATCGTCGTCTTCATCTCGCAGATCGACCGTTCCTATGATTCCTCGCTCAAACCCTGCCCTGACCTGGACGATGTCAGGCTGCCGAACCCGCTCGACCTGAAGCTGTTCGACAAGACCTGTTTCCTGAACAAGGACGAAGTTCAGTTTCGCATAGCGAGCTGACGATCCCTGGCAACGGTTCAGGCCGCGGGTGCGGTTATTCACCCGCGGCCTCCCTCCTCACGCCTTCTCCGGCGAAACCTCGAGCTTGCCGGCGATGTAGCGCCGCTCCTGGGTCAGGCCGCCAAAGCCATAGGCGTCGCCCTTGACCTCGTCGACATGCAGATAGGTCTCGTGATGCAGCGGGCCCAGGATCCCGGCCATGCGCTGGAACATCGCGGCGAGATAGGCGGCCTTCTCGTCCTTGGTGTTGGTGCCTTCGCTGACGTGAATGTCGATCCAGTAGCTCGCGAGCTTTTGCTCTGCGAGCGACTTGCCGCCAGCGAACCAGTCGCTCGCCTCCACCGACTTCACGATAATGGCCGTGACCTCAGGGTCCTTGTGCAGGATTTTTGCGGTGAGCTCGGATACGGCGCTCGCGATGTCGGCCTTCAGCGGCGGCGACTGGCGTGGGGTGGTGTAGGACACGGTGATCAGCGGCATGGTCGTTCTCCTCGGATGTCGCGCAGATGTTGCGCGGCGTTGGTGAGAAGCTAGACCCGCCCTCGACATCTTGGTATCTTATCTCTGTTGATACCAGTGATAAGAAATCGTAATGATAGCAACGCTCGACATCGCCACCGTCCAGGCCTTCCTGCTGGTCGCCGACCTCCAGAGTTTCACGCGGACCGCCGAAGCGCTCGGCACGACCCAGGCGGCTGTCAGCCTCAAGCTGCAACGGCTGGAGACGCTGCTGGGAAAACGTCTCGTCGAGCGCTCGCCGCGCGCGGTCCGGCTCACGGCAGACGGCGCGACGTTCCTGGAGCGCGCCCGCGCGCTGATCGCGGCGCATGACCGCGCGCTATCGGGCGAGGCCTCGGTCGCGCAGTCGCTCTCGCTCGGCATCTCCGACCATGCTGCGGGGCCGGAGCTGGTACCCCTGCTCGAACGCCTGCATGCGATGTCGTCGAACCTCACGCTTGCCGTCATCATCGGCTTCTCGCGCGAGATGCAGGAGGCCTATGATGCGGGCCGACTGGATGCGGTGATCGTGCGCCAGGAAGGCAGCCGGCGCGGCGGAGAGACGCTGGCCGAGGACGAATTCGGCTGGTTCGCGTCACGACGCTTCACCGTGCCAAAGGGGCAGCCTTTGCCGCTCGCGACGCTCGCCCCGCCCTGCGGCGTCCGCGCCATCGCTGTGCGCGCGCTCGACAAGGCCGGCCTGAAATGGCGTGAGCGCTTCGTCGGCGGAGGCGTCACCGCCGTGGTTGCAGCCGCGCTCGCCGGACTTGCAATCGCGCCGCTGGCGCGACGGATCGCGCCGGCAGGCCTGGTCGACGTCGGCCCCGCCCACAAGCTGCCGAAACTCGGCAGCTCAAAGGTGATGCTCCATTCGAAGGTCAGCGATCCCGCAAAGCTGGCGGCGCTGCGTGCGGTGGCGGCGACGTTCCGTAGCGTGGCGGCGGTCTGACGCGCACGGCTTTCCGGCTCGAATGCGGGCGAGCGTCTGCTGGCTTGCGTCCTGCATACGGACGCGCAATGTTGCCTAAAAATGTTCCAACCTCCGGGAACAATCCGCCACCTACTGCGTTTGCCCCCGTTGAGGCTGGGTCCGGGAATGGTCGAGAAGTCTAGTCAGCAGAGGGATTTGTTCGAAAGCGAACGCAGTTTCCGCCTGTTAGTTGAAGGAGTTGCGGACTACGCACTCTACATGCTGGATCCCACCGGGAGAATCACCAGCTGGAACATTGGCGGCGAGCGCATCAAGGGCTATTCACCCGGGGAGATCCTCGGCCAACACTTTTCCCGGTTCTACACCGAGACCGACCGCGCCAACGGCAAGCCCGCCCGTGCGCTCGGCATCGCGCGGGAAAAGGGCCGCTACGAGGAGGAAGGCTGGCGCGTCCGCAAGGACGGCACCTTCTTCTGGGCCAGCGTCGTGATCGATCCGATCTACGAGGCCGGCGAGCTGGTCGGCTTCGCCAAGATCACGCGCGACATCACCGAGCGGCGCAATACCCAGCTCAAGCTCGAGGCGATGCAGAAGCAGCTCGCCGAATCCCAGAAATTCGACGCGCTCGGCCAGCTCACCGGCGGGGTCGCCCACGATTTCAACAACCTCCTGATGATCATCAGCGGCAGCCTCCACATGCTGAAACGAGGGGCCGACGACGAAGCCAAGCTTCAGCGCGCGATCTCGGCCATCGAAACCGCTACCAGGCGCGGCGCCGCGCTAACCAACCAGCTCCTCACCTTCGCGCGGCGGCAGAGCGTCAATCCGCAGGCGATCGACTTCGCCGACCGCATCGCGGCGATCCGCGAGGTACTCGATGCCGGCGTCGGCAGCTCCGTGCGCCTGGCTTTCGACGTCAGCGACGACGTCTGGCCGATCAGGACCGACGTTTCCGAGCTCGAGACCGCGCTGCTCAACCTTGTCATCAATGCCCGCGACGCGATGCCCGACGGAGGCACGGTGACGATCGCAGCGCGCAATCTCGTGCTCGACGAGGACCCCCTCGTGGGCGAATTCATCGCGATCGACGTCACCGATACCGGCCTCGGCATTCCCTCCGACGTTCTCGACAAGATCTTCGAGCCGTTCTTCACTACCAAGGCGATCGGAAAAGGCACTGGCCTCGGTCTCTCCCAGGTGCACGGCTTCGCCCATCAGGCCGGCGGCACGGTCCGGGTCGCGAGCGCGCTCGGCAAGGGCACGACCTTCACCATCCTGCTGCCGCGCGGAGAAGACGAGCCATCGCGTGAGGCGGCGGGAGAACCGGCGTTCCAAGGCAGCGGCACGGTGCTGCTGGTCGAGGACAATCCGGACGTCGCCGCCGTCAGCATCGGCCTTCTGGAGCAGCTCGGCTATCAGGTGCGCCGGGTCGCGGACGCCGAAGCCGCCTTGAGCGAGATCGAGAAGAACGGCGTCGACTTCGTGTTCTCGGATATCGTCATGCCCGGCAAGATGGACGGGCTCAGCCTCGCCCATCACCTCCGCCAGATCCGCCCCGGCCTGCCGATTCTGCTCGCCACCGGCTACAGCGAAGTCGCCGCAGGCGTGCGCGGCGATTTCCCGATCCTGCGCAAGCCCTACGAGATCCACGAATTGAGCGAAGCGATCGCCAAGCTGCCGCGGTGATTCTTTAGCTACACCGTCGGCAACACCGAAAACGCCTCGCCTGCTCGGCGCAAGTTCAGTTCATCGACGTCGGCCGTCTCGCTGGTGACGCTGTCGACGCGCGAGGACGGCGGGCCGTGGCGGCACAGCGCAACCATGTCCGCGACGTGCTTCGGCGGCCCCGCGAACAGCGCTTCGACGCTGCCGTCACGGCGGTTGCGGACCCAGCCTTCGAGACCGCACGTCGTCGCCTGATACTCGAGCCAGGCCCGGTAGCCTACCCCCTGCACGCGGCCGCGGATCATGACCTGGAGGATCGCCCGGCTCATTGTTTCAGTCCGAGGACATCGGCGCTCCGCGCCTTGACGTCGGCCTCCCGCGTGACGCGGCTGGTCAAGTCCGACGATGGGAGACCTTTGAGATTCTTCGGCGCAGTGCCGTCGCGTAGCGCCTTCTGCGTTTCGTAGACGGCCTGCGTTGCGGCCGCGATCGGCGCGTGGCCCTGAAGCGCGATGCGCACGCGCTGGCCAGCGAGGTATTCGAGCACGTTCAACTCCTCCGGCGCGCCGCCGAGCACGATCGGCAGGCGCGTCGCAGACACGATGGCCTCGAGCTCGGCGCGCGACTTGATGCCGGTGAAGAACAGCGCGTCGACGCCGGTAGCCTCATAAGCTCTGGCGCGGCGGATCGCATCCTCGATCGAGGTGATCGAGGCCGCACCGGTGCGGCCCATGATGACGAGCGAGGGGTCGCCGCGGCCGTCGAGTGCCGCCTTCATCTTGCCGACGCCCTCCTCGAGCGAGATCAGCTGCGTCTTCGCTTCGCCGAAGCCAGCCGGCAGCAGCGTGTCCTCGATGGTGAGGCCGGCGGCGCCCGCCGTTTCCAGCTCCTGCACCGTGCGACGCACGTTGAGCGCGTTGCCATAGCCGTGATCGGCATCAACCAACACCGGAAGCGCTGCAGCACGCGACATCCGCCGCATCTGCTCGGCAAGTTCCGTGAGCGTGATCAGCGTGATGTCGGGGTCGCCGAGCACCGCGAGCGAAGCCACCGAGCCGCCGAACATGCCGAGCGGGAAACCGAGATCCTCGGCGATGCGGATCGAGATAGCGTCGTAGACCGAGCCGGGATGGACGCACGTCCCGCCCGACAGGATCGATCGCAGTTTTTCGCGGCGGGAACGAAAGGCCATGGTGATGTCTCGGTTAGGTCACGGAGGCCGCAGCATACTCCGTCATTGCGAGCGAAGCGAAGCAATCCAGAAATGCATCCGCAGAGACAGACTGGATTGCTTCGTCGCGGAGCCTGTCATCGGGCCGCGCTTCGCGCGGACCCGGTGGCTCCTCGCAATGACGTTACGCAAACTCCAAAATCAGCGCATCCACCGCGAGCGTCGCGCCGGCGCTGGCGTGGATCTTCTTCACCGTGCCGTCCTGCTCGGCGCGCAGAACGTTCTGCATCTTCATGGCTTCGACCACCGCGAGCGTCTCGCCGGCCTTGACCTCCTGCCCTTCGGTCACCGCGATCGAGACCACGAGACCGGGCATCGGACAAAGCAGCTTCTTGCCGGTGTCGGCAGCCGTGGTCACCGGCATCAGCCGCGCCGAGGCAGCTTCCGCTTCGGTCCAGACATAGACCGGCACCTCGACGCCCTGATGCGCGAGGCGGATACCGTTCGCGATCGGGCGCACCTGCACCGCGACGACATGCCCGTCGATGCTGCCCTGCCAGACAGGATCGCCCGGCTTCCACGGCGACAGCAACAGATGCGCATTGCCGGTCTTGCCGTCAGCATTGACGAAACGCACCGCGACCGCCTCGCCCTCGCGCGCGATCTCCAGCAGGATCTCCTGGCGGTCGAGCCAGACCGCACGGCGACGCTCGCGCTGCACGATGCGGCCGCCCATCTGCCCCGAGATCTGCCGCTTGCGCTCGCCGAGCACGTGATCGATGGCGGCGCCGACCGCAGCGAGCCGCCGTGCGACCTCGCCTTCAGGCACGCGCACGGCAAAGCCCTTGGGGAATTCCTCGGCGATGAAGCCGGTGGAGAGCCGGCCTTCGCGCCAGCGCGGATAATGCATCAGCGCCGACAGGAACGGGATGTTGTGGCGGATACCGTCCACATAGAACGAGTCCAGCGCAGTGGCCTGCGCCTCGATCGCGGCGGCGCGCGACGGCGCGTGGGTGACGAGCTTGGCGATCATCGGATCGTAATGGATCGAGATCTCGCCGCCCTCCTGCACGCCGGTGTCGTTGCGCACGGTGATACCGTCCTGGCTCGCTTCCGCCGGCGGACGGTATTTCACCAGACGCCCGATCGAGGGCAGGAAGTTGCGGAACGGGTCCTCCGCGTAGAGGCGCGACTCCACTGCCCAGCCGGTCAGCGTGACGTCCTTCTGCGCAATGGCGAGCTTCTCGCCGGCGGCGACGCGGAGCATCTGCTCGACGAGGTCGACGCCCGTGACGAGCTCGGTGACAGGATGCTCGACCTGGAGGCGCGTGTTCATCTCCAGGAAGTAGAAGCTCTTGTCCTGCCCCGCGACGAACTCGACGGTGCCGGCGGAGTCGTAATTCACCGCCTTGGCGAGTGCGACCGCCTGCTCGCCCATCTTGCGGCGGGTGGCTTCGTCGAGCAGCGGCGACGGCGCTTCCTCGATGACCTTCTGGTTGCGGCGCTGGATCGAGCATTCGCGCTCGCCGAGATAGATCACGTTGCCGTGCTTGTCGCCGAGCAGCTGGATCTCGATATGGCGGGGATCTACGATAAACTTCTCGATGAAGACCCGGTCGTCACCGAACGAGGCCTTGGCCTCCGCCTTGGCGAGGTTGAACCCTTCGGCGACCTCGGAGGTCGAATGCGCGATGCGCATGCCCTTGCCGCCGCCGCCGGCGGAGGCCTTGATCATCACGGGATAGCCGATCTCGTCAGCGATCTTGACCGCGTGCGTAGCGTCCTCGATGACGCCGAGATAGCCGGGCACGGTCGAGACTTTTGCCTTCGCGGCAGCCCTTTTGGATTCGATCTTGTCGCCCATCGCCGCGATCGCGCCCGGGTTGGGGCCGATGAAGACGATGCCGGCCGCCTCCAGCGCGCGCGGAAACGCCTCGCGCTCGGACAGGAAGCCGTAACCGGGATGCACGGCCTCGGCGCCGGTCTTGCGGCAGGCCTCCACGATCTTCTCGATCACCAGATAACTCTCGGCCGCAGCCGGCGGGCCGATCAGCACGGCCTCGTCGGCCATCTCGACATGGAGAGCGTCGCGGTCGGCCTCGGAATAGACCGCGACCGTCTGAACTCCCATGCGGCGAGCGGTCTTGATGACCCGGCAGGCGATTTCGCCGCGATTGGCGATCAGAATGCGTTTGAACATGCTTTTCTTGAGTCTCGACCTTGGGCGGGACCCTTCCCTGGCCGTTGGAGCCTATGGGAGGGGCCGTGTGGCTCCCGTGGTACATCAAAATAGGCTGGAGGCAACGGTCAAAATCCGGCCCCTCTGGCGTACCAGCGCAAGACCGAAGCAAGACCGAAACGGGCCTGACAGGCCCCGGACGGCCTACGGCTTCCCGGCCTTGCCCACGTTCCGGACCACGCCGTGAATGAAGCCGAGCTTGTCGACAACGACCGGCGAGAGGATGAACGGATAGAGATCGCGCATGCCCATGGCGCGGTTGACGCTGTTCATGGCGAAGGTGAAGGGCAGCCATGCGTTGACGATGGCCTCGACGTCCCTCGCTTCGTACGGGTTGAAGCGGATGCGCGCCGTCAACTCCCCGTCGCGGTCCACCTTGGGCCGCACCTCCATGCCGAACTCGCTAGCCATCTCCAGAGTGTCGACGATGTGAAGATAGTGCGCCCAGGTCTCGGCGAAATCTTCCCAGGGATGCGTGGTCGCGTAGGCAGAAACGTAGTTCTGCTGCCAGTCCGGCGGGGCGCCTTCGGCATAGTGGCGCTGCAAGGCCTGACCGTAATCGGCGGAATCGTCGCCGAACACGGCGCGGCATTCGTCCAGCATGCCGCCGTCGCGCACCAGCACGTCCCAGAAATAGTGCCCGACCTCGTGGCGGAAATGCCCGAGCAGCGTCCGGTAGGGCTCGCCCATCTCCAGCCTGCGCCGCTCGCGCTCGATGTCGTCGGCCTCGGTCAGCGCGATCGTGATCAGGCCGTTGTCGTGGCCGGTCAGGACCTTCTGCCCGCTCTGCGGATCGTCGGCGAGGAAATTGAAGATCAGGCCATGTTCGGGATTGTCCTGCCGGGTCTGGAGCGGCAGCTTCCAGCGGATCAGGGAATAGAACAGCCGGTGCTTCGCCATCTCCAGCTCGCGCCAGCCGGCGAGTTGCGCCTGATCCGACAGATCCGGCACGACGCCGTTATGCCGGCAGGCGCGGCAATAGCCGGTGGTATCACCTGCATCCGTCAGCCAGTTGCAGGAATCATATTCGGCATTACGGCACGGCATGCGTCCGCTGCCCTTGTCGGCGAGCGTGGCCCAGACCTCTCCGTCGGGCTCGATCGCCGACATCGTCTCCTTCTCCGGCAGGAACGCGACCCGATGGCCGCAGCGTTCACAGGTGCGGTTCTCGAAATAGAGGACGTTGCCGCAGGCCTGGCAGACAAAAAGCTTCAAGATTTAGCCTCTTCGGAAAGGGAGCTTTTGGGAATGACAGTTGTGGCGCCTCGCGGATACG
Source organism: Bradyrhizobium sp. 45 (assembly GCF_023073155.1). Classification (NCBI taxonomy): domain Bacteria; kingdom Pseudomonadati; phylum Pseudomonadota; class Alphaproteobacteria; order Hyphomicrobiales; family Nitrobacteraceae; genus Bradyrhizobium; species Bradyrhizobium sp. 45. The sequence continues at coordinate 149,446 of NZ_JADPIX010000059.1, read as the reverse complement.
CGCGCGGCGGGCTCATCGTTCCAATGTTCGGAACAAATAGCCAGACTTGGCGTTCGCTCATGCCCACCATACTGCATCCGGCGACGCCTTTCTTTCCATATTCCCTCTGAGCAATGGCCATCGCGCTACGTCTGTGTGAATATCGGTCCGCCACGTGCGCTCTCGCATCACAACGGCCAACGCCTTGAACGATCCTTTGCCCGAGACCATCGCCGCCGAAAAGCTGCGCCAGCACCTGGAAGATGTTGCGCGCGAGCGCGACAACGCCTATCGCGCGCTCCAGGAGCGCGAAGCCGAACTTGCGCGCATCCAGCGCATCGGCAAGGTCGGCGGTCTCGAAGTCGATTTCCGCGAAGGCTTCAAGAACCGCCGTTCGCCGGAATATCTGATGCTTCACGGCCTGCCGCCGGAAGCTGCCGACGAGTCGCACGAGGACTGGATCAATCGCATTCATCCCGGCGACCGGGACGCTACGGTGAAGCACTTCATCGAAGCGCTGTCCGGCACCAGTGAGGACTATACCGCAGAATACCGCATCATCCGCCCCAGCGACGGCGAGACCCGCTGGATCCGCGTCGTCGCCAAGATCGAGCGGGACGGTGGCGGCCGCGCCCTTCGCCTCGTCGGCGCCCATATCGACGTCACCGACCAGATGCTGGTGCGTGAGACCCTGCGCGAGAGCGAAGAGCGCTTCCGGCTGATCGCCGACAGCGCCCCGGTGCCGATCTGGGTCACCAAACTCGACCGCACACGGTCCTTCGCCAACCAGGCCTATGTCGATTTCGTCGGCCTGCCCTACGACCAGGCCATTGCCTTCGACTGGCGCAAGGTGCTGCATCCGGACGACCTGCCCCACGTGCTACAGCAATCCGTTCAGGGCGAAGCATCACTCAAACCGTTCGTGCTGGAAGCCCGCTACAAGAACGCCGCCGGCGAATGGCGCTGGCTGCGTTCGGAATCGCAGCCGCGCTGGGACCCGACCGGCAGGCATATCGGCTTTATCGGCGTTGCCCATGACATCACCGTGGCCAAGCAGGCCGAGATCGAGCTCCGGCAGCTCAACGAGACGCTGGAAGAACGCATCGCCGAGCGCACCGCCGAGCTCGAATCCAACGAGGCGCGGCTGCGCGCGATCCTGGAGACCAGCAACCAATATCAGGGCCTCGTCAATCTCAGGGGCGAGCTGCTTTACGCCAACACGACCGTGCTCGACGCCATCAAGGCGAGCCCTGCGGACGTGATCGGAAAGCCCTTGTGGCAGACGCCCTGGTTCAGCACGACGGACGGCATGAGCGTGCGGGTGCGCGAGGCCTTCGACACCGTGCTCAAGGGCGAAGCCGTGCGGCTGGAGATGCGCCTGCGCCTTCCCATCGGCGAGCGCGATTTCGAGTTCGGCATGCGCCCGGTGCTCGACCGCCACGGCAACATCACCGGCGCGGTGCCCGAGGCTGTCGACATCACCGAGCGCCGCCGCGGCGAGGAAGCGTTGCGGCAATCGCAGAAGATGGAGGCGATCGGCCAGCTCACTGGCGGCGTCGCGCACGACTTCAACAATCTGCTCACCATCATCCGCTCGGCCACCGATTTCCTGCGCCGCCGCGAGCTGCCGGAGGAGCGCCGTCGCCGCTATGTCGATGCTATCTCGGACACCGTCGAGCGTGCCTCCAAGCTGACCGCCCAGCTGCTGGCGTTTGCGCGCCGGCAGCCGCTGAAACCGCAGATCTTCAACGTCGGCAGCCAGGTTGAAGGCGTGGCGCAACTGGTCCGGCCGCTGGTCGGCGGCCGCATCGAAATTGCGGTGGAGGTTCACGATGGCGACTGCTTCACGGTCGCCGATATCGCGCAATTCGAGACCGCGCTAATCAACCTCGCCATCAACGCCCGCGACGCCATGGACGGCGAAGGCCGTCTCACCATAGCGGTCCGGAAAGTTCAGGGAATCCCCGACCTCCGCACGCAACCGGCGCGCGGCGGCGACTATGTCGCGATCTCCGTTGCCGACACCGGCAGCGGCATCGCGCCCGAAAACATCGAAGCCATCTTCGAGCCGTTCTTCACCACCAAGGAGGTCGGCAAGGGCACCGGCCTCGGCCTGAGCCAGGCCTTCGGCTTCGCAAAGCAGTCCGAGGGCGACATTGCCGTGACGAGCACCCATGGTGAAGGCGCGACCTTCACCATCTATCTGCCGCGGGCGCACAGCCCCGCGACAGATCAGGAAGCCGCGGCGCTGACCTATGAGGCCGCGGCCACCGGGCGCGGCTATCGCGTGCTCGTGGTGGAAGACGACGACGAGGTCGGCCGGTTCTCCACCGAGCTGCTGGAAGACCTCGGCTATGTCGTCCGCCGCGCCGCCAACGCCAATGCGGCGCTCGCCATTCTCGGCGAGAACGAGTTCGCCGTCGATCTCGTTTTCTCCGACGTCATCATGCCCGGCATGAACGGCGTCGAGCTCGCCGGCATCATCCGCGAACGCTATCCGGGCCTGCCCGTCGTGCTCACCTCTGGTTACAGCAACGTTCTCGCCGAGAACGCCGATCGCGGTTTCGAGCTGATCCAGAAGCCGTATTCGGTCGAAGCGCTGTCGCGCATCTTGCGCAAGGCAATCACGGCAAAGCCGTCGATGGCGCGATGAGTGTTATGGTCGCACGAAGCTGCCACAAACTCCGTAGTTGCGAGCGCAGCGAAACAATCCAAAATCTTTCCGCGGAAACAGTCTGGATTGCTTCGTCGCTGCGCTCCTCGCAATGACGGCGCTATCGCGCCGCTCCAACCCAACGGGCTTTTGAACAACATTGTGGACTGAAACTCGGGCCGAGACGCGGCAATCGCAGATAGCCGTCCGCGCTCGCGGGGGGGAAGACATCGACATCGGCTTCCGCTATCGCTGCCGAATGAACCGACACATCTCAAGGATCGAACGTGCCGTCTAACGCCATCTGGGCCTGGAGCATCATCGTCGTCGCGACCGCAGGCGTCATCATCCGGCCCTTTCGCCTGCCGGAGGCGATCTGGGCCATCATCGGCGCCAGTGCGCTCGTGCTGTTCGGTCTGCTGCCCTGGCGGGATGCGCTCACCGGCATCGAGAAAGGCGTGGATGTCTATCTTTTCCTGATCGGCATGATGCTGATCGCCGAGCTGGCGCGGCTCGAAGGCCTGTTCGACTATCTCGCAGCGCTCGCCGTGGAACATGCCGGCGGCTCGCCGCAGCGGCTGTTCCTGCTGATCTACATTGTCGGCACGCTCGTCACCGTCCTGCTCTCGAACGACGCCACCGCGATCGTGCTGACCCCCGCCGTCTATGCCGCGACGCGTGCGGCCGGCGCCAAGCCGCTGCCTTATCTCTTCGTCTGCGCCTTCATCGCCAATGCCGCGAGCTTCGTGCTGCCGATCTCCAACCCCGCCAATCTCGTCGTGTTCGGCGCCCACATGCCTGCGCTCACCGAATGGCTGCGGCTGTTCGCCCTGCCCTCGGCGGCCTCGATCCTGCTGACTTATGTCGTGCTGCGCCTGACCCAGCACCGCGCCCTGAAGGAAGAGACGATCGCGCGCAGAGTGCCGCATCCCAAGCTCGGCCGCGGCGGCAAGCTGACGGCGATCGGCATCGTGGCGATCGGCGTCGTGCTGGTCACGGCCTCCGCGTTGGACAAGCAATTGGGCCTGCCGACCTTCGTTTGCGGCGTGGTGACAGCCGCAATCGTGCTGCTGCTCAACCGGCAATCGCCGCTCCCCGTGCTGCGCGGCGTCTCCTGGAGCGTGCTGCCGCTGGTCGGCGGATTGTTCGTGATGGTGGAAGCGCTGATCAAGACCGGCGTGATCGGGCAGCTCAGCGCGCTGCTGCATGAAGCTGTCGGACAATCCGTGACGAAGGCGGCCTGGAGCGTCGGCATCGCCACCGCGGTCGCCGACAACATCGCCAATAATCTTCCCGTCGGTCTCGTTGCCGGCTCGGTCGCCGCCAGCGATCACTTGCCCGCGCCGGTCGTGAGCGCCATCCTGATCGGCGTCGATCTCGGTCCCAATCTGTCGGTGACCGGTTCGCTCGCCACCATCCTGTGGCTGGTGGCGCTGCGGCGGGAGAAGATCGAAGTCGGCGCCTGGCCGTTCCTCAAGCTCGGACTGCTCGTGACGCCGCCGGCCCTGATCGCGGCCTTGGCGGCCGCGATCAGGTAACTTGCGAGATCAGTCGTTCTCGTAGCCGTAGACTTCCGGCAGGATGAAGATTGCGGCAAGCAATCCGATCAGCGGGAAGATCGCGACGAACAGCGTGGCATTCGCCTGCCCAATCGCCGCGAACAACGACGGGAACAGGAAGATCGCGAGGAACGACGGCAGCTTCACGAACATGTAGGCGAAGCCGCTGGCGGTGCCGCGATATTTCGGCTTGGCGACCATGGTCGGGATCGTCATGCAGTTGGAGGCATCCCAATAATGGCCCCACAGCATCGCGGCAGCCGCGAACGGCAGCAGGATCTTGTTGTCGGTGTAGAGCGCGAAGGCCGCGACCAGCAGCGAGACCAGCACGATCGAGAAGCCCGCGATCGAGATGCCGCGGTGGCCGATTTTCGGGGTCAGCAGCGGACCGACCCAGCCCGACACGGCAGCGAAGGAGAACAGCGCCATCGTCACCAGATTGATGCCGAGCACGCTCGACACGCCGACCATCACGAAGAGCACCGGCAGGTAGAACGCGAAGGTCGAGAACTCGCTGGCCTGCGCGAAGCAGGCGATCCAGCCGTAGATCGTGGCGCGCCAGCGGATCGGATCCTTCTTGAGGTCGGCGAGGAAGTCGCGGGTGGACACCTTGGGCACCTCCACGTCATGGTCCGGCAGCATGGCGAGGTCGTCGTTGAACATCTCGCGCGCGACCTGCTTGGCCTCGCGGTAGCGTCCCTTCTGCACCAGCCAGACCGCCGTCTCCGGCACGTCGTGCCGCATGATCAGGATGATCAGCGCCGGCAGCGCGCCGAGGCCGAGCGTCACCCGCCATAGCGTTTCGTGGTTGATGTCGAGCAGCAGGAAGATCACGATGACGCCGATCGTCAGGACCTCACCGACCGCGAACATGAATTGCCAGCGGTTGCCCATGACTTCGCGCTCACCCTTGGCCATGGATTCCATGATGTAGGTGTAGCCGGTCGAGATGTCCGAACCGAGCGGAACGCCGAGCAAGAAGCGGATCACGACGAGCCAGAACACATTGGGCACGAAGGCCTGCGCCAGCGCCAGCACGATGAACAGCACCATCGTCACCAGGAACATGACGCGGCGGCCGATCTTGTCGGAGAGCCAGCCGCCGAGCAGCGCACCGATCAGGGCGCCGCCTTGCGTACCGGCCGCGGCCAGGCCCAGCATCAGCGGATCGGGATTGAACTGCTCCTTGATGAAGATCAGCACGAAGGCGATCGAATAGAGATCCCAGGCTTCGACCAGGATCGAGGCCATCATCAGCCAGCCGACCTTGTTGCCCTTGGGACTGTAGTTCGTGATGAGGTAGCGGACCGCGGCTTCGCTCGCGGTCGGTTGTGGCATCGCCATCGTCGACATCTTTGGTCCTCTCTTCAAAACTTTCTTACGTGCCAAGCAGCGGCTCGATGCTGCAATCGAGCAGGCGCGGGTCGATCCCGACCTCCATGCCGGTGAACATCTCGCCCATGTAGTCGATCAGTGCATCGCTCGCCTTCACCGCGTCCTCGACGCGGCGGCCGGCGACCGCGGCGAGAATGGCGAGGTGACGATCGATCGTGCCTGACAGTTCGGCCTGTCCCGGCATGAACCGGTGGTGGATGTAGCCGATGCGCCGGTACAGCGTGTGTAACGGCCGTAGCGTGTGCACCAGAAACGGCTCGCCTGCCGCCTCCAGCACCAGCGCGTCGATGCGGCGGTCAATACTGTTGAACTCGTCGAGGGTCAGAGTGGCGCGGCGCTCGCGCAAAAGGCGCTCGATATGCAGCGCCTGATTGCGGTGCGAGAGGCTGGCGCGATCGGCCGCAAGCCGGATCACGAAGCGCTCCATGTCGCGGCGCAAGGCCAGCAGCATGCGCTCGCGTGCCAGATCGATCGGCGCAATGCGCAGACCGTGGCGCGGTCGGATGATGATCAACGTATCGGCGGAGAGACGATTGACGGCGTGATGAACCGGCGTACGGCCGAAGCCGGTGATGTGCTGCAATTCCAGCATCGTCATGAACTGGCCTGGCTTGAGCTCGCAATGGACGAGCAGCTCTTCGATCCTCTGGTAGGCGAGCTCGAAGAAGTTGAGACGGTTGCGTCGGAAGGGCTTGCCCTCGCCGTCGTCGTTCCTCACCACCTCGAGCGCGCGCTTGCGCGTTGCCATGCCGTCTCTCCCTCAGCCCGCGCCGTCGTTGCTGGATGGCGCCTTGTTGGTGATATCCCTAAAACATGTTGTGATATATTACAAGCGAGCGTAAGACTTCGCATGCGCCCGCACCATGTTGCGGTGCGGAATGACAACAAGGCGGCGCTGCGCGCGCCTGCGACGGGAGGAGTATTGCCGTGAAGATCACGTCGATAGAGACGCTGCGCACCGAAGAATTCTCCAACGTCATCTGGGTGCGCGTCCACACCGACACGGGCATGATCGGCCTCGGTGAAACCTTTTATGGCGCCGGCGCAGTCGAGGCGCAGATCCACGACACCTTTGCCGGCCGCCTGCTCGGCCGCAATCCGCTGCACATCGAGGCGATCCATCGCGACATGCTGAACCTGCCGATGGCGCAGTCGTCCACCGGCGTCGAATATCGCGCGGCTTCGGCAATCGACATTGCGCTGTGGGACCTGTTCGGCAAGGTCTGCAATCAGCCGGTCCACCAGATGCTCGGCGGCCTCTGCCGCGACAAGCAGCGCATCTACAACACCTGCGCCGGCACCCAATATGTCCGCTCCACCAATATCAGCCCGGTCGCGAACTGGAATCTTGGCGCTGCCAAAAGTCCCTACGAAGACCTCGACGGCTTCATGCACCGCGCCGACGCGCTTGCCGAAAACCTGCTGGAGAGCGGCATCTCCGCGATGAAGATCTGGCCGTTCGATCCGGCGGCGCAGGAGAACAAGGGTCTCTACATCTCCGCCGCGCAGATGAAGCAGGCGATCGAGCCGTTCGAGAAGATCCGAAAGACGGTCGGCGACAAGATGGAGATCATGGTCGAGCTTCACTCGCTGTGGAACCTGCCAACCGCAAAACAGATCGCGCGCGCGCTCGAGCCCTACAAGCCGACCTGGTACGAAGACCCGATCCGTATGAACTCGCCGCAGGCGCTGGCCGAATATGCCCGCTGCACCGACGTCTGGGTCTGCGCCAGCGAGACGCTGGGCTCGCGCTTCCCCTACAAGGACATGCTCGACCGCGACGCTATGCATGTGGTGATGGCGGATCTGTGCTGGACCGGCGGCCTCACCGAGGGCCGCAAGATCGCGGCGATGGCCGAGACCTATCACCGGCCCTTCGCACCGCACGACTGCATCGGCCCGATCGGCTTCATCGCTGCCATCCACATGTCGTTCAGCCAGCCCAACACATTGATCCAGGAATCCGTGCGCGCCTTCTACAAGGGCTGGTACAATGAGCTCGTGACCACCATGCCCACGATCAAGGATGGTTTTGTCTATCCGATGGAAGGCCCCGGCCTCGGCGTCGACCTTCTGCCCGCCGTCTTCGACCGCTCCGATCTGACCGTGCGCCGTTCCAACGTCTGAGGATTCTTGAGATGAGCACCGCCCTCTTCGATCTTTCCGGCCGCACCGCGCTCGTGACCGGCTCCTCCCGCGGCCTCGGCCGCGCCATTGCCGAGGGCATGGCCAAGGCCGGCGCCAAGCTGATCATCAACGGCGTCGATCCCAAGCGTGTCGAGCAGGCCGTCGCCGAGTTTCGCGCCGCCGGCCACCAGGCCGAAGGCGCCGCTTTCAACGTCACCGACGAGCCTGCGATCGTCGCCGCCTTCAACGACTTCGACAAGAGGGGCATCGCGGTCGACATCCTCGTCAACAATGCCGGCATCCAGCACCGCAAGCCGCTGGTGGAGTTCACCACCGACGAGTGGCGCAAGGTGATCGAGACCAACCTCACCAGCGCCTTCGTGATCGGCCGCGAGGCGGCCAAGCGCATGATCCCGCGCAAGTACGGCAAAATCATCAATATCGGCTCGCTCGGCAGCGAGCTCGCGCGTCCCACGATTGCGCCCTACACCGCTGCCAAGGGCGGCATCAAGAACCTGACCCGCTCGATGGCGGTGGAATGGGCCCAGCACGGCATCCAGGCCAACGCGATCGGCCCCGGCTACATGCTGACCGACATGAACGAGGCGCTGGTCAACAACACCGACTTCAACAACTGGCTGATGGGCCGCGTTCCCTCCAAGCGCTGGGGCCGACCGGACGAGCTGGTGGGCGCTGCGATCTTCCTGGCCTCGGATGCCTCGACCTATGTCAACGGCCAGATCATCTATGTCGATGGCGGCATGATCGCTGCGATGTGAGCCGCGAAACGCTGAGGGAGCTAACCATGCGCGCCGTCGTCATTCACGCACCGAAAGATCTGCGGATCGATAGCTACCCCGATGCAGCGCCCGGTCCGGGCGAAGTCCGCGTCAAGATCGCGAACGGCGGCATCTGCGGCTCCGATCTGCACTACTATCATCACGGCGGCTTCGGTGTCGTGCGCATCCAGCAACCGATGGCGCTGGGGCACGAGATCGCCGGCGTGGTCGCAGCCATCGGTGACGGCGTCACGAACGTGAAGCCGGGCACTCGGGTCGCGGTCAATCCGAGCAAGCCGTGCGGCCGGTGCCTGCATTGCCAGGAAGGCATGCGCAACCAGTGCCTCGACATGCGCTTCCTCGGCAGCGCGATGCGCTTTCCCCATGTGCAGGGCGGCTTTCGCGAATTCATCACGGTCGATGCGGCGCAGGCCGTTCCGATCGCCGACAAGCTATCGCTGGCGGAAGCCGCGGTCGCCGAGCCGCTCGCGGTGTGCCTGCATGCCGGCAAGCAGGCCGGGCCCCTGCTCGGCAAGCGCGTGCTGATCACCGGCTGCGGCCCGATCGGCGCGCTGATGATTTTGGTCTCGCGCTTCGGCGGCGCGGCCGAGATCGTGGTCACCGATGTCGCGGAGGCGCCGCTTGCGGTCGCCAAAAAGCTCGGCGCCACTTACGCCATCAATGTCGCGGCTGGCGCGACGGCGCTCGATCCGTGGCGCACCGGCAAGGGTGTGTTCGACACGCTGTTCGAAGCCTCGGGCAACCAGGCCGCACTCCGCACCGCGCTCGACGTGCTCAGGCCCAGGGCCACGTTGGTGCAGCTCGGCCTGGGCGGCGAAATGACGCTGCCGATCAACTCCATCGTCGCCAAGGAATTGCAGCTCCGCGGCACCTTCCGCTTCGATCCCGAATTCGAGCTGGCGGTGCGGCTGATGGGCGAAGGCCTGATCGACGTCAAGCCGCTGATCACGGCGACCATGCCGTTCGAGAACGCGGTCGCAGCGTTCGAGCTCGCCGGCGACCGCTCGCAGTCGATGAAGGTGCAATTGACGTTCTGATCGATGAGCGCTGCTATTGGTTCTCGATCAGCCGGTCGCTGACCAGCCGCACGGCGCCCCGTTTCCAGGAATAGTCCGCGCCCAGGCGCAGGCCGCTGTCGCCGCGTGCCCGCACCGCGCCGGTCCTGGCATCGCGCACCTGGAAGCCGAGCGTGTATTCGGTGCGGCTGACCCGCCGCACCACCCCGATCAGAGACTGATCCGCACCGAGCCCTTGCGCCATCGCCGCTTCGCAGCCGCCGCAGTCGCGTAAAGCGCGTGCCTTTACCGCCTCCTCGTTCGCGCTGCCGACATCGACGAGGCGGTAGCGGCCGGATTGGCCAAGGGCATCGCGCACACTGCCGGTCACTTCGGCCAGATAGGATGCATCTGCGGCCGCGAGACCGGCGGCCGGCGCCGCGGTGTTGTCCTCGAGCTCGAATTCGAACACCGCCAGCGCGATCGGCGCGGGTGCGCCGAGCGCGGCCATGATCTCGCGGGACACGAAGATCTCGGCACGCTCCCATGATTCATCATTGTCGCCGCGGAAGGTGTAGAGCTTGTCCATCACGACCTTCCTGGCGCCAACGTCGATCACGGCGACCTTGGCCCATTGCACCAGTGTGCTCGTCTTCTGGATGCCGCCGATCACCTTGAACGCCGCGCCGTCCTGGGCCGAGGGCACGAGCCGGTAGCGCCGGTCTCCGCCGATATCTTGCCGGAGCGCAGCCATGAAGGCCGCCACCCGTCGCTCGTGTGCGGCGGTCTGGTTGGCAGGCTCCGCTGACGTATCGGTATAACTGAAATCGTCCATGGCGACGCCGACGGCAGTCTCGGCACCGAGCGCATAAGCCGCCGGAAGGACGACAAGGAGACAGACTGAGAGGATCAACCGGCGCAGGCGCATAAATGTGCCTCGTATGACGGAGCGGCGCACAATCTGGACGGCGTAATCAGGGCTCGCAGTAGCGCCGGTCCCGGCGATGACCGGGAAAATTTCACGACGGTGCACCGCACTGGCGCCTAGCGGCGTTCTGCCGTTTAATGCGGGCGCGACAACCCGTTCGCACCAGGTGCCCGCCGATGTGGAACCGCCCGAGGTTCGATCTCAAAGTCCGTCTGACGTTGCGCGTGGCCGCGATATCGGCCGCCTGCTTCGCCGTTATCTCCGCCTATTTCCTGATTACGGCCGACCGCGCGGCGCATGCGCGCCTCGACGACATCGCCGCCATCGTCGCCAAGACGCTGGAGCTACAGCAGGGCAAGATCCAGTGGGTCGCCAGCCCGCGCTCGGACTTTCCCAACCTCGACCCCGTTTCGGCCTATGTGATGACGCCCGGCCTGTGCCTGGCATTCCGCGGCACGAGCGGCGACATCCTCCAGCGCTTCTGCAGCGGCGCGCCCGCCCCGGCAAACCCACCGCCGCAAGCCTTCAGGGCCTTCTATCGCAGCCTGTTCGACCCCGGCCGCGAAGCGGCACGGCCTGTGATCGTGCGCGGAGCGAAGCTTGGCGACGCCGTGGTCTCGGTCGAGCCGGCCGTGCAGACGGCGGAGGCCTGGCACGAGGCCGGCCGCCTGATGCTGGCGCTGGCGATCGCGCTGCCGCTGCTCTGCGCCCTGGTCTACGCCGCGCTGGCACGCGCGCTGCGCCCCACCCGCATGATCCGCACCGGCCTGGAGCGGATTGCCGCCAACGACCTCACCACGCGGCTGCCGCCGTTCGACCTTGCCGAGCTCTCCGCGATCCGCGACGGCTTCAACCATCTCGCCGAAAGCCTCGAGACCGCACTTGCCGAACGCAGCGAGCTGACGCGGAAGCTGATCGCGCTCCAGGACGAGGAGCGCCGCCATCTCGCGCGCGAGCTGCATGACGAGTTCGGCCAGTCGCTCGCCGCCATCCGGGCGCTCGCCTCCTCCGCCCGCCAGACCGCCGCGCAGGACTGCCCTTCCTTGCTTGGCGAATGCGACGGCATCGCGCGGACCGCAACCGGCATGATGGAGACGTTGCGCGGCACACTGTTCCGGCTGCGGCCGCCGGATGTCGAGGAGCTCGGGCTCGTCGCCAGCCTCGAAGGCCTGGTCGCGGGCTGGAACGGGCGCAGCCGCGGCGAGACGCGCTTCTCGATCCGGTTCGACGGCGCATTCGAGACCCTGCCGGCCACGATCAGCGCCAGCCTCTACCGGATCGTGCAGGAGGCGCTCACCAATGCCGCCAAGCATGCCGTCGCCACGCGGGTCAGCCTGGAATTGACGATGGGGGCGAGCGAGATCGCGCTTGCGATCGACGATGACGGACGCGCGACCGATCCCGTCGCGAAATCCGGAATGGGCCTGCTCGGCATGCGCGAGCGCGTCGCGGCCTTGCGCGGCCAATTGAGCTTCGAGGCCAAGCCGAACGGCGGCTCCGCACTGCGCGTCGTCATTCCGCTCGCAGCCGCCGATCGGCCGCCGCTGGAGCACGCCGCATGAGCGCGGCCGGCGCGACCATTCTGCTGGTCGACGACCATTCCGTCGTCCGCGAGGGCTATCGCTCCGTGCTCCAGAAGCAGCCGGGACTTCGCGTCATCGCCGAAGCCGCCGACGGCGCCGAGGCCTATCGTCTCTACAAATCGGAGGCGCCCGACCTCGTCATCATGGATCTGAGCATGCCCGGCATCGGCGGCATCGAGGCGGTCAGGCGCATCAGGCAGTGGGACAAGGGCGCGAGGATCCTCGTCTTCACCATGCACGAGAATGCCGGCTTTGCCGTGCAGGCGATCCGCGCCGGCGCCAGGGGCTACGTCACCAAGACCAGTCCGCCGGAGACGCTGGTGCGCGCCGTGATGGACGTGCTCGCCGGCAAGATCGCAATCAGCCCCGACATCGACCATGAGCTCGCGCTGAGCCGGCTGGCTGGGGAAAGCTCTGCCGCCGACGTCCTCACGCCGCGCGAATTCGAAGTGCTGCGGCTGCTGCTCGCCGAGAATACGACAGAGGAGATCGCCGAGACGCTCCATGTCAGCCCGAAGACGGTGGCGAACCTGCATTCCCTGATCAAGGACAAGCTCGGCGTCGGATCCGACATCGAGCTGGTCCGGCTGGCGCTGCGCCAGGGCATCTTGACGGAGGTCGATCTCGGCGAGGCCTGATTGCTCAAGCCAGATAGCGCGTGAGATAGCCTTCCATCGCGTAGAGCGCACAAAGCGCAAGGCTCGACCACACGGCGGCGGTGAAATACAGGAACATCCAGGTCAGCTCGCCCTTCCAGTGCGCGATGTCGTGGGTCACGACCCAGCGCGTCGAGACGTCATGCAGGCCTTCGAGGAAGCCGAGCAACCGGTTGCCCTCTTCATACCCTGCCCGCCAGCGGCTGAGATACATCGGCACGTCGACGGTGACGAGGAAGGCCAGGAAGCAGGCGATGCCGACGATGCCGGCAATCAGCGCCCAGCGCACCGGCCCCTGGAATTCCGGCATCAGCCGGCACAGCGCGATGCCCGCGAGGAAGAATGTCACCGCCCACAGCGAGTTCTCGATCGCGTTGAAAAGGAAGTTTGTCGTCACCACCGCATACCAGGAGAAGCACTCCGCGATGATGATGATGGGCACGATCACCCACGCGATGTTCACAACCGTCTCGGCGCCCGTCATGGTCCCGAGTTGATGCAGGATGACCGCCCATTGCGCCGCGAAGCACAGTTCGGCCACGGTCGCGACCGTGCGGCCGACGAAGACGCTGGAGAGCCAGGTGTCGAACAGACAGATGCGCTGCACGTCGGCGCGCGGCAGGAACGAGCGGAAGGCGCAGCCGAAGACATAGCCGGCGCAGAGCAGGAACATCAGTCCGATGTCGGAGCCGCCACTGATGCTGCCGGCGGACGTGGGATAGAACGCGCGGTACAGCATGAACCAGGCGAGAATGTTGGCAGCACTGACCAGCGTCAGGGACCCCCACCACCACGCGAGGGGATTTGTCCGCGCCTGCCACTGCAACATGAATCGCTCCGCTGTAATCGATATGACATTCAGCCGTAGTAATCCTGTCACAACAACCCACGGAATCACGACGAGAATCTGTGTGCGGCGGAGCTCGTCGCGCACATTTTATCCGCACGGGCAACGCCGCCGCGTGTCCGGATAGTGGACACAAAATCCTATTTTATGAAATATATTGGACAATCGCCCCGACCGGGTTCATTAATCCTCGATGGCCAAAACCGCGTCCAAACCGATCCGCGCCTCCTCGTCCGCTGCCGCCGTGCTGGCGGACAGCATCGACGACGCCGCGTTCGCGACGACGCTGGCAAAGGGTCTCGTGGTGCTCGAAGCGTTCAAGGCGGGAGCGACGCAGCTCGGCAACATGGAGCTGTCGACGCTGACCGGGATTCCGCGTCCAACGGTGGCGCGGCTGACGCATACGCTCGCCGAGCTCGGCTACCTCCGCTACGATTCCGAACGCGCCAAATATCGCGTCGGCGCGCGCGCCCTTCGCATGGCGCATCCGCTGCTCGCCGACATGCAGTTCCGCCAGGTCGCGCGGCCCATGATGCAGGAGCTCGCGCAAAGCGTGCGCGGCACGGTCTCGATCGGCCTGCTCGATGCGACCTCCATGATCTATGTCGAGACTGCGCGCTCCGGCGACGTCGGCCCGCACGTCCCCGACATCGGCATGCCCATTTCCGTGGTGATGACGGCGATGGGCCGTGCCGCGGCGGCGACCTTGCCGCAGGCCGATGCCGCGCTGCTCGAAGAGCGCATTGCAAGCGAGGATACCGAGCTGTGGTTGGCCTTCCGCGAGACATACCGCGCCGGCCTCGCACAATGCATCAGCCGCGGCTTCTGCACCTGCTTCGGCGAGTACATCGCCTCGATCCATGCCGTCGCCGCGCCGCTGTTTCATGCGCGTGAGGCGAAGCAGGCCTTTTCGATCAATTGCGGCATCCCCGCATTCCGGCTCCAGCCCGGCCAGCTGGAGGGCGAGATCGGCCCGCGCATTGCCGCTCTTGCCGACAGCATCCGCACCATGATTGGGGCGGCACCGGCGACCGAAACACAAAAGCAGAACAAGAAGAGCGCCAGGCGATGAACAAGACAATCGGCGCTCCGCCATCGGGAGGCCACCATGACCATCACACGGCGAACATTTTTGGGCACCCTCGCTCTTTCGATATCCGGACTTCCATTCGCCGCACGCGCTGAGGACGCCTGGCCGTCGCGTATGGTGCGGCTGATCTCGCCTTACGGGCCCGGCGGCTCCAACGACATCTCGCTGCGGCTGCTGGCCGAAGAGTTCGGCCGCAACCTGCACCAGCAATTCATCGTCGAGAACAAGCCGGGCGCCGGCACGCGCATCGCCAACGACACGGTCGCGCATGCGCCGGGCGACGGCTATACCCTCCTCTATGTCGCGGCCCCCTATGCGACCGCCGAAGCGCTGTTCGGCAAGCTGACCTATGAGCGCAAGGATCTGCAGCCCGTCGCGATGACTGTGATCGCGCCGCTGTTCCTGATCATCAGCGCGGACGCGCCGTTCAAGACGCTCCCCGAATTGATCGCCTACGGCAAATCGAAGCCGGATGGCCTGACCTTCGCCTCACCCGGCGCCGGATCGCAGCCGCATCTTGCCGGCGAACTCCTGTTCAGGGATGCCGGTGTCAAGGGGCTCAACATTCCCTTCCGTGGCGATGCGGCGTCCTACACCGAGCTGCTCGCCGGCCGCGTCGATGCCACGCTGACGGCGCTGCCGACCGCACTGCCCTACATCCAGAGCGGCAAGTTCATCGTGCTCGGCGTCGCCTCGGCCGAACGCAGCGCGCTTTACCCGCAGGCGCCGACCCTGCGCGAGCAGGGTTTTCCCAACGTGGCCGCGGCCGGCTGGTACGGCTTCATGGCGCCTTCGACGACGCCGCGGGCGATCGTCGACAAGCTGCAGGCCGAAGTCTTGCGCGCGCTGGCCGAGCCGGCGATCAAGGACAAGCTGACGGCCCAGGGCCTCGAAGTGCGCGCGGGCACCGCGGCCGAATTCGGCCAGTTCATCGACAACGAAACAAGAAAGTGGACCGGGCTGATCCGCGAGGCCGGCCTCAAGGGCGAGTGACAGTCACGAACAGGGAATGGAAATGAAAAACGTACTTCTCAAACGTGTCGCGGCAGTCGCGATCCTTCTCGCGCTATCGATCCCGGCGGCACAGGCCCAGAAGAAATACGATCCCGGCGCATCCGACACCGAGATCAAGGTCGGCCAGACCGTCCCGCTCAGCGGCCGGCCTCGGCCTATGCCGTCATCGGCAAGACCCAGGCCGCCTACATGAAGATGATCAACGACCAGGGCGGCGTCAACGGCCGCAAGGTCAATCTGATCCAGTATGACGATGCCTATTCGCCTCCGAAGACGGTTGAGCAGACCCGCAAGCTTGTCGAAAGCGACGAGGTGCTGCTGACCTTCCAGATCATTGGCACGGCGCCCAATGTCGCCGTGCAAAAATATCTCAACGCCAAGAAGGTCCCGCAGCTCTTCGCGGCAACGGGCGCGGCGCGTTTCACCGATTCGAAGAACTTCCCCTGGACCATGGGCTTCAATCCGTCCTACCTCGTCGAGGGCCGGATCTACGCGCAATATCTTCTGAAGAACCATCCGAACGCCAGGATCGGCGTGCTCTATCAGAACGACGATCTCGGCAAGGATTACCTCGCCGGCTTCAAGGCAGGTCTCGGTGACAAAGCGAAGATGATCGTCGCCGAGACGTCCTACGAGATCACCGAGCCGACCATCGACTCGCAGATCCTGCGGTTGAAGGATGCCGGTGCCGACGTGCTGTTCAGCGCCACCACGCCGAAACAGGCCGCGCAGGCGATCAAGAAGGTGGCCGAGATCGGCTGGAAGCCGCTGCACATCATCGACATCAACGCCTCCTCGGTCAGCGCGGTGCTGAAACCTGCCGGACTCGACAACGCCAAGGGCGTCGTCAGCGTCGGTTATGTCAAGGATTCAGCCGATCCCGAATGGAAGGACGATCCCGGCATGAAGCGATATCTCGCCTTCATGGCCAAGTACTACCCGGAGGGCGACAAGGATTCGAACCTGAACGTCTACGGCTATATCACCGCGCAGCTGCTGGTGCAGGTGCTGAAGCAATGCGGCGACGATCTCACGCGCGAGAACGTGATGCGCCAGGCCGCCAGCCTGAACAACATCGCACTCGACCTGACGCTGCCGGGCATCTCGGTGACGACGACGCCGACGGACTACCGCGTCAACAAGCAGTTCCAGATGGTGCAGTTCGACGGCCAGCGCTGGCAGAAACTCGGCGACATCGTCACGGACGACGCGAAGGAATGAAGCGCCGCTCATCCCGAGGGGCGCGCGCCTTGAAGAATGAAGGCTTCACCAATGGTCCTCGTGCTTCGAGGCGGCCGCTCCGCGGCCTCCTCCGCATGAGAGAGGAAGTGGCTGCTCGCCCTACCTCTTCATCCCACTCACATAGGCCGCGAGCTTGTCGAGTGTCTGGTAGCCGTATTCGACGGCACCGAAGTTGATCATGCCGTCGCGCTGCGCCGCGCTCGACGCCAGCTGCCGCATCATCAGAACCGTCTTGCCGTTGCTCTGCTCGGCGAAGGTGACGGTGAAACGGAACATTCCGGGATCCTCGTCCTGGTCGGTACCGTGATCCATCTCCATCAGCGACGGCCGTTCGATGCGGCGAAAGCGCATGCGGTTCGGGTAGACCGTGCCGTCCGGGCCGATCATGTTGAAGCGCCAGACGCCGCCGACCCGCACGTCGATCTCGAAGGTCTCGAGCTTGAAGCCCTTCGGGCCGAACCATTGCGGCAGATGCTTCGGGTCGGACCACGCTTCGAACACCAGATCGCGCGGCGCGTCGATCACGCGCGACATCACGATCTCACGGTCGAGCGACCATTGCGACAGAGCGGGATTGGCAGAATTCGTCATCGTCAGGAACCTTTCCGTCTGGTTGTCTTGTCGATCGTCTTGTTACTTGTCTTGGTCGGCCGTTTGGCAGCCGCCCGCTCTTTCTTCAGCTTCATCACATAGGTTTCGAAGCGATCGAGCCGCGCCTCCCAGATCGCACGCTGGTGCTGGAACCAGTCCTCCGCAGTGAGGAGCGCGTCAGGACTGAGGCGGCAGGTGCGCACGCGGCCGGATTTCTCCGACAGGACGAGACCGCTCGTCTCCAGCACATGGATGTGCTTCATGAAGCTCGGCAGCGCCATCGCGAAGGGATCGGCGAGTTCGCCGACCGACGCCTCGCCGGCGCAGAGCCGCATCACGATCGCCCGCCGGGTGGGATCGGCAAGGGCCGCGAAAACCTGATCGAGCCGGGATAGTTGGTTAGCCATGGGGCTAACTATAGGGCTGCCATGATCTCGCGTCAACAATTGTTAGCCAATTAGCTAAGTTAATTTTACCGGCTGGTAGCCTGGATGAAGGGAAGCGTAATCGGGGCCGCTCGCTCGGCTGCGGCACTTTCCGGGTTGCGCTTCGCTCCATCCGGGCTACGGACCATTCGCGCGGAACCCACCACGCGCAATCGTGAATAGGGAGGATCGGCCCTTCCCACTACAAGAGACTGGGGGCGCATCGAATCTTGCGCCAGAGCCGTGTCGTCTGTTGTCACCTCATCGTATCTCACCCGACGGGCGCTCGCCCGGGCCGCGCTCGTTCCCCTTGCGCTTGCATGGCCGCGCGGGGCCGCCGCGGATTCCGACATGATCGCGCAGATGCGCGACATTGTTGCGAACGAACTGACGCCGACCGCGACGCCGGACCAGCCGGGCGGTCTCGCCGCTGCACTTTATGCCGGCAGCCATGTCGAGTTCTTCAATTACGGCTTTGCCGACAGCGCCACGCGAAGGCCGGTCACGCCGGACACGCTGTTCAACCTCGGTTCCCTGCGCAAGCCGTTTGAGGCGACGCTGGTTGCGCTCGGCGCCCTCCGCGGCGAACTGCGGCTCGACGATGGTCTGGCGAAATATCTGCCGGAGCTCACCGGCGACTATGTTCGCCGCATCACTGTCGGCGAACTCGTCACGCACACCTCAGGCATGCTGCTGCCGACCGATCATCCGCCGTGGCCGAGCGACACGTTTTCCCGCGCGCAGCTCATCGACATGTTCAACAGCTGGAGACCGCAAGGCGGCGAAGCGCCCGGCAAGCAGCGCGTCTACAGCCACGCCGGCTACGTGCTGCTTCAACTCGTGCTCGAGCGCTGTTACGGCGCTCCGATCGCAACCCTGTTTGAACAACACATCCTCAAGCCGATCGGCATGAATGCGACCTCCGTGCCCGAACGCGGCGAGGACAGCCGTGCCGTCATGGACGACGCCTGGATGCAGTTCGCGGTCCAGGGCTACTCGGATCAGGGCATGGCAATCGGCCCCATCGGCAACCAGCAGAGTTATTTTGATTTCCCCGGCACCGGCCAGATGTTTTCTTCGCCGCGGGATCTCGCCGCATTCGTTGCGGCCTGCGTCGATGGGCGGTCGACCGAGCCTCACTTGCGCGAGGCCCTGCGGATGACGCAGCACGAGATTTTCCGCGTCGACGACAAGTTCGGACAGGGAATGGCCTGGGAGACGGTGCGTCTGCCGGGCGTCACTGTCGTCGACAAGCCGGGTGGGCTCAACAACGCCTCCGGCTATATCGGCCTGGTGCCGGCGCAGCGGATCGGGATCGTCCTGCTCGCCAATCGGGGCGAATATCCGCACGAGATCGCGCGCTACAGGATCCTGCCAGCATTGGCGCATCTGGTGGCATCGCACTGAATCCGCCTAGCGAAAAACGGAAAGCCCCGGCTAAGCCGGGGCTTTCCACGCCAGGTCGGAACGGGAATGCTCAGTACCTGGCAACGACGGGTCCGCCGAACTTATAGTTCACGCCGACGCGCACGATGTTCGATTTGAGATCGACCGAGTGGGTGAAGACGTTGGTCGGAAACGCGCCGCCAAGCAGATTGGTGCTGGTCACGGTGCTGCGTCCGAGGTCGACGTAGAGATATTCCGCCTTGAGCGACCAGCCGCCGCCGAAGGCATATTCGGTGCCGACACCTGCGGTCCAGCCGAGGCGTGTGTCGCGGAACGCGGCCGACTCCGTCGCCGCAGCGAACGTGTCCACGAAGTTGAAATTGCCCTTCACCTCGGCGATCGCCGCACCGCCGGTGGCGTAGAGCAGCCAGGTCGGAGCCGCGAGGAAGCCGATGCGGCCGCGGATGGTGGCGAGCCAGTCGGCCGAGACCTGCGAGGACACGGTGAAGCCGGTCGGGGCGCAGCAGGGATAGAGCGCCGAGCCGGATGCACTGCCCTTCAAGCCGAAATAGTTGATATCGCCTTCCAGGCCGAGCACGGCGTTGTTGAGTTGCCAGTTATAGCCGGCGGTAAGACCGCCGGTGACGCTGGAGCTGTTGACACGCTGGGCGCCGACTGCAGCAATCGCGGTAACACTGGTGTCCGCGAAATAGCCGGCAGGATCGAACGCGGTCGAGGTGGCCGGATCGGCGCTGCCCCATTGCCCGCCGACATTGCCGCCGACGTAAAAGCCGGTCCAGCTGTAGGCCGTCGCCATCATCGGCGCCTTGGTGTAGTGCGCCGCGAGGTCGGCCGCCTGCACGGATGCGGAGCTCAAAACAACCGCGGCAACCGCCAGCAAAAACTTCTTCATTCCAGTCTCCTTGCCCCGCGCGATTGATCTCGCGTTTCGAATGCGCGGGCGGAAGTTGTCCGGCGCAGATTGGGCATAGGCTGCCGGTCCCTCGCCGTCTTGGGCTGCGGCGAAGTTCATAGGGACTGTGACGTAGCGTGAGCCGTGCGGCACGCGAACGCGTGACGGGTGTGACTGGAGGGCCACGCGTCATCCCTCCTCCGTGACGCGCGACGCACACCACTGTCGCATCGCGACAACCCGCGCGCGATCCGACGCTCCGCGTCTCAGACCGAACGCGTCAGTCCGCCGTCGACGCGGATGTTCTGTCCCGTGATATAGGCCGCGCCGTCGGACGCCAGGAACGAGATCGTCGCGGCGATCTCCTCGACCTTGCCGTAGCGCCGCATCGGCACGCTGTCGCGGCGTGCATCCAGCTGCGGCAGGCTGTCGATCCAGCCCGGCAGCACATTGTTCATCCGGATGTTGTCGGCGGCATGGGTGTCGGTGAAGATCTTCGTGAAGGCGGCGAGGCCAGCGCGGAACACCGCAGAGGTCGGAAACATCGCGCTCGGCTCGAACGCCCAGGCGGTCGAGATGTTGATGATGGCGCCGCCCTTCTGCGTCTGCATGATCGGCATCACCAGCCGGGTCGGACGGATCACGTTGAGCAGATAGGTGTCGAGGCCGGTGTGCCACTGCTCGTCGGTGATCTCGGTGATCGCCGCCCGGGGCCCATGGCCCGCGCTGTTGACGAGCACGTCGATGCGTCCCCATCGGGCAAGCGCCCCGTCCACAAGCCGCTTCAGATCGTCGTTCGACTTGTTGGAACCGGTGATCCCTAACCCACCGAGCTCGGCTGCCAGCGCCTCGCCCTTGCCGGAAGAAGACAGGATGGCGATGCGAAAGCCGTCGGCTGCGAGCCGGCGCGCAGCCCCTGCCCCCATGCCGCTGCCGCCGGCGGTCACGAGTGCGACCTTCTCTGCTGCCATCTCTGCTGCCATGAGCGATCATCCTTTGTGATATCGTGGAGGCGAGCCGTGGGCCCGGCCTATCATGAGGCCTTCTACCGCCGGACCGGCCGGAAGGTCCACCGTCGAAGGCGACTTGAAAGATGAGCGATTTGGAGATCCGCAATTTGCGCCCCGAGGAGATCGCCATCGCCGTCGACTGGGCCGCGGCCGAGGGCTGGAATCCGGGCCTCTCCGACGCCGCCTGTTTCGCGATCCCGGACGCGAAGGGCTTCTTCGTCGGCGAGATCGACGGCGAGCCGGTCGCGACCGTCTCCTGCGTCAACTACGACGATCGCTTCGCGTTTCTCGGCTTCTACATCGTGCGATCGGGTTTTCGCGACAGAGGCCACGGCCTGCGCATGTGGAACGCGGCGATCGCGCATGCGGGCGCTCGCGTGATCGGCCTCGACGGCGTCGTGGCACAGCAGGACAATTACAGAAAGTCCGGCTTCCAGCTTGCTCACGCCAATGTCCGCTATGGCGGCTTCGTCGCCGCGCCATCGAGGCCGCCCGCCGATGTCGTTGCGCTCGACACGATCCCGTTTGCATTCGTTGAAGCCGATGATGAAACGGTGTTCCCGGCTCCGCGCAGCGCTTTCCTGCGTGCCTGGATCGGTACCTCAGGACATGTCGGTCGCGCGCTGCTGCGCGACGGCAAGCTCGCCGCATGGGGCGTGATCCGGCCGTGCCGGACCGGCCGCAAGATCGGCCCGCTCGTCGCCGACGACCGCACGGCGGCGGACGCGATCGTGCAGGCCTTGCTGGCGAGCGCAAACGGCGGCGAAATCGTCCTCGACGTTCCCGCCGTCAATCGCGAGGCGATTGCACTCGCGGAATCGCTCGGGCTGAAGCCGGTGTTTGAGACGGCGCGGATGTACACGGGGCCGATCGCGCCGCTGCGGATCGACCGCGTATTCGGCGTGACCAGTTTTGAGCTGGGCTAGCTGAGCCGAACGCGCTGCTCAGTAGCAGCGCATGATGTTGACGGTGTGCTCGCCGCCGCCGCGGCCGGGCACAGTCACCTGCTCCGTCGGACAGCTCGGCACGTAGGGCCGGTCGGACGGCACCACGTTCGGCGGGAAGCGATGCGTCCAATCCCAGGGAACGTCGTACGTATAGGTGTAGCGCACGTCGTTGGAGACGGGTTGTGGGGTCTCGGCGAAAGGCTGGCCGTAGCCTGCATTGTCATAGTAGAACCCGCCGCCGCCCGGCCAGTACACCCAAGGCGTGTTGCGGCCACGGAACCTGGCGCCCGGCGCAATGGGCGGACGCGCCGCCGGACCGGAAGGCGTGGCGGCATGTGCGACGGTGCCGCCGGGCCTGGCAAAACCGGCGCTGGGGGCAAGGAGCAGCGCGGCTGCGCTGAGCGAGGCGAGCAACGCCCCAAATGATCTCGACTTCATGATACGCACCAACTCGTTTGGCTTCGCGAATAGCGGCTCCCCACCGCACGCTAGGCCGGGCTGTCGCCCACCCGCAAACGTATAATTAATTATTGGTTAAGGCACGGGATGAACAGGGAACAAGCTGCGGCAAGACGCCCGGGATTCCGGCTGATGTCGCTCGTGTTCCCGGGAAACGGACTTCATAACCAGTTGATCGGAGTTGATCGCTTCGGCCGACAACACCCGGAACGCTCCCGCACTGCGGTCGTTGGCTCCCGACACCAGCAAGGAGCATCTCCAATGCAGAACAAATCGAAACTCCTCTGCCTGATCACGGCTTCCCTCGTCGCGGGCACGACGGCCGCCTCGGCCCAGGGCTATGATTGGAACGGATCCCGCGCGGGTTGGGATCGCACCGCCCCCGCTTACCAACCGGTTCAGCCACGCGCGTACTATCCTGATGTGGCCGGACCTTACAGTGCGCTCAACGGCACCAACCATCCCGCGCCGAGCTCGACGCAGGGCGATGTCGGCCCGGAGGGCAACAACAACGGCACCCTGACCGGCGTCTATCGCAGCTGGTAACGCCCGCTCACGATGAGGCCCATCGTCCATCACGGACGATGGGCCTTCGTGCGTCAGCGGCCCTGCTGCTTGCGTAGCCAGTCCAGCATGTCCTGTGGATTTCCGGTGCCCTGCGTCACAATGGCGGTGTTGCCGCCGCTGCGACGATAGACCGTCGTGCGCCCAGGCTCCTTCTCGATCTTGACCTCAGCCTGCGCCGGATCGCCGCTCTGGGTGATGACGGATGTGCCATTCTCGTCCTGAACCATTGTGGTATGGCCGTCACCTGACTCGCCGGCTCCGGCCGGCCCGGCTGTCATCGCCGTCATGATGCTCATTCCTGCTGCAAGTACGATGAACCTCATGTTGCACCTCACCTTCTGATCACCGGCTGAACTGAAATATCGACAGCCAGTTGAAGCGCCCGAATTGTCGCACCGTTCCCGTGTTCATATCGCCGATCTGGAGCAGGAGGGCATTGGTGGAATTGCCGACCTGAGTGATATCGGCGATGTTGCTCACGCCCGACTGACCGATCGCCAAATTGGTGGTGCCACCCACCTGGATCACATCGACATAATTTCGCGTGCCGTTCTGGATGATCGTCGCATCGACCGTTCCCGTGCCACCGATCTGGATGACACGCGCAATATTGATGCTGCTGTTCTCCTCGATCGTGACCGGCTGGACGTCGTTGCCGAATTGCACGATCGTTTCGATGCTCACGTTGCGGTTCGTCACGCCGCGCTGGACGGATCCGGCGGAGGCCTCGGACGCGACGCTGACGGCGGCGAGCAATGCCGCCATTGCCACGAGCAGTCTACCGCATTTCATTGCCTTGCCCCCATTGCATTTCTGACGGCGGTGAGGTCGCGCCCGGCTCAATGGCTATTCTGGACAACAGTCGCCGAGTTGAACGCACCGAACTGGGACAGGAAACTGCTGGCCGACTGGCCGGCCTGGCCGACAAACGCGACATTGTTCACGCCCGCCTGCCCGACCGATGCCGACGTCGTCCCGCCGAATTGCAGGATTCCGGTCGCGTTGTTCGTGCCGTTTTGAGTGACGGTCGCGCTGGTGCTGCCGCCTATCATGAACACGCCGGCCATGTTGAGTTGACTGTTCTGGTTCAGCACGACCGGCGGGCCGCCGAGCGACACGATGGTCTTGATGTCGGCGGTCTGGGCACCGGCCGATCCGGCGCCTATGCAACACAAGGTGAGAAACGCGCCGCAGGCGGCGCCGGAACAATGTCTCATGACATGCCTCGCGACTGGAAAATGGATTTGCGATCAAGGAGTCTGCTGCAAAATCGTCGAGCCGTTCAGGATTCCGAGCTGTCCGACGGCCGCCGCGTTGTTCGCGCCGATCTGGCCGATCAGGCTCGAATTGGAGCCACCGGCCTGGCCGAGTAACGCGGTGTTGGTCGCCGTCGCGGTGGTGCCGCCCTGCCCCATCACCGAGGTGTTGACGGTCAGGAGCGAGCCCGTCTGCAGGGTGGTCGCAGTATTGGTGGCGCCGAATTGCATCGTGGTGGCGCTGTTGTTGGTGCCGCCACTCTGCGAGATGAAGGAGTTGTTGGTGGTGCCGAATTGCAGCACGCTGGCCGAGTTGCCGGCCTGGGCATCGACAGCGGTCAGCAAGCCGAACGCGACGATCGTGGCAACGAGATATTTTTGATGCATGACATTTCCTCCGCGAAAGTCGGCGGACAAGCTCTCACCGAGTCGTCCCGCCCGAGGCGGTGCTTTCCAGGATGGCGCGGACGCGCCGCAGATGACGCGTCCGGCCAAACGGGGCTGGCTTAGTGCGCCGTCTGCGAGACGGTGCTGCTGTTGACGCCGAACACGCTGAGCTGTCCGACGGCGGCGGCGTTGTTCTGAAGCGCGGCAGGCCCGAACGAGTTCTGGGTAATCGCGCTGCCGTTGTTGCCGAACGCCACTTGGCCGGTCGTCGCCGAGTTCTGCACGCCAACCTGGTTGACCGTGCTGCCGTTGTTGAGCGAGGCCGCGCTGGTCCCCTGCATCGTGGTCGCGCTGTTGATGATGCCGAGCTGGCTGGTCGACGAGCTGTCGTTGGTGAGGCCCTGCTGCGAGACGCTGGAACCGTTCACGACGCCCACTTGCACCGTGGTCGCAGTGTTGGCGGCCTGCGCGGCGGAGGAGAGGGCGAGCACGGCAACGGAAGCAAAAAACAATTTGCGCATGGAATATCCTTTCTGGCTAAGATCTCTGACTGGGTTCGGATGCCGTCTTGGAGGAGGCCGACATCGCAGGACCGACTTTGAACCGATCGTGCTGCGTGCGACAGACTGCAGTTCATGCTAATCGGTACGGACTAGACGTTGCGCGGCGCCTTGGTGCCTGCGGCACTAGCTGTACGGTTGTCCCGTGTCGGTTCGTGTCGTCTCTTCTTCGCGTCCCATGCTGTCGACCAACCGCACCACCTCGATCGGCGAGCGAAGCTCCAGCTTTCGCATCATCCTGGTGCGATGGACCTTGGCCGTCACTTCGCTCACCCCGAGCCTCGCCGCGATCTGCTTGGCGACGAGACCTTCGGCCATCAACAGCATGATCTCCCGCTCCCTCGCCGTCAGCGTCTCGACGCGCTGGCGCGCTTCGCGCACGCTATCTTCGCGTTCGAGCCGCCTGCGGTCGCGCTCGATGCCGTGCCTGATCGCGTCGAGGATCTCCTGTTCGCGAAAGGGTTTTGGAAGAAACTCGACTGCGCCGCGCTTCATGGCCTCGACCGAGACGCGGACGTCGGAATGGCCGCTGATGAAGACGATCGGGATAAGCACGCCCGTCTCGGCGAGCCGGCGCTGAAGCTCGAGGCCGGTCGGCGCCGTGCCGGGAAAGCGGACGTCGAGCACAAGGCATGAAGGCCCGCCGGAAATAGTCTCCCCGAGAAACTCGTCGGTCGACGCAAACAATTTCACCTGATGCCCGGTCTCCTCACAGAGACTTCCTATCGCGGTTCGAATCTGGATCTCGTCGTCAATGACATAAACTGTGGCTTGACCTGAACTCATGGAAACGGGCTCCCCGGATTGGGGCTCGATGAACAAGCAACGAGCCATCCATTCTTCTTGCAAGCGAGATCAAGGTGCTTGGATGAATTCGCGGGGATCGAGCGAGTCGCTCCGATCCGCCGCTTCGACGTCTTAGGCCCAACACCCGTTCAAGACGAGTGAAGGTGTTCACACATCGGGTTTCGTGATTGCGGGGATGCGCCCTCGCGACCTGCGGCATCATGGCGAGGCGCGATATCGGCAATGCTGCGATTGGGAATGCGACGACCGGAAACGCGACGATCTGGCGTGGGAACTTCGGTCGCCAAGTGCGTCATGGCGTCGCCACCCACGTGCCGACTTGAACGCCGGGCGCTGGCCGCTTCGGCCAGAGCAGACGAGACGTTCAGTCAACTTGTCGAGTTCGATACGGCGCGCGTCATATCGATACGCTCCGTATGCATTTCGGGCAAGTCGTGAAAAATAGCACCCGCGGACTTTACTTCTGGATCATCAAGCGCACCCGACCGTCGCCCCGGCAGCGGCGACACACTGACGATCGCCTGCGTTTTTCGAGATTTACAACCATAGCGGGTTTACAACCATAGCGCGATCTCTGGCCTTTGCCGCCAACGATGCCATTTCAAGAGGCGGGTTTTTGATATGCGATTTGTGCCAGTTATTGCCTTGCTCGGAACTGCATGTGGCCTCGCCGCGGTCTACGCCGCGGGGCCGGCCGTCATCACCGACGCGGCCGGGGCCGCGGCGCAGAAGGCGGCCCTCGCCTACGCATCGAGCCAACGGCTGCTCAGACCCGTGGGGCTGGAAGCACGGAGCTTCGGATCGGACGCCCCCGTATTCCGCTTTGCCTCAATCCAGCGCGGCAGCATCGAGCAGACCATTACCGTCACCGGAGCCCTGCAGCCGGTCAAGACGATCGAGGTGGGTTCCCAGCTGTCCGGGCAGCTCGCCCGGGTCTATGTCGATTTCAACGACACGGTCAGCAAGGATCAGCCGCTCGCCCTGATCGAT
The DNA here is from genome assembly GCF_023073155.1 of Bradyrhizobium sp. 45. Classification (NCBI taxonomy): domain Bacteria; kingdom Pseudomonadati; phylum Pseudomonadota; class Alphaproteobacteria; order Hyphomicrobiales; family Nitrobacteraceae; genus Bradyrhizobium; species Bradyrhizobium sp. 45. The sequence goes on along the minus strand of NZ_JADPIX010000059.1, from coordinate 122,280 downwards.
CCGCGCAGCTTTGCGGCCAAGGTCGACGAAGCCCGGGCGGCGGTGGCGGTGGCGAACTCCTTTGTCGACATCGAGCGGGCCAAGCTCGACCGCGCCAGGATCGATCTGCAAAACGCCAGGGGCAGCAGAGACGTCCTCGTGGCCAAGCTCGACAGCGCGCAGGCGGTCAAGGCGTCGGCGCAGAAGACCTTGCAGCGCAAGCTGGCTCTACAGTCACAAAACGTCGTGGCGGTAACGGCGGTGGATGACGCCCAGACGGAGTTCACCGCGAGGCTTGCCCAAGAGCGCGAAGCCGAAGTCCTCATGTCCCTGAACGCCTACTCAGTCGACGGCGCGCAGGCCGATATCCGCCGGATCGAGGCGGAATTGCAGCAGGCACGCATGGCCGTGCCGGAAAAGGCGGCCGTTCTCGCTGCGGCCCAGGCGGATCTCGACCGCACCGTGATCCGCTCGCCGATCGATGGCGTCGTCGTCGGCAGGTTCGTCAACGAGGGCCAGACGCTCGCGGTCGGACTGGAATCGCGCACCACGTTCGTGGTCGCGCATCGACTGGAGGACATGGAAATCCACGCGCAGGTCGACGAAGCCGATATCGGACGCATCGCTCCCGACCAGCGCGCGCATTTCACGGTGGATGCCTACCCGGACTGTCGCTTCGAGGCGGTGGTGCGGCAGGTGCGCAAGGCACCGCAGAACCAGCAGCACGTCGTGACCTACACCGTCGTCCTGGCCACCTCCAATCTCGACGGCGCGTTGCTGCCCGGCATGACCGCCCTGGTAAAGATCGTGATCGAGCGGCAGGACGACGTGCTGAAAGTGCCGCTTGCTGCATTGCGCTTCCAGCCCTCGGGCACGCAGCCGGATGCCGCGGCACGCAGCGGGGTGTGGGCGCGCACCGCCAGCGGCTCACTCCGGCGTATTCCGGTGACCGTCGGCGCGGCCGGCACCGAACAGGTCGCACTCAGGAGCGGAGACCTCGTCGAGGGCAGCCAGGTCGCCGTGGGTCAGGCCATCCGGCCGGCCGGCATGGAGTTTCTCGGCATCAGGTTCGGATCATGACGGCCCTCCCGCCCCTCATCAGCCTGCAGTCGGTCTCCAGGACCTATCGCGCCGACGGAGTGGCGGTGACTGCGGTGCGCAATGTCAGTTTCGACATCGAACGAGGCGAGATCGTCGCCGTGAGGGGACCGTCGGGCTCAGGAAAATCGACGCTGATGAACATAATCGGGCTGCTCGACCTGCCGAGCGAGGGCGCGCTCTATCTCGAGGGAGCCGACGTCGCCGATCTCTCGGAAGACCACCGGTCGTCCCTCCGCGCCCGCAGCATCGGCTTCGTATTCCAGTCCTACAATCTGCTCGCTCGCCACAATGCGATTGAGAACGTCGCGCTGCCGCTGGTCTATTGCGGCATCAGCCGCAAGGAACGTCTGGTCCGCGCCGAGCAGAGCCTGGAGGCCGTCGGCATGGTGCACCGGGCCCACCACTTCCCGCGGCAGCTCTCGGGCGGTGAGCAGCAGCGCGTCGCGATCGCGCGCGCACTGATCGCCTCCCCGCTGATCGTGCTCGCCGACGAGCCGACTGGCGCGCTCGACAGCCGTACCGGCGCCGAGATACTGGCCCTGTTCGCCGCTCTCAACCGGACCGGCCAGACCATCGTGATGATCACGCATGATCCCGGTATCGCGACCCAGTGCCGGCGCACGATCCGCCTGCACGACGGCGAGCTCGTCGCTGACGAAACGTTGGTCCCGATCCTGCCGAAACGGAACGCTGCGCCATGACGATGCTCCAGGGCTTTCAAATCGCTTTGCACGCCTTGCGCCTCAATCCGTTGCGCAGCATCCTCACCATGCTCGGCATCGTGATCGGCGTCGCCTCGATCGTGACCGTGTTTGCGATCGGATCCGGCGCGCAGCTTCGCTTGCAGGAGCAGATCCGTTCGATCGGCGCCAACGTGCTGATGATCAACCCCGGCGCGGTCTACCAGGGCGGCGTGCGCCTCAAGGATGGCAGCAAGCTGACCATGACCGAGAGCGACGTGCAGGCGATCCTCGAGCAGATCCCCGAGATCCAGGCCGCGGCCGGCTCGATTGCAGGAACGGCCCAGGTCATTCACGAGAGCAAGAACTGGAACACGACGATCAACGGGACGACGACCGGGCACTTCATGGTGCGCGACTGGCAGCTTGCGAGCGGGCGCTATTTTTCCGGTAGCGAGGAGGCAGGCGCCGGCAAGGTCGTGATCCTCGGCAGCACGGTCGCGCATGAGCTGTTCGCGCCCGGCGAGGACCCGATCGGCGCACAGATCAGGATCATGAAGGTGCCGCTCGAAGTGGTCGGCGTTCTCGATCGCAAGGGACCGGCGCAGGACGACGTCGCCTTCGTGCCGCTCACCACGGCCAAGCTGCGCTTCCTCGGCAGCGCAAGCAACATCAACCGGGATTCGGTCGCCTATATTATCGCCAAGGTGGCCGCCGACGGACAGATGGCGGGGGCGCGAACGGAGATCGAAAACCTGCTGCGGCAGCGCCACCGTATTCCCGCTGGGCAGGAGGACGACTTCAAGGTTCAGGATCCGGCCGCCGCCATGGAAGCGCAGCAGGGAGCGATCCGCACCGTCGCGCTCCTGCTCGTCGCTATCGCCTCGGTCTCGCTGCTCGTTGGCGGCATCAGCATCATGAATGTCATGATCGTTTCGGTCACCGAGCGCACACGCGAGATCGGAATCCGCCGCGCGCTTGGCGGGCGGATGCGGGACATCCGTCTTCAGTTTCTCTGCGAGGCCCTCGTGCTCTGCCTGCTCGGCGGCGCGATCGGCGTCGGTGCCGGCGTCACGCTCTCGATGACGGTCGCTCGCATGGCAGGATGGATCACCTCGATCGACGGTCAGGCGATCGGCCTTGCCCTCGCCTTCTCGATCGCGACCGGCCTGATCTTTGGTTTTTATCCCGCCCACAAGGCATCCAAGCTCAGCCCGATCGAGGCACTCAAGACGGAGTGAGAACATGCTGGAGTGTTCGCATCGACCAATGGCCACGGAGGAGCAGTTATGAGTCCAGATCCGAAACATTCGATCACACCAACGCCACGCGAGCGGGACCTGATGATGCTGATCGCACGCGGAATGCAGAACAAGAACATCGCGTACGAGCTCAAGATCTCGGAGAACACGGTGCGGGCGCATATCGGCAATATCATGCGCAAATACCGTCTCCAGAACCGGACCCAGATCGCGATCATCTTTGCCCTGCAGGCGGCGCCGCCATCGCTTCGCCGCAACCTGGCCAATGGCGGCCGCAATTTCACGACGGCCGCGCCGGCCAAGGCGGTCGCTGAGAATACGCCGGTGCCGACGGCACCGGATTGACCGCTCGGCCACAATCCCTTGCGTCATTTCGAGCGAAACACCCAAGTCCGGGGTCAACGCAACGGCGACAAAATATTTCTCTTTATTAGAATTCGGATTTTTGTTAGATATTTTCTCAACCCGGCAAGGAAGAGGGGCGTATCGCGATCGTCACGAACGCGGGCCGGACGGCGGTGGACGTTGGTCACATCGGCGCGATCGGCTTCGCAGGGCGGGCAACCGTGAGTGAAGGCCTCGCGCACACGACCGGTGCGATCGGCGTACGGCAAAATCGTGTGGTCCTGACGCCCGGGGTCTGTGCGTCAAGCGTTGCGGTGATGTGGGTTGCCCAACCGGGCACACGCATCAGCCATCCGCAAGGCGACGGGGGCAATAGTGCATCGCTCCCCGGGGAGAGCACGACATAAGCCGTAAAGCCACTGCGCAGGGAAGGCCGGATGTTGGGCTTCACCTGTATGCCGCTGTGCATTGTTCTTACGACAATCTCGCACAGTGGACCGCGGGTGCCAGCCGGCACCCGGTCTTCCCTGCGCCCTCATTCATTTTGAGGCGACGAAGCAAAGCTCGGGCGAAATGCGCCGCGAGAGGGCGAAGGTGTGTCTGCCACTCGGAATGCGAATCGAAGCGCGACGCTGCCAGCCACTCACTCCGTCATTGCGAGCGCAGCGAAGCAATCCAGTCTGCCGCCGGGGAAAGATTCTGGATTGCTTCGCTGCGTTCGCAATGACAATGCTGAAGCAGTTGCGTGCCGACACCGCGATTTCGTGCCGCCGGACGCCGCGCAGAGCGGGGTCCTTCTTTACATGCCGCTCCGCTCTTGTAACAAAACCGTCATGCAGCGAAACTAAACGAAGCCGGGGGCCGCGGTTGGCGGCCAAGCCGCCTCGCAGGGAGAGATTTTGATGCGCCGTTCACTGGTGTTGCTGTCAGCCGGACTGACAGTGTTGTCCGCCGGACTTTCGACCGGACCTGCCTCCGCAGAGAACAACACGCCCCGCAACCTGATCCTGTTCATTCCGGACGGTCTGCGGGCGCTGAAGGTCACGCCTGAGACCGCCCCCGCAATGGCCGAAATCCGCGACAAGGGCGTCAACTTCAAGAATTCGCACTCGCTGTTCCCGACCTTCACCATGGCCAACGGCTCGGCGATGTCGACCGGCCATTATCTCGGCGATACCGGCGTGTTCTCCAATACGATCTGGACCAACTACACCTCGGTACCCGCCGGCGACACCGTGGTCCCCTTCATTGAGAACGACGCCGTGCTCGGCGACATCGACGAGCATTTCAAAGGCGACTACCTCAACGAGGACACGATCCTGAAATTGGCCCGCGACAAGGGCTACAGCACCGCCGCGCTCGGCAAGCATGGTCCGACCTATCAGTTCGACCACACCGACAAGCCCGAAAAGGCCGGCCTGCATTCGGTCGTGTTCGACGACGCGACCGGCGGCAAGAACGGCGTGGCGCTGTCGGACGAAGTCAAGGCCGCTCTCACCAAGGCTGGCCTGCCCCTCGCCACGCCGCCGCGCGGCGACAACTCCAAGGCGGGCGATGCCAAGACGCCCGGCACCACGGCGGCCAACGTCGCGCAGCAGGCCTATTTCGCCGACGTCGCGGCCAAGGTCGTGCTGCCGATGTTCAAGGCGCGCAACAAGCCGTTCGTGCTGGTGTTTTGGTCGCGCGACCCCGACGGCAGTCAGCACAACACCGGCGACAGCCTCAACCAGATCATGCCCGGCATCAACGGGCCGACCTCGATGGCCGGCATCAAGAATGCCGACAACAACCTCGCCCAGCTCCGCAAGGCGCTGGACGAGCTCGGCCTTGCTGCCACCACCAACATCATGGTCCAGGCCGACCACGGCTTCTCGACCATCTCGAAAGCAAGACCAGCCCCTCGGCCAAGGTCAGCTATGACGACACGCCGAAGGACTTTTTGCCGATGGGCTTTCTGGCGCTCGACCTTGCCAAGGCGCTCGACCTGCCGCTGTTCGATCCCAACGACAAGAACGCCAGGGTCGAGGGCAACAAGCACCCCAAGGCCGGCAACGGCGTGCTCGGCAAGGATCCGGAAAAACCAGATCTCATCGTCGCGACGAATGGCGGCTCCGACCTGATCTATTTGCCGAACAAGGACAAGAAGCTGGCGGCCAGGACCGTCAAGGTGCTGCTCGAGCAGGACTACGTCTCCGGCCTGTTCGTCGACGACTCGCTCGGCCGCCTCCCCGGTACGCTGCCGCTGTCGAGCGTCAACCTGCGCGGCAAGGCGGCGACGCCGACGCCGGCGATCGTTGTCAACTTCCGCTCCTATGCCAGCGATTGCGGCGAGGCGCCGACCAACTGCTCGGTGCACGTCGCCGACACCGTGCTGCGCCAGGGTCAGGGCATGCATGGCAGCTTCAGCCGCGGCGACACCATGAACTTCATGGCCGCGATCGGTCCGGACTTCAAAGCCGGCTATGTCAGCGAGATCCCGGTCAGCAATGCCGACGTCGGCATGACGGCAGCCCAGCTCCTCGGACTGCGCGCTTCGCAGAACGGCGGCCTAGTCGGCCGCGTGATGTCGGAGGCCCTGCCCAACGGCGCCGTGCCGAAGGCGTACAAGGGGGTCGAGAAGTCGAAGAAGTCCGAGAACGGCCTGCAGACCGTGCTGAACTTCCAGCGCGTCGGCAGCCAACGCTATTTCGACGCCGCCGGTTTCCCGGGTCGCACCCTCGGGCTGGAGCCGGACGCCGGCAAACAAAAAACGGCGGGGAAGTAACCCCGCCGTTCAAATGCGTCCTTCGTGAAGGGCGCAGAATTTTACATGCCCAAAATCTTACATGCCGATGTCGAACACGTTCGGCAATTGGCCTGCCAGGGGCAGCGCGGTGGCGCCCAGGAAGGTCGCCACCATCGCCATCAGGCGACGGTTGTTGTGGCGCTTGCCGCGCATCTGGCCGGCGATCCACTCCAGCATTTCGCTGTTGACATTGGAGGCATAGGACGGCGCCCAGCCCTCGATATCGGATTCGGCCGACAGCGCGACGCTGCGCGGCGGCACCTTCAGGCCGGAGGCGCTCGCCGCATAATGGGCCACCGCCTTGGCGAGCAGGTCGTCGAACCGGCCGCCATCGGTGCGTTCGGTCGCGGCTTCGTTGATCTCGAACAGCACTTCGGCCTCGGCGCGGCTGACGGGCTGGTCGTTGACGGCCGTGGCGGTCAGAATGCGGGCGCACCAGGCGGTGTCATCGGCATCGAGCGAGCGGGAGAAGTGCACCCTTCCCTTGGTGGTCGGGCCTTCGCCCGTGATCACGCCGTCGCGCACGATGGTCAGTGCATGGGCCGCGGTATCACGGCAGGACGGTTCGAGGGACGGCGACTCAACAGACTTATGCGCAGCGGCAGACATAGTTCACTTCCAGATTTCTTCTGATCGGCCAGCATTTTCATGCCGGCGTAAAGGGGTGGTTAATGATTCGGTACCGGGATCGCGACTTTTCGAGATAGTTGCCAATTGGTCGCTGTCAGGACCATTTTGGTTCTGGGAAGCGACGGGCGAGCGTGATGGGAGTCATAAAAGGCTTTCTCGGGGCAATCACGCCCGTATAGCCCCGGTGGAGATGTTTCGCCGCAGGCGCGGCTGTAACAAAAAGGTGCTAGGAAATCAGGCCTTCAAAGAAGGAATTCACATTTTACTTGAAGCGGTTCAGTTTGCGTTCACTTGGGATCGCGGAGACCCTATAATGGTCGCGACGGTCAAAGATGAATTCGCAAGTAGATTCAATGAGATGAGGTAGAACCATGACACTTCCGATCGGCGCCACCGCACCCGACTTCGAAGCCGAGACCACCGAAGGGAAGATCAAGTTCCACGACTGGATCGGCAACAGCTGGGCGCTGTTGTTCTCGCACCCGAAGGACTTCACGCCGGTTTGTACGACCGAGCTCGGTGCGCTCGCCAAGCTGAAGCCGGAATTCGACAAGCGCGGCGTCAAGCTGATGGGCCTCTCGGTTGATCCGGTCGACCGCCACGCCAAATGGTCGGAGGACATCAAGGAGACGCAAGGCGCGGCCCCGAACTATCCGATGATCGGCGACACCGATTACAACGTCTCCAAGCTGTACGGCATGCTGCCGGCCGCGATCTCGGGCGATCCCCTCTCCCGCACCGCCGCTGACAATCAGACGGTCCGCAACGTCTTCGTCATCGGGCCGGACAAGAAGATCAAGCTGGTGCTGGTCTATCCGATGACGACGGGCCGGAACTTCCAGGAGATTTTGCGCGTGATCGACTCGCTCCAGCTCACCGCCAAGCACCGCGTCGCGACCCCGGCCGACTGGTCGCAGGGTGAGGACGTCATCATCGCGGGCTCGGTCTCCAATGACGAGGCCAAGACGATCTACCCGCAGGGCTGGAAGGAGCCGAAGCCCTACATCCGGATCGTGCCGCAGCCGAAATAACCCAATCGTCATCCGGGGCGATGCGTCAGCATCGCCCGGGAACGACGACGTTAGCTCTTACGCCGCGCGCACGCGTTCGAGGAAGCCCTCGACCTCGGCCTTCAGATGCAGGCTCTCGCCCGACAACGCCTGAGCGGAGGCAAACATCCGGCTGGACGTCTCACCGGTCTCGTTCGCACCCTCGGCGGCCTGACGGACGTTGACGGCGACATCGGCCGTGCCCGATACCGCCGCGCGAACGCTGGCGACGATGTTTTGGGTCGCGCTCTTCTGCTGCTCGACCGCCGCCGAGATCGAGCCCGCGATGCCGCTGATGCGCTCGATGGTCTGGCTGATCGCCTTGATGGCGACCACCGATTCCTCGGTCGCAAGCTGCATGCTGGCGATCTGGTTCGAGATCTCGTCGGTTGCCTTGGCAGTCTGGCCGGCGAGCGTCTTGACCTCCTGGGCCACCACCGCAAAACCGCGGCCGGCATCGCCCGCGCGCGCGGCTTCGATGGTCGCGTTCAGCGCCAGCAGGTTGGTCTGCTCGGCGATCGAGGTGATCAGCTTGACGACATCGCCGATGCGCGCGCCCGCCTCGGAGAGCTGCGCGATGCGCTGATCGGTCGCCTCGGCCTGCCGCACGGCCTCAGCGGAAATGACGTTCGATTCCTGCACCCGCCGGGTGATTTCGGAGATCGATTGCGACAGCTCGTCCGAGGCCGACGCCGCCGAACGCACGTGCTCGGAGGCGTTTTCGGAAGCTCCGGCCGACCGCGCCGACAGATCGGCGGTGGAGCGCGCGGTGTCGGTGAGCTGCCGCGCCGCCCGCTCGAATTCGCCTGATGATGTCAGCACCTTGTCGAGAATGCCGCCAACACCGCCACGGAACTCCTCGACGAAATTGCGCAGCTCGGATTTGCGCTGCTCGGCGGCCGCAGCCGAAGCGGCCGCCTGCTCGCTGCGCATCCGCGCCCGCTCCTGCGAATTGCTCCTGAACACCGCGACCGTGCGGGCGATCTCGCCGATCTCGTCGGCGCGATTCTCGCAATCGATCTCGACGTCGCTCTGGCCTTCGGCGAGCGCGGTCAGCGAGCGCGTCACTGAGGTGAGCGGCTTGGTGACGCGGCGGACGACCAGCAAGGTCAGAACCAGCACCAGCAGCGCCGCGAGCCCGGCGGCGATCGCCATGCTTTCGATGGTGTGGGCCAGCATGCTCTCGAACTGAGCCATCGGGATGCCGACATAGAGGATGCCGGCGACCTTGCCGCTGGCGTCGGCGATCGGGAAATAGGCGGTCATGAAGGACTTGCCGAACAGGGTGGCCGGGCCCTTGTAGGCCTCGCCACGACGCAGCAGCGCCTGCGCCGGATGATCGGCGGCAAGCTGGGTCCCGACGGCGCGGTCGCCGTTTTCCTTCTTCACGTTGGTCGACCGCCGCACGAACTGCCCGCTCGCATCGTCGAACACGAACAGGGTCGCGTTGCCGCCGACATAGGACACCGCGCGATCGACGATGGCGTGATCCCTAAAGTCCGGCATCTTGGGAATCTCGGCGCGCGCCACCGTGCCATCCCGCATCGTGATCTTCGCATCGGGAACGATTTCGGCAAAGGCCAGGGCCAGCGTCCGCAGGCTAACCTCGATGTCGCGGAGCGCGCGATCGTTGAAAGCGGAGCTGAGCGACCAATAGCCGGCGCCAACCACGAGCGCCGTATTCATGGCGATCAGCAACACCGCGCACAGGAGCGCCTTGGTGCCAAGTTTGAATTGCGGCAGAAACTTCGCCGTTGCTCGTCCGTACATGAATGGAATGACTCCTGTAATTCCTGCATGTTCGTGCAATCGGCTTACGGTCGCATTAACGGCGGTTCCAATCGCCGGACGCCAATGCTTTCCAAATGGTAAACGAGGACACCCTGACCACGCCAAGCGCTCCGCCTATCATCGTCTGGCTTCGCGACGACCTCCGCCTGTCCGACCACCCCGCCCTCCACGCTGCCGCCAAGGCGGCTGCGAAGACCGGCGCGCCGGTGATCTGCCTCTATGTGCTGGACGATTCGGCCGGGCGAGCGCCGGGCGCCGCGGCGCGCTGGTGGCTGGCGCAGTCGCTGCGGGCGCTCGGCGCCGACATTGCCACGCGCGGCGGATCGCTGATCCTGCGCAAGGGGCCGGCAGCCAGGGTGATCGCGGAGGTGGCGCGTGAGAGCGGAGCCCGCACGGTCCACTGGAACGGGATCGCACAGGCGCCGCATCAGGCGGTTGAGCGGCAGCTCGAATCCGCGCTGGCAAAGATCGGCGTGGAGTCGCAATGTTTCCCCGGCGACCTGCTCGTTCCGCCAGCGGTAATCCGCAACAAGGAAGGCCACGGCTTGCGCGTGTTCACGCCATTCTGGCGGCGCGTGCTGGCGCTCGGCGATCCGCCAAAGCCCCTGCCGGCGCCGAAGGACCTGCGTCCTGCGCCGACGGTCACCAGTGACACGCTGGAGACCTGGAAGCTCGAGCCTGGCAAGCCAGATTGGGCCGGCGGCCTGCGCGAGACATGGACCCCGGGCGAAGCTTCCGCCCGCGCTCGCCTGCGCGACTTCCTCAAGCACACCGCACAAGGCTATGTCGGCGATCGCGACCGCCCGGACCGCGAGGGCACCTCACATCTGTCACCGCATTTGAGATTCGGCGAGCTCAGCCCGCGCCAGGTCTGGCACGCCGCGCGGTTCGCCGCGGCGGAAAATCCCGCGATCGGACCCGGCGTCGACAAGTTCCTGAGCGAGCTCGGCTGGCGTGAGTTCTGCCGGCACCTGCTGCACGACCATCCCAACCTTGCCTCCGAAAACCTGCAAGCGAATTTCGACGGCTTCCCATGGAAGCCCGACGCCAAGGCGCTCGCCGCCTGGCAGCGCGGCCGCACCGGCTATCCCATCGTCGACGCCGGCCTGCGCGAACTCTGGCACACTGGCGTGATGCACAACCGGGTCCGAATGGTGGTCGCCTCGTTCCTAGTCAAGCACCTCCTGATCGACTGGCGCGCCGGCGAAAGCTGGTTCTGGGACACGCTGGTCGATGCGGATGCCGGCAGCAATCCCGCCAACTGGCAGTGGGTCGCGGGCTGCGGCGCCGACGCGGCGCCCTATTTCCGCGTGTTCAATCCGGTGCTCCAGGGCGAGAAGTTCGACCCGGATGGAGCCTATGTGCGACGCTGGGTGCCCGAGTTGAAGGATGTGCCACCCGAGCTGATCCATCAGCCCTGGCAGGCGACACCGATCGAGCTTGCGAGCGCCGGCGTCACTCTGGGCAAGAGCTATCCGCATCCGATCGTCGATCATGCCAAGGGACGAGAGCGCGCGCTCGCCGCCTACGCAAAGATCCGCAAAGGTTGAGCGTTGCTTTGACACAATCATGAAACGCGCTATCGTCGCCGCTCCGTGCAAACCGTGGGGGACGATATGGACGACGACAAGCCGATCACCGAACAGGCGATGGACACGATCACCACCGCCGTGGAAGCGACCAAGGACGCCGCTGTCACTGCGGTGAAGCAGGTCAGGAAAGCCGCCAAGAAGGCTGCGAAGAAGGTAGCGCCGAAGAAGGCTTCCAAGAAGAAAGCCAAGAAAGCTCCGAAGAAAACTTCGAAGGCCACCAAGAAGACTTCGAAGAAAGCTGCAAAGAAGTCGTCGAAGAAGGCGGCCAAGAAAACAGCAAAGAAGGCCACCAAGAAAGCTGGCGAGTCGAAAAAGAAGGCCACGAAGGCCAAGCGCTGATCGCAACGCTCAGGTCTCCGGGGGCGGACGCGCCCGGAGACGGCTCCAGCGATACTCTACCCTCGCCGCTTGGCTGCGCGACGGCCCGGGTGATGCTCGCCTTGCGGATCGCGAAATTCGCTGCGATGGCCGCGCCGGTCCTCGGCGTTGAAGCGCCGGCGCTTCTCGGGCGAGCCGAACTGCTTGATCAATCTCCTGCCGTTCACCTTTTTTATGACGTAGCCGCCCTCGGTCATCGAGAACGGCTCCTTGAGCAATCCCATGTGGTCGAACTTCGTGCCGCGGGGATGCTTGAAGGGTTCGAACCAGGACGGATAAACGAAGTTCGACATCGGGAGATCGTTGACGACGAAGGCGTCCTCTTCCACTGCATCGCAGACCTCGTAGGCATATTGGGTGTGCCGGGTCTTGTCGGCCCACAGATTGGCCATAGGGTCGAGCACCATCTCGAACAACTCATGCGAGGCTGCCAGACTGACCGGATCGTCGTTGGACAGCGCCTTGAGGAAGATCTTCGAGATCGGTTGACCCCGATGCGTCAATTCATGCCGCCCGAGAAAATTCTTGTGGGTCGCATCGTCGAAATAGACCAACTGCCAGTCGGTGGGCTTCGGCTTGCGGGTAACGTCGAGATCGACGGGGTAGCCCCAGACCGGCAGGAAGTGCTCGTCATAGCATTTCTGCAGCGCGGCAGTGAGCCGCGCCATCATCTGCTCGCTCATCATCTCCTCTGCATAATTAATGCAGGCAATCCGGACTGGCTTCAGGGACCTGCCAAGCAATGCGCGTCTCGCCTTCTTCATGCAAAATCACCTGTGAAAGAGGCACTGAAATGCGCGGACCGTAGCACGATCTTGCCGCGCACGTCAGGGATGTATTCGAGCGGCTTGGCCCGCCAACCCTAGAAGCGTCGGTTGACGACGAACACCGCGGCCGCGCACATCACCATGCCCGCGATCGCCAGCGCATCGAGCTTTTCTCCGAACAGCAGATAAGCCATCAGCGCCGTCACGGCGGGCACTAGATAGAACAGGCTTGCAACCGACGTGGCGGCGGCGTGGCGGATCAGCCAGTACAGCAGTCCGATCGAACCGATCGAAAGCGCCACGGCGAGCCAGGCCAGCGCGAGCATGAACTCGCGCGTCCAGTGCACCACGCGGTCCTCGAACAGGAACGCACCAATCGCGAAGAAGATCGTGACGGACACGTACTGCACGAGATTGCCGGCGCGCCAGTCGATGTGATTGCAGTAGCGGCGCTGATAGAGCGTGCCGAGCGTGATGCTGATCAGCGAGACGACGGAGGCGAGCCAGCCGAGCCCGGCTTCGCCGGTCATGGGGCGGCCGTGCAGGATCAGCACGACGCCACCGAGGCCAAGGACGAGCCCCGCCCATTGCACCGGCGTCACCTTCTCCCCGAGCCAGCGGTTGGCGATGGTCGAGGTCAGGATCGGCTGAAGGCCCGGAATGAGCGCGGAGAGCCCGGCCGGAATCGAGTGCGCGATCGCGATTGCGGTGCCGCCGAGATAGAAGCCATGGACGAGAATGCCGGCGACGGCGCTGTGCGCGATGCCGATCCGGTCCGGCCATTTCGGTCGCGCGATCGCGACGATGATCGCCATCAGACCGACCACGAACGCCATGCGGATGGCGAGGTAGGTCAAAGGATCGGCATTGTTGACGACGTATTTGGTGCCGATGAAGCCCGTGCTCCAAAGCAGGACGAACAGGATCGGCGCGGCGCGGGCGGTCAGGGCTTCTTGATTATGATTCATTGCCGCCTCATTGCCCCACCGGGGGCCAATGCGGCAATGCGAATTTCGGCCAAATTCGTCCGGACGATGCTGCGCTGCGACGGACCGGACGGCTCAGCCGCTCACCATTCGTCCGGACAGGGATCGATGATCTTCCAGAGCTCGACGCCGTTCTTGATCTTTTTCATGTCGGTGGTGAGCCCGCCATTGCGGCGAATCCAGTCCTTCACCGTGTCGGGGTAGTAGGCCATCAGGTCGGACGTCCCCTCCGCGCTGGTGACCTTGATGCCGAAAGTGAAGGCCTTGTCGTAGTAAGCCTGGTGGAAGCCGAGGCTGGCGCGCGGCGTCACGCAGATCTTGTTCATTGGCACGATGCCGAGCACCAGGGTGCAGGCCGAGTTGCAGATGCCGTCGATGATGACGCGTTCGCCCTTCTCGCGGACGCGCTTGTACTTGGCCTTGTATTCCTCGACATAGCCGCCGTGGTCGCGGGTAATATGCAGTTCGGCCCGCGCCGGCGTGGCGGCGACGACCGAGAGCAACAGCAGGCTCAGAAGCGTGATGCGCATGGCGAGGTGACGGCGAAAGCCTTCAGGAATGGACCGGTCTATGAACCCCGAGAAGCCGGCAACAGGAGTCTTGAGCTAATTCCCTTTTGGTCATACTTGTGTGGGGAATTCGTTAAGCATCTCGAAAAGGCCAAATATGGGCAAGTCCGGACCACAGAACCGGCAATTCTGTCACACCCACCCGGGAATCTGCGGGATTGGCGTCGATTTCCGGGCTGCAGACGGGTGTTCCGGCCGCCCGAACTGGCTATAAACAGCCGACCTATTCGTGCGGGTTCCGGAGATTCGAGATGAGCAAGTTGAAGCTTGTAGCCGCGATTGCAGCCCTGTCGGCCGCAATCCTTGCCCCTGGCCTCGCAGAGGCGCGGGGATACCACCGGTACCATCGCCACTACCCGAACCCGCTGCCCTACCCGATCAGCTATCTGCACAATTACGGGCCCGGCATCACGCCCGGGACGTTCGCCTTTTACGACGGCCCGTCGACCAACCATTGCTACCAGAGCGCAGCCGCCTATGTCGGCCAGGACCGCCGTCGGCACCCCTGCTTCTGAGGGGTGCAGGCGCGTCCTCTGCGGGGGCCGCTATTTGGCGGCGCCGGACAGCAGCAATTGCTTCTCGATCTCGTAGACCGGCAGTTTGACGAGGTCCTTGCCGACCTCGCCCTGGAGTGCCTTGCGCACCAAATCCGAATAATCGGCGCGAATCATCCCAAGCGCACGCGGCGAGGCCACCATGGTCAAGGCCGAGGTCTCGCCTGAGCTGACGGCGGCATCGAGCCGTCCGGCCAGGCCGCGCAGGAAGGCGCGCTCGGCCTCGTCGTGCCAATCAGTCTGCTCCACCGAGCTGCGCGTGCTACCGGCCGCGCCGTGAAGCCTGCCCGGCGCGTCGGTCCCTTGCGCACCGGTCGAGGGATTGGGCTGTTCGTGCACCTCCCTGGTGTGGAGGTTCGGAAACATCTCGTCGCCGAGGTTTTCCAGAATAAGCGCCTTGCGCCCGTCGCACACGACCAGCCAGTCACCCTTGTCGATTCTCATTTTGTCCATTGCACAGCTCCAAAGCGACCTCGCGAGCCAGCTCATCGAAATGCTCGAAAGCTGGCCACGACGCCAAAATTAGGGACGAAGCTGCACCAACGAATTGCGCGGGATCAAGGATGGCGGCGATGTCCTGCGGAGCGCAAAGCAAGCGCGCCATTGGTCAAGAGCGCGAACCTGGGATAGTCTGGCGGAGCTAAAGGTCAGGCCTGCGGCGGGCTGGGCTGAAGACCTGTTCATCAGCATTACATTTCGGTCCCGCCACAATTTGATCAGAACAAACTTCGATATCCCTGTATTGCGTAAGCGGAGAAAGACATCATGAAGCTTAGAATTGGCCTCGTCGCCGCGTCCCTGTTGGGTGCGTTGGTCGCATCATCGGCGGCGTCCGCCATGCCCATCGCGCCTGCTCCTGCGACGCCGCAGGTTTCCGACGTCGAGCAGGTCCGCATGGTCTGTGACGCCTGGGGACGCTGCTTCTGGCGCCCGAACTACTATGGATACTACGCCCCGCGGCCCTATTACGGTCCCCGATATGCACCGCGCTTTTACGGTGGCCCTCGCTATTACGGACCACGCTATCGCCGCTGGTGATTCTAAAGGGGCCCTTCGGGGCCCCTTCGCTTTTGCGAGATCAAGGATGTTGGTCTGGAGTCATTCCAAAACTGATCTAGATCAAAGACGCAATCCGCCACGCCGTCATTCTCCGACGATGGTCGATTTGATCGTTTTTCGATGTCCCCAGACGGGCATGAATGTGCAGACACATTTTGAGAAGCAACAGACACAGGAGGCGCAGAGCTTTGCCTCCATCGCCTGTCCCGCCTGCACGCGGCTGCATTTCATCGACCTCGCCTCCAGCCGGCCGATGACTCGAGATCGTTGAGACGACATCGATCCGCCGGGCTTCATGCCATGATGTCCGCAATACTACGGCCCGGAATCCGGTTTACTGAAGCGCGATGTTTCGCCATTGATGGCGATGTTCCGACGTTCATTTGATTGTCATATTGCAGCAGCCGGTCGCACGCATGTTGTTCGACGCCCTCGCCCCATCCTCGGCGCTTCAATTGATCGGCTTTGCCGACGTCGATGCGTTTCGGCCGATCGAGTCGATGGAGGATGCGAGAAGCATTCCGCTCGACGTCCGGAATTTCGCGGCGGCCCGCGCTGTCGTCTCTCTGCCCGGCTGCCGCATCGTCATGATGCGCTCGTTCGCGCGCATCCTCGACGGCGCCTATCGTATGCCCGGGGGGATGGTGATCCTGCCCATGACGGACGACCTTCAGGTCAATTCCAAGGGCATGGATCTGGACGCGCGTTTCTTCATCGCGCTCCGCGGCAGCGATGAATGCCATTTCGTCGAGCGGCGGACCAATCATCATGCGATGATCATCTTCTCACCCGGCCTGAGTGACCGGGGCTGGTTTGATCAGGCGGACGATTTGCGGACCTATGGCGCGAACCGCCCCGCTTTGCTCCACGCACGGCAGCTCCTGCTCGACATTCTGCGAACCGCGTCGGTGCAGCCGGCCTTGTTCGAAACGACCGAGGTCGCCGCCCATCTCCAGGAAGGCCTGCTGCTCGCGCTCGACGATCTGTTTCGCATCGATTCGCTCTCAGACCGGAGTGCCTCCGTCCAGGGCGAGCGGTCGATCAAGCTCGTGCAGCGGATCGACGATTATGTCGCAGCACATCCGACTGCCCCGATCTATACCGCCGAGCTCGCCGGCGAGTTTGGCGTCTCGATCCGGACGCTTGGCGGCGCCGTCAGCAAGGTGCGTGGCATGAGCCTGCACCAGTACATTCGCCTGAAAAAATTGTGGGCGACCCGGTCTCGCCTTCTCAAAGGCGGCGGCGCCACCGTCACCACATGCGCGCGCGCCCAAGGCTTTCACCATTTGGGGGAGTTTTCCGCAGCTTACCGCGCGACCTTCCACGAAGCGCCGTCCGACACGCTGGCACGGGGCCGGCAAGCCGGCCCGACGGCACGCTGACCAGATAGGCTCCGGCCTTTCCGACGCGGCGAGCCTCAAGGGAACCAGTTCCTTCGAACCGCATTATCCAAGCAGTGCGCCGGCGGCGCACTGAAGGCACCCCGCGTTCACACGCGGGGTTTTTCTCGCCGTCAACCAAGTGGTTCAGAAAAAAATGTCTATCAGCCGCAACCTATTGTTTCTGGTCATCGGTGCTTTGGTCGTCACGGCAGCCGTGCTCGGCTACAATCTTTACCAGACGAAGAAGCAGCCCGACGGCCTGCAAATCAATGTCGGTCCCAACGGGCTGAAGATCCAGGGCAAATAGAGGCGGCTCACGGCCTCCCGCCAGATCCGAATATTCTGGCCTGACTATTGGCGCGCTCGGAGAGATTCGAACTCCCGACCCTCGGAATCGAAATCCGATGCTCTATCCAGCTGAGCTACGAGCGCCCTGGCCGCACGCCCCAGATCGCTGCTGGCGAGCCAGCAGGCCGGGCGACGTTCGGATGGGTTGAATTAGCAGAGAGGCCGGCCAATAAAAAGCCCTTCCACCCCGCTTCGAGACGGGTCAGACCCGCCCTTACCAGGTGCTGTTGAAGAAGCCGAAATGCGGCTGCTGCGCCATCACCATCATCGGCCCACCTTGCTGCGGCATCGGATGAGTTCTGGCGACCTTGCGCTTGGGCTGCTGCGCCGGGGTCCGAGCGGGCTGGGCCTGAGAAAGCTGGGCCTGCGCCTGAACCTGCGGCTGAACTTGCGTCTTGGTTTCGGTCTTCTTGGCCGCAGCGGCGTCGGCCTTTGCGGCCGGCGTGAATTGGGCGAACGTCTCGCGGACCCGCGCCTTGGCTGATATCTCGGCCATAGCGGGTGACATGCCCTCCACGGGCGGCTGGGGAGCCGCGACGGCGGCGATGTTCACCGCAGGGACGGCAAGCGTCGGCTGACTGGTGTCAAGCACCACGCGCTCTGGCAGGTGGCGATCGGACCGGATCCGGATCAACGGCTGTTCGTTGCTTGCGGTTGCGATGGCCTGTGTCACGGGCGAAGTCGGCAGAACGTAGTCCGCTGCGAACAGCAGTGCGAGCAAGGCTCCACCGACAAAGATGAAATACCGAAAGATGGGCATTGGCCACGCTCCGCCCGCCGCATCCCCGCGTGGGCTCTCCGCCTTAACAGGCGATCATTTAATTAGTTCCTGGCCCAGCCGTTCGGTTCAAATGGCGACGCCAAGTTTTTCGGCCAACCCCCAGGACAGTAACTTTTCCGCTACCCGGCACTGCCGGCCTTAGGTCCGGCGTGCTGCCACAAGCGAACACTTCGCCTGATCGGCATTCACGTTGACGAAGCCGACAGGAATGCGCGCAAAAGTCTTGCGGCTCTTCATGCTGACCGGATCCGCCAGAACGCGGGTGCGGTCGGTGAGATGACTGCCATCACGCCGCGCAAAAGCGCAGACGATCTCGACATCCTTTACGGCATAGTCGTTGTCGTTGCGCAGCGTGAGCGTCACCAGCGCCTTCGATCCAAGGCCGCCGCGGCGCCAGGTCTGAGATGAAATCCTGATCCGGCCGAGTTCTGCCATTGTCGGAATCTGAGCTTCGGAGGCCGGCGACACGGCGACCGCATCGCGCGAAGGCGCCGTCTCGACGGCTGCCACGTCAGACCTCACCGGTTCGGCACTGTTGCCTCTGGAGACGGGGAGCAGCATCCAGATGCCGCAACCGACGATGATGGCCGCCAACAGCCACAGCAGGCCTCGCCCAAATGAAACGCTCGCGATCGTCACCGCCCGCGCCAGTCGTTCGCCGGTCCCGGCGAATCGCCCTAACCCGATGCGGTCAAACCCAGCGTTCATGGTTGCCTCACCGCCCGCGGCCGGAGCACGTTCGACAACGGATTCCGCCACTGCTTACCTTAATCCGGAAGACGAACTAAGGTTCCCGCGCACTGTCGAGTCGGGAAGAGCGGTGGCGGTCGGCGGCCCAGGCCGCTAACATGCGCTGCAACATCAAGACCCGTCGGGAGACCATGAAATGCCAGTCGTCACTTGGGATCACGTCCATCTGCGCAGCCCTGATCCGGAGGCCACGGCGGCCTGGCTGCGGGACATCCTTGGTGGCGAGATCGTGCAAGCGCCCGGACGGATCGACGTGAATCTTGGAGGCGCAAGGATCTTCATTGCTCCACTCGAGGGCGACAACGTGGTTAACCCGCCGCCGCCGCACCCGCATCAGGGCCTCGACCATTTCGGTCTCACGGTGAAGGACATCGACGCCGTCGCCGCCGAGATCAAGGCCAAGGGCGTCACATTCACACGCGAACCGACCACGATCCGCCCCGGCGTGCGCATCTGCTTCATCCGCGGACCCGAAGGCATCTCCATCGAGCTGCTCGAGCGCGACAAGAAATACACCTGATAAGGCGCGCGTCGCATCGGCTCACCGGTCGTCGTGCCGCCCGGTGCGCCTAAGTCATGCTACCGGGCATGAATCAGCGGACGGCGACGCCCATGTAGCCGTAGATCGGCCAGACCATGGTGCGTCCCAGTCGGTATCCGAGAGCGCCGAGTCGTCTGCATCGGAGCAGCAAGACCCCTTGCCGCTTCGCAGTCCATCGAACCAGGCCTTCAATTCGGGGCATGGGTGTTGACGAACTGGCCGCGGTCGCGCGCCTGCCCGAAGGGGGCTGCGAGTGCGATCAGGGCCAGGGCGCAAGCGAGGCTCGCCACGCTTCGCCAGCGTGCCGCGCCGCCGATCCGCCGTTGTCGTGTTTCGCAAATCGTGGGACGCACACGGTACAGACGCGGCTTCTCGCCGCCGGAATCGATCCAGTTGCTCACGTTTGTCTTGCTCCAGCACCCCGCGGCCAGTGCAACAATGTTATGCATTTCGCGGGCCAACTTGATTCCCAACGACTGGCCTCGCTTCATGATCAGACCGTCATGGCGGTGTCATAGACAAGCCGGGACAACTACGGCTCACGGCAGGCTCACAAGGCCGGCGGCCAAACTCCCGCGTTGCGTGGGCACATCCGCTTTGGCATAAATGCTCTACCGGTTACGCCATTGGGCGATGGCGGCCGGCCTCGGGACGTTATGAAGAACGGCCTCTATTCGATTCACGTGAACCTGCTCGATGGTCGGGTCGGCAAGGGCAGCGGCGTGATTCTTTTTCGCGACGGCAAGATTCTTGGCGGCGATGCGTACCTCTATTACACCGGCAGCTACACGGTGAAGGACAACACCTTCAAGGGTGAGGTGCTGGTCCAGCGTCACACCTCGCCGCGGGGCGACGACAATCCGCTGTTCGGCGGGCCTGCCGCGGTCGGCATCGGCGTCAGCGGCACGTTCACGGAGACGCGCGGGGACATGACGGGCACCGCGCTGGTCGGCAAGGCCAGCCAGATTTTCGGCGCGACGCTGCACAAGCTTGCGGAGGTCGACTAGGACTTCGGTTCTGATTGAATCAACCAAAGCTCTCAATTGTTGATTCGACGCGTTTTCATCACGCGAACGGCATCCACTTCGCTCGAAAACCGCAAGCTATTCGGCGGCCTGCTCGAGCGGCGCCACGCGCGGCAGGATGATCTGGATACGTGTGCCGCTGCCCGGTTCGGAATCCAGATCGAGCCGTCCGCCGAGCCTGTTCGTGACGATGCTGTAGACGATGTGCAGCCCGAGGCCGGTGCCGCCCTGATCGCGCCGCGTCGTGAAGAACGGATCGAAGGCACGGCGGCGGACGTCGAGCGACATGCCGCAGCCATTGTCGGAGAAGATGATCTCGACATTGTCCTTGCCGGACTCGCGCACCTGGATGTCGATGGTCCCCGGCCGGCCGTCCGGGAAGGCGTGCGCCACCGCGTTGAGAAACAGATTGGTCAGCACCTGGCCGTAGGGTCCGGGATAGCTGTTCATGGTCAGATCAGGCTGGCACTCGACGTTGAGCGTCAGATTGTGCTTGCGAAGGCCGGGCCGCAGACTCATCACCACCTGCTCGGTGAGGTCACCGAGATCGAAGCTGCGCTGGTCCGAATAGTTGCGGTCGGCGGCGACCTGCTTGAACGACTGGATCAGCTCGGCGGCGCGATTGAGATTGGCGACGAGCTGCGAGGAAGCGTCGCGGCTGGTATGGAGAAAGTCGTTGAGCGTGGAGCGGCGCAGCTCGCCGCGTTCGACTTCGGCGGTGAACATCGCGGTCTTGCGCTCCAGCGCGGAGGCGACCGTGAGGCTGATGCCGACGGGATTGTTGACCTCGTGCGCGACGCCGGCGACGAGGCGCCCGAGCGCCGCCAGCTTCTCCGCCTCGATCAGCGAGGCCTGGGTCTCGCGCAGATTGCGCAGCGCGGTCTCGGCGGATTCCTTGGCTTTCCGCATCTCCTGCTCGCCGCGCTTGCGCTCGCCGATGTCGAGCGCCACGGTGACGATCCGCTCGATCTCGCCTTCGGCATCGAGCAACGGCAGCTTGTTGACGAGCCATTGCCGCATGTGGCCGGAAGAATCAATGTACTCCTCTTCGTAGAAGCCGAGGCCCTTTCGCAGCGTCAGCACGCGCTTGTCGCTCTCGTCGGACTTGGCCGCGCCGTAGCGCGACATCAGGTCGGCCGTGGTGCGGCCGAGCGCATCGCCGGGCTCGATTCCGAAGATGCCGGCCATGTAACGGTTCATCAGCACGTAGCGCAGGTCGCGGTCCTTGACGTTGATGACCGCTGGCACGGTGTCGATGACCTGCTGGAGCAGGCGCCGTCCTTCGGCAATGGCGTCTTCCGCGCGCTTCTGGTCGGTAATGTCGCGCAGCGTGCCCTCATAGCGGACGATGTTGCCCGCCTCGTCGCGGACGCCGGTGGCACTGTCGGACAGCCACAGGATGTCGCCGCCGCGCTGGCGCACCTGGTATTCGAACTCGCGCACCATGCCGTCGCGTGCCATCAGCCGCTGATATTCGACGCGCGCCTCGGGATTGACGTAGATGGTGTGGGCGATGTCGTTGATGCTGTCGATGAGGTCTTTGGGGCTGTCATAGCCCATCATCCGCGCCAGCGCCGGATTGGCGTTGAGGAGGTCGCCGGCCGGCGTCGTGACATAGATGCCGTCGACCGAGCCCTCGAACAGTTTCCGGTAGCTCTCTTCGGCGAGCCGCTGCTCGGTCAGTGCGCGCACCGCCGCCTCGCGTGCCGTGTCGGCCTCCTCCAGCGCACGGCGGAACACTTCGGCCGCCCGCGCGATGTCGCCGATCTCGTTGTCGAGATCGGCGGACGGGATCGAGGTGTTCTTCTCGCCAGCTGCGAGCGCGCGGATCGACCGCGCGATCTGGGCGAGCGGACGGACCGTCCGCCGCACCACGAAGCCGGCCGCGAGAATGCCGATCAGCACACCGATGGTACCGAGCACGATGCTCTGCCAGCGCGCCTCCGTCAACGTGCGGGCAAAGTCGCGCGACA
The DNA here is from genome assembly GCF_023073155.1 of Bradyrhizobium sp. 45. Lineage (NCBI taxonomy): Bacteria > Pseudomonadati > Pseudomonadota > Alphaproteobacteria > Hyphomicrobiales > Nitrobacteraceae > Bradyrhizobium > Bradyrhizobium sp. 45. The sequence goes on along the minus strand of NZ_JADPIX010000059.1, from coordinate 99,953 downwards.
GCACGTGACCGCGCCGGGCGCTGACCTCGCGCAGCAATTCGGTGACGCGGCCGATCAGCCGACCCTCGGTTCCCAGCACCTCGCGGTCGATGTCGGCGATCTGCCGTTCACGGACCGCGACCGCGATGATCGCCTCGGCGTACTCGTTGACCGCCGATCTGAGCTTGGGATCAGTGACGCCCATCGCCCGCATGCTCTGCGCCGCCTGCTCGGCCGCGGACGGGTTGCGGGCAAGCAACCCAAGCGCGATCCGGCTCTGCGCTTCCGACAGGCGGGACGCCAGCTCTCGGTCCGCAGTGCCGGAGACAGCTGCGTCGAACTGGTCGCGGAGCGGCGGCAGCCCGGCAAGCAGCTGGGCGCGGCGGTCGATCAAGGTCGAGATCCGCTCCAGGCCGCTGCGATAGGTCGCAAGCCGCTCGCTGACGCCGTCGATCATATCCTGCTGCTCGGGCACGAGCTCGATGCGGGTCTTCTTCAGGATGTCACTGAGCGTCGAAGCCGCCTCGCCCACCTGCTTGAACTGGATGCCGGCGCCAGGGTCGGTGACGAAGTCGCGCGCGGCGAGCCGCAGCTCGTTCATGCGGCGGTCGATGTCCTCGGCGAGGTCGCCGACGCTCTGCAGCCGCTGCAGCTCGGCGAAGGTCGTGTCGATGTGCCGGATCGCGATCACGCTCGCGGTCGAGGTGACGATGATCACCGCCAGCACCAGAAGGAAGCTGCCGAACGTGAGCTGGCCGATGGAGAGCGAGAATGTTCGCTTTTTCTCAGGGGTCGGCGTCAATTCGGCGGACATTGGTGATGTGGGGACCGGGCCATTGGAGCTCCAATATACGACGTATTGCAGTCCCGGGGGAACATGCGTCTGGCCGCCGAATATCCTTAATGTTGAAGCCCTGCCGGCCTCCTTGGCCCCGGTTTTATGACGTTTTGACGCCGGCCGGCCGCCGCGCCGGGATGGTCATGGCGGCGACGCCGAGGACGACGCAGGCAAGGCCGATCCAGGCGGTCCGGCTCAGGCTCTCGCCGAGGAAGGCGACGCTGATGGCAACCCCGATCGGCACGCGGAGATAGGCCTGCGCGGTGGTGCCGACCGAGCCCAGGGTCTGGATTAGGCGGAAATAGATCACGAAGGCCGCGGCGGTCGAGAAGGTCGCCAGCGCGAGCAGCGCCAGCACGGAACTCAGCGAGGGCGACAGCGTCCAGGGCTGCTCGACGATGAGCGAGGCCGGGATCAGCGCCGCCGCCCCCGCCAGCAACGAGCCGGCCGCGGGCGCCATGGGATCGAGGCCCTTGAAGCCGCGACCGAAGATCGCGGCGCAGGCGTAGCAGATGGTGGCGGCAACGATAGCGGCCTCCGCGACGAGGCCGCTTCCGACATCGTGGAAGGCATCGACGCCGACGATCAGCAGGATGCCGGCCATGCCGGCAACCACCCCGACCAGCTTTCGCGGTGTCGTCGCCTCGTGACGCGTCACAACGGCCGTGAGCAGGAAGGTGAAGATCGGGCCGGCCGAGTTGAGGATGGTCGCAAGCGCGGCATCGACGTGGCGCTCGCCCCAGGCGATCAATGTCCAGGGGATCACGCTATTGAGCACGGCCTGGAAGGCGAAGCGTCGCCAGGTCGCGGCATCCGTCGGCAGCCTGATGCCCCGCGCCCACATGATCGCGAGCAGCAGCAGGCCCGCAATCGTGGTGCGCGCCGCGATCAGCGTAATCGGCGGAATGGTGGCGACGCCGAGCTTGATGAAGGTGTAGGAGCCGCCCCAGAGCGTTGCGAGCGCCAGCAGCAGCGCCAGCTCGACGGCGATGTTGTTGTCCTGCCGATTGCCCTGTCGGTTGTCCATGTCGCGCGCTCGATCCCGTTGTCAGGGACGGAACCTAGCGCGTCTGCCCTCGCCGATACTTCGCTTTGTATCGAAGTGTCCTAGCCGATGGCCCCGACCTCGAACACCTCACCGTCATAGCCGGCCTCGCGGGGAATGCGGAGCTGACGGCCGGTTTCGGTCTTGGTCATGACAGGCATCACCGTCACGACGGACATGCCGCGGGCGTGCTCGAGCGCGGCGCTCACGCTGCCCTGCTTGGCGAGCCGGATCAGATTGCGCGTGGTCGGGAACGGCAGCTTGAAGCGGCCGCTCTCGCCGCCCTCCACCGCCTCGCGTGGCGAGACCCAGATCGAGTCGGTCGATTCCCGGCCATCATGCGCGCCGAGCTGGTCGGGCGGTGCCGCCGCAAGGAAGAACCAAGTGTCGAAACGTTTTGGCATCCCCTCGGGCGTGATCCAGTGTGCGTAAGGCACCAGCGTATCGAGCGCGAGCTGGAGGCCGTTGTCGGCCAGAATGCTCAGGAAGGTGATCATGTGCTCGTTGAGCGCGACGCGATGCGCATCGGCGATTTCGCCGGCGCGCTTGGCGTCAACAGGCGTGCCCGAGTCCTTCGAGCGCGCCAGCAGGATGCCGCTTTCCTCAAAGGTCTCACGGATCGCGGCGATCCGAAAGCCGCGGTCCGCTTCGCTCAGGCCCTCGCCGCCTGAATACAAGTCGGAGCGCTTGACGATCTCCTGATCGCCGGCATCGACGCTGCCACCCGGAAACACCAGCGCGCCCGAATTGAACTCGATCTGATGATGGCGGACCATCATGAAGACTTCGATTTCGTCGCGGCTCTTGCCGTCGACCTTCGCGCCGTCGCGCAGCAGGAGGATCGTCGACGCAGGGCGTGATGCTGATGCCTCGGCCATTCGATTAACCTGCGGCGCTGGATTGCGGGCCGAGATTGGCGCGCTTGTCGACGCGGGCGACGCGCGACAGCAGGTACTCGACCTCTGCCTTCGCCGCCGGCGTGATGGTGGCGCCGGGCTTGCGCTGGGCGCTGGAGGCGATGATGCCGCGCTTCTGCAGCACGTATTTGCGCACGGCGAGGCCCGCGCCGGGCTGCTGCTCGTAGCGGATCAGCGGCAGATGTGCGTCGAACAGATCATGGGCGGCGTCGCGCTTGCCTTCCTTCGAAAGCCGCACGATGTCGATCAGGAGTTCGGGGAAGGCATAGCCGGTCATGGCGCCGTCGGCGCCGCGCTCCATCTCGAAGTCCAGAAAGAACCCGCCATTGCCGCAGAGGATCGAGAGCGGCCGCAGCGAGCCGTCCTTCTGGAAACTGCGCAGTGTCGAGATCTTTTCCAGCCCCGGCCAGTCCTCGTGCTTGAGCATCACGCAGTTCGGATTGTCGGTGACGACCTTGCGGATCACGGCCGGGGTGAACACCACCGACAAGGTCAGCGGATAGTCCTGGAGCACCCAGGGCACGTCGGGGCCGATGGCCTCGGCCGCCTGCTTGTAATAGCCGATGATCTGGTCGTCGGTCCGCAACGACGGCGGCGGCGCGATCATGACGCCGGCCGCGCCCGCATCCATCGAGGCCTTCGCCAGCGACCGCATGGTGGCAAAGCCCGGCGCGGAGACGCCGACGATCACCTGCATCTTCTTGGCGCGCTTGACGAAGCGTACCGCCACCTGTTCGGCCTCGGCGGCATCGAGCTTCGGGGCCTCACCGAGGATGCCCAGCACAGTGACGCCATCGCAGCCGACCTCCTCGTAGAAATCGGTCAGGCGGTCGATCGAGCGCTCGTCGATCCGGCCGTCATCGTGGAACGGCGTCGGCGCGATTGCGAAGGTGCCCTTGGCGTCGGCGGTAAGTTTCATCGTTGTCCTTGTTTCTCTCTGTCGATGGCTAAAACCGCCGCGCCCCCATCTTGATCTGCTCTTCGGAGAAGAAGATCTCCTTGGCATGATCGGCGATGTCCTGGGCCTTCCAGCCCGTGTGCGGCGGCTTCCAGCCGTCCATTTCCATCATCCGCATTTCGCGCACGCCGCGGGGCCCGGACACGCCCAGCACCTTGCCGGTCTGGTCGCCGGACAAGTCGCTGACCATGTATAGCACGGCCGGCGCGATGCCGTCCGGCCCCAGCGCCGCGCCGGGGTTCTCCTTATAGCGGGGCAGGTCTGCGGTCATGCGAGTCAGCGCGCCTGGCGCAAGCGTCCAGATCCGGATGTTGTATTTGCGTCCCTCGATCGCCAGCACGTTGGACAGGCCCCAGATGCCGCCCTTGGCCGCGCCGTAATTGCTCTGGCCGAAATTGCCGATCAGGCCCGAGGTCGAGGAGGTGTTGACGATGACGCCGCCGCCGTTTTCCCGCATCCAGCGAAACACCGGCATGGTGCAACAAAAGGTGCCCTTCAGATGCACCTTGATGACCTTGTCCCAGTCGGACTCAGACGCCTTGGCGAAGGTCTGGTCGCGCAGAATGCCGGCATTGTTGACGAGGATGTCGGCGCGGCCGAAATGCTTGATGGCGTCGTCGAACACCGACTGGCCGCCTTCCATGGTGGAGATGTCGGCGCCGTTGGCGACCGCCTTGCCGCCTTCGGCCTTGATCGCATCCACCACGAGCTGCGCCATCGATGTGTCGGCGCCGGAGCCGTCACGGGGCCCACCGAGGTCGTTGACGACGACGGAGGCCCCTTCCCGCGCGAACAGCTTTGCGTAGGCCTCACCGAGCCCCCCGCCCGCGCCGGTGATCAGCGCAACCTTGCCGTCGAGTAGTCCCATGGTGGCTCTCCCTGTTTTGTTCTTTTGCTCCGTCATGGCCGGGCTTGTCCCGGCCATCCACGAACTTGATCGCCAACCGCGCGAAGAACGTGGATGCCCGGGACAAGCCCGGGCATGACGAAATAACTCAGAGCGCGTCGAGCGGCATCATCACCCCAGCACCGTCTTGCCGTTCTTGATCACAGTGACGCCGCGCGACTTTACCTTGGCTTCGAACGAGATCACGCTGCCGTCCTTCCAGAGGTCCATGGTCACGGTCTCGCCGGGATAGACCGGCGAGGAGAACCGCGCGACGTGCTGGCGGAAGGCGGAAGCGTCGTAATCGGCATAGGTCTGGAGCACGCCGCGGCAGGTGATGCCGTACGTGCACATGCCGTGCAGGATCGGACGTGGGAAGCCGGCCTTCTTCGCGAACTCAGGGTCGGAGTGCAGCGGGTTGCGATCGCCGCAGAGACGATAGACCAGCGCCTGGTCGGGACGCGTCACGATGTCGATGGTCGTGTCGGGTGCGCGGGACGGGCTCTTGTGCGGATCCGGCTGGGTCAGGTTCGGCCCGCCAAAGCCGCCGTCGCCGCGGGCGAAGCGGGAGGCGACCAGAGTTGCCAGCTTCTCGCCCTTCTCGTTCTTGAGCACGGTCTGATGGCTGATGACCACGCCCTTGTCCTTGCCCTTGTCGTAGACTTCGACCACGGAGGAATCGGCGGTGATATGCGCGGCGACCGGTAGTGGCTGGTGGAAGGTGATGTCGCGCTCGCCGTCCACCACCATCACGCGGTTGAGGTTCATCTCGCCAGGCCCCGCGCCCCACGCGGCGACGGATGCAAAAGTCGGCACCACCTTGAGCGGTCGCGGCGTCAGCGTGCCCTCGTTGACGAAGGCGAGCTCGTTTTCGTCCATCGGATCGGCGCCAAGCCCAATGCCGTAGGCATAGAGCATCACTTCGCGGTCGGTGTAGGCATATTTCTGACCGAGGTTTTTGAGGCCTTTGAGTTCTTCGTATCTGGCGGACATTTTTGTTAATTCCTCCCGGCAGTTTCAGCGGTGGCGGCGCCCATTGATGCGCCCTCTCCCCTTGCGGGAGAGGGCTCCAAGGTGCTCGCAACAAACTCGTTTGGGTGAGGGGTTCGCTCCGCATCGAACAATCTCTCGGTGGAGAGAGACCCCTCATCCGGCGCTTCGCGCCACCTTCTCCCGCAAGGGGAGAAGGGAAGAAAGCGACTACGCCGGCGTAAAAAACGGCAGCGGCGCGCCGTCGGTCGGCTTGAACACCACCTTCACCTTCTGGCCGATCTTCAACGTCGTCAGATCGCAATCGACGAAATTGGTCTGGAGCGATGGGCCTTCCTTCAGCGTGACGTAGCCGATCGCGTAAGGGCCGGTCGGCGACTTCCGCATCAAGCTGTAGGTGTAGATCGTACCCTCGCCCGAAGACTGCTCCCACACCGTCTTGTCGGAGTAGCAGAACGGGCAGATCGCACGCGGGAAATAGTGCGCCTCGCCGCACGCGGTGCAGCGCTTGATCATGAACCTGCCCTCTTTGGCCGCATCCCAGAACGCGGCTGTCTCAGGGTTCGTCACCGGGGCCGGATATTTCTTGGCTTCGCTCATCACACGCGCTCCAGAATGGCCGTCGAGGCGGCGTGGCGAACACCCAAAAGGCCGCCGGTGCCGTGGGCGATGGCGAGATCGCAATTCTTGACCTGCACCTTCGGATGCGCCTCGCCGCGCAGTTGCCGCACGGCCTCGAGGATCTTGGTCATGCCGCCGCGATTGACGGGATGGTTGCTGCAGAGGCCACCGCCATCGGTGTTGAACGGTAGCTTGCCGACGCCCGAGATCAGATTGCCGTCGGCGACGAACTTGCCGCCCTCACCTTTCTTGCAGAAGCCGAGGTCTTCGAGCTGCATCAGGACGGTGATGGTGAAGCTGTCGTAGATCGAGGCGTATTTGATGTCCTTCGGCGTGATGCCGGCTTCCTCGAAGGCACGCGGGCCGGACCAGATGCCGGCGGAGTATGTGAGGTCGAGATCCTTGCCGCCGCGCGGGCCCTTCATCGCCTCGCCATGTCCGATCAGCTTGACCAAAGGCTTCTTCAGGCTCTTGGCGATTTCAGGCGTGGTCACGATCAGCGCGCCGCCGCCGTCGGAGACCACGCAGCAATCCATGCGATGCAAGGGATCAGAGATCATCGGCGAGTTCAGGACGTCCTCGACGGTCACGACGTCCTTGAGCATCGCATGCGGATTGTATTGCGCATGGTGCGAGGCCGCGACCTTGATCCAGGCGAGCTGCTCGCTGGTGGTGTCATAGTCGTGCATGTGGCGCATGGCACACATGCCGTAGGCATTGTGCGTGGTCGCGCCGTAAGCCGTCTCGAAATCGGCCTCGGCGCCGGCCGCGCGCGGCGGCATCGCCCCGGTGCGCGGCTTGCCGGCCAGCGTGATCAGCGCGATCGAGCACTTGCCCGCGGCAATCGCTTCAGCGGCGTGGCCGAGATGGATGATGTAGGAGCAGCCGCCGGTCTCGGTTGAATCGACATGGCGCAGTTTCTTGGTATTGAGGCCGAGATAATCGACCATCGGCCAGGCGCCGCCCGGGGCGTCGCCCGCGCAGAAATAGCCGTCGACGTCGTCCTTGCTGAGCCCGGCATCCTCGATCGCGCCCTTGGCGACCTCGGCATGGAGCTGCGCGGTGGATTTGTCCGGCGCGTGCCGGGTCGGGTGTTCGTAGATCCCGGCAATGTAGGCCTTGCCCTTGATGGTCAAATAAGGTCTCCGCTGGCGTTTCTCACTTCCGGTTTTTTCTGAACCGCTGCCGCCCTGTTGGCAAGCGCGGAAATATTCCGTCGGGCGAGAGGGCAGCGGGCTGGCGCAAATGGCCGCCGCATCATCCGAGGTGCGGTGGAAGGCCCTGCTGCCGCAGTCGTCGTTGCGAGCGCAGCGAAGCAATCCAGGAATCTTTCCGCGGACGCACTCTGGAATTGCTTCGCTGCGCTCGCAATGATGGGAACGACGGGCAGAACCCTAAAGCTGTTTTGCCCGACGGCACAAGTGATTTCGTTTTATCGAAAAATGTTTTTTCGCGAAAACAACCCCATGCACAGTAGAACGGTGGTTGATTTCAAACAGGAATTTGCAGGGTGGATTAGCGAGTCCACCCCACGAAAATTCTACTCCGCCGCGATCTGCCTCGGCGCCGGCGGCGGGTTCGCGAGGTCGGCGGCGAGCTGGGCGTAGCGGGCCTTGGCGTCTGCTACGGCCTTCTCCTTCACCGGGCCGTAGCCGCGGATGCGGTCGGGCAGCGAGAGCAGCTCCACCGCGGTATCGATCGTCAGCGGCGACAGCAGGCCGAGCACGGTGGCGACGTCCTTCTCGTAGCCGGCGATCAGATCGCGCTCGAGCTTGCGGTCGGCACTGCGACCGAAGATGTCGAGCGGCGTGCCGCGCAGGAACTTAAATTTTGCCAGCACGCGGAACACCGGAAGCATCCACGGGCCGAAGGCGCGCTTCTTCGGGCGGCCGAGCGCATCGACGCCCCTGCTCAGAATGGGCGGGGCCAGGTTGAAGTTGAACTTGAAGTCGCCTTCGAACTGGTCGCGGAGCTGCTTTTCGAAGGCGCTATCGGTGTAGAGGCGCGCGACCTCGTATTCGTCCTTGTAGGCCAGCAGCTTGGCGTAGTTGACCGCAACGGCGCGGGTCAGCGCCTCGTCATAGCCGCCCTGCCTGGCGACGTCGCTGACCTGATCGACCAGCTTGCGGTAGCGTTTCGCGAGGCGGCCGTTCTGGTACGCCGTGAGATGCCTGGTGCGATGCTCGATGACCTCGTCGAGCGTCATTGCGTCCAGGGACTTGGGCGCAACGACCTCATCCGTTCCCTTCAGCATGCCGGCAAGCCGTGCGGGATCGGCGACCGCGAGGCGGCCGAGGCGGAAGGCTTCCTTGTTCATCTTGATCGAGACGCCGTTGACCTCGATCGCCTGCTCGATCGACTCCGCTGACAACGGCAAGAGGCCCTTCTGATAGGCGTAGCCCATCATCATCATGTTGGTGGCGATGCTGTCGCCGAGCAGCTGTTCGGCCGGCTTGGTGAAGTCGAAGAATACCGAGTCCTTGTGCAGCGCGGTTTCCAGCAGCCCGTTCAGCTTGCGGGTCTGGAAGTTGAAATCGCGGTTGAGAACGAAGTCGGCGGTGGGAATGACGTGGCTGTTGATGATGCCGCGGGTGCGGCTGGTGTCGCAGAGTGAGATGGTGTCCTTGGCAACCGCGACCACCTCATCGGCGGCGAGCACGACATCGGCCGTGCCCGTGACGATGCGCGAGCAGGTCACCTCTGCCGGATGATCGGACAGGCGGACGTGGCTCAGCACCGCCCCACCCTTTTGCGCCAGGCCCGACATATCGAGGATCATCGAGGCCTTGCCCTCGATATGGGCGGCCATGCCGAGCAGCGCGCCGATGGTCAGCACGCCGGTCCCGCCGACGCCGCCGACAGCGATGTTGTAGGGCTTGTCCAGGTTGGGGCGCGATGCCGGCTCGGGCAGATCGCCGATATCGCCGACGCCCGCCGGCGCGCGCTTGCGCATCTTGCCGCCGTCGACGGTGACGAAGGACGGACAAAAGCCTTTGACGCAGGAATAATCCTTGTTGCAGGTCGACTGGTTGATGGCGCGCTTGCGGCCGAACTCGGTCTCGAGCGGCTCGACCGAAATGCAGTTCGATTGCACCGAGCAATCGCCGCAGCCTTCACACACGGCAGGATTGATCAGCACACGGCGCGCCGGATCCTCCATCGTGCCGCGCTTGCGGCGGCGCCGCTTCTCGGCGGCGCAAGTCTGCACGAACACGATCGCGGACGCGCCCTTGACCTTCCGCAGGGTCTTCTGGACCGCGTCGAGTTCGTCACGATGCGCGGTCTTGACGCCGGGCGCGATCTCGTTCGCCGGATAGGCGTCGGGATTTTCTGAGACCAGATAGATCTCGCGGATGCCTTCGCTGTGTAGCTGAAAGGTGATCTGCTGCGGCGACAATTCCCCGTCGACATGCTGGCCGCCGGTCATCGCGGTCGCGTCGTTGTAGAGGATCTTATAGGTGATGTTGGCGCCGGAGGCGATCGCCTGGCGGATCGCGAGGCTGCCGGAGTGGAAATACGTGCCGTCGCCGAGATTGGCGAAGACGTGCTCTTCCTTTGTGAAGGGGGCAACGCCGACCCACGGCACACCCTCGCCGCCCATGTGGGTGAAGGTCTCGGTGGAGCGATCCATCCACAGTGCCATGAAGTGGCACCCGATGCCGGCAAAGGCGCGACTGCCTTCGGGCACCTTGGTCGAGGTGTTGTGCGGGCAGCCGGAGCAGAAATAGGGGGTGCGGGCGACAGGCGCGGTCGCCTGCATTTGCGACGCCTGGCGGCCGTTGAACCAATCGGCCTTGGCGCGCAGCATCGTTGCAATTTCGGGATTGAGATCAAGTCGAAGCAGCCGCTCGGTGAGCGAGCTGGCCAGTGAGGCGACGCTGAGTTCTTCGGCAAAGGGGAGGAAGCGCTTGTCGTGGTCGTCCATCTTGCCGATGATGCGGGGACGGACATCGTCGCGCCAGTTGAACAGCTCCTGCTTCACTTGGTTCTCGACGATCTCGCGGCGCTCTTCGATGATGAAGATTTCCTCGAGGCCCACGGCGAATTGCCTGACGCCTTCCGGCTCCAGAGGCCAGGGCATGCCGATCTTGTACAATCGAAGCCCGATCTTGGCGGCGACCTCGGGCGTAATCCCGAGCTCGCGCAGCGCCTGCCGGATATCCTCGTAGCTCTTGCCGGACGCCATGATGCCGTAGCGGGCGTTGGGCGAATCCATGGTGATGCGATTGACCTTGTTGGCGCGTGCAAAGGCGATCGCGGCAAAGCCCTTGTAGTCCTGCAGGCGGCGGTCCTGGGCGAAGCGGTCGTCGGGCCAGCGCAGATTGAGGCCGCCTTCGGGCATCTCGAAATCGGTCGGGATCACGAACGGCGTCATCTCGTCGGTGAGGTCGATCTCGGCGGTGGTCTCCACCGTCTCCGTGATCACCTTCATGCCGACCCAGCAGCCCGAGTAGCGCGACATCGCGATACCCAGAAGACCCATCTCGATCATCTCGTGTACGCTCGACGGGTAGAGATAGGGCATCAGCGCCGACATGAAGGCGTGGTCGGATTGATGCGGGACCGTCGAGGATTTTGCGCCGTGGTCGTCGCCGGCGAGACACAAGACGCCGCCGTTCTTGGCGGAGCCCGCGGCATTGCCGTGGCGGAAGACGTCGCCGCAGCGATCGACGCCGGGGCCCTTGCCGTACCAGATGCCGACCACGCCGTCATACTTGGCGCCGGGCGAGAGGTTGAGCTGCTGCGAGCCCCAGACCGCGGTCGCGGCTAGATCCTCGTTCACGCCGGGTTGGAATTTGATGTTGTACTGCTCGAGATGGTTGCGCGCGGCGAAGAGCTGCTGGTCATAGCCGCCGAGCGGCGAGCCGCGATAGCCGGAGATGAAGCCGGCGGTGTTCAATCCCGCGGCACGGTCGCGCCGGATCTGGGCCATCGGCAGGCGGACCAGAGCCTGAATGCCGGTCGTGAAAATATGTCCGGTGTCCTGGGTGTATTTCTGATCGAGACTGATCGGACCCTGGTTGATGCCCATTATGTCCTCTTCCGCCCTTTTGAGCGTTGGCTGCTTAAGCCGTTGCCTGCCCGTTGTTTTTAGCTAGGGCGCGCCGACCATTTCCGCCACTCTATGTCGGATATTTCACGCTCCGCATCACAATTCTGGACCAAAGGGAGCGCCGGGTAAAAATCGCAATTTCGTGGCTGCATTGGCATCCGCGATTTTCATTTTGTGTCACCATACCCCCGCCGTCGCGCAACGAATTGACGCCCCGTCATCCGGGACGGCGTCGATGGGTCGCAGGAGAGGCTTTCGATGCGGACGATTCTCACTGGCCTGGCTCTCGTGGGCCTGGCGTTGTGCAGTGCGGTTGCGAGCGCGGCCGGCGCCGCCGAGCCGTCACCGGAGCTGATCGCCTACGGCAAGTCGCTGGTGGAGGCCGGCGACTGTGCCGGCTGCCACACCGCCGATCCCGCCAAACCGTTCGCGGGCGGAAAGCGCATCGACACACCATTCGGCGCGATCTATGCCCCGAACCTGACGCCGGACCGCGACACCGGCATCGGCGCCTGGACCGACACCGATTTCACTCGCGCCGTGCGCACCGGTGTCGCCCCAGACGGCTCCAACTATTACCCGGCGTTCCCCTACCCCTATTTCACGCGGATGACGAAGGACGACACGCTGGCGATCCGGGCCTATCTCGGAACGCTCGCGGCCGTCACCAGCCGCAACAAGCCGCCGGAACTACGCTGGCCGTTTGGCTATCGCGGCCTGATGCGGATCTGGAACATGGTCTATTTCAAACCCGGCCTGTTCGAACCGGACCAGAGCCAGAGCGCGGCGTGGAATCGGGGCGGCTATCTCGTCACCGGGCTCGGTCATTGCGGCGCCTGCCATACGCCGAAGAACTATTTTGGCGCGGACAAGCAGGCGCAGGCCCTCGCGGGCAACGAGGTGGGCGGCTGGTACGCGCCACGGCTCGATGGCGCCGCCCGCACCGGGCTGAAATCGTGGAGTGTCGAAGACATCACGGAATATCTTCAGAGCGGGCGCAACGCCAGGAGCCATGCCAGCGGGCTGATGGCGGAGGTGGTCGTCAATTCGACTTCGAAGATGAGCGATGCCGACGTGCGCGCGATCGCGGTTTACCTGAAGAACCTGCCGCCGGCACGGCGTGAGACGATCGTGACGCCGCCTGACGATGCCGAGATGAAGGCCGGCAAGGCCATCTACGCCAAGTTCTGCATCGCCTGCCACGAGGCCGACGGATCCGGCGCACCGCGCATCTATCCGCCGCTGCCCGCCAACGCGCTGCTGCAATCGGTCAATCCGTCCTCGACCTTGCGCATCATCCTCGACGGCGCCCACACCGTGACGACCCCGCGCGCGCCCAACACCGGGGAGATGCCGGCCTATTCCAACCAGCTGTCCGACGCAGAGGTCGCGGCGGTGACGAACTACATCCGCAATTCCTGGGGCAACGCCGCGCCGCTGGTGACGCCGGCGCAGGTGGCGAGGGCGCGGAAGCAGGAGCCGTAGCTCAAGGCTCCCGCTCCTCCTCTTCCGTGAAGACGAATTTCGGCATTTCCCATTTGTAGCGCACCGCGAGCAGGCGGAAGCTGATGCCGAGGGCGAATGTCAAAATGGTCCAGAGCTCGGCGTTCGGCTTGAGACCGAACGCGGTGGCATAGAACAGTCCCGTCACCACCGAGACGCTGGCATAGAGCTCGGAGCGAAACAGCAGCGGCACGTCGTTGCAGAGCACGTCCCGCAAGACGCCGCCGGCACAACCGGTCACCATCCCGGAAACGATGACGATCGGCAGCGTGGCATCCATCTGCCAGGCGATGTCGCAGCCGGTCATGGTGAAGACGACGAGGCCGATGGCATCGAGCACGATGAAGGCCAATTTCAACCGGTGCACCAGCCGCGCTATCAGAATGGTGAGGAAGGCAGCTCCCCCGGCGAGTGCGAGGTAGATGGGATTTTGCACCCAGGCCAGCGGATAATGCCCCAGGAAGAGATCGCGCAAGGTGCCGCCGCCGAGCGCGGTGATGCAGCCGAGGAAGCAGACGCCGAGCCAATCCATGCTGCGGCGGCCTGCAGCGAGCGCGGCGGTCATGCCTTGCGCCGCGACCGCAACCAGCGACAACAGATGCAGCACGCTATCGCTCGGCGGCAAGCCCCACATCGTTTTATTCCCTTCCGTCAGCGGAGCTTACGCTTCAGGTTCCCCAGCGAACAGGTTCCCGATTTCCCCGCGGGCGCAACATGCGACGAAAGCACTAACGAGGGCGGAACAGAATCTCGCATCCACGGGTTGTCCCGCCGCAATAATCGAGGAGAACCAATCGATGGCTGACGACCGTTTTATCAACGATCCGTACCGCCCGAATCTCGCCGATGATGAGTATCGCAATGCGGCGCGACGGGATGCCCAGCTTCAGGTCGACCCGGAGCTTGGCGAAGGCCCCGCCTCCAGCGGCAAGGTAGCCCTGTTCGCAGTGGCAATCGCCTTGGTGCTGGGTGCCGTATTCTACGGCCTGAACAACACTGGCACCAGCAACCAGGCCAGCACCACGCCGGCGACGCAGACCGCCCAGCAGGCACCGGCTACCAATCCGGCCGCACCTCCCGGCATGCGCGACGTGACGCCGCGCACCAATACCGGGCCGGGCGTAACCACGGGCGCCGCGCCGAGCAAGCCGGCCCCAGATACGCCGGCACCGGCTGACGGCGCGAAGTAACGAATTGCAACAATATGCGACAGCGGCGGGATTCACATCCCGCCGCTTTCGTTTGTCTTAGCTGAACATCTTGTTGAGCTCGCCGCCGGGATAGCCGCTCGCCAGCTCCGCGAAGGTCCCCTTCTCCGCCATTTCCTTCGCGGCCCGCATGAAGCCGCCCCAAGCGGCGCGAGCGAGTGAACCGCCGACGCTGATCCGGCGCACGCCAAGATCGGCAGCTTCCTGCAATGACAGCCCGGAGCCGCCGATCAACAGGTTGAACGGTTTGGGTGCGACAGCCTTCACCACCGCCGCGATGTCTTCGCGCGTTTTCAGGCCCGGCGCGTAAAGGCAGTCGGCACCGGCATCGGCGTAAGCGGTGAGCCGGTCGATGACGAGCTTGAGGTCGGTCACGCCCCACAGATAAGCCTCGCAGCGACCAACCAGCAGAGCGCCGCTATCGCCGATCGCCTTACGCGACGCCTTGATGCGCTCGACTGCGAGTGCGCGCTCGTAGATCGGCTTGTCCTTGTCCCCAGTGGAGTCCTCGATCGACAAGCCGGCAACCCCGGTGCGCACACAGCGCTCGACATTGTGCGCGACCTTGTCCGGCTCGACCGCAAAGCCGCCCTCGAAATCCGCGTTCACGGGGATATCGACGGAGGAGCTCAATGCTGCCAGATGCTGACAGACATCCTCGACAGAGACCTTGTTGTCGGCCTTGCCGATGGTCCAGGCAAAGCCCGCACTCGACGACGCCAGCGCCTTGAAACCGAGATGCTGCAACGCTTTCGCGCTGCCGACGTCGACCGGATTGGGCAGGATGAAGCAGCCGCTCTCGTGCATCTTTCTGAAGGTCGCGCGCTTGTCAGCAGTTGTCACATGCATGTTTCTCTCCCTTGTTGGCCGCGCAGAGATGGGGACGTGCCGCCGCGAGCGCTAGTGCGCGTCGTGCACCGCGCGGCTGTCCTTCGGCGCCTGCTCGCGATCATTCATGCTGTAGTCACGGATGACGCTGGCGATACGCAAATGATAGTCGGCGAAGATCTTTGCGCGGCCCTTGGCCTGAGTGCGGCGATGCTCCATCGTGTTGCGCCAGGCTTGCACGGCCGCCTCGTCCCGCCAGAACGACACCGACAAGATCTTGCCCTTGTCGGTCAGGCTCTCGAAACGCTCGACCGAGATGAAGCCGTCGATGGTTTGCAGGATCGGCTTGAGGTCGGCCGCGAGGTCGAAATAATCCTGGCGGTGTTCCGGCTTCGGCCAGACCTCGAAGATCACGGCGATCATGGGCGTCTCTCCTTGAGTTGATGGCCTACGATACCACTTACAAAACCACTTGGCGCAGAAACGTGCGCTCTTCCGCGAGGATGAATTTGTGCTCCTCGGCGAAGTGGAAGTTGGCCATACCTTCCGTATCCTGACGCAGCCGGGCGCGATAGGCCTCATACGCAGCCAGACTCTCGAAGGTGATCAGCGCGAACGCGATATTGTTGGTGCCCTCGTGCGGCATGAAATAGCCGATCAGATCGCCGCCGCATTTCGGGATGATGGTGAGCCAGCGCTTCGAATACTCCTCGAACTGCGCGCGCTTGAAGGGATCGAGCTGGTAGCGGATGAAGACGGTGACGGACATGATGGGCTCCTCTGGTTCCACACCGCCATTGCGAGCGCAGCGAAGCAATCCAGGAATCCCTCTGCGGAGGCAGCCTGGATTGCTTCGTCGCCAGTGCAAAATTGCTTCGCAATTTTGTCACGGGCTCCTCGCAATAACGAGCAACCCACGCTACGCGCTTGCCCGACCGCAATGCTTCGGCTACCATCGAAGCATGAAATCAGGTCCTGACATCGCCATGATCGCCTCGCTCGTCGGAGATCCCGCACGCGCCAATATGCTCACGGCGCTGATGAACGGCCGCGCGCTCACCGCGAGCGAGCTGGCGCAGGAGGCCGGCATCACGCCGCAGACCGCGAGCTCGCATCTTTCCAAGCTCGAGGCCGGTGGCCTGATCGAGCCGGAGAAGCAGGGCCGCCACCGCTACTACCGCCTCACCGACGACGATGTCGCCGGGGTGCTGGAGGGGCTTGCGGGCCTCGCCGCGCGGACCGGCCATATGCGCGTGCGCACCGGGCCGAAGGATCCGGCGCTGCGGCGTGCCCGGATCTGCTACGACCATCTCGCCGGCGATCTCGGCGTGCAGATGCTGGACACCCTCCGCGCGCAAAACCTGGTCAGGCAGAAGAAGCAGGAGATCGAGCTGACGGCCGAGGGCGAGCGCTTCCTGGCGAAGCATTTGCAGATCTCGCCCGACATGCTCGCCCATCCGCGCCGGCCGGTCTGCAAGGCCTGCCTCGACTGGAGCGAGCGGCGTCACCATCTCGCCGGCACGCTGGGCGCCGCCATGATGCAGCGTTTCGCCGAGCTGAAATGGGCCGCTCGCGACGCCACGCCCGGCAGCCGCGTGGTAAATTTTACGCGCACCGGCGAGAAGCAGTTTGCCGCCTTGTTCGGGACTGCGAAGGACTGAACACAAGCGCGTGTAAGCGTCTCTCGTCGTCATGGCCGGGCTTGACCCGGCCATCCCAATCTTTAGTGCAGTTTGCGCGGCACCACGTGGATGCCCTGGCATTCGCCTCGCCGAAGCGGCTTCGGCCGCGCAGGCGGGTCAAGCCCGGGGCATGACGGAGAATGTGTCTCCTAGCGCTAACATGACTCAGAGCCTTCAATGATCCGCCTCCTCCCGGCCGTGCTTTGCACGGCTCTTCTCGCCGCTCCTCTTACATCCCACGCCGCCAACACCGCCCCGCGCGAACCCTACGGCATCGCGCTCGAAGGCTTTGCCTATCCCTATCCCGTGCACCTGCTGCCTCTGATCAATGACAGCGAGCAGCTCAGCATGGCCTATATGGACGTGCCGCCTGCGCAGCCGAACGGCCGCACCGTCGTGCTGCTGCACGGGCGCAATTTCCCGTCGAGCTACTGGGCGCCTGTTATCAAGATGCTGAGCGAGGCCGGTTACCGCGTCGTGGTGCCGGACCAGATCGGCTTCGGCAAATCCTCCAAGCCGACGGGCGAGCTCCATTTCGACACTCTGGCGCGCAACACCATCGCGCTGCTCGATCATCTGAAGATCGACAAGGCCGAGATCGTGGCCCATTCGCTCGGCGGCATGCTGGGCGTCCGCATCGCCCGCGCCTTTCCCGACCGCGTCGCCCACCTTGTTCTGACGGCCCCGATCGGACTGGAAGATTACCGCCTCTATGTGCCGCCGACGCCGACCGAGAAGATGATCGAGACCGAAGACAAGCTCACGGCCGATGGCTATCGCAAGCAGCTTCAGACCAATTATGCCATCAAGCTGCCGGCTGAGGCGATCACGCCGTTCATCGACGCCCGCTTCAACATCAAGGGCAGCCCGGACTATCCACGCTGGCTGCGCGCCTTCGTCAGTTCCGGCCAGATGATCTATCGCGAGCCCGTGGCGCACGAGATCGCACTGATCACCGAGCCGACGCTATTCATCATGGGCGCCGACGACCACAACGCTCCGGGCCGGCCGAACGCGCCGGAGGCGCTGCGCGCGAAAATGGGAGAGAACGCCGAGCTGGCGAAGGCACTCGCGGCGAAGATGCCGAATGCGCAGGCCGAGGTGATCCCGGACACTGGCCATCTCGTCTTCCTGGAGGCGCCTGAGAAGTACAGGGAGCTGGTGCTAGGTTTTCTCGGCCGCTAGCGTCATTGCTGTCGTCCGGAGCCGCGTGCGGGGAATGTTCATGCCGCATTCAGGTCATGATTGGCAGATTTGGCTGGCGTCGTGTCGGCATGTTGGGATTTTAACGTGTCGAATCGTGTCTTTTAATTCATGGTGCGCCGAAAAGCGCCAAGCCCCCCTACCTGCCCCCAAAACCTACACCCAAGGACGAGAAGGAAGATCAAATGAAATACCTGTTTGCCGCCGTGATGCTCGCCAGCGCGGTCGTTGGTTTCAGCGAGGCGGCCAGCGCCGCCGGCGGTTGCGGCCCCGGCTGGTATCGCGGCGCCTATGGCGGCTGCCGCCCGATGCGCGGTCCGGTCGTTGTCCGCCCGGGTCCGATCATGGTTGCGCCGGCCCCCGTCGTCGTCGTGCCGCGCGCGCGTGTGTGCCCCTACGGCTTCCGCTGGTACGCCGGCCGCTGCCGCCCGTTCTGATCTCGTTTTTTTCGCATTGCGAAATGGCCGCGCGGCGAAAGCCTGCGCGGCCATTTTCTTTTTGAACGCCTGACGTCGCACCGGGATGTTTCGAATCAGAACGGGGACCGCCGATCGCGGTCCCCGTTCAAGCCTGGTGCGCGAAGCTTACCAATGGCGGCGGTGCCATCGCCGGCGATGCCAGCCCCAGTGACGGCGGCGCCAACCCCAATGGCGATGGCGGCCGTGCCAGTGCACCTGCTCCGGCTTCAACTGCGCGGCCTCTTCGCTGCTGGTGACTGCGGGATGAGCGTCGGGATTGCCTTGCGGCATGCGGGGGTCACCGAGCGGCTGCGGCGCCAGCGGCGCAGCCTTTGCGGCGGTCGTGAACGCGGCAGCTCCGGCCGCGACACCGATTGCAAATTTTAAAAAGTTCCGGCGCTCCATGACTTCTTTCCTCCTGGATGGTCGTGCCAGTGATGCAGAGGCGAGTGTCGTGGTGACGACATGAACCGAAGCTGAATCGCGCGTTCAGCTTCGCTGCGAGTCCGACGGTGACAGCCCGCCGCCCGGGCGCTACTTGCCAAACTCCTGCGCCAGCACCAGCAACTCGCGCGTGCGCGTCACGTCGGGCCAATCGCGGTTGAAATCGGCTACCAGCTGCGTCAGCGCATCGCCCTTCAACATGGCATGCAGCGCAGCCTCGCTCTCGAACTGATACATCGCCTGATGCAGTGACGGATCGTCGAGGCTCCAGAACCGCCAGGCCTTGCTCACACCGAACGCCTTCATCGCGTCGGGCAGATGTTCGGTCTCGTACCATCTGTCGAAGGCGGCGCGCTTGCCGGCATCGGTGACGACGGCGCGGACGACGAAGAAGGCTGACGGCATCGGATTTCCTCCTGTTGTTTGGGGTGAGACTAGCCGGTTACGTCGGCGACGACAAAAAAGGACGGCACCGGTGTCGGAACGCGCATCTCTCACCCGTCCTATGCCTGAACAGCAGACGGAGACACCACATGCCCGACCTCACGCTCACCACCTTCGACTGGGTTCCCCCGCCCCCGCGCGGTTTCGTGCGCGACCTTCGGGTGCGCTGGGCGCTCGAAGAAGCCGCATTGCCCTATCGCGTCGCGAGCGCGCCGTTCGACGGGCGCGGCGCCGAGCATCTTGCGCACCAGCCGTTCGGGCAGGTGCCGTGGCTGACCGACGGCGATCTCTCGATCTTCGAGAGCGGCGCGATCCTGCTGCATCTCGGCGGCCTCAGCGCGAAGCTGATGCCATCAGATCCGCGCGGCCGCAACGAAGCCACGGAATGGCTGTTCGCCGCGCTCAATTCGGTGGAGATGGCGAGCCTGCCCTGGACGATGTCGAAGTTCATGGGTCATCCGAGCGATACGGCCGCGTGGAAATTCGTCGACGACTTCCTAAAACTCCGCCTCAAGCACATGGAGGCGGTGCTGGCCAACCGCGAATGGTTGGCAGGCACGTTCTCCGTCGCCGACATCCTGATGTCAGACGTGCTGCGCATCGTCCATCAGTTCGATGGCCTCGCAGACAGTCCCGCCTGCCGCGCCTACGTCGCGCGCGCCACCGCCCGCCCGGCCTTCGCCAAGGCCCACGCCGACCAGATGGCGCATTTTGCGGCGGCGGACGCGACCCGCTGACGCCGCGCCCGCGTGAGATGTGACGTGCCTCACATAATGAATCCGGCGATGGCCGTAGGGTTACGGCGATCAAATCATCCCTGCGGAAGGTGACACATGGCCCGCATCGCATATCTCAGAGACCAGCTTGCCCGCGCCGAACGGCTGGCAAAGGCGATCCTCGACCGGCAAACTGCGGAGCAGCTTCAGGCGTTTGCAGCCGAATGCCGCGAGGAGCTGCAGGTGCTGTCGCGCAGGGCTGCGGCGTAAGGCTGCTCGGTTACACGAGCTTCATCGGCGTATCGGCGACCACGCGAAGGTCAATGCGGCTGATCAGTTGAGACCGAAGCGCCTCCGCATCCCCAATCGCGCTCTCCGTCTGCCGCAGCGTGCTGACGTTCGAACCGAGCGAGACAATCCCGCCGAGCACCAGAGCGATCGATCCGAGCGCGGCGGTCTGACCCATCCCAAGCAAACCGAAGATCGTGATCAACAACAGCGCGCCGCCGCCCCCGATCGCGAGCTTGGACGCCAGGATGTACTTGCGGCATCGCTCGGCGATCTCGGCCAAAGCCTCGATCCGCGCTTCGATGTCTGAAATCTCGTCGGTCGGATCGTCTTCGGTCATTGGATTTGGATCGAGGATGCCAACTCAGAAACAGAATCGGTAGCCCGCATGAGCAAAGCGACATGCGGGACTTGGATAGACAAACCCGGATGCCGCTACGCTCATCCGGGCTACAAGTTCGCCCTCACAACGGCAAATTGTCGTGCTTCTTCGCCGGCGTTTCCACCTTCTTGTCCTTCAGCATCGACAGCGCCCGCGCGATCCGCTTGCGGGTCGAGTGCGGCATGATGACGTCGTCGATGTAGCCGCGCTCGGCGGCGATGAAGGGGGAGAGGAAGCGGTCTTCGTATTCCTTGGTTCTTGCGGCGATCTTGTCGGGGTCGCCGATGTCGGCGCGGAAGATGATCTCGACCGCGCCCTTGGCGCCCATCACCGCGATCTGGGCGGTCGGCCAGGCGTAGTTCATGTCGGCGCCGATCTCCTTGGAGGCCATGACGTCGAAGGCGCCGCCATACGCCTTGCGGGTGATGATGGTGACCAGCGGCACGGTGCACTGCGAATAGGCGAACAAGAGCTTGGCGCCGTGCTTGATCAGGCCGCCATATTCCTGCGCGGTACCCGGCAGGAAGCCCGGCACGTCGACGAAGGTGACGATCGGGATGTTGAAGGCATCGCAGAAACGCACGAAGCGCGCCGCCTTGCGCGAAGCGTCGGAGTCGAGCACGCCGGCCAGCACCATGGGCTGGTTGGCGACGAAGCCCACCGTGCGGCCCGCGATGCGGCCGAAGCCGGTGACGATGTTCTTGGCAAAAGCGTCCGCGATCTCGAAGAAGTCGCCCTCGTCCACGACCTTCAGGATCAGCTCCTTCATGTCGTAGGGCTTGTTCGGATTGTCGGGGATCAGCGTGTCGAGCGACATGTCGACGCGGCCGATGTCGTCGAAGCTCGGCCATTCCGGCACACCGTCAGTGTTGTTGGACGGCAGGAAGTCGATCAGGCGCCGCATCTGCAAGAGCGTCTCGACGTCGTTCTCGAAGGCACCGTCGGCGATCGAGGAGCGCGTGGCATGCACGGAAGCGCCGCCAAGCTCTTCCGCGGTGACGACCTCGTTGGTGACGGTCTTCACCACGTCGGGGCCCGTGACGAACATGTAGCTGGTGTTCTTCACCATGAAGATGAAGTCGGTCATCGCAGGCGAATAGACGTCGCCGCCGGCGCAGGGGCCCATGATGACGGAGATCTGCGGGATTACGCCGGAGGCGAGCACGTTGCGGCGGAACACGTAGGAATAGCCGGCCAAGGCAGCGACGCCTTCCTGGATGCGAGCGCCGCCCGCATCGTAGAGGCCGATGATGGGCGCCCTCGCCTTCATCGCCATGTCCTGCAACTTGGTGATCTTCAGTGCGTGGGTCTCGGACAGCGAGCCGCCGAACACTGTGAAGTCCTTGGCGAAGACAAACGTCTTGCGGCCGTTGACGGTGCCCCAGCCGGTGACGACGCCGTCGCCGGGCACCTTGTTCTTCTCCATGCCGAATTCGGTGGAGCGGTGCTCGACGAACATGTCGAATTCCTCGAACGATCCCTTGTCGAGCAAGAGCTCGATGCGCTCACGCGCGGTCAGCTTGCCGCGGGCGTGCTGCGCCTCGATGCGCTTCTCCCCGCCGCCGAGCTTTGCGCCGGCACGACGGTCTTCAAGGGCGTCCAGGATATTCTTCATTTGCTCCCGCCAGTTCTTAGCCTAAATGCGATTGCCGGGGGTTCTAACACGGCATTTTGCGGGCCGGGAAGCGGCTTTCGGCCCAGCAGGGCTGCCTTGCCGCAGCGGGAAAGCGCAAGGAATTTCAAAGTTTTGCGTAGGAGGCGAGCATGACCGAAGGAACGGCGGAGACCGGCGCGGCGACGGGCGGCGTCAACATCCTGCTGCGGCTGGAGGGCCTGACCCTGTTTGTGGGGATGGTGATGCTCTACTGGACCTGGGACGGCTCCTGGCTGGTCTTTGCCCTGCTCTTCCTTGTCCCCGATCTGAGCTTTCTCGCCTATCTTGCCGACGCCAAACTCGGCGCGATGGTCTACAACGCCGCCCACAGCTACATGGCGCCGTTCGCGCTGCTGACGCTCGGCTTCGGCCTCGCCTCGCCGCTCACACTGTCCATCGCCTTGATCTGGCTCGCCCATATCGGCATCGACCGGGCACTGGGCTATGGCCTCAAATACTCGGCCGGGTTCGGCTTCACCCATCTCGGGCGGATCGGCCAGCAGAAGAGCGGCTGACGCAATTGCAAATCTGGTCCCGCCCGGTTGACCGGGCGCGGCGATTCAGGCTTGCTCAAGGCTTACGATCAGGCGCCGAATGTTGCGTGAGCTCAGTCGGTACGGCGGCGGTCATCATTTCCGGCTGCAAGCATCACCTCATGTCCGCGACGGTCGTTCCCCTGCCGCCGAACTCGTCGTCCGAAACCACCGACTTCCTGCGGCGCATGGCCAGCATGGTGTCGGGGCGGAACGGCGAAATGCTGCTGCGCGCCGCCGCGCTGATCGAGTCGCTGACGCAGCGGGCGATGTCGGCGGAACGCCTCTATCACCGGGAGCACGAAGAGAACACGCGCAACAGCAAATTGCGCGAGGCCGGAGAGATGGCGTCCGACGCCATGGTCAAGCAAATCGACGGGCTGCGCAGCCAGCTTGCCGAAGTCACCGCGGCCGCGGCGGCCGAGCGCGCGGCATTCGATGCCGAGCGCGGCAAGCTGCTCGGCCTGATGCAGCATGCGGAAAGCCATATCGGCCAAGTCACAAGCGAGCTGGAGACGCTGCACGCCTCGATCGACCATTTCAACGAGACCGTCATCTCCGTGCCAATCGAGGTGCTGCGGCTGGCGCGCACCCAGTTCGATTTCCTCTCCGCCGGCTTTGCCCGCAAGGGCGACGTGATCTCGCAGGCGATGAGCGAGATTGGCGGTTTTGCGATCGACCAGGCACTGACGGTGAAGAAGCCTGACACCGCCTGAGGCGAACCGCCGGCCTGCGTCAAATTGACAGCGCGCGGGCCTGTTGTTTTACTCACTGAAAATCACGGGGGAGGATCCGATGCCGTTGGCATACCGCGTCGCCATGGCGCTCTGCATTTCAACGCTGTTCGTCGACATGGGCGCCCACGCACAATCGCTTCCCAGGGAAGTCGCCACCCGCGCCGAGATCTATCCGATCCCCTCGCTCACCCTCTCCGATCAGCAATTCCTCAGCGGTGACGCCGCGGCCGGCAAGCCGGTGACGGTCGCCGGCGAACTGCGTGTGGCGCAAGGCAGCGGAAAACTCGCCGTCGTGGTGCTGATGCACGGCTCGAGCGGCGTCGGCGCAACGACCGAAGCCTGGGTGCACGCGTTCAACGCCATGGGCATCTCGACCTTCGTGATCGACGGCTTTACGGGCCGCGGGCTGACGGTGGTGGGTCCGAACCAGGCCCTCCTCGGCCGGCTCAACCTCGTCATCGACATCTACCGCTCGCTCGAGATCCTCGCAAAACATCCGCGCGTCGATCCTGATCGCATCGTGCTGATGGGCTTTTCACGTGACGGACAGGCGACGCTCTATGCGAGCCTCGACCGCTTCCACAAGCTCTGGAACAAGTCAGGCATCCAGTTCGCCGCTTACATTCCCTTCTACCCCGACTGCTCGACCACCTATCAGAACGACACGGAGATCGCCGCGCGCCCGATCCGCATCTTCCACGGCACGCCCGACGACTACAATCCCGTCAAGAGCTGCAAGGCCTTCGTCGAGCGGCTCAAGACGGCCGGCCGCGACGTGGTGCTGACCGAATATCCTGATAGTGCGCATGGTTTTGACAGTGGGCTGCTCGGCGTCAATACGATTGCCGTGTCCACGGGCGCGCAGACGGTGCGCAACTGCCAGATCCGCGAAGGCGATGGCGGCGTCCTGATGAACGGCGATACGAAAGCGCCGTTCACCTACCAGGATTCCTGTGTCGAGCTCAATCCGCATGTCGGCGGCAATCCATCGACTGCCGCCGAGTCACGTAAAGCCCTGGAGGAGTTTTTGCAGGCGCTGTTCAAGCTGGGTTGAGAAGCATCTCGGCCTGCATGGTTCGAGACGCCCGCTTTGCGGGCTCCCCACAATGAGGGTCTGTCTTCTTACCGCAAACAAGTCCTCATCCTGAGGAGCCTGCGAAGCGGGCGTCTCGATGGATGGCCGCAACAAAACTGCCTCCGCTACGGCTCGCCCGGCTTGAACGGCTCCTGCTTGTCCGGCGGCACGGTCTCTTCGGCCATTGCGAGCAACATCGCGACCATCACGTAATTGCCGGCGAGCGCGGTGAGGTCGACGATCTGCTGGTCGTTGAAGACCTTCTTCGCGCGCGCATAGGTTTCGTCGCCGACCTTCTTCGTCGTGGTGAGCTCGGTGACGAAGTCGTAGACGACGGCCTCCTCCTCGGCCATGTTCGCAGGCCGCTTATTGGCCTTCAGCTCCGCGATGATGTCGGGCGACAGGCCCGCCTTCGCCGCGAGCGGCGCATGGGCGTACCACTCGACCTGCGAGCGCCATTGCCGCCCGATGATCAGGATGGCGAACTCGTTGAGTTTTGTCGGGACCGAGGTTTCCCAGCGCAGATAATGGAACAGGTCGAACAGGCGCTGGCCGAGCACCGGGCTGCGGATCATCGGGTTGTAGGGACCGCCGATGCCGACGCTCGAGACCTTCATGATCTGCTCGCCGAGCGGCTTCTGCTTGGCGTCGAGCTGGTCCATGGTGAGCTGAGGAAAGCGCGGCTCCCTGCTGGTGACGGGACCGGCAAACATCGTGGCGGCGAGCCAGCCGCCTGCGGCGGCAAGCGTGAGCGACGGCAGCCAGAGTGGCGTTGAGTTCATGTTCTCCTCCCGGTTTTTCTTGACCCGGGGATGCTAGTCGAGCGGCGCCAGCGCGGTATCGCTAGATAGCGCCGATCTCGGCAAGGCAGGCTTGCGTCAGCGGCATGCGCTCTCCGACCAGGCGCGGCTCCTTGCAGTCCATGTTGAGCGCGAACACGGTGTGCGCTTCGCCCTTCTCGGCCCAGCCCACCATCCAGCCAAGCGATGGCTCGCCGCGCTCGGCGCCAAGCAGCCCGGACTTGGCGCGAATGACGCTATCGCCGACCTTGGTCACCGGCAGGATGTCAGCGACGAGATCCTGGCTGCGTTTCGAGATCGGCAATGCGCGGCGGCGCAGCCGGTCGATGAAATCGACCTGCTCGACCGGATCGATGCGCAAGGCGCCGGTGAGCCAGAACTGGTCGATGCCGCCGCCGATGTCGCGATTGCCATAGTCGAACAGATCGACGTACTTTTGCATGCGTTCTTGCCCGATCCGGCGCGCGACCTCCTGATAGACCGGCACCGCGCTGACGAGAATCGCGCTGCGCAGCGTGTGGTCCTTGTTCCAGGCCTCGATCGGACGCTTCACGCCGTCCCAGGGAAATACGTCCTTGTCGGGGTCAGTGACCACGCCGGTTTCGAGCGCAATCAACGAGTTCGGAATCTTGAAGGTCGAAGCCGGCAGCTTCGCCTCGCCCGAACGTTCCTTGTCGCTGGCGACGACCAGATAGTCCTCGACCTTGTAGCCGACGAACGTCCCCGCCGTGCCGAGGTCAGTGAAGCGCTTTGCGAGGCTGTCACGGATTTCATTTCGCGGTGGCGCGACGTGAGCGAATGCACGCGATGGCAGGATCGCGGTTGCGGCGAGAAGGCCGAGAGTGGAACGGCGGGTGAGCACTGGCGGTGTCCGTTACGCGATGAAGATGGCCGCGACCATGCAGCCGCTAACGTGGTGAAACGATGACAGCTACCGCCTGCCCGACAGCCGCAGCACGAACACCAGCACTTCGGCGACGGCCTTGTAGAGGTCCGGCGGGATCTCCTCGCCGAGTTCGACCTTGGAGAGCGCACCGGCCAGGATCTCGTTCTCCTCGATCGGGATGTCGTTGGCTTTGGCGATCTCGACGATTTTTTCGCCGATCGTGCCCTTGCCCTTGGCGACGACGACCGGCGCGTTGCTGCCCCTCTCGTAATGCAGCGCAATCGCAAGCTTCGACGGGTCGCTCATGTAGCGCGATCCAGAAAGTGGCCGGCGCGGGCCGGTGCGGGCTGTGGCGGCGTGCCATCGCGGACCAGGATGTCGCCGGGCTTGAGCTCGGCCCTGGTCAGTGCCTGGTTGAGCTCGCCGATTCCGGCGCGAAGCTGCTGTGCGGTCGTCGGCCGCTCCGCCCACATCCGCACGAAGGTCTTGTCACCGTTGAGCGTAATCAAAGCGTGCACGGGGCCGGCGGGCTCGACATTGAGTGTAAAGCGCGCACGCCAGGTGCGCCTGGCGGGATCGGCGGATTCATTGCCGCCGTCGCGCGAGATCTCGAACTGCGCCATTGCAGTGCCCTGCGGCGTTGCGAACGGAATCTCGAAATTCCACTGCGGCACGCTCGGATCGATCCTGTGACCGCTGGCGTCGGTGCGATCGGGGAGCGAAGCAACCTGGAGCAAGGTCTGGCGCGCGATCGCGGCATCGGTGTCGTCGAGCAGGCGATGCACGGTCGCGGCAAGAGGCGTATCCGGTACGAGTGACGGCGAGGCAATGAATTGCGGCGACGGCAGCGCGCCGCGAACCGGTGGTGGCGTCGCGCGCGCGGCGGCTTCGAAAATATGTCCCTCGGGTACGGCCTTGTTCGAGCCCGGCACGTTTCCCGTCATTCGCGGCAGGCTTTGCGTGATCTCTTGCAGGAGGCTGGCGGCAAGGCCTGCGGTCATGCCCCGCGGCACCGCGGCCTGCGGAGCACCGCCAGCGATGTCCGCCAACACAGAGGCTGCGAGATTGACGCTGCGCGGCATTTGCGGTGATTGGGCGATCTCGGGTTCGGTTGCGGGCAATGCGGCTTGCGTCTCCGCGGCAGCGAGCTGCGGTGTCGCCACGGTACCAGCCGGAAGGGCGGCACCTTGCGCCTGTGGCGCGATCGCCTCGAGCGTCGTCAGCGTTTGGCGCAGCACCAGCAATGCCGCCTTCAGGTCTGGCATCGTGCCGGAGGACGGCGTCGCGCCCTCGGCGAGCGAGGCTTCGAGGAATAGGCCGGATTTTTGGAATGCGGATTCAATGTCGCCGCCATCGAGGCCGGTGTTGAGCGGCGTCTGCTGCGCCAGCACGCCTAGCATCGCCTGCTTCAGCCCCGCCGGAAGATCGCTGCCGGTGACGACCGCGGCCAGATTGGCGAACAGCGGCGCCTGGCTGCCCTGCTTTGTGACCGCCTCGGCCGAAGCTGCGGTAACGGCGACCTGCTCCGATGGCGTCAGCACGTTGCGTCCCGCACTCGCCGACGGAGCAATCGGCGGGCTGTCAACCAGCGAGGCCACAGCCGGCGTCAGCGTGACCTGATCGGCGCTCGCCTCGCCTGCCCCGCCCATGACGGCGAGCCGGATGGTGCCGCCGTTCTGCGACACCGCAAGCTGGAGATTTTGGCCTGGTGCCAGCGCCACCTCGGACATCACATCCATCGACAGGTTGGCGATCGCGATCCGCACCAGATTATCGGCGAGCACGCTGACGACTCTTGCGTCGACGACGCTGCCGGCCTGCAGCACAAGATCGGGAGTCACCGCGTCAGCAACAGGGCTGGCGGCACTGACGGGAACGATCGAGCTTATCGGCGTCGGCATGGCGAGGGGCCCGGGGAGCGTAGGCCCTACCCTAAGGCCGCCCTCGTAAACCTCTCGTTAAGGACCTTTGGCCGCCGGCGGGTTCACAGCGGCCAAAACCGTCACGGCGGCCTGAAAGTCCCTGAGGCGGGCGGCGCGGCGGCCGACCGCTTCCTCGTCCACGCCCCATTTCTCGTCATTCCAGTCCTCATCGACATAAGCCGCCGCCCAGACCTGGCCGGCATCGCGCACGCCATGGGCCAGCGCCAGCGCCAGCAGGGCCGAGCCGGTCAGGGTGGTGATCACGTGGAGGGCGGCGACCGACCAGGCATCCCTCGGCAGCGCCGCACGCGCGGCCTGGACGGCCGCCTCCGGCTGCGTCACAGGCATGACGCCTTCGGACAGGATGAAATGCCCTCCCAGCGTCTCCGCGGCCCAGAACAACACGGGGTCCCAATGCGCGGCCTCGCGGGCGACGAGCCCCTCGGGATGGCCGGCGCGATAGAACAGCAGATCGGACTGGAGATACTTTGCGAGGTCGTCGCTGACGAGATCGACGCGGTCGACGACGCCCTCGACCACGCTATTGGCGATCCGCGTCAGCGGCATCGTCATGGGATTGATCGTCTCTTTCTGATCCGCCCACTCGGCAGCCACTGCGTCGGCTAGCACGCGCGCAGGGATGATCACCTGGCGGCCGGACGGCGTGCGGATCGCCTTGCCGTCAAGCGTGATGGCAAAGCCGCCCTCAGCCTCAGCGACCCCCACCTCCTTGTAGAAGCGCTTGCGCAGCGGCACGCGCGAGGCCTGGCGGACCAACTCCTGCGGATCAAGCGGGGATCGCCCCGCAGCTTCATCGAACAATTCGCGCATCTGGTTTTCGGCCCTGATCACTCAATGCTAGGCTTGTAAGGTAAGAGCGACGACCGATAAAGCGAGCGGCAGGTATGAGGGAACTTGCAGGCATTGCGGCTCTCCTTGCCGGGTTTTGGCCGGCCGCGGCGCAGGCCGGCTTTCGGGCTCCGGAATCGGTGGTCCGCAACGTCTACGCTCATTACGGCCAGGGCGCGCCGGAGCTCTCAAAAGGCCTGCCGCGGGATGGCGCCACCGCCCGGCAATTCTTCGACCCCTCCTTGTGCAAGGTGTGGTCCGCGCCGCGGGTCGAGCCCTACGATTTCCTAGTGCAGAGCCCGAGCTGGAAGCTCGGCCCCGTCGCGATCGCGGTCGTTCGCAGGCAATACGACAAGACCTATGTCGCGGCGAGTTTCGACAATCGCGGCCGGCCGATGACTCTGAACTTCATCCTGGTCAGCGGACCCGAGGGCTGGTTGATCACGGATGTCCAGAGCCCGCACGATAGCCTGCGGATGTTTCTGGAGCAGTTTCGGAATTGAGCGGGTTTCATGATTCGGGGCGCAGCGAAGCAACCCAATAGCAAACTCAACTACTCCTCCGGCGCGTTCTCGATCGGATCAAACCGGCTCGCATCGAGCCCGAGCAGGTTCCATGACTGCTGCATGTGCTGCGGCAGCGGCGCGGTGGCATCAATGAAGCCGCCGCGGGGATGCGGGATGACGATGCGGCGCGCCAACAGGTGCAGCCGGTTTTGCAGGCCGCCCGGCAGTTGCCAGTTCTCGATGTTGAAATATTTGGGATCACCGACGATGGGGTGGCCGATATGTTCCATGTGGGCGCGCAGCTGGTGGGTGCGCCCCGTCACCGGCTTCAGCGACACCCAGGTCAGCTTGTTGCCGGCGGTCTCGACCACCGCATAATATGTCACCGCGTGGCTTGCGCCCTCATCGCCATGCTGGGCGATGCGCATGATGGTGTCGTCCTCGCTCTCCTCCTTGGCAAGGAAGGTCGAGATGCGGCCCTGCTTTGGCTTCGGCAGCCCCGGCACCAGCGCCCAATAGGTCTTTCGCGCCGACCGCGAACGGAAGGCGCCGGTCAGATGCGAGGCGGCAAAGCGGGTCTTGGCGACTAGGAGACAGCCCGACGTCTCCCTGTCGATGCGGTGTACGAGGCGCGGCTTCTGGCCCTTGGAATCGCGCATCACCTCCAGCATCTGGTCAATGTGTCGCGTCATGCCAGAGCCGCCCTGCACGGCAAGTCCGGCCGGCTTGTTCAGCACGAGAACGTCGTCGTCCTCGTAGATTGTCATCTCCTTCAGCGCGGCAAGCGTCTTTTGCGCCGCCTCCGACTGCGGGTTGGGTGCCTTTGGCGTGTCGAGCTTCAGCGGCGGAATGCGGACGCTCTGGCCCTCCTCCAGGCGGTCCTTGCTGTCGACGCGCTTGCCGTCGACGCGCAGCTCGCCTTTACGAACCACGCGCTGGATGTGGGAGAACGACAGGCCGGGAAAGTGCGCTTCAAGGAAGCGATCGACGCGCATGTTGTTCTCGTCGGCCGTCACCTTGACGGTCTGCACCTTGGTCGGCAGCAATGCCTCGACGGGCTTTGCCGGTGCAGCCTTTTCCGGTTCGGCTTTGGGCGCGCGCCGGTCAACGCGCTCGCTCGCAAAGCGCGGCGGCTTCGTGCCCGGCTTGCCGCCAGGCCGCAGCCCAGCAGGCTTCGCGCTGCGCGCCTTGAACGGACGCGCCTCCTTGCGCTCATCGCGCTCGCGAGGTTTCGGGTTCATTCTCTTGATGCGGCGGCTCATGCGGTGTTTCCAAGCTTTGGTGTCAACTGTGTATCGGCGCGCCGAGGCAGTGACGCGACTTCCGCGCCCATCTCGTTCTCCGCCAGCCGCAGGTCATATTGCTGTTGCAGGTTCATCAGGACGGCGCCTGGCACGAGCGAAGTCATACCAATTCGACTCGTAGAGTACGGCCAACCGCACTTGCGGCGCGTTGCAGTGTATCCAGCGTCACCGAGGGGGTCGCGGGATCAAGGAGCCGATCGAGCTGACGACGACTGGTCCTCATGCGTGCGGCCATCGCCGTCTTCGTGATTCCCTGCGTCTTCATCGCCTCCGTCAATTGCTCAGCGATAAGCTCCTTGAGAGCACGCTCCTCACAAGTCCCAAGTATACCTTGCTCGGTAAGAAACTCGTCGAACGTTTCTTTGCTCACGTGCGCTTTGCTTTTCGTCATCACGTCACCTCTCGCCTGCGCTTCAGCGCAAGGTCAATATCCCGCTTTGGCGCTTTCTGCGTTTTTCTTGATAAAGCCGTGGAGCAGGATCATCTGACCGTCTTCCAAACAGAAGATCACTCGCGCAATCCGGTTGCTCGTCGAGATCACTTCGAACCTCCCACAATCCATCCCCCAGCGGGGCACAATGCGGGCGTCCGATCGGCCAACCGAATTCGACTTTCTGAATATCCTTCCCGACAGTTTTTCGATCTTCAGAAGGCAAATCCAATATCCACTCGCGAACAGGATTTCGACCTGTCGAGCTGACGTAGAATCTCGCGGGAAGCTTCTTCGTGCGATCGATCATTCGGCTGCGCTTATGTGTCATTTTTGACACGTAAACGCAAGCGCCTTCTCAGCGACGCAGAACCTACTTCCCACCCCGCTCCTTCCGCAACTTCGCCCAATAATCCAGCCGCTTGCGGATCTCCCGCTCGAACCCCCGCTCGGGCGGGTCGTAGAAGGTCTGGCGGCCCAGGGCTTCCGGGAAATAATCCTGGCCGGAGAAGGCGTCGGGCGTGTCGTGGTCGTATTCGTAAGATGCGCCGTAGCCTTCCGACTTCATCAGCTTGGTCGGCGAGTTGAGGATGTGTTTCGGCGGCAGCAGCGAGCCGGCCTGCTTTGCGACCTGCATCGCCTTGCCGAAGGCGGTGTAGACGGCGTTCGATTTCGGTGCGGTGGCGAGATAGACCACCGCCTGCGCGATCGCGAGCTCGCCCTCGGGATGACCGAGGAAGTCGAAAGCGTCCTTGGCCGCGTTGGCGATGACCAGCGCCTGCGGATCGGCAAGCCCGATATCCTCGACTGCCATGCGCACGACGCGGCGGGCCAGGAACAGAGGGTCCTCGCCGGCATCGAGCATGCGCGCGAGATAATACAGCGCGGCATCGGGATCGGAGCCCCGTACCGACTTATGCAGCGCCGAGATCAAATTGTAATGGCCGTCGGCCGACTTGTCGTAGATCGGCGCCCGGCGCTGCAATATCTCCTGCAACTGCGCGGCGTCGAAAATCTCGTCCTTGCGCGCGGCGCGCCAGACTTCCTCGACGAGCGTCAGCGACGCGCGGCCGTCGCCATCGGCCATGCGCACCAGCACGGCGCGCGCTTCCTCGTCGAGCGGCAGCTTGCGGCCCTCGACCTCCTCGGCATGCGCAAACAGCTTTTCGATCGCGGCCGCGTCGAGCGAGCGAAACACCAGCACGCGCGCCCGTGACAAAAGCGCCGCGTTGAGTTCGAAGGACGGGTTTTCGGTGGTGGCGCCGACCATCACCACCGTGCCGTCTTCCATGACCGGCAGAAACGAATCCTGCTGGGCGCGGTTGAAGCGATGGACCTCGTCGACGAACAGCAGCGTGCCCTTGCCCATCTCGCGGCGTGCACGCGCGGCCTCAAAGGCCTTCTTCAAATCGGCGACCCCGGAGAACACCGCAGAGATCTGCTCGAAATGCAGATCGGTGGCGTCCGCGAGCAGCCGCGCCACCGTGGTCTTGCCGGTGCCGGGCGGGCCCCAGAACACCAGTGAGCCCAGCGTACGCGTTTCCAGCATGCGCGTCAGCGCGCCGTCGGGACCCAGAATGTGATCCTGGCCGACGACCTCCGAGAGCGCGCGCGGCCGCAGCCGATCCGGCAGCGGATGCGGAGCCTCGTGATCGAGCCCCGCCGCGGCGAAGAGAGTTGGCGTCTCCTGTGGTCGCTTCGGACTCATCCGCCCAGCGTGACGTTGATCTGCTGGCCGCCACGCACCAGCGTGATGCGCCAGATGCGCTGGCGCTCGGCCGCCGCCTTCTCGAGATCGCTGGTCTTGCTGATCTTTTGGTTGTTGACCGCCAGGATGACGTCGCCCTTCTGGAAGCCGACATTCGCGGCCGCACTGTCGCCGCCGAGATCGGTGACCACGACGCCTTCGGTGTCGGCATCCAGATGCAGCTCGTCGGCCAACGCCGGGGTGATGGTCGAGACCTTCGCACCTTGGAGAGGCGAGCGCGCGGTGATGACGAGCTCGTTGCGGGCGGCATCGGGCGCGGCGTCCAGCGCCACCGTCAGCTTGATCGGCTTGCCACCGCGCTGCACGTCGATCTGCGCGGTGCCGCCAAGCGGCCGTGTGGCGAAACGATAGTCGAAGGCGTTGGGATCATCCACGGTCTGGCCGTCGATCGAGACGATCAGGTCGGAGGATTTCAGCCCGGCCTTGGCCGCCGGTCCGTTCGGAACGACGCTTGCGACCAGCGCACCGGTCGGCGAACGCAGGCCGAGACTCTCGGCGATCTCCGGCGTCACCGCCTGCAATTTCGCCCCTAACCAGGGCCGCTTCACCGCCTTGCCGCCGCCCTTGGCGGAGGCGACGACGACGCGCACCATGTTGGCGGGGATCGCGAAGCCGATGCCCTGCGAGCCGCCGGAGCGCGAATAGATCGCGGTGTTGATGCCCGCGAGCCTGCCGTTCATGTCGACCAACGCGCCGCCGGAATTGCCAGGATTGATCGCCGCGTCGGTCTGGATGAAGAACTGGTAGTCGGTGATACCGACCTGCGTGCGCGCCAAGGCCGAGATGATGCCGTGGGTCACGGTCTGGCCGACGCCGAAGGGATTGCCGATCGCCATCACGACGTCGCCTACCATCAGCTCGTCCGAATTGGTGAATTCGAGAGCCGGAAACTTCTCCTTGGTGTCCTTCAGACGCAGCACCGCGAGATCGCTGCGAGAGTCCTTCAGCACGATCTCGGCCTCGAACTCACGCTTGTCCGACAGGGACACCTTGACCTGGTCGGCGCCTTCGATGACGTGGACGTTGGTGACAACGAGCCCCGACGCATCGACGATCACGCCCGAACCGAGCGAGCGCTGCACCTGCTCCTGCTGTTGGCCGGGCACGCCGAAGAACCGGCGGAAGATCGGGTCGTCGAGCAGCGGGTTGCGGTTCTGCACCACCTTGGCGGCGTAGACGTTGACAACCGCCGGCTGCACCCGCTGCACGATCGGCGCATAGGACAGCCGCAGTTCGGCGGGCGAGGACGGCACTCGGCGGTCCTGCGCAGCGGCCGGATTGAAGTTGGCCGAAAAGGCTATGCACAGTGCCGTGGCGACGGCGCTCCAGGTCGATCGAAACATTCCTACCTCTTGGAAAAGACGCCGGAATATAGGCGCGTTCGCCCCCCATTAGAAGGGCGCCCGGCGGCATATTCGACCCCCTTTGGCGTGTCCGGCCTGCAAGCTGTGCGTGCGAAATAGCAATTTGCCGGGGCTGTGGATTGGCATGATGTGCGTCATCTTGCATGGTGGTGCAAGGCGGATTCGGTTGCGGCGAATTTACACCAGTGGGAACCGCGCAACCGGCCGCAGCGTCGCGGGGTAGTCATCGATCAAACCTAGGCTCTCCGCCAGCGACTTGGGGAAGTTCGTCAAACGATGGAGTCATGACGTGAGCAGGACAAGAATTGCAGCCACGGCGATGGGTCTCGCCGCCGCACTGGCAGCCTCGCAGGCCCAGGCCCAATCGGCGAGCAGCAGCGACCAGGAGATCGCGCTCCTGAAGCAGCAGCTGAAGATGCTGGAGCAGAAGCTCGACAAGCTCCAGAGCCAGACCGCCGCGAATACCGCGGCCACAGCGAAGGCCAGGCTTGAGGCGAAGGCGGAGGCGAAAGCTGAAGCGCGTTCCGAAGCGAAGGCCGCCGTCGCCAACGCCAACGCGGCGATCCCGCTCAAGGGACCGGCGCCCGCATCCGGCGTCGTCGTGACAATGCCGAACAACCGACCGACCATCTGCACTGCCGATGGGGCTAACTGCGTCGGGATCACAAGCCGTGTGCATTGGGATGTCGGCGGCTACGACTATCGGCCCAACACGGCGGCGACCGTGCCGCAAAAGCTCGACAGCGGCGAGAACGTCCGCCGCGCCCGCATCGGTGTCGCCGGCAAGTTCTTCCACGACTGGAATTTCGCGCTGGTCTACGACTTCGGCGGCTCCTCCGACGGTTTTGGCGGCGCAGCTCCAGGTTCGCTGCCCGGCGGCGGCGTCTCCGGCATCGAGAACGCCTATCTCAGCTATACCGGCCTGAAACCGTTCGGCGGCAAGATGGCCATCGAAGGCGGCATCATGGACCTGCCCTACACCCTCGATGAGGCCACGAGCTCCAACGACATCATGTTCATGGAACGCGCCTCGGCGGGGATCGTCGCCACGAGCATCGCTGCGGGCGACTTCCGTTCGGCGGTCGGCACGCGCTGGTACAACGACGTGTTCTGGGCTGGCGCCTATGTCACCGGTCCCGCCACCGGTGCGATCCACTCAGCGTCGAGCGTTGCGCCGAACGGCACCACGGAACAATACGGCGCGGTCGCGCGTGTCGCCGGCCAAGTCGTCAGCGGCAAAGACTACTCGGTCCATCTCGGCGGCAATGCCGAATGGCTGATCCAGCCGACGCGCAATCTGGTGACGGGTGCACAGACGGTGACGCTGAACGATCGTCCGGAACTGCGCATCGATCCCACGGCGCTGGCTACGACCGGCGCAATCGCCAATGCCTCCGGCGCGCAGGTCTACAGCGTCGAAGCGGCCGCCACCTATGGACCGCTGATCCTGCAAGGCGAGTATTTCTGGTACAACATCGATCGCAGCGCCAATACCGGCCTGCCGCCGCTGGGTGCGCCAAGCCTCAAATTCCAGGGCGGCTATGCGCAAGCCGGCTACGTGCTGACGGGCGAGGGTCGCAGCTATAATGCGGCCAATGCGGCCTATGGCGGCGTCAAGCCGGCACACCCGTTCTCCCTCGAGGGCGGCGGCTGGGGCGCGTGGGAGGTCGCGGGACGCTTCTCCACGATCGACCTCAACGATCAACTCGGGACCGCAACCGGCATCGCAGGCGGCCGGCAGACCGTCTACACGGCAGCGCTGAACTGGTATGTCAACGGCAACGTCCGTTTCATGCTGGACTATCTGCATGGCACGGTATCGAGGCAGGCCACGCCGAT
Organism: Bradyrhizobium sp. 45; assembly: GCF_023073155.1. Classification (NCBI taxonomy): domain Bacteria; kingdom Pseudomonadati; phylum Pseudomonadota; class Alphaproteobacteria; order Hyphomicrobiales; family Nitrobacteraceae; genus Bradyrhizobium; species Bradyrhizobium sp. 45. Next base: position 63,843 of record NZ_JADPIX010000059.1, on the reverse strand, counting down.
CTCGACCGCTGATGTCGGTTCGAAGTTCGATGCGGTCGCGATGCGGACGCAGTTCGCGTTCTAGGTCTCGCTTGTCATCCCGGGGGCGCGCGAAAACGCGAACCCGGGACCCGGCATCTGCAACACTATCTGAAGGAGACAAGCCATGAAGGCCGTCGGCTACAGGAAGTCGCTTCCGATCGAGGATCAGGACGCGCTGTTCGATTTCGAGACCGCCAAGCCCGAACCCAAGGGCCGTGATATCCGCGTGGCTGTGAAGGCGATCTCGGCCAATCCGGTCGATTACAAGGTGCGCAAGCGCGCAGCCCCGCCCGAGGGCGAGACCAAGATTCTGGGCTATGACGCGGCCGGCGTTGTCGACGCCGTCGGTCCCGACGTCACGCTGTTCAAGCCAGGCGACGAGGTATTTTACGCCGGCTCGATCCTGCGCCAGGGTACCAATTCTGAATTCCACCTCGTCGACGAGCGCATCGTTGGCAACAAGCCGAAGAGCCTGTCGTTCGTGCAGGCCGCCGCCCTCCCGCTCACCTCCATCACCGCCTGGGAATTGCTGTTCGATCGGCTCGGTGCGGTGCCCGGCAAGAGTGTCGATCCGCGCACGCTCTTGATCACGGGCGGCGCTGGCGGCGTTGGCTCGATCCTGATCCAGCTCGCCCGCCGCCTCACCGGGCTGACGGTGCTCGCGACCGCGACGCGGCCGGAGTCGCAAAAATGGTGCCTCGGTCTCGGCGCGCATGCGGTGATCGACCACGGCCAACCGATGAAAGAGCAGGTCGAGAAGCTCAAGCTGCCGCCCGTCGCGCTGGTGGCGAGCCTCACATTCACCGACCAGCACTACAAGAGCATCGCCGAGTTCATGGCGCCGCAGGGCAGATTCGGCCTGATCGACGATCCCCCGGAATTCACTGTGAGCGCGTTCAAGGGCAAGGCCATCTCGGTGCATTGGGAATCGATGTTCACGCGCTCCTCCTTTCAAACCGCCGACATGATCGCGCAGCATCATCTGCTCAACGACGTCGCCGACCTCATCGACAAGGGCGTCTTGCGCACGACGCTCGACCAGACCTTCGGCACCATCAACGCGGCCAACCTCAAGCGCGCGCATGCACTGCTCGAGAGTGGCAAGTCGCGCGGCAAGATCGTGCTGGAGGGGTGGTAGCGGCCACTCACTCCGTCATGCCCGGGCTTGTCTACGGTGCCACGCCCTCGACAAACAGCAGCCGACGCTCCAGCGCCGTGTGCCGCAGCTTCAGCGCCTCGGCGTACTCGGCCGAGGCATACCATTCCTGCGCCCGCGCCATCGATGGGAACTCCACGATGATGATGGTCTTGGGCGGCGGGCCGCCCTCCACCAATTCGGCGGCGCCGCCGCGCACGAGATAGCGGCCGCCATATTGCGCGATGGTTGCTGCGGCCAGCTCGCGATAGGCTTCCATCGCGGCTCTGTCGCGTACCTCGACCTCGGAGATCACATAGGCCGGCATCCGCAGGCCTCAGGCAATCGTATTGATGATGCCGCCCTCCGCACGCAACGCCGCGCCGTTGGTCGCCGAGGCTTCCTTCGAAGCCGCATACACCACCATGTTGGCGATCTCATCGACGCTGGCGAAGCGCTGGAGCAGCGAGCTTGGGCGATGTTGTTTGACGAAATTGGCCGCGGCCTCATCGACCGACTGGCCGTTCTGCTTGGCAAGATCCTTCACGAACGTCTCGACGCCCTCCGACATTGTCGGGCCCGGCAGCACGGAATTGACGGTGACGCCGGTGCCCCGTGTGAGCTGCGCCAGGCCCCGCGCGACCGAGAGCTGCGCCGTCTTGCTCATGCCGTAGTGGATCATCTCGACGGGAATGTTGAGCCCGGACTCCGAGGAGATGAAGACGATTCGGCCCCAGTTGCGCTTGAGCATGCCTTTCATATACGCACGCGAGAGACGCACGCCGCTCATCACGTTGACCTCGAAAAAGCGGCTCCAGTCCTCGTCCGGAATGTCGAAAAAGTCCCTCGGCTCGAAGATGCCGGCATTGTTGATGAGGATGTCGACGTCAGCGCCGCGGCCAGCGCCTTGCAGCCCGCCGCGGTCGAGACGTCGGCGGCGATGCCGCGGACCTTTCCGCCCGCCCCTTCCAGCTTGCGCACGGCCGCATCGACCTTGTCCTGGCCGCGTCCGTTGATCACGACGCTCGCACCCGAGCCGGCAAGGCCCTTGGCGATGGCGTGGCCGATGCCGGCAGTCGAGCCGGTGACGAGGGCGGTCTTTCCGGATAGGTCGATGTTCATGCGTGATCTCCGTTGATGCTTGCGGAGATATTGGGCGCTGCCGGCACGATAGCAATCGGCACTCACCGACGCGTGAGGAGCGGGACGTAACCAACAGGACGGCCAATAAAAAAGCGGCGCCCGAAGGCGCCGCTTTCTGAAAACTCTCTGCCGGTCGGCTTATGCCGCCTCGGCTTCCTTTTCCCGCACCGGACCGGAATCCAGGCCCTTGGCATCGACATCACGATCGACAAACTCGATCACGGCCATCGGGGCGTTGTCGCCGTAGCGGAAGCCGGCCTTGATGATGCGGGTGTAGCCACCCTGGCGATCCTTGTAGCGGGGCGCGAGCGTGTCGAACAGCTTCCTGACCTGATCCTTGTCACGCATCTCCGAGATGGCCTGACGGCGCATGGCCAGCCCGCCCTTCTTGCCGAGGGTAATCAGCTTCTCGACGATCGGACGCAATTCCTTCGCCTTCGGCAGCGTGGTGACGATCTGCTCGTGCTTGATCAGCGCGGCGCACATGTTGGCGAACATCGCGCGGCGATGCTCAGCGGTGCGGTTGAGCTTGCGATGAACCTTGCCGTGACGCATTTATCTATTCCTTGAATTTCATTCGTCGCGACGGTTCGTCGGACCAGTTGCTCAGGTGGGCTGCCTGCGTTCGCCCGCTAAGGCGCGATGAATTCGCGCCTCAGCCTGTTGTCGTTCAGCCTGTCGTCGTTCGGATCAGTAGTGATCCTCGAAGCGCTTGGCGAGCTCGTCGATGTTCTCCGGCGGCCAGCCCGGCACTTCCATGCCGAGGTGCAGACCCATCTGGGCCAGCACTTCCTTGATCTCGTTCAGAGACTTGCGGCCGAAGTTCGGAGTGCGGAGCATTTCCGCTTCGCTCTTCTGCACGAGGTCGCCGATGTAGACGATGTTGTCGTTCTTCAAGCAATTGGCCGAGCGCACCGACAGCTCGAGCTCGTCCACCTTCTTGAGGAAGGCCGGGTTGAAGGCGAGGTCCGGGATGATCTCCTGGGCGACTTCCTTGCGCGGCTCTTCGAAGTTGACGAACACGTTGAGCTGATCCTGCAGGATGCGCGCCGCGTAGGCCACGGAATCATCCGGCGTCAGTGCGCCGTTGGTCTCGATCGTCATGGTCAGCTTGTCGTAGTCGAGGATCTGGCCCTCGCGGGTGTTCTCGACCTTGTAGGAGACCTTGCGGACCGGCGAGTACAGGCTGTCGACCGGGATCAGGCCGATCGGTGCGTCCTCGGGGCGGTTGCGCTCGGCGGGAACGTAGCCCTTGCCGGTTGCGACCGTGAACTCCATACGGATCTCGGCGCCCTCATCGAGCGTGCAGATCTGCAGGTCGGGATTGAGCACGACGACGTCGCCCACGGTCTGGATGTCGCCGGCGGTGACGACGCCCGGTCCGGACTTCTTGACGACCATGCGCTTGGGGCCTTCGCCCTGCATCTTGATCGAGATGTCCTTGATGTTGAGCACGATGTCGGTGACGTCCTCACGGACGCCCGCGATCGAGGAGAACTCGTGCAGCACGCCGTCGATGTGCACCGACTGCACTGCCGCGCCCTGGAGCGAGGACAGCAGGATGCGGCGTAGCGCGTTGCCGAGCGTCTGGCCGAAGCCGCGCTCGAGCGGTTCGGCGACGATGGTCGCGAAACGGGTCGGATCGCTGCCGGGCTGTACCTGCAGCTTGTTCGGCCGAATCAGTTCTTGCCAATTTTTCTGGATCGTCACTGTTTCACCCATACAGGCCAGTCAGACTGCTGTTGCAGGCACTGGCGTTGGAGAAAGGCCGCAGATCATTTCCACGGCTTTGCAAAAAATCATCGCGGGCGCCAATGCGCCCGCAATCTGGTATCAAACGCGCCGACGCTTACGGGGACGGCAACCGTTGTGCGGGATCGTGGTCACGTCGCGGATCGAGGTGACGGTGAAGCCCGCGGCCTGCAGCGCCCGGAGCGCCGATTCGCGGCCCGAACCGGGACCGGCGACTTCGACTTCCAGCGTGCGCATGCCGTGCTCCTGCGCCTTCTTCGACACGTCCTCGGCGGCAACCTGTGCGGCATACGGGGTCGACTTGCGCGAGCCCTTGAAGCCCATCGTGCCGGCGGAGGACCAGGCAATCGTGTTGCCCTGCGCGTCGGTGATGGTGATGGTCGTGTTGTTGAACGACGAGTTCACGTGCGCGACGCCGGAGGCGATGTTCTTGCGCTCACGACGACGAACGCGGGTGGCTTCCTTGCCCATAGACTACCTTTCCTGAAGATCTCAACGCCGCCGTAATGCCAGCGGCTACACCTGTGGAACGAAAGGCGCGTGGCGAACGGGTCATCCCCGGGTCGCCACACGCCGTGATTGGATGCGAAAACTTACTTCTTCTTGCCGGCAATGGCCTTGGCCGGACCCTTGCGCGTACGCGCGTTGGTGTGGGTACGCTGGCCACGCACCGGCAGACCGCGACGATGGCGCAGGCCGCGATAGCAGCCGAGGTCCATCAGACGCTTGATGTTGATGCCGACCTCACGACGCAAATCGCCCTCGACCATATAGTCGCGGTCGATCACTTCGCGGATCTGGAGCACTTCGGCGTCGCTGAGCTGATTGACGCGACGATCCACCGGGATCTTCACCTTCTCCAGAATCTCACCGGCGATCTTCTGACCGATGCCATGGATGTACTGGAGCGCGATCAGCACGCGCTTGTTGGTCGGGATGTTCACGCCGGCAATACGGGCCACGGCCTTCTCTCCTGTCGCCAATCCCTCGTCAGGAATCGGGCTTTAAGTGCTTGGTTTCTCGGGCAGGTGTTCACAAACGCGAACACGACGCCCACCCCTGGTCTTCCTGGGGCCCGGCATCGTTTGAAACTATCCGACTTGGATGCGGGCTTATTAGGGGATTCAGGGGGCTTTCGTCAACCGCTGCTAGCGCTTAGCTCGCCTTTTCGTGACCTTTTTTGCGGCCTTTTTGGCACCTTTCTTGACAGCCTTCCTGGCGGTCTTCTTGGCTGCCATCTTCTTTCCTGCCTTCTTGGCGGCTTTCTTGACGATTCTCTTGCCCGCCTTCGTAGCCTTCTTGGCCGCCTTCTCGGATTTGGCAGCCTTTTTGGCCGCTTTCGCAGACTTTTTGGCCGATTTCTTCGCCGCCTTGGCCTTTCTGGCCGGGGCCGCCTTTGTCGCACTCCGGGCGCGCGTCTTGCCATGTGCCTTGCCATGCGTCTTGGGCTCGACCGCCCCGAGCGCCAGGAGCTGGCGATGGATGGCGCGGGTGACCTCATCGATGGCCATCATGCCGTCGATGGTCGAGAGCTTGCGCCGCTCGGAATAGTAGTGAATCAGCGGTTCCGTCTGGCTGCGGTAGCTGGCGAGTCGCTTGGTCAGCACCTCCGGGGTGTCATCAAGCCGGACCTCTTCCCCGCGCTCGCGCATCTGGGCGACGCGAGTCTCGACGCGATTCAGGAGCGCGCTTTCGTTGACGCGGAGCTCGATCACGGCATCGAGCTTGAGGTGCTTGTGCTTGAGCAGCTCATCCAGCGCCTCGGCCTGCGGCACGGTCCGCGGGAAACCGTCAAGGATGAAACCGTTTTTGGCATCCGGCTGATCGATCCGATCGGAGATGATCCCCACCACGACATCGTCTGGCACGAGACCGCCGCTGGCCATGATCTCCTTAGCCTTGAGCCCGACCGGCGTTCCGGCCGCCACCGCTGCACGCAACATCTCGCCGGTCGAGAGCTGGACGATGCCATAGCGCTGCACCAGCAGCTGCGCCTGGGTGCCCTTGCCCGATCCCGGTGGCCCCAGAAGTATAATTCTCATCGGCGTACGCCCCCCGATTGGTGCGCGATACGTCGCGCGCCCGTGTTTTGAAGTCCAGTTACAGTGCAAATCATAATCAGCGCCGCACCGCTACCCATATCATAGGGGAGCAAATGGCCAGACGCCAAGAAGCCTTTGAGATCAATGCTTGCACGACAGGAAGAGCGACTCTGCCGAGGCGACCGAATGGCCGGCTCGCCGTCCGCGCGCATTGCACGCGCGGCGAATCGGCGGCGCAATCGCGCCGCCCGAGGGACGCCGCGCTTAACGGCGGCGGCCGCGCAGCTTCGACTTCCGGATCAGGCCTTCGTACTGATGCGCCAGGAGATAGCCCTGCACCTGCGCCACCGTGTCCATGGTGACGCTGACGACGATCAACAGCGAAGTGCCGCCAAAGTAGAACGGCACCGACGCGTAGGAGATCAGGATTTCCGGAATCAAGCAGACGATCGCCAGATACACCGCGCCGAGCACGGTGATCCGCGACAGCACGTAGTCGATATATTCCGCGGTACGCTCGCCCGGGCGGATACCCGGAATGAAGCCGCCGTGCTTCTTCAGATTGTCCGCGGTCTCGGTCGGATTGAACACGATCGCGGTGTAGAAGAAGGCGAAGAACACGATCAGCGCCAGATACATGATCAGGAACAGCGGACGGCCGTGGCCGAGCTGGGTGTTGATCCACTGGAACCATTCCGGCCCACTGCCCGCGTTGAAGTTCGCGACCGTGGTCGGCAGCAGCAGCAGCGAGGACGCGAAGATCGGCGGGATCACGCCCGAGGTGTTGAGCTTGAGCGGCAGATGCGAGGACTGCCCCTCGAACATCTTGTTGCCGACCTGGCGCTTCGGATACTGGATCAAGAGCCGGCGCTGGGCGCGCTCCACGAACACGATGAAGGCGATCACGGCCACCGCCATGATGATGACGACCAGAATCAGGCCGGTCGACATCGCACCCTGACGGCCGAGCTCGAGCATGTTGGCGAGCGCCGCGGGCAGCTCGGCGACGATGCCGGAGAGAATGATCAGGGAAATGCCGTTGCCGATGCCGCGCGACGTGATCTGCTCGCCCAGCCACATCAGGAACATGGTGCCGCCGGTCAGCGTGATCGCCGTCGACAGGCGGAAGAACATGCCGGGGTCGCTGACGACGTTGCCAGCGCCTTCGAGGCCCACCGCAATGCCGTAGGACTGGAACGCGGCCAGGATCACCGTGAGATAACGGGTGTACTGGTTCAGCAGCTTGCGGCCGGACTCGCCTTCCTTCTTCAGCGCCTCGAGCTGCGGCGAGACGGTGGTCAGGAGCTGGATGATGATGGAGGCGGAGATGTACGGCATGATGTTCAGCGCAAAGATCGCCATGCGGTGAATGCCGCCGCCAGCGAACATATTGAACATGCCGAGGATGCCGCCCGCCTGGGAGCGGAACACCTGCTCCCAGATGTTGGGATCGATGCCGGGCAACGGGATGTAGGTCCCGAGCCGATAAACGAGCAGCGCGCCCAGGGTGAACCAGATGCGCTTCTTCAGTTCGTCGGCCTTGGCAAACGCACCGAAATTGAGATTGGCTGCCAGTTGTTCCGCTGCAGAGGCCATCTTGGACTTTCTCCCGCCGCTTATTGCGCCGTTATGCCCGCGGCCGGGCTACATTATACCGGACACCGGACATTATCTGGGGCTACGGCTTCGATAAGTCCATCGTCCCGCGTGCGTAAAGGCCCGCGAGCCGCGGGCCGATGACGCAGTTGTTACGCCGCCTCGCCTTCTTCCTTGGCAGGCGCGAGGATCTTCACCGAGCCGCCGGCCTTCTCGACTGCCGCGATCGCGGTCTTCGAGGCGCCGTGCACTTCGATGTTGAGCTTGGCCTTGAACTCGCCGCGGCCGAGCAGCCGCAGGCCACCCTTGGCGCGGCGCAGCACGCCGGCCTTGACCAGGGATTCGACGTTCACGACGCTGCCGGCGTCGATCTTCTTGGCATCGACCGCATCCTGGAGCCGGTCGAGATTGATCTCGGCGAACTCCACGCGGAAGATGTTGTTGAAGCCGCGCTTGGGCAGACGGCGATGCAAGGGCATCTGGCCGCCTTCGAAACCCTTGATGCGCACGCCCGAACGCGCGGTCTGGCCCTTGCCACCGCGGCCGGCCTGCTTGCCCTTGCCCGAACCAATGCCGCGGCCGACGCGCATACGCTTCTTGCGCGAGCCGGCATTGTCGGCGATATCGCTGAGCTTCATCGCCCTGCTCCTTGTTTCTTGCGCATGACCTTCACCGAAAACGGGTCCCGCTTCGGGATCGTGCGCCTTTGCTTACTTCTCGTCGACAATGCGAACGAGATGGTGAACTTTCAAGATCATGCCGCGGACCGCCGGGGTGTCCGGCAGTTCGCTGATGCGGCCGATCTTGTTGAGCTTGAGCCCGATCAGCGTCGAACGCTGCGAGTGATGGCGGCGGATCGCGCTGCCGGTCTGCTCGAGCTTGATCGTCTTTGCGGTCGTAACGGCACTCTTGGCCATAGGCGTCTACTCCGAAAAGCTTCCGTTATTCGGCAACCGCCTCGGCGTCACCACCGATACGGCGGGACTGGAGGGTGGACACCTTGATGTTGCGGCGGGCAGCGACCGAGCGCGGCGAATCCTGATGCTTCAGCGCATCGAAGGTCGCGCGAACCATGTTGTACGGGTTCGACGAGCCGATCGACTTCGCAACCACGTCCTGGACGCCGAGCGTCTCGAACACGGCGCGCATCGGACCGCCGGCGATGATGCCGGTACCGGCCGGAGCTGCGCGCAGGTAAACACGGCCCGCGCCATGACGGCCGGCGATGTCGTGATGCAGCGTGCGGCCCTCGCGCAACGACACGCGGGTCAGGTTGCGCTTGGCGGATTCGGTTGCCTTGCGGATCGCCTCGGGCACTTCGCGCGCCTTGCCGTGACCGAAGCCGGCGCGGCCCTTCTGGTCGCCGATCACGACCAGCGCTGCGAAACCGAAGCGCTTGCCGCCCTTGACGACCTTGGCGACGCGATTGATGTGGACGAGCTTGTCAACGAACTCGCTGTCGCGCTCTTCCCTGCGTTCACGTCCGCCGCCGCGTTGATCGCGTCCACCACGTTGTTCGCGTTCTGCCATGGTTTTTCCAGTCCTTCAGAGGCTTACGCCTCAATCCTCAAATTCTGTTAGAAGCTCAGCCCGCTTTCACGCGCCGCGTCGGCAAGAGCCTTGACGCGCCCGTGATAGAGATAGCTGCCGCGATCGAACACGACTTCCTTGACACCCTTCTCGGCGGCGCGCTCGGCCAGCAGCTTGCCGACCGCCTTCGCCGCATCGATGTCGGCGCCGGTCTTGCCGCCATCGCGCATCGACTTCTCGAGCGACGAGGCAGAGGCCAGCGTCTCGCCCTTCAGGTCGTCGATGACCTGGGCGTAGATGTGCTTGGACGAGCGGAACACCGACAGGCGCGGACGGCCGCCACCCGAGCGGCGCAGCTTCAGTCGTACACTGCGCTTGCGCCGGGCATTCGTAACCTTGGCTTTCGACATGACCGGCTCCGTTACTTCTTCTTGCCTTCCTTGCGGAAGATGAATTCGCCAACATACTTCACGCCCTTGCCCTTGTAGGGCTCCGGCGGACGATAGGAGCGAATCTCGGCGGCGACCTGGCCGACGCGCTGAATGTCGCTGCCGGTCACCGTGATCTCGGTCGGCTTCGGCACGGTGATCGTGATCCCCTCCGGGATCGCGTAGACCACATCGTGGCTGTAGCCGAGCGCGAGCTGCAGGTTCTTGCCCTGCAGCGCGGCGCGGTAACCGACGCCGGTGATTTCGAGCTTCTTCTCGAAACCCTTGGTGACACCCTCGACCAGATTCGCGACCTGGGCGCGAGCGGTCCCGTACAGGGCCCGCGCGCGGTTGGTCTCGACCCGCGGGTTCACCTTGACCTGGCCGTTGTCGAGCTTCACCTCGACGTCGTTATGGACGACGAACTGAAGCTGGCCCTTCGGCCCCTTCATCTTGACGGTCTGCCCGTCGACGGTCGCGGTCACACCCGACGGCACCGCTACCGGTCTTTTGCCAACACGTGACATGGATCAAAAATCCTTCTCAGAACACCGTGAAGAGAACTTCGCCGCCCACGTTCGCTTCACGCGCACTGTGGTCAGCCATGATTCCCTTCGGCGTCGACAACACCGAAATGCCGAGTCCGTTATTGACCCGCGGCAGGTTCTTCACCGAGGCGTACACGCGACGTCCGGGCTTGGAGACACGCTCGATCTCACGGATAACGGGCTCGCCGTCGAAATACTTCAGCTCGATCTCGATCTCGCTGCGGCCCGAGGAATGCTCGAGCGTCGCGTAACCGCGGATGTAGCCTTCGCTCTTCAGCACCTCGAGCACGTTCTCGCGCATCTTCGAGCCAGGCGTGGAGACCTTGTTCTTGGAGCGCATCTGCGCGTTACGGATGCGGGTGATCAGATCGCTGATTGGATCGTGCGTAGACATCTAAACGACCCTCCTTACCAGCTGGACTTCACGAGGCCCGGGACCATGCCCTTGGAGCCAAGGTCCCGCATTGCGATGCGGGACAGTTTGGTCAAGCGATAGTTCGAGCGCGAACGGCCCGACAGCTCGCAACGCAGACGGATGCGGGTCGCCGACGAGTTGCGCGGCATTTCCGCCAGCTTCAGGGTCGCAGCGAACCGCTCCTCCATCGGCAACGTCTTGTCGGCGATGATCGCCTTCAACCGCTCGCGCTTCGGGGCGGCGTTCTTCGTCATCCGCTTGCGCCGGTTGTTCTTCTCGATTGAACTCTTCTTTGCCATGCTTGGCTCCTGGGTATCCGCGTTTGAGAGGCTTTAGGTCAGCGTCTCACTGCCGGAACGGGAAATTGAATGCGGTCAACAAGGCCCTCGCCTCGTCGTCGGTCTTGGCCGTGGTGCAGACGGTGATGTCCATACCGCGGGATTCCGTGACCTTGTCGAAGTCGATCTCGGGGAAAATGATGTGTTCCTTGAGGCCGAGCGAGTAGTTGCCGCGGCCATCGAAGCTCTTCGGGTTCAAGCCGCGGAAGTCGCGGACGCGGGGCAGCGCGACCGTCACCAGACGATCGATGAACTCGTACATACGGGCCTTGCGCAGCGTGACCTTGCAGCCGATCGGCTGGTTCTCACGCAACTTGAAGGTCGCGATCGCGATCCGCGAATAGGTCACGATCGCCTTCTGGCCGGCGATCTGGGTCAATTCCGCAGCGGCGTTCTCGGCCTTCTTGCGGTCGTTGACGGAATCGCCAACGCCCATGTTCAGCACGACCTTGTCCAGGCGCGGAACCTGCATGACGTTCTCATAACCGAACTTCTCGGTCATTTCCGTCCGGATCTTCGCGTCGTATTCCGCGCGCAGGCGCGGTGTGTAAGCGGCCTCAGCCATCGATCTCAGCTCCCGAGCTCTTGGCGATGCGGACCTTCTTGCCGTCCGCCAGAATCTTGAATCCGACGCGGGTCGGCTTCCCGTCCTTGCCGACATACGCGATGTTGGACAGTTGGATCGGCGACTCTTTCGAGATGATGCCGCCCTCCTGGGCCTGCGTCTGCTTCTGGTGACGCTTGACCATGTTGATGCCGCGCACCAGCGCCGTACCGGCGTCGGGACGCACTTCGAACACCTCGCCGGTGCGGCCTTTGTCGCGGCCGGTCAGCACGACGACCTTGTCGCCCTTGCGGATCTTCGCAGCCATCACAGCACCTCCGGCGCGAGCGAGATGATCTTCATGTGGTTCTTGGCGCGCAGCTCGCGCGGCACGGGCCCGAAGATACGGGTACCGACCGGCTCGGACTGATTGTTGATCAGAACGGCGGCGTTGCGGTCGAAGCGGATGACCGAACCGTCGGCGCGGCGAATGTCCTTGCGGACGCGCACCACGACGGCCTTCATCACGTCGCCCTTCTTCACCTTGCCGCGCGGAATAGCTTCCTTGATCGAGACAACGATGATGTCGCCGATCGTGGCGTAGCGGCGCTTGGAGCCCCCGAGCACCTTGATACACATGACACGGCGTGCGCCAGAATTATCGGCCACGTCGAGGTTGGTCTGCATCTGAATCATTGATGCACCTCGTCCTCTTCTCTTTGCGCCAGCCCAGCCGGCGCTCAACATTAACCTGAAGTCAGTCGGCTAAAGCCAACAGATCAGGCGCTTTTCTTGTGTTCGCCCCGGATCACGACCCAGCGCTTCAACTTCGAAATCGGCTTCGATTCCTCGATCCACACCATGTCGCCCGGCTTGAACTCGTTGCTCTCGTCGTGCGCGTGGTAGTTCTTCGAACGGCGGATCGTCTTCTTGTAGATCGGGTGCGTAAAGCGGCGATCGACGCGCACCACGATGGTCTTGGCTTGCTTGTCGCTGACGACCACGCCCTGCAAAGTACGTTTCGGCATCTTCGTAAGCCTCTTACTTCTTCTTCGCGCGCGTCTGCGCGGCGACGGTCTTGATCCGGGCGATGTCACGGCGGGCTTCGCGCAGGCGCGAGGTGTTCTCGAGCTGCCCGGTGGCGCGCTGGAAGCGCAGGTTGAAGCGCTCCTTCTTCAGGTTCAGGATGGCGTCGTCCTGCTGATCGGGGCTCAACGCGCGGATGTCTTCGATTTTCATCTGGGCCATGGCCATTACTCCGCAATGCGCTCGACGAAGCGCGTCTTGATCGGCAGCTTGGCTGCCGCCAGGGTCAGCGCTTCACGCGCCGTCTGGGTGTTGACGCCGTCGATCTCGAACAGCACCCGGCCCGGCTTGACGCGCGCGACCCACAATTCCGGCGCGCCCTTGCCGGAACCCATGCGGACTTCGGCAGGCTTCTTCGACACGGGAACGTCGGGGAATATGCGGATCCAGACGCGGCCGGCGCGCTTCATGTGGCGGGTCAGCGCGCGGCGAGCGGCTTCGATCTGGCGCGCGGTGACGCGCTCAGGCTCGGTCGCCTTCAGACCGAACTGGCCGAACGCCAACGTCGCGCCCGAAGACGCAACGCCGTGGATACGGCCCTTATGCGCCTTCCGGAACTTCGTTTTCTTAGGTTGCATCATGGCTTCAAGCCCTCAAATTCTCTGTGCTGGCGTCAGGCTGCAGCGTTGTCCCGGCGCTGCCGGCCGCCGCGATCGCCGCCGCCACCAGTCTCACCTTCGGCCATTCTCTTGTCCTGGGCCATCGGATCGTGCTCGAGGATCTCGCCCTTGAAGATCCAGACCTTGACACCGCAGGTGCCGAAGGTCGTGAACGCGGTCGCAACCCCGTAGTCGATGTCTGCGCGCAGCGTGTGCAGCGGCACGCGACCTTCGCGGTACCACTCCATGCGCGCGATTTCCGCGCCGCCCAGACGTCCCGAGCAGTTGATGCGGATGCCTTCCGCACCGAGACGCATCGCTGACTGCACGGCGCGCTTCATGGCGCGGCGGAACGCCACGCGGCGCTCCAGCTGCTGCGCGATCGACTCGGCCACCAGCGTCGCATCGAGCTCCGGCTTGCGGATTTCGACGATGTTGATGACCACGTCGGACGCCGTGATGTCCGCGACCTTCTTGCGCAGCTTGTCGATGTCGGCGCCCTTCTTGCCGATCACCACGCCCGGACGAGCCGAGTGGATGGTGACGCGGCACTTCTTGTGCGGACGCTCGATCACGATGCGGGCAACGGCTGCCTGCTTGAGCTCCTTGTGCAGGATCTCACGAATCTTGACGTCCTCGTGCAGCAGCTTGCCGTATTCCTGCTTGCCGGCGTACCAGCGGGAATCCCAGGTCCGGTTGATGCCGAGACGCAGACCGATCGGATTGATCTTTTGACCCATCGTGTTCTCCTGCGTCCCTTAAGCCGCTGCTGCGGCTTCGACCTGACGAACGATGATCGTCAGCTGTGAAAATGGTTTGTAGACACGGCCCGAACGGCCACGGCCGCGGGCGGCAAAGCGCTTCATCACGAGGCCGTTGCCGACGAAGGCCTGCGCCACGACGAGATCGTCGACGTCGAGGTCGTGGTTGTTCTCGGCGTTGGCAATAGCCGATTCCAGGCACTTCTTCACGTCAACCGCGATCCGCTTGCGCGAAAACTGCAGGTCGGCGAGCGCAGCAGCCGCCTTCCGGCCGCGAATGAGCTGGGCGACCAGGTTGAGCTTCTGCGGGCTCACCCGCAGCATCCGGGCGACCGCCTTGGCCTCGTTCTCGGCGAGGCTCCGTTCGCGCTTAGGTTTGCTCATCGTTTAATCCTCAAGCCTTCTTGGCTTTCTTGTCCCCGGAGTGGCCATGGAAGGTGCGGGTCGGCGAGAACTCGCCGAACTTGTGACCGACCATTTCCTCGTTGACGGCCACCGGCACGTGCTTCTGACCGTTGTAGACGCCGAAGGTCAGGCCGACGAATTGCGGCAGGATCGTCGAGCGACGGCTCCAGATCTTGATGACGTCGTGACGGCCGGACGAGCGCGCGGCATCTGCCTTCTTGAGCAGAGAACCCTCGACGAACGGGCCTTTCCAGACTGAACGAACCATGTCCGGCGTTCCTTACTTCTTCCGCTTGTGGCGGCTTAGGAGAATGAATTTGTTGGTCGACTTGTTGGAGCGGGTCTTCTTGCCCTTGGTCGGCTTGCCCCACGGAGTAACCGGGTGGCGGCCGCCCGAGGTACGACCTTCACCACCGCCGTGCGGATGGTCGATCGGGTTCATCGAAACGCCGCGGTTGTGCGGCTTGCGGCCCAGCCAACGGTTGCGGCCGGCCTTGCCGATCGACGTGTTCATGTGATCCGGGTTCGACACCGCGCCGATCGTGCCGCGGCAACGGCCGTGCACCAGGCGCTGTTCGCCCGAGTTCAGGCGGATGATCACGTAGTCCTGGTCGCGACCGACGAGCTGGGCATAGGTGCCCGCGGAACGGGCGAGCTGGCCGCCCTTCCCGATCTTGACCTCGATGTTGTGGATGATCGTGCCGACCGGCATGTTGCCGAGCGGCATGACATTGCCCGGCTTCACGTCGACATAGTTGCCGGCGACGACGGAATCACCGACGGCCAAACGCTGCGGCGCCAGGATATAGGCCTGGGTGCCGTCTTCGTACTTGACCAACGCGATGAATGCGGTGCGGTTCGGATCGTACTCCAGCCGCTCGACCGTCGCGGGCGCATCGACCTTGTCGCGCTTGAAATCGACGGTACGCAACGTTCGCTTATGACCACCGCCGCGGAAGCGCACGGTGATGCGACCGGTGTTGTTACGGCCGCCGGAGGAGTGCTTGCCTTCGGTGAGCGCCTTGACCGGCTTGCCCTTGTAGAGGGCCGAACGATCGACCATGACCAGCTGGCGCTGGCCCGGCGTCGTGGGATTGAATGTCTTCAGTGCCATCGTCGTACGACCTTACAGACCGGTGGTCACGTCGATCCGGTGACCCTCTTCGAGAGTCACGATCGCGCGCTTGGAGTTCGACTGCGAGCCGAGATTGCCACGGAAGATCTTGGTCTTGCCCTTGCGGACCAGCGTGTTGACACTCTTGACCTTGACGTCGAACAGCTTCTCGATCGCTTCCTTGATCTGCGGCTTGGTCGCCTTCGCGGCCACCTTGAACAGCACCTTGTTGTGCTCCGAGGCGATCGTGGCCTTTTCGGTCACGACCGGCGACAGGATCACGTCGTAGTGGCGAGGCTCGATGTTCTTCGTCATTTGAAGCGCGCCTCCAGCGCATCGATGGCGGCCTTGGTCAGAACAAGCTTCCGACGGCGCAGGATGTCATAGACGTTGATGCCCTGGATCGGCAGCACGTCCATGTTCGGGATGTTGCGGGCCGCAGCGGCGAAGCCGTTGTTGAGCTCGGCGCCGTCGACGATCAGCGCGTTGGTCAAACCCAGACCGGAGAAATGACCGAGCAGCGCCTTGGTCTTGGCAGCTTCCAGCGCGGCCTTGTCGATCACGATGAGATCGCCGTCCTTGGCCTTGGCCGAGATCGCATGCTTGAGGGCGAGCGCACGGACCTTCTTCGGCAGGTCGGTGGCGTGCGAACGCACCACCGGACCGAAGGCACGGCCACCTCCGCGGAACTGCGGCACCCGGGCCGAGCCGTGACGAGCACCACCGGTACCCTTCTGCTTGTACATCTTCTTGCCGGTGCGCCAGATCTCGGCGCGGCCCTTGGCCTTGTGCGTACCGGCCTGGCGCTTGTTGAGCTGCCACTGCACGCAACGTGCAATGATGTCCTGGCGCGGCTCGAGGCCGAAAATGGTGTCGGAAAGCTGGACCGAGCCGGCTTCCTTACCTTCGAGGGTCGTGACCTTCAATTCCATCTCACGCCTCCTGCGCAGCCGGAGCAGCGTCCGCTTCGCCAGCAACCTTGAACTTGCCGGGCTTCGGAGCTTCCTTAGGCAGCGGCTTCTTGACGGCGTCGCGCACGCGGATCCAGCCGCCCTTGGAGCCGGGAACGGCGCCTTCGACGAGGATCAGACCGCGTTCGACATCGAGCTGGACGACCCGAAGGTTGAGCGTGGTGATGCGGTCGACGCCCATGTGACCGGGCATCTTCTTGTTCTTCCAGGTCTTGCCCGGGTCCTGACGGCCACCGGTCGAACCGATCGAACGGTGCGAGACCGAGACGCCGTGAGTGGCGCGCAGACCGCCGAAGTTCCAGCGCTTCATACCGCCGGCAAAACCCTTACCGACCGAAGTACCGGTGACGTCGACGAACTGACCGACGACAAAGTGGTCGGCCAGGATCTCGGCACCGACGGGGATCATCTGATCCGCGGAGACGCGGAATTCCTCGACCTGCCGCTTCGGCTCGACCTTCGCGACCGCGAACTGGCCGCGCTCCGCCTTGGGCATGTACACGGTCTTGCGGCTGCCAGAACCAAGCTGGAGCGCGACATAACCGTTTTTCTCTTCGGTGCGGTGGCCTACGACCTGGCAATTGCCGAGCTTCAGCACGGTCACGGGGATATGTTCGCCGGCCTCTGTAAAGACCCGCGTCATCCCGACCTTTTGTGCGATCACTCCGGAGCGCATCGGCGTGCTTCCTGTTCTTTCTGTCCGCTAGTGGCGAACGTGATCCAAAAATCTTAGAGCTTGATCTCGACGTCGACACCGGCGGCCAAGTCGAGCTTCATCAAAGCATCGACGGTCTGCGGGGTCGGATCGACGATGTCGAGCAGGCGCTTGTGAGTGCGCATCTCGAACTGCTCGCGGCTCTTCTTGTCGACGTGCGGCGAACGGTTGACGGTGAACTTCTCGATGCGGGTGGGCAGCGGAATGGGTCCGCGGACCTGCGCGCCGGTGCGCTTCGCCGTGTTCACGATCTCGCGGGTCGACGTATCGAGGATACGATGGTCGAACGCCTTGAGACGGATGCGAATGTTTTGGCCGTTCATTGCCGTGGTCTTTCTTCAATGGGGTGGCGAATAGCGAATAGCGAATGTCACATTCGCTATTCGCCGATCCCTATTCTCGTAATTACTCGATGATCGAGGCGACGACGCCGGCGCCGACGGTGCGGCCACCTTCGCGGATCGCGAAGCGGAGCTTCTCTTCCATCGCGATCGGCACGATCAGGTGCACTTCCATCGCGATGTTGTCGCCCGGCATCACCATCTCGGTGCCTTCCGGCAGATGCACGACACCGGTCACGTCGGTGGTGCGGAAGTAGAACTGCGGACGGTAGTTGGTGAAGAAGGGAGTGTGGCGGCCGCCCTCTTCCTTGGTGAGGATGTAGGCCTCAGCCTTGAACTTGGTGTGCGGCTTGACCGAACCCGGCTTGCACAGCACCTGGCCGCGCTCGACGTCCTCGCGCTTGGTACCGCGAAGCAGCGCACCGATGTTGTCGCCGGCCTGGCCTTGATCCAGCAGCTTGCGGAACATTTCGACACCGGTGACCGTGGTCTTCTGCGTGGCGCGCAGACCGACGATCTCGATTTCCTCGCCGACCTTGACGATACCGCGCTCGACACGGCCGGTCACGACGGTGCCGCGGCCCGAGATCGAGAACACGTCTTCAACCGGCATCAGGAACGGCAGATCGACCGGACGCTCCGGCTGCGGAATGTAAGCGTCGACCTGCTTCATCAGCTCGAGGATGGCGTCATGGCCGAGCGTCTTATCGGAATCTTCGAGGGCGGCAAGCGCCGAGCCCTTGATGATCGGGATGGTGTCGCCCGGGAATTCGTACTTCGAGAGCAGCTCGCGGACCTCGAGCTCGACGAGCTCGAGCAGTTCCGGATCGTCGACCATGTCGCACTTGTTGAGGAACACGACGAGCGCGGGAACGCCGACCTGGCGGGCGAGCAGGATGTGCTCGCGGGTCTGCGGCATCGGACCGTCGGCGGCCGACACGACCAGGATCGCACCGTCCATCTGGGCGGCGCCGGTGATCATGTTCTTCACGTAGTCGGCGTGGCCGGGGCAGTCGACGTGCGCGTAGTGGCGGTTCTTGGTCTCGTATTCGACGTGCGCCGTCGAGATCGTGATGCCGCGCGCCTTCTCTTCCGGCGCCTTGTCGATCTGGTCGTACGCGGTGAACGTCGCGCCGCCGGCTTCGGCGAGGACCTTGGTGATCGCCGCGGTCAGCGACGTCTTGCCATGGTCGACGTGACCGATGGTGCCGATGTTGCAGTGCGGCTTGTTACGTTCAAACTTTGCTTTGGCCATTTGACTCTCCGTTCAATCGTCAGTTCGAGACCGACGACAATCAGGCAAACTTCTTCTGGACTTCTGCCGACACGTTGGCCGGCGCTTCTGCGTAGTGGTCGAACTGCATGGTGAAGGTTGCGCGACCCTGGCTCATCGAGCGCAGGTTATTCACGTAACCGAACATGTTCATGAGCGGCACCATCGCGTTGATGACGTTGGCGTTGCCGCGCATGTCCTGACCCTGGATCTGACCGCGCCGCGAATTCAGGTCGCCGATGACGGAGCCGGTGTAATCTTCCGGGGTCACCACTTCGACCTTCATGATCGGCTCGAGCAGGACGGACTTGCCCTTCTGCAAGGCTTCGCGGAATGCAGCACGCGATGCGATTTCGAAGGCGAGCGCCGACGAATCGACGTCGTGATACTTGCCGTCGACGAGCTGAACCTTGACGTCGACCACGGGGAAGCCCGCGACCACGCCGGAACTCAGCACGCTGTTGATGCCCTTCTCGACGCCGGGGATGTATTCCTTCGGCACCGCACCGCCGACGACCTTGGACTCGAACTCGTAGCCCTTGCCGGGCTCGTTCGGCTCCACGATGATCGACACTTCCGCGAACTGTCCGGTACCGCCGGTCTGCTTCTTGTGGGTGTACTTGACTTCGGACCTCTTGGTGACGCGCTCACGGAACGCCACCTGCGGCGCGCCGATGTTGGCATCGACCTTGTAGGTGCGGCGGAGAATGTCGACCTTGATGTCGAGATGGAGCTCGCCCATGCCCTTGAGGATGGTCTGGCCGGACTCCTGATCGGTCGACACGCGGAAGGACGGATCCTCCGCGGCGAGCTTCGCCAGCGCCACGCCCAGCTTTTCCTGGTCGGCCTTGGACTTAGGCTCGATCGCGATCTCGATGACGGGCTCGGGGAATTCCATCTTTTCGAGGATCACCGCCTTGTCGGGATCGCACAGCGTGTCACCGGTGCGCGCTTCCTTCAGGCCAGCCAGTGCGACGATGTCGCCGGCATAGGCTTCCTTGATGTCTTCGCGGTTGTTCGCATGCATCAGCAACATGCGGCCGATGCGCTCCTTGCGGTCGCGCGTCGAATTGATGACGCCGGTGCCCGACAGCAGCGTGCCGGAATAGATGCGGCAGAAGGTGATGGTGCCGACGAACGGGTCGTCCATGATCTTGAAGGCCAACAGAGCCAGCGGCTCCTTATCGTCCGGCAGGCGAACGACCTCGTTGCCGTCTTCATCGACGCCCTTGATGGCGGGCACGTCAACCGGCGACGGCAGATAATCCACGACTGCGTCGAGCAGAGGCTGCACGCCCTTGTTCTTGAACGCCGAGCCGCACAATACCGGGAAGAACGCGCCAGTCAGCACGGCCTTGCGGATCAAGCGCTTCAACGTCGGCTCATCGGGCTCCTTGCCGTCGAGGTAAGCGGCGAGAACTTCGTCGTCGAGCTCGACGGCGGCTTCCAACAACTTCTCGCGATATTCCTTGGCCTTCTCGACCATGTCCTCGGGAATATCGATGTCCACGAACTTGGCGTCGAGCTTCTCTTCTTCCCAGACCACGCCCTTCATGCGAACGAGGTCGACCAGGCCCTTGAAGTTGTTCTCGGAGCCGATCGGAAGCTGGATCGCGATCGGCTTTGCGCCGAGGCGGTCGACGATGTCCTGCATGCACTTGTAGAAGTCAGCGCCGGTCTTATCCATCTTGTTGGCGAAGACGATGCGCGGAACTTTGTACTTGTCGCCCTGGCGCCAGACCGTCTCGGTCTGGGGCTCGACGCCCTGGTTCGAGTCGAGCACGCACACGGCGCCGTCGAGCACGCGCAGGCTGCGCTCGACTTCGATGGTGAAGTCGACGTGGCCGGGAGTGTCGATGATGTTGAGACGCTTGCCTTCCCAGAACGCGGTGGTCGCGGCCGACGTAATCGTAATGCCGCGCTCCTGCTCCTGCTCCATCCAGTCCATCGTCGCGGCACCTTCGTGCACTTCGCCGATTTTGTGGCTCTTGCCGGTGTAATAGAGAATGCGCTCGGTGGTCGTGGTCTTGCCGGCATCGATATGCGCCATGATACCGAAGTTGCGGTAATTCTCTATGGCATGAACGCGGGGCATGGAGTGTTCCTTAGATTCCGTGTGTCGCCGTTACCAGCGATAGTGCGAGAAGGCGCGGTTGGCTTCCGCCATCCGGTGCACGTCTTCGCGCTTCTTGACGGCGTTACCCCGGTTGTTCGACGCATCCAGGAGCTCCGCAGAGAGCCGCTCGGTCATCGTCTTCTCGTTGCGATCGCGCGCAGCCGAGATCAGCCAGCGAATGCCCAGCGCCTGACGGCGCACCGAGCGAACTTCGACCGGAACCTGATAGGTCGCGCCACCGACGCGGCGGGAGCGCACTTCAATCGTCGGCATGACGTTCTCGAGCGCCTGCTCGAACACGCCGAGCGGGTTCTGCTTTGTCTTGCTTTCAATGAGGCCGAACGCGCCGTAGACGATGCCTTCGGCGACCGACTTCTTTCCGGCGTACATTACCGAATTCATGAACTTCGTGACGATGATATTCCCGAACTTCGGATCGGGAAGGACTTCGCGCTTTTCGGCAGAATGGCGACGAGACATGGACCTGGTTCCCGCTTACTTCGGACGCTTGGCGCCGTACTTCGAACGGCGCTGCTTACGGTTCTTGACGCCCTGGGTATCCAGAACGCCGCGGAGGATGTGGTAGCGCACGCCGGGCAAGTCCTTGACGCGACCGCCGCGGATCATGACCACCGAGTGCTCCTGGAGGTTATGGCCCTCACCGGGGATGTAGCCGATCACCTCGAAGCCGTTGGTCAGGCGCACCTTGGCAACCTTACGAAGCGCCGAGTTCGGCTTCTTCGGGGTCGTGGTGTAAACGCGTGTGCAAACACCGCGCTTCTGCGGCGACTGCTGCAGCGCCGGCACCTTCTTGCGCGACTTCTGCACTTCCCGCGGTTGAGCGATCAGCTGGTTGATCGTCGGCATCCTGGCATTACCCTTTGTGTTCTGCCGCGGCCCGTCACCGGGTCCGCAAATTCTTTCGAGCTACCCGCCCGACGAGGCCGCCTTCCGCGGAACAATCCGCACAAAGCGAAATCGCGCCAACCACCCGTCAACGGGCGGAAAGCGCTTCGACGCCACAGAGGACCGCAGTAGTTGAACCGGTCAGCTTGAAGCTGCGGCCCGCGCACCGAGGTCATGCATCCGAATTCGATCTCGAGAGAACATGCTCAAGAGAACTAAAATCGCACTGGCATTGCCTAGCTATGATCGACAGCGTTTGAGCGGCATTCGTCGAGGTTGGTGCCTGTCTTGGTGATCCCAGGGGATCAAACAGGTGGCCCGTTCCGACGTTGGCGATGCTCACCGCCTGTCGTTAAGTGAGGGGGTTCTATAAGTGGGAGTCGGTCAAGTCAAGGCGAAACGTCAGTCAGAAGCGCTTCCCGCACCTGCCGAAATCGCTTCTTGGGCCGCTCGCTGCGCCTTCGTGAGATGGAAACGAAGAGCGCGTCGCGCCACCTCGAAACCTATTTATACCCGGGTTAAATATACTTTTATAACCATTGGCTAAGGCTTTCTTTCCTGTTGGAGCGCCAATGTGCCGCCTTGGGCAGAGATTAGCGCCATGCGGTACACCGACATTGCCATTATCGGCGGGGGATTGTCCGGCTCGACCGCCGCCGCGATGCTCGGCCGTAGCGGCATTTCGACCATCCTGATCGATCCGCATGAGAGCTATTCGGCGGACTTTCGGGTCGAAAAACTCAGCGGTCACGTGCAGGTTGGGCGATTCCTGCAGACGGGAATCGCCGAATCGGTGTTGCACCGCGCGACCTTTGTGGGTGAGAACTGGATCGCGCGCTTCGGCCGCCTTCTCGACAAGGCGCCGAGCCGGCAGTTCAACATCCTCTACGATTCCCTCGTCAACGCTGTCCGCGACGAAATTCCTGCCGGCGTCGAGCGCATCTGCGCCAAGGCTGTCTCGGTCGAGACGAGTGCGGAGCGGCAGAAGGTCACTCTCTCCAACGACGCGATGGTCTCCGCCCGGCTGGTCGTGCTCGCCAACGGACTCAATGTCGGCCTGCGCCACCAGCTGGGAATCGCCCGAAAAGTCGTCAGTGCCTGCCATTCGATTTCGATCGGGTTCGACGTGGTGCCCGCGGGACGGGACTCGTTCGACTTCCCTGCGCTGACCTATTTCTCGGAACGGCCGAGCGACCGCATCCCCTACCTCACGCTTTTTCCGATCGGGACGCGGATGCGCGCCAATCTGTTCGTCTATCGCAGCTTCGACGATCCCTGGCTGCGTGAGCTGCGCCGCGCGCCGGCCGAGACGTTGAACGCTGCGCTGCCACGGCTCAAGCACATCACCGGACCATTCGACATTCCCAGTGAGCTGAAAATCCGTCCGGTCGATCTCTATGTGAACGATGCCAGCGGCCAGCCGGGTCTCGTGCTGGTGGGCGATGCCTTCTCGACCTCCTGCCCGGCCGCCGGCACCGGGTGCGACAAGGTCTTCACCGACGTCGAGCGGCTCTGCAACGTCTATATCCCGCAGTGGCTGGCCTCCGACGGGATGGATACAAGCAAGATCGCCGCCTTCTACGCAGACCCGGTCAAGCGGGAGTGCGACGATTGGTCGGCCGCGAAGGCCTTCGATTTCCGCTCAGTCTCCATTGCGACAAGCCCTTATTGGACGGCGCAGCGCTGGGCACGCTTCATTGCCTGGTCGGTTCAGGGACTATTGCGGCCGCTTGGAGCAGCCTTCGATCTGGAGCCGAACTTCCTCGGTCACTCCTCCTCATCGTCCTCGTCGAGGTCGTCTTCATCCTCGTCGTCTTCGTCGCTGTCCTCGTCGACGTGAGCCGGCGCGCCATGCGGTTGGTGGATCTGGTCGTTCCACAGCTTGCGATAAGTGCCGTTCTTGGCGAGCAGCTCGGCATGTGAGCCGCGCTCGATCGCCCTGCCCCCTGAAATCACGATGATCTCGTCCATCTCGACCACCGAGGTCAGGCGGTGGGTTGACCAGATCATGGTGCGGCCCTTGGCGACCTTCAGCAGCGTGCGGTTGATCGCAGCTTCCGTGGTCTGGTCGAGCGCCGAAGTGGCTTCGTCGAGCAGCAGCACGGAAGGATTACGGATGACCGCGCGCGCGATCGCGATGCGCTGGCGCTGGCCGCCCGACAAGGTATCGCCGCGCTCGCCCACCGGCGTGTCGTATCGTTGCGGCAGGCTCATGATGTAACGGTGGATCTCGGCTTTCTTGGCCGCCTCCTCCACCTCCTCATCGGTCGCGCCCTCCTTGCCGAGCCGAATGTTCTCCCGGATCGACATGTTGAACAGCATATTCTCCTGGAACACCACCGCCATGCTCCGGCGCAGGGAGTCCAGCGTCACCTTGCGGACGTCGACGCCGTCGATGGTGACGCGCCCCTCGTCCGGCACATAGAGCCGCAGGATCAGATTCAGCAGCGTGCTCTTGCCGGAGCCGGACGGACCGACGATGGCAATGCGCTTGCCGACATTGAGCTTGAGGCTGAGATTGTCCAGCACTGGCGTCTGGCTGCCTTCGTACTGGAACGTCACGTGGTCGAAGGTGATGTCGTTGGTGATGCGGGGCAGATCGGGCGCGCCGGCACGATCGGCGCTGCGCGTGGGCTCGTCGAGCAACTCCTGCATATGACGGATCGCGGCTGCCGCGGAGATCGACACGGGGATGAAATGCATCACATGGGCGATGTTGTAGGACACCTCCCAGAACGCACTCTCGAAGGTGACGAAGGTGCCGATGGTAATCTGCCCCTTCGTCGCCAGATATGCGCCGATCGCGAGCACGACGAGATGCAAGAGCAGCACCGAGATGGTGACCGTCCGCTCCACCATGGTCGACAGGAACGCCGCCGAGGCCATCCTGTTTCGCGTCTCGTCGTTGCGGAATTTGAAGAAGCCGAACATCCGGCGTTGCAGGCTGAACGCCTTGATCACGGCCTGCGCCGCCACGTTCTCCTGCACCATGCCGAGCAGCGCAGATTCATTGAGCTTCTGCTCGTAATTCGCCTGGACAGCCTTCGGCGTCAGCATGCGGGGACCGATCAGCGTGATCGGGAACACCAGCAGCGCAACCGCCGCGAGCTGCCAGTTCAGGAACACCATCAGGATGATGCCCGCGATCAGCTCCAGGAACGGCAATGCCGCGCTGTTGGCGAAGGTCTTGACCGAACCCTCGAAGGCCGCGAGGTCGACTGAGAAGCGCGACAGGATCTCGCCGCGCTTGGTGCGGCCGAAATAGGCCGCCGGCAGGTCCTGGACGTGCTCGAACAGCCGTTTGCGGACGTCGGAAATGATGCACGCCGCGAGCCGCGCATCCCAGCGCTCGTACCAGACCGCGACGATCGAGGTGAATATGCCCGCGACCGCGAGCACGCCGAGGATCTTGTACAGCGCCTGAAAATCCTCCTCGCCGAGCGCGTCGTCGATCAGGTACTTCAGGCTGAGCGGCATGATGACGTTGAAGAGCGTCTCGACGAAGACGCCGAACGCCACGAAGGACAGCATCTGCTTGTAGTTGAACAGGAAGGGTTTGACGAAACCCAGGATGGTCGCGAGCGCGCCG
Source organism: Bradyrhizobium sp. 45 (assembly GCF_023073155.1). NCBI lineage: Bacteria > Pseudomonadati > Pseudomonadota > Alphaproteobacteria > Hyphomicrobiales > Nitrobacteraceae > Bradyrhizobium > Bradyrhizobium sp. 45. Next base: position 38,475 of record NZ_JADPIX010000059.1, on the reverse strand, counting down.
GCGGCCTCGCGCGCGGTAAAGACGACGAGGTCCTCGTCCTCATCGTCGTCATCGAGCTCCAGCCCGCCATCCTCCTCGTCTTCATCGTCCTCGTCGTCTTCAAGGTCCGGCTTGGCGGTAGGGACAAGCTTGTCGTCGAGCTCGGCCGCCTCTTCCGCGGCGAGCTTCTGTTTGTCGGGCGGGAGGGGCTTGGACGCCATGAAACCAACCGATGCTGACGGCCGGCATGACCGCAGAGAAAGCAGGAAATAGCGCCAACCGCTACTGCATCGATTCTATGCGATCAAGATGAATTCGGCAAAACAATTGGCGAAGGCGCCCGCTTCAGGCGGCTAGTCGTCTTCCTCATCCTCGACCTTGTCGAAAAAGGAATAGCGCAAGGAATCGGCGTCGGCGTACCACTGGCCCGGTCCCTTGTTGGCGGCGAGCGTCGTCTCCCAGAGCGCGTCCGTGCAGTCCTTGCGGTGCATCGACAGCTCGAAGCCGTTGCCGAAGAACAGTTCGGACCATTCCCACCAGGTGCCGAGCTTCTTGACGCCGCGCAGAAGGTCGTAGCGGTCGATCAGTGCCGGCGCCATGTCCGAGGTGATCGAGCCGAACACGAGCCCGGTCTTGACCACACGGTTCAGCTCCCTGATCGCACGGACCACCTGCTTCGGGGAAACATGGCAGAGGCTGGTCTCGAACACGAAGTCGAACGCACCATCCTTGAACGGCATGTCGGTGATCGAACCGAGCTTGTTGTACTTCCTCAGCGCCTTCGGCGTTCTGGCGTGAATGGTGCGGTTGTTCTCGATACCGAAGGCATCGATGCCGCGATCACGTAGCGCGCCGACAAGCTCGCCGCTGGCCGAGCCCGCGATCAAGAGCTTCGTGCCTTTGGCCTTGCCCCAGACGATGCCGATCAGTTTTGTGAGATAGTCGGGATCCGTGAAGTGTTGCCACACCTCGCTGTAGGGGCCCTGGCCGCGATAATTGTCAAAATAGGCACGATCGATCTTGTCCGAGAGCGGCTTGTCGTCCTGGGAACGCTCGCGGCGCAAGCGCATCATCTCGGTCAAGATGATGTCGGTCGCCGCGTCCGAGGAATCGAGCAGGCCGTTCAGCGTCGAGTCGAACAGATAGTCGCCGACCACCACGATTCCGGGATGTTCCTTCGGCTCGGGCCGGTGGTTGGTCATGACGTCGCGCACGGGCAAGCCGCCCGGAATCGCGTTCACCGAGGACAGCCAGCGGTGGATCTTGCCTTCCATGAAATGCGCGCGTGCATCGCCGAGCGATGCCGGAAGCGATTTCAGCGCGGCATCGATCAGCTCCCGGTCGGAGAGATTCGCAAAGGCCAGCGCATCGGAGCCCGGAATCAGCCAGTTCAGCACGCCGTGCTTGCCCACATCATGGCGGGCGCCCTCGTTATAGACGCAGCAACCGCCAAAGGCTTCCGACATGAACCAGGCGCCGGCGATCTTGTCGCCCCAGAACGGCGTGTCGAACAGGATCGAGACACGCAAATAGTGCGCAGGACGGTCGAAGTACGCGACGTGCTTGACCATCGACTTGCGGAGCTGTTCGCCTTCCCAGCCGACGGTCCCAAGCCAGGAATGCGGCAGACAGACCAGCACAAGGTCGAAGTCGCGCGTCTCCGGCCCCTTGCCGTTCATCATCTTGAGTTGATAGCGGCCGGTCGGCGCCTTGCCGACCGTGAGGATTCGGTGATTGAGCTGGATGTCGGCATTGACCTCCGACTGGAGGCACTCGATGAGCTGCTCGTTGCCGTTCTGGATGGAATAGAGGCCGATATAGCCGTCGACATCCATCAGGTAGTTCTTGAGCGCGTTGAGCCCGTTGGTGTTGTGGCTCTCGGTCGCGAGGTCCGAGCGCGCCATCACCTTGAAGAATCGCTTTGCGGTCTCGTCCTCGACCTCCTCGTCGAGCACCTGTTCGGCGGTCTTGTAGGCCCAGGGATTCTCGTTGTCGTGCGCGCCGACACCCTCGTAGTACTCGATCGGCGTCATCGCCTCGGCGCAGCGCTTACGGAACGCCTCGATTGCGGCTGCGGTCTTGGCACCGTATTTGCGGCGCATGCCCGCGACGTCGTTGAGGAGCTCACCGCCGAACTGCACCTGCTCGGCATCCATCGGAATGGTCTGCAGGCCGAAATGCTGGATCAACTCGCGCAACGGATCCGGCCCGGTCATCGAGTAGTCGTAGATCTCGGCAACGCCGGCCTCGTACATCGCGGGCGCGGAATCGAATTTGCGCGTGACGATCTTGCCGCCGAGCCGGTCGGATGCCTCGTAGATGGTGACGCGGCAGAGGTCGCCAAGCTTGCGCTTCAGATACCAAGCGCTCATCAGCCCGCCGGGGCCGCCGCCTACGATTGCGAGATCAAGCATGAGAATTCCGTGGTCTCCGGCCCGCCCCCTTCACGGGACCACCGGTCTAAGCTCTCCTAGCAGAAGCGCTTTTGCGCCTGAAGGAAAGATGAACAAAGGTTGATCCTGCACCGCAACAGGGAAACAAAGCAGCAAAAAGGCCGGCTTTCGCCGGCCTTTTCAGTGTCCTCGGTATTCCTACGGATGAACGATCATTCCGCAGGTGGCAGCGCCATCGGCTCCACTTCCGGCGCCGGCGGCACGACCGCCGCCTGCTTCTCGCGCTCGTCGAGGATCATCTTGTCGCGCTTCACAGCGACTTCGCGGATCTTCGCCATGGAGGCGCCGGTGCCTGCCGGAATCAGCCGGCCGACGATGACGTTCTCCTTGAGGCCTTCGAGCGGATCGACCTTGCCGTTGACCGCCGCTTCCGTGAGGACTCGGGTGGTCTCCTGGAACGAGGCCGCCGAGAAGAAGGAGCGGGTCTGAAGGCTCGCCTTGGTGATGCCGAGCAGAACCGGCGTCCCCGTGGCGATCTTCTTGCCCTCTTCCTTGGCCTTCGCGTTGATCTGGTCGAACTCGATCTTGTCGATCTGCTCGCCCGAGATCATGTCCGTGTCGCCCTGGTCGGTGACTTCCACCTTCTGGAGCATCTGACGGACGATCACCTCGATGTGCTTATCGTTGATGAGCACGCCCTGGAGCCGATAGACCTCCTGGATCTCGTTGACCAGATAGGCCGCGAGTTCCTCGATGCCCTTGACCGCCAAAATGTCGTGCGGCGCCGGATTGCCTTCCACGATGAAGTCGCCCTTTTCGACGACGTCGCCGTCCTGAAGGTGGATGTGCTTGCCCTTCGGGATCAGGTACTCGCGCGCCTCTTCGGTCTTGTCCATCGGCTCGATCGAGATGCGACGCTTGTTCTTATAGTCGCGCCCAAACCGGATGGTGCCCGCGATTTCGGCGATGATCGCCGCATCCTTCGGACGCCGAGCCTCGAACAGTTCCGCCACCCGCGGCAGACCGCCGGTGATGTCGCGCGTCTTGGCGCTTTCGGTCGAGACACGGGCGAGAATGTCGCCCGCCTGGACCTTGGCGCCGACATCGACCGACAGAATGGCATCGACCGACAGCATGTAGCGGGCATCGCCGCCACGGGCGAGCTTGAGCACCTTGCCGTCCTTGCCCTTGATCACGATGGCGGGACGCAGGTCCCCGCCGCCGCGCATCGAGCGCCAGTCGATGACCACGCGCTTGGCAATACCGGTGGCCTCGTCGAGCGTTTCCGAGATCGACTGTCCCTCGACCAGATCCTCGAAGCCGATAGTACCTTCGACCTCGGTGAGGAGCGGACGGGTGTAGGGATCCCATTCCACGATACGCTGGCCACGCTTGACCATGTCGCCCTCGTCGACGTGCAGGCGCGAACCGTACTGAATACGGTGCGTCGCACGCTCGGTGCCGTCGGCATCGACGATCGCGATCACCATGTTGCGAACCATCGCGACCAGGTGGCCTTCGCTATTGCGGGCGATGGCCTTGTTCCTGATCACGATCTTGCCGTCGAAGTTGGATTCGACGAAAGATTGCTCGTTCAGCTGCGCCGCACCGCCGATGTGGAAGGTGCGCATGGTGAGCTGGGTGCCCGGCTCGCCGATCGACTGGGCCGCGATGACCCCGACCGCTTCGCCGTGGTTGACCGGCGTGCCGCGAGCGAGATCGCGGCCGTAGCACTTGCCGCAGATGCCGTTGACGAGCTCGCAGGTCAGCGCCGAGCGGATCTTCACCTCCTGGACGCCGCCCTGATGGATGGCATCCAGATGGCTCTCTTCCATCAGCGTACCGCGCTTGAAGATCACCTTGCCCGTGCTGTCACGCACGTCTTCGCAGGCCGTGCGTCCGAGGATGCGCGAGCCGAGCGAAGCGACCACGGTGCCGGCATCGACGATGGCGCGCATCTTGATGCCGAGCTTGGTGCCGCAATCGTCCTGCGTGATGATGCAATCCTGCGCGACGTCGACGAGACGACGGGTCAGATAGCCGGAGTTCGCGGTCTTCAACGCGGTGTCCGCGAGGCCCTTGCGGGCGCCGTGGGTCGAGTTGAAGTACTCGAGCACCGAGAGGCCTTCCTTGAAGTTCGAGATGATCGGCGTCTCGATGATCTCGCCCGACGGCTTGGCCATCAGGCCGCGCATGCCGGCGAGCTGGCGCATCTGGGCCGGCGAACCGCGGGCACCGGAGTGAGCCATCATGTAGATCGAGTTGATGTCGGCATCCGCCCCACTCGCCGTCTTCTTGGTCGAGGAGATCTCCTTCATCATCGCCTTGGCGATTTCTTCCGTGGCCTTCGACCAGGCGTCGACGACCTTGTTGTACTTCTCGCCATGGGTAATCAGACCGTCGTTGTACTGCTGCTCGAAATCCTTCGCCAGCGTACGGGTAGCGTCGACGATCTTCCACTTGGAGTGCGGCACGACCATGTCGTCCTTGCCGAACGAGATGCCGGCCTTGAACGCGTTGTAGAAGCCGAGCGCCATGATGCGGTCGCAGAAGATCACCGTCTCCTTCTGGCCGCAGTGGCGGTAGACCTGGTCGATGACGCCGGAGATCTCGCGCTTGGTCATCAGCTTGTTGATGATCTCGTACGGAACGCGCGGGTTCTTCGGCAGCAAATTGCCCAGCATGACGCGGCCGGCGGTGGTCTCGATCCAGCGCCTGGAGATCTTGCCGGTCTCGTCGATGCCTTCCCACCGGTACTTGATCTTGGTGTGGAGGTGGATGACCTTCGCGTGCAGCGCGTGCTCGAGCTCCGCCATCTCGCCGAAGATCTTGCCCTCGCCGGGCAGGCCTTCGCGCATGATGGAGACGTAGTAGAGACCGAGCACGATGTCCTGCGACGGCACGATGATCGGCTGGCCGTTCGCCGGATGCAGGATGTTGTTGGTCGACATCATCAGGACGCGCGCTTCCAGCTGCGCTTCCAGCGACAGCGGAACGTGCACGGCCATCTGGTCGCCGTCGAAGTCGGCGTTGAACGCGGCGCAGACCAGCGGGTGGAGCTGGATCGCCTTGCCCTCGATCAGCACGGGCTCGAACGCCTGGATGCCGAGGCGATGCAGCGTCGGTGCGCGGTTGAGCAGCACGGGATGCTCGCGGATGACCTCGTCCAGGATGTCCCAGACCTCGGGCCGCTCCTTCTCGACCAGCTTCTTGGCCTGCTTCACGGTGGTGGACAGGCCCTTGGCGTCAAGCCGCGAGTAGATGAACGGCTTGAACAGTTCGAGCGCCATCTTCTTCGGCAGACCGCACTGATGCAGGCGCAGCTCGGGACCGACCACGATCACCGAACGGCCCGAATAGTCGACGCGCTTGCCGAGCAGGTTCTGACGGAACCGGCCCTGCTTGCCCTTGAGCATGTCGGCGAGCGACTTCAGCGGACGCTTGTTGGCACCGGTGATGACGCGGCCACGGCGGCCGTTGTCGAACAGCGCGTCGACAGCCTCCTGAAGCATGCGCTTCTCGTTGCGGATGATGATGTCCGGCGCGCGCAGCTCCATCAGCCGCTTCAGGCGGTTGTTGCGGTTGATGACGCGGCGGTAGAGATCGTTGAGGTCCGAGGTCGCGAAGCGGCCGCCATCCAGCGGCACCAGCGGACGCAGGTCCGGCGGAATCACCGGAACCACCGTCATGATCATCCATTCCGGCTTGTTGCCGGAGTGGCGGAACGCTTCCACGATCTTCAGGCGCTTGGCGAGCTTCTTGTGCTTGATGTCGGAGTCGGTCTCCTGCATCTCCGCACGCAAGGTCAGCTCGAGCTTCTCGAGGTCCATGCCCTTGAGCAGCTCGCGAATCGCTTCCGCGCCGATCATGGCGGTAAAGGAATCCTGGCCGTATTCGTCCTGCGCCTTCAGATACTCGTCTTCCGACAAGAGCTGACGGTCCTTCAGCGCGGTGAGGCCCGGCTCGAGCACGACGTAATATTCGAAATAGAGGATCCGCTCGAGATCCTTCAACGTCATGTCGAGCAGGAGGCCGATGCGCGAGGGCAGCGACTTCAGGAACCAGATGTGGGCGACGGGGGCCGCGAGCTCGATATGGCCCATGCGCTCGCGCCGGACGCGCGACAGCGTGACCTCGACCGAGCACTTCTCGCAGATGATGCCCTTGTACTTCATGCGCTTGTACTTGCCGCACAAGCACTCGTAGTCCTTGATCGGCCCGAAGATGCGGGCGCAGAATAGGCCGTCGCGCTCGGGCTTGAAGGTACGGTAGTTGATGGTTTCCGGCTTCTTGATCTCGCCGTACGACCAGGACAGAATCTTCTCGGGGCTCGCGATCGAGATCCGGATCTGGTCGAAGACCTGAGCCGGCGTCGTCGGATTAAAGAGATTCATAATTTCTTGGTTCATCGTCTTCTCCTCGCGTGCCGGTCGCCTCCGGCAGCAAATTCGAAAATCACTATGCGGGGCGCCCTGCCCTCGCGATTCCAGGACTGGGCGCCGATGCCCGGCCATTCAGGCCGGGCATGAGGGTCGTATTACTCGGCCGCTTCCGCCGTCCCCGGTCCGACCTTGGAATTGTGCAGATCGACGTTGAGGCCGAGCGAGCGCATTTCCTTGACCAGCACGTTGAACGATTCCGGAATACCGGCCTCGAAGGTGTCGTCGCCACGCACGATCGCCTCGTACACCTTGGTACGGCCGGCGACGTCGTCCGACTTCACGGTCAGCATCTCCTGGAGCGTGTACGCCGCGCCGTAAGCCTCGAGCGCCCACACTTCCATTTCGCCGAAGCGCTGACCGCCGAACTGCGCCTTGCCGCCCAGCGGCTGCTGGGTAACGAGCGAGTACGGACCGATCGAACGCGCGTGGATCTTGTCGTCGACGAGATGGTGCAGCTTGAGCATGTAGATGTAGCCCACCGTCACCTTGCGGTCGAAGGCGTCGCCGGTGCGGCCGTCATAGACGGTCGACTGGCCCGAAGCGTCCAGACCGGCAAGCTTCAGCATCTCCTCGATGTCGGCTTCCTTGGCGCCGTCGAACACCGGCGTCGCGATCGGAACGCCGCGGCTCAGATTGTGGCCGAGCTCGATCAACTCGTTGTCGTTGAGCGACTTGATCGTCTCGTCCTCGCCGTAGACCTTCTTCAAGGTTTCCTTCAGCGGCCGGATGTCCTGCTTCGACAAATAGGCATCGACCGTCTGGCCGATACGCTTGCCGAGGCCGGCACAGGCCCAGCCGAGATGGGTCTCGAGGATCTGTCCGACGTTCATGCGCGATGGCACGCCGAGCGGATTGAGCACGATGTCGGCATGCGTACCGTCTTCGAGGAACGGCATGTCCTCGATCGGCACGATCTTCGACACCACGCCCTTGTTGCCGTGGCGGCCGGCCATCTTGTCGCCGGGCTGGATCTTGCGCTTCACCGCGACGAAGACCTTGACCATCTTCATCACGCCGGGCGGCAATTCGTCACCGCGCTGAAGCTTTTCGACCTTGTCGAGGAAGCGCTGTTCCAGCCCCTTCTTCGACTCGTCGTACTGCTTCCGCATGGCCTCGATCTCGGCCATCAGCTTGTCGTTCGGCGAAGCGAACAGCCACCACTGCGACTTCGGGTACTCCTCGAGCACCGCACGGGTGATCTTGGTGTCCTTCTTGAAGCCCTTCGGACCGGCGATGCCCTGCCGTCCTTCGAGCAGCTCGGCAAGACGGTTGTAGACGTTGCGGTCCAGGATCGCCTGCTCGTCGTCGCGGTCCTTGGCCAGACGCTCGATCTCTTCCCGCTCGATCGCCAGCGCACGCTCGTCCTTGTCGACGCCGTGCCGGTTGAACACGCGCACTTCGACGATGGTGCCCTGCACGCCCGGAGGAACGCGCAGCGAGGTGTCGCGGACGTCGGAAGCCTTCTCGCCGAAGATGGCGCGCAGGAGCTTTTCTTCCGGCGTCATCGGGCTTTCGCCCTTCGGCGTGATCTTGCCGACCAGGATGTCACCGGCGCGTACTTCCGCGCCGATGTACACGATGCCGGCTTCGTCGAGGTTCTTCAGCGCTTCTTCCGAGACGTTCGGAATGTCGCGGGTGATTTCCTCGGGTCCGAGCTTGGTGTCGCGGGCCATTACCTCGAATTCTTCGATATGAATTGAGGTAAACACGTCTTCCTTCACGATCCGCTCGGAGAGCAGGATCGAGTCTTCGAAGTTGTAGCCGTTCCACGGCATGAACGCGACGAGCACGTTCCGGCCGAGCGCGAGCTCGCCGAGATCGGTCGACGGACCGTCGGCGATGATGTCGCCCTTCTTGACAATGTCGCCGACCTTCACCAGCGGACGCTGGTTGATGCAGGTCGACTGGTTGGAGCGCTGGTACTTCATCAGCCGGTAGATATCGACGCCCGACTTGGTCGGATCGAGATCTTCCGTGGCGCGGATCACGACGCGGGTGGCGTCGATCTGGTCGATCACGCCCGAACGGCGCGCCGCGATCGCAGCACCCGAGTCACGCGCAACCACGCCTTCCATGCCGGTGCCGACGAACGGCGCTTCGGCGCGAACCAGCGGCACCGCCTGGCGCTGCATGTTCGAGCCCATCAGCGCGCGGTTGGCGTCGTCGTTCTCGAGGAACGGGATCAGCGCGGCCGCGACCGAAACGAGCTGCTTCGGCGACACGTCCATGTAGTCGACCTTGTCCGGGGTGACCGGCAAGACTTCGCCGGCGTGACGGCAGACCACGAGATCTTCGGTGAAGCGGCCCTTCGGATCGAGCGGCACGTTGGCCTGCGCGACCGTGTAGCGGCCCTCTTCCATCGCCGAGAGGTACACGACCTCGTCGGTGACGCGGCCGTCCTTGACCTTGCGGTAAGGCGTCTCGACGAAGCCGTACTTGTTCACGCGCGCGAAGGTCGCGAGCGAGTTGATCAGGCCGATGTTCGGACCTTCCGGCGTCTCGATCGGGCAGATGCGGCCGTAATGCGTCGGATGCACGTCGCGGACCTCGAAGCCGGCGCGCTCGCGGGTCAGACCGCCCGGTCCAAGTGCCGACAGGCGGCGCTTGTGGGTGATCTCCGACAGCGGGTTGGTCTGGTCCATGAACTGCGAGAGCTGCGAGGAGCCGAAGAACTCGCGCACGGCGGCGGCCGCCGGCTTGGCGTTGATCAGGTCCTGCGGCATGACCGTGTCGATGTCGACCGAAGACATGCGCTCCTTGATCGCGCGCTCCATGCGGAGCAAGCCGATGCGGTACTGGTTCTCCATGAGCTCGCCGACCGAACGCACACGGCGATTGCCGAGATGGTCGATGTCGTCGATCTCGCCCTTGCCGTCGCGCAAATCCACCAGCGTCTTGATGACGGAGAGGATGTCTTCCTTGCGGAGCGTGCGTTGGGTGTCGGGCGCATCGAGGTCGAGGCGCATGTTCATCTTGACGCGACCGACCGCCGAGAGGTCGTAGCGCTCGGCGTCGAAGAACAGTGACTGGAACATTGCCTGCGCCGAATCCAGCGTCGGCGGCTCGCCGGGACGCATCACGCGGTAGATGTCGAACAGCGCGTCCTCGCGCGTCATGTTCTTGTCGGCCGCGAGGGTGTTGCGGATGTAGGCGCCGACATTGACGTGGTCGATGTCGAGCAGCGGCAGCTCCTTGTAGCCGTGCTCGTTGAGAACCTTGATCGACTTGTCGGTGATCTCTTCACCGGCTTCCGCGTGGATCTCGCCGGTCTTGGGATTGACGAGGTCCTCGGCGATGTAGTTGCCGACGAGCTCAGCATCCGAGAGGCGCAGCGCCTTCAGCCCCTTCTCCTGCATCTGACGCGCACCGCGCACGGTGAGCTTCTTGCCGGCTTCGAGCACGACCTTGCCGGTATCGGCGTCGATCAGGTCGTTGATGGTCGAGTAGCCGCGGAAACGATTGGCGTCGAACGGAACGCGCCAGCCTTCCTTGATCCGCTTGTACTGGATCTTCTTGTAGAAGGTGCTGAGGATCGCCTCGCCGTCGAGACCAAGCGCGAACATCAGCGACGTCACCGGAAGCTTGCGGCGACGGTCGATACGCGCATAGACGATGTCCTTGGCGTCGAACTCGATGTCGAGCCAGGAGCCGCGATATGGGATCACGCGAGCGGCGAACAGCAGCTTGCCCGACGAATGGGTCTTGCCCTTGTCGTGGTCGAAGAACACGCCCGGCGAACGGTGCATCTGCGAGACGATGACGCGCTCGGTGCCGTTGACGATGAAGGTGCCGTTCATCGTCATGAGCGGGATGTCGCCCATGTAGACGTCCTGCTCCTTGATGTCCTTGACCGACTTCGCGCCGGTTTCCTCGTCGATATCGAACACGATGAGGCGTAGCGTCACCTTGAGGGGGGCCGCGAAGGTCATGCCGCGCTGGCGGCACTCGTCGACGTCGTATTTCGGCGGCTCGAACTCGTAGCGGACGAATTCCAGCATCGAGGTGCCCGAGAAGTCGGAGATCGGGAACACCGAGCGGAACACCGCCTGCAAGCCCTCGTCCGATCGACCGCCCTGGGGCTCGTCGACCATCAGGAACTGGTCATAGGACGCCTTCTGAACCTCGATGAGGTTCGGCATCTCGGCGACTTCCTTGATGTGTCCGAAGAACTTGCGAACGCGTTTGCGACCGGTGAATGTCTGCTGCGCCATCGTGGCCTCTCATTTTCGTCGCCCGATTTGGGCGCGCCCTCCGGAACGCGGCGACCGCCGCTCCCCGGGTTGAATTTTTCGAACCCGTCTTGGGGGCCGGAGACTCAGTTTCAGGTAGGAATGTCCTGAATCTGTTCTTCAGACCTTCAAAACGCAAAACGACGCGCGGGGCGCAGGAGCGCGCCCGCCCGTCACAACCAACCTCTTCACGGACTGCAAAAGCCCGAAATAGCTTGCTCTCCCAACGGCTTACAGGGAATGCGGCATCCCTGCCCACCGCGCTTTCGTGCTGCCGACCCGATATGGGGCGACATTAGTGCAGATTCGAGGGACAAACCCTCAAATCCCCACACTTTTTCGTGTTCGGCCTGCGTCGGGTCGTTCCGTCGCACGCCTTTTGCATCTGGCCCGCCCTTTCAGGGAGCGGACCGAGACCCCGGTTGCGATGATGCTCACCGGGATCTCGTGTCAGTAAGCGCTGCTTACTTGAGCTCGACCTTCGCGCCAGCCTTCTCGAGCTGGGCCTTGAGCTTCTCGGCTTCGTCCTTGTTCACGCCTTCCTTGACAGGCTTCGGCGCGCCCTCGACGAGGTCCTTTGCTTCCTTCAGGCCCAGGCCGGTGATGGCGCGGACTTCCTTGATGACCTCGATCTTCTTGTCGCCGGCAGCGGCAAGAACGACCGTGAACTCGGTTTTCTCTTCGGCCGGAGCGGCGGCAGCGCCACCACCAGCCGGGCCGGCCACGGCGACAGCCGCGGCAGCCGAAACGCCCCACTTCTCTTCGAGGAGCTTCGCGAGTTCGGCAGCTTCGAGCACGGTGAGGCTCGAGAGGTCGTCAACGATCTTCTGCAGGTCAGCCATTGTTCAGTTTCCTTGAATGTAAGTCTGGTTCGGGTTTGAGTTTTGCGAAGGGCGTCAGGCCGCTTCGCTCTTTGAGGCATAAGCCTGAATGACACGCGCGAGCTTGCCCGCGGGCGCGTTGGCGAGCTGAGCGATCTTGGTCGCCGGGGCCACAAGCAGGCCGACGATCTTGGCGCGCAGTTCGTCAAGCGACGGCAGCGAGGCAAGTGCCTTCACGCCGTCGACATTCAGGACGGTCGTTCCCATCGAGCCGCCAATGATGACGAACTTTTCGTTCGCCTTGGCGAATTCGACGGCGACCTTTGGCGCCGCTACCGGATCGTCCGAAGTGGCGATCACGGTCGGTCCCTTCAGCATGGGGCCGATGGCAACGACGTCAGTGCCTTCAAGAGCAATTTTGGCGAGACGGTTCTTCGAGACCTTCACCGAGGCGCCAGCCTGCTTCATCTGCGAGCGCAGCTTCTGCATCTGGGCAACGGTCAGGCCGGAATATTGGGCAACGACCGCGACGCTCGTGGTCTTGAAGACCCCATTGAGCTGTTCGACCGCTTCCTTTTTTGCCGCTCGTTCCACAGCAAGCTCTTTCCGGTTGGCGGTCATCGCGAAAGCGGGACCGCCGGGTTGCACCCATCGTCCCGCCCAAACCTGAACCTCAGGGCCAAACCCATCGGACACGCCGGGCAAGACGACAATTCAAAGCCTGCCCTCCGAGAGCCCGTTAGAGCCCACGGCGTGTCGAGGTCCGAACCAAACCCATTCCGCAACCGACCCTAAGGTGGCCACGAAGTGAAATCCGGTCTTCACCCGTCTATGCAGGCCATGCGATTAAGCCGTTGAGAAATCGGAATTCCCCGCGGGCGCCTGCAGTCTTGGACAGGACAAGGTCAGCCGGCGAACCGCCCGACCTCTGCCCGCACCCCACACCCGACGGTTTTCCCTCCCTTTCCAGCAAATCCTCACGGACGCCCTGAAAAGGAATGATCTCCATCGCTTGTTTTCGGAATGCGTGCACGAACGCGCCAGCCGAGGCCGGCACGTCCGGAAGCGGTTCTTTAACCGCTCGGGGCCTGCTTGCCAAGAGCAAAATTCACACCAGTTCCAATCCGTTGCCGCTCGCGCTTAACCATGGCCGAAAAGGGCCGGTTTCCGCTCATTTGACCGCGTAAGGCAACTTCTTGCCCTCGAAAAACGCGGTCAGGTTCGCCAGCACGCAGTTCTGCATGGCGACGTGCGATTCCAGGGTGTGGCCGCCAATATGGGGGGAGAACACGACGTTGGGCAGTGCCGTCAGCGCGTCAGGAGCGTGCGGTTCCTTGTCATAGACATCGAGACCGGCTCCAGCGATGGTCTTCTGGGTGAGCGCCAGCACCAGGGCTTTCTCATCGATCACCGAGCCGCGGGAGATGTTGACGACATAGCCGTCCGCCCCGAGGCGCTTGAGGATATCGGCGCTGACGGCATGCTGGGTCTCGGCTCCTGCCCGGACCGCGATCATCAGCACGCTGCACCAGTCGGCCAGCGCCTCCAAGGTCGGGAAATATTGATAGGGCAGATCGTACCTGCTGCGGCTGAAATAGCCGATCTCGCTCTCGAAGGACGCGCAGCGCGCTGCGATCTTGCGGCCGATCTCGCCCATGCCGTAGACCCCGATGCGGCGGCCCGGCATCCCGGCCTGCGGGCGCATCATCGGCGAGGGCTTTGACGCGGCCCAATCGCCGCTTCGGACGTACTGGTCGGCCACCAGGATTCGCCGCGTCGCCGCGAGCATCAGGGTCATCGCGATGTCGGCGACGGAGGCCGCATTGGCACCCGGGCTATGTCCGACCGCAATATTGCGGGCAGCAGCGGCCTTCAGGTCAACACCGTCATAGCCGGTGCCGTAGCAGACGATGGCACCGAGCTTGGGAAACAGGTCCATCGCCTCCGCGCCCAGCGGCGTTCCGCCGGCGGTGAGCACTGCACGGATATCGCCGAGCGCGTCGGCCGAAAACATCTCCCGCGCCGGCTTGCCGCCGGTGTCGAGCAGCTCGAACCGCTCGGCGAAGCGCGCCATCATCGTCTTGGGAAAGCGCGAGTAGATCAGGACCTTGTCAGTCATTGTTCTTGTTTCCGGTGAACGCCGTCACAAACGACGAGGGGCGGAATCGGTTGCCCAATTCCGCCCCTCGCCTCATGTCATTTGCAAACCTTAGCCGAGAATGGTGCCCGGCTCGACCTTCACGCCGGGGCCCATCGACGAGGACACCGCAACGCGCTGGATGTAGGTGCCCTTGGAACCGGCCGGCTTGGCCTTGGAGACAGCGTCAGCCAAGGCCTTGATGTTTTCGACCAGTTTTTCCTCGGTGAACGAGGCCTTGCCGACGCCAGCCTGCAGGATGCCGGCCTTCTCGACGCGGAACTCGACCGAGCCGCCCTTGGCGCCCTTCACGGCGCCGGTGACGTCCATGGTCACGGTGCCGATCTTCGGGTTCGGCATCAGGCCGCGCGGGCCCAGCACCTTACCGAGACGACCGACCAGCGGCATCATGTCGGGGGTCGCAATACAACGATCGAAATCGATCGTGCCGTTCTGCACCTTCTCGACCAGGTCCTCGGCGCCGACGACGTCGGCTCCGGCAGCCTTGGCCTCGTCGGCCTTGGCGCCGCGGGCGAACACGCCGACGCGGAGCGTACGGCCGGTGCCGTTCGGCAGGGTCACAACGCCGCGGACCATCTGGTCGGCGTGACGCGGATCGACGCCGAGATTGATCGCGACCTCGATGGTCTCGTCGAACTTCGCTTTCGCGCGTTCCTTGACCATCTTGATGGCGTCTGCGAGCGGGTAAAGCTTTTCGCGATCAATACCTTCGCGGGCTTTGTTCAAACGTTTTCCGATTGCCATGACCGCTTACCCTGCCACTTCCAGACCCATCGAGCGGGCAGAGCCCTCGACCATCTTCATGGCCGCTTCGATGGAATCGCAATTGAGATCCTTCATCTTCTTCTCGGCGATCTCGCGCACCTGCGCTTTGGTCACCGCACCCGCCTTGTCACGGCCCGGCGCCTTGGAGCCGGACTGGATCTTGGCAGCCTGCTTGAGGAAGAAGGACATCGGCGGCGTCTTCATCTCGAACGTGAAGGAACGATCGGCGTAGATCGTAATCACGACGGGAATCGGGGTGTTTTTCTCTTCCTTCTGGGTCTGGGCGTTGAACGCCTTGCAGAACTCCATGATGTTGAGACCGCGCTGACCGAGCGCGGGACCGATCGGGGGCGAAGGATTCGCCGCACCGGCCGGGACCTGAAGCTTCAGGTATCCGGTCACTTTCTTTGCCATGTATCACTCCTGTTGGGCCGGCCTGGGCCGGCGGTTTCAGGTTCGTGGTCTGGGTCGGAGGCGGCTGGCGACCGCCCTCTCCCTCCCACGGCCTCTTGTTACGCGAGACCGAAGCCTCACGCCTACCCGATCAGACCTTCTCGACCTGACCGAATTCCAGTTCGACCGGCGTGGCGCGGCCGAAGATCGACACCGCGACCTTCACGCGCGAGCGCGCCTCGTCGATTTCCTCGACCACACCCGAGAACGAGGCAAACGGGCCATCGGCCACGCGCACGTTCTCGCCGATCTCGAACGACACCGACGCCTTCGGCCGTTCCACGCCCTCCTGCACCTGGTGCAGAATGCGCATGGCCTCGGCTTCCGAGATCGGCATCGGCTTGTTTTCCGCGCCGAGGAAGCCGGTCACCTTCGGCGTGTTCTTGATCAGATGAAACGCCTCGTCGGTCAGCTTCATCTTCACCAGCACGTAGCCCGGGAAGAACTTGCGCTCGGCGTCGATCTTGCGGCCGCGGCGCACTTCCGTGACCTTCTCGGTCGGAACCAGCACCAGCTCGAACAGCTCCTCGAGCCCGCGCTGCTTGGCCTGCTCGCGGATCGATTCGGCGACCTTCTTCTCGAAGTTCGAATAGGCGTGGACGATGTACCAGCGCTTGTCAGACAATTGAGCCGTTGCTGTTGCCATCAGTGAATGCCCAGAAGGAAGGTGATGAGGACGCGGATGATCTGGTCGGCGGCGAAGAAGAAGATCGAGGCCACGGCGACCATGACGAACACCATGATGGTGGTGATCGTGGTCTCGCGGCGGGTCGGCCAGGTGACCTTGGCGGTCTCCGAGCGGACTTCCTGCAAGAACTTGAACGGGCTGACTGCCATCGTTTGATGTCCAACGTCCGTCGACAGACGCGAATGAATTTCAGGGATCCGAACAGCCGCCGTTGGCCCAGCCCTCTGTCGAAGGATGAGCCGGAAATCGGGCTCGATTGTTCGGGGATTCAAAGCCGCGCCGGAAATCCGCGTCTAACGGGCCGGCTGCGAGTGCGCGGTATCTACTTCGGATGGGACCAAAGGTCAAGATAGAGAGGGCCCGCGCGCCCAAAACGACCTCCGCGGGCGAACGACCAGAGATCAGGCCGATCAAGGGCTTATCTGCCGCCTGCAAAGCGCAGTCCCAGCGCCTCAGCCGGTTCCTCGCAGAACGAGACCACCGGGGCCCCCTCACCTGCAGCCCCTTTTGGCGACCCCCTCAAGGTCAGTCGGCCCGATCGATCGTCGAAATGCTCGGCAACGGCACAACGAACTTTCCGCCCTCGGCGAAATAGCCGCCTCCAGTCGGCCGCAGGGTCGCGGCATGGCTGAGGACAAGCTCTTCAACTAATACGAACGTCAGGACGTCTTGCCGACGTTCGGGAATTTCAATTCCGCCGCCGAACTGCCGGGCACGATGCGAGCCGGCTACGACACGTGTTCAGCCATATCATCAACCTCGCGCGCTACGTGCTCGGATCGCCGCCGGCAGTCGCCGAAAGCAACATCGAGAGCTCGGGCGCGGCGACCGTGACACTCGACTCGACGGCGTCGCCTGCGCGCTGCAGCTCGCGAATGGATCCAAAGGCGTCTGGCGCGAGGGGCTGAGCAACGCGTTCGAGCTGGGCGCGCTGACCATCGAATTGCCACCGCCTTTTGCCGAGCAGGAGGCGGAGGTCGTTCTCCATCAGCAAGGACAACCCACGGAATTGTCTCGCGGCAAGGTTGGGCGTTTCGGCGTCAGGCCGAGGCATTCGTCGCCGATATCGTGGAGCAGAGGACGCCGTGGCTTCCGGCGCAGATTCCGTGGCCGACATCGCCCTTCGGAGGCGATCTGGAAACGGCAGATCATCGCCTAGGGCTGCGCCATCCAGCAATATCCAGCCGACGGCTAATCGCCCACATCCCAGTTAAGTGTTTGATTGGTTGGCAGGAGTGGCAGGGCTCGAACCTGCGACCCCCGGTTTTGGAGACCGGTGCTCTACCAATTGAGCTACACTCCTACGGACCCTGCGTTGCCGCGCGGATCAGGCCGCTTTGAAGCACAAGGGGCGGCCGGATTGCAAGGCCGGATTGCAAGGGTGAAGCGCGCTGGCTTCGCTTGTTTGTGCCGCGCCTTCTGGGCCACAGTCCGCTCCGAACAATAATAAGCACCGGGAGTACCCATGACTGCCCAAGCGTCCGCGACAGCCGCCCCTCGCCCCTCGATCGCCGCGAAGACCCCGCCTCTGCCGGAATCCCGCCCCGAGACGCTCGGGCTGTCGCGCCCTCGCCTCGAGACCATGTCGGACGCCTTCAAGCGCGAGATCGACAAGGGAACCGTGCCGGGCGTCACCGTGCTGGTGGCACGGCACGGTCAGGTCGGATGGTTTGAGGCGCTCGGGAAACAGAGCCCGACGGGCGCGGCGCCGATGGCGCATGATTCGATCTTCCGCATTTTCTCGATGACCAAGCCGATCGTGTCGGTCGGCGTCATGACGCTGGTCGAGGACGGCCACCTGCTCCTTGCCGACCCCGTCGCGAAATTCATCCCGGAGTTCGCCAACCAGAAGGTCGGCGTGGTCAGCGGCGGCAAGCTGGAACTGGTTCCGCCGAAGCGCCCGATGACGGTGCAGGACCTGCTCCGCCACACCTCCGGCCTGACCTACGAGCACCAGGGCGACGGCCCCGTGCACAAGATCTATCAGGACTCGCGGGTGCGCAGCCGCAAGATCACCAATGCCGAGCACGCCGCCCTGGTCGCGAGCTTCCCGCTGGTCTGTCACCCCGGCGACGAGTTCAACTACAGCCGCTCCACCGACATCCTCGGGCGCATCATCGAGGTCGTCAGCGGCAAGTCGCTCGGCACGTACCTCACCGAGCGCATTCTCACGCCCTTGCAGATGGCCGAGACCGGCTTTGCGACAGCGGAGGTCAATGCCAACAGGCTCGCCGAGCCATTCGCGGCCGATCCCTGGACCGGCGACAAGGTCGCGCTGTTCAACATGCTCGAGCAGCCCATCATGGAGTCCGGCGGCGGCGGCCTCGTCTCCACCACGATGGACTATGCCCGCTTCGCGCTGATGCTGCGCAATGGCGGCACGCTCGACGGCAACAGGATCATCGGCCGCAAGACGCTGGAGCTGATGGCCTCCGATCATCTCGGCCCGAACGTCGTGACCAACGGCACGCTGCTGTCGCCTGGCCATGGTTTCGGCCTCGGGTTCGCGGTGCGGCGTGAAGCCGGCATCGCGCCCTTCCCCGGCAGCGTCGGCCAGTTTTTCTGGAGCGGCATCGCGGGGACGTTCTTCTGGATCGATCCGAAGGAGGATCTGTTCGTCGTGTTCATGAGCCAGGGCCCGGGGCAGCGCGATCATACGCGTACGCTGGTGCGGGATCTGGTGTACGCGGCGGTGGATTGAGGCGGCGCCGCTATGCGCGGCGCTGCATCACATTTTCGCTGTCATGCCCCGGCTTGACCGGGGCATCCAGTACTCCGGGGCGGATGTGGCGAGAGCGAGCTCTCCAACGAAGGCCGCGGAGTACTGGATCGCCCGCCTTCACGGGCGATGACACCTATTGGGGCCTCAACTGATCGTCGCGCCGCCGTCGATCACCATGGTCTGGCCGGTCATGAAGTCGCCGGCCTTCGAGCCCAGGAACACCGCGGCGCCCGCGATCTCGTCGGGGATGCCGATGCGCAGCAGCGGCGAACGCGCAGTCGAGGCTTTCAGGTTCTCCGGATTGTCCCACAACGCTTTCGCGAAATCGGTCTTGATCAGGCCGGGCGCGATGCAGTTCACGCGGATATTGTGCGGGCCATATTCGCAGGCCAAATTGCGCGCGAGCTGCATGTCGGCGGCTTTCGAGATCGCGTAGGCGCCGAGGATGGTCGAGCCTTTCAGGCCGCCGATCGAGGAGACGATGATGATCGAGCCATCCTTGCGCTCGATCATCTGCGGCACCACCATCGAGATCAGCCAGTTGTTGGCGACGATGTTGTTGTCCAGGATCTTCCTGAACTGATCGTCCGAGATGCCGGCGAGCGGGCCGTAATACGGGTTCGACGCGGCGTTGCAGACCAGCACGTCGATCTTGCCGAAGGCGCGGTTGCTCTCGTCGATGAGGTTCTGCAGATTTTCCTTCGACGAGATGTTGGCGGCGATCGCCACCGCCGTGCCCTTGCCGAACTTGTCGTTGATCCTCTTGGCGACCTGGTCGCAAACGTCGGCCTTGCGCGAGGAGATCACCACCTTGGCGCCGTGCTCGGCCATGCGCTCGGCGATCGCAAGCCCAATGCCGCGCGTCGAACCAGTGATGACGGCGACTTTCCCCTTCATGTCGAACAAGGTCATGTTTCTCTCCCAGAGTACGTTTTGATTGCTTGAAGCTTACGCCGCGTCCGCGCGACCGGGCAATTGCTCAGGCGAGCTTCTTGACTTCCGGTCCCGCGGGTTGATGCATCGCCGCATGCGCATCGTCCGCGATCCACGGCTGCTGGTTCACCATCGGCAGCCGCCAGACATTGCGTTCGGGGCTTGCGAAATAGTCGAGCCGCGTCACAGAGCAATTGTCGATATCGAACGCGAGCCCTCGCTCCGGCTGATTGTCGAGCGCCAGCCCCAGCGCTGCCTTGATGGTGCCGCCATGTGCGACCGCGATCACGTCCTGCCCGGCGGCCTCATTGTTGATCCGCTCGATGGTGCGGCGGGTGCGGTTGTAGAGGTCCATGAAGCTTTCGCCGCCGGGTGCAGGCTCGTTGATGTCGGCAAACCAGCTCGAGCCGACGGGACGGCTGGCGATGAACTCGGCGCGGTTCATGCCCTGCCAACGGCCGAGGTTTTGTTCGGCGAGGTCCGCCTCCCATTTCATCGATGCAGGCCTCGGGAATCCGGCCGCCCAGATCGCTTCGGCGGTCTGATGGGTGCGCATCAGATTGCTCGAATACCAGACCGCCTTGCGTGGCAGCACCTTGGCAACAGCATTGAAGACGTAGGTATCGCTGGTGTCGCAGGCGAGATCGGACTGACCGTAGATGTTGCCACCGTCATTGCGCACGGGCGCGTGACGGACCCACCACCAGCGTGTCGTGACCACTTTGGGCTTGTCTGCACCTGCCATCGAAACCCTTCCATCCCGTCTGATGTCGCTGTACGTCAGTAGCGAACGTGTCTCAAGACACTTTACCGTTTGAAATCTTGTTTGAAATTCCGTCGCGCGGCAAGCGTCGCGCGCGAACCAAAGGGAGAAACCGCATGGGCCGTCTGCAAGGCAAATCCGTCATCATCACCGGTGCCGGCAGCGGCATCGGCCGCGCGGCCGCGCTGCTGTTCACCAGGGAAGGCGCCAAGCTAATCGCGGTCGATCGCAGCGAGGCGGTGAAGGAGACGGTCGACGAGGTGAAGAAGGCCGGCGGTGTCGCGGAAGCCATGATGGCGGATGCGGGCTCCGAAAAGGACGTCATGGCCGTGATCGACAAGGCGGTGAAGACGCACGGCCGGCTCGACGTGATCTGGGCCAATGCCGGCGTCTCCGGCGGACTCGTTCCGCTCGGCGAGCAGACCGTCGAGCAATGGCAGGAAGTCTTGCGCATCAACCTGATCGGGCCGTTTCTCGCGGTGAAGCATGCGATGCCGCACATGGTGAAGCAGCAGTCCGGCGCGATCGTGCTCACCGCGTCCGTCGCGGGCCTCAAGGCCGGCGCCAGCGGACATCCCTATGCCGCGAGCAAGGCCGGCGTCATCTCCCTGGTGCAGACCACCGCCTATTCGCTCACCGGCACCGGTGTGCGCATCAACGCGGTGTGCCCGGGCCTGATCGAGACCGGCATGACCAAGCCGATCTTCGACCGCGCCAAGGAGCGCGGCACCGCCGACAAGATCGGCCAGCTCAATCCGCTCAAGCGCCCCGGCCAGCCGCACGAGCTCGCCGCGATGGGACTGTTCTTGGCCAGCGACGAGGCGTCGTACGTCAATGGCCAGGCCTTCCCGGTGGACGGCGGACTGACGGCGTCGATGCCGTATACGGGGAAGCCGGTTTAGTTCACGCACTCTCGCGTCCCGGAGGCGCTGCAGCTTTCTCACGCTGCTGCGCTGCGTCCGGGGCACGAGACAGAAGTTTTGGCGCGCAACTGCTTCAGCATCGTCATTGCGAGCACAGCGAAGCCATCCAGAGTCTTTCCGCGGCGTCAGCCTGGATTGCTTCGCTGTGCTCGCAATGACGGAGTCTGTGCTCGCAATGACGGAGTCTGTGGGTGGCAGGGTCGCGCTTCCATTCGCATTCCCGTTCGCAGACACACCTTCGCCCTCTCGCGGCTTGTTCGCCCGAGCTTTGCTTGGTCGCCTCACCCTCGAATGAAAGAGGGCGCAGGGAAGACCGGGCGCCGGCTGGCACCCGCGGTCCACTGTGCGAAGTTGCAGTAAAAAATCTGCACAGCGGCATACAGGTGAAGCCAAAACGTCCGGCCTTCGCTGCGCAGCGGTTTTACGGCTTATGCCGTGCTCTCCCCGGGGAGCGATGCACTATTGCGCCCGTCGCCTCATGGATGGCTGATGCGCGAACCCGGTCGGGCCGCCACATCACCACAAGACTTGACGCACAGACCCCGGGCGTCAGGACGACACGGTTTTGCCGTACGCTGTCAGCACCGGTCGTGTGCGCGACGCCTTCGCTCACGGTTGCCCGCCCTGCGAAACCATTCGCGCCGGTGTGGCCCAGCGTCCGCCGCTGTCCGGCCCGCGTTCGTGACGATCGCGATACGCCCCTCTTCCTTGGGCCGGGTTACGGCGACACATACGCCGTTTCCGAATTTCGGTAAAGTGGAATATTTTCAGCGGCGGGCGTTGACCTGCCGCTCGCGTGTTTTGCCCGTCGGCCAATGCAAGGGCTTGTAGCCCGGATGAGCGAAGCGACATCCGGGATTCCGACCACGAGCTGTCCCGGGTATCGCTTCGCTCACCCGGGCTACCGGTCTGTGTTGATTTGCTCTACCACAGCCGACGTTGGTATGGTTCGTGCAAGCACTTCAGCTTCCATCCCCCTGACAAGAACGTGACAATGCCAAGCTCAAGACCCGACCGTATTCGCAAGCTGCTCGCCGACCTCGTCGGCTTCGACACGATCAGCGATCGCTCCAACCTGCCCCTGATCGCGCATATCGAGAGCTATCTCGCCGCACACGGCGTCAAGAGTGAGCGCATCGTCGACGAGACCGGACAGAAAGCCGCGCTATGGGTCACCATTGGACCCGAGGACCGCCCCGGCCTGGTGCTGTCGGGACATACCGACGTGGTGCCTGTGGTCGGCCAGGACTGGAGCCACGATCCCTTCAAGCTGATCGAGCGCGACGGCAAGCTTTACGGCCGCGGCACCACCGACATGAAGGGATTCGTCGCGGTGTGCCTTGCCATGGTGCCGGAGATGCTGGAGGCGAAGCTGACAACGCCGATTCATCTCGCCATCTCCTATGACGAGGAGATCGGTTGCGTCGGCGTGCGGCCGATGCTGCGCGAGCTCGCGAAGAAACGGATCAAGCCGCTCGGCGCCTTCATCGGCGAGCCGACCGAGATGAAGGTCATCATCGGCCACAAGGGCAAGCACGGCGTGCGCGCCACGTTCCAGGGCCTCGCCCGCCACTCCTCGATCGCACCCGAGGGCGTCAACGCGATCGAATACGCCGCCGAGCTGATCGTCGAAATCCGCCGCCGCGCGTTGCAACTCGCAAGCACGAAAGCAACGAACAGCCTCTACGATGTCCCTCACTCGACGCTGCTCACCAGCATCGTGCATGGCGGCGCCGCGCTCAACATCGTGCCCGATACCTGCACGGTGGATTTCGAATGCCGCGGCATCGGCATAACCGAATCCAGGGAGGTGACGGATGCGATCGTCGCCTGGGCCAAGACCGAGATCGAGCCGGCGATGAGGGCGCGACACCCGGAGTGCGGCATCGACTTCGAAGAGATCCTCGATTATCCCGCCCTCGACACCGCCGCCGACGCCACCATCGTCACGCTGGCCAAGAGCCTCGCGGGGCGCAACGACCACGCCAAGGTCGCCTTCGGCACCGAGGCGAGCCTGTTCGCCAGCATGACCGATATCCCGTCAGTGGTGATCGGGCCCGGGTCGATCGCGCAGGCGCATACGCCGGACGAGTTCGTGGAGATGGCGGAGCTGGAGAAATGCGCAGGCTTCGTGGAGAAGCTGATCGCGCATTGCGTGAAGGGGTAAGGTGTTTCCGCGTCATTGCGAGGAGCTCTTGCGACGAAGCAATCCAGACTGCCACCGTGCGAAGATTCTGGATTGCTTCGCTTCGCTCGCAATGACGAGCGTCTGGAGACACCCGTAGTCCGCATGAGCATAGCGGCGACATGCGGGGCCGCTGTCCCGGATATCGCTGCGCTCATCCGGGCTACGAATGAGCGGTGCGCCTCATCGCTCCTGCAAAGCCAGCCGCACGCCGACGGCGCAGTAGATGGTCCCGACCACCTTGCCCTGCCATTTCACGACGGCTGGATGGCGGCGTAGCAAATTGCCGAGACGGCCGGCGCCGACGGCGAACACCACCGTGCTAAGGAGGCCGAGCAACACGAACACAGCACCGAGCAGCGCGAGCTGCAGCGTCGTCGAACCATGCTCGGGCCGGACGAACTGCGGCAGGAACGCGAGGAAGAACAGCGCGGTCTTCGGATTCAGCACCTCGGTCAGCACGGCCTGCCGGAATGCCCGCGCTGCGCTGATCGCGGGCGCACCGCCATTCACCTCGATCGGCGTCTTGTCGAGCATGGCGCGAATGCCGAGATAGATCAGAAAGCCCGCGCCCGCGTATTTGACGACGCTGAACAGGAGTGCCGAAGTCGCGATGATCGCAGAGAGGCCGACGATCGCCATGGTGGTGTGGACCACGTCACCAGCCGCAATTCCCGCGCCCGTCGCGATGCCGACCCTGGTTCCCGAGCTCGCGGCGCGCGCCATGGTGAGGAGTGTCGCCGGTCCGGGAATGAAGACGAAGCCGAGGACGATGAGGATGTAGGTGATGAGGGTGGTGTGATCAATCATGCGGGCATCTCTCTCGTCATTCTGTCCCGTGTCCAGACACGAGAGGAACGCAAGCAAAGGCGCGGCCGTCAGCCGCGCCTTCGGATTCCTTAAACCGCGCCCGCCTTCTGCGCGTACTCCCAAGACGCCTTCGACAGCGGAACGGTGCGCTTGGCTGACTCCAGCGCCTTGGCATTCGCCGCGGTGCCGTCGCGGACCCGGCCGGCGATGCCTTGCGTGATGCCGGCGAGACGGAACAGGTTGTAGGCGAAATACCAGTTGAGGTCAGGCACCGTCATCTTGGTGACGTTGCAATAGATCTGCGCGGCCTCCTCCACGCTCGGGATGTTGAGCGCCTTGAGGTCGGCGCCGTCCAGGCCGGGCATGACCCACTGCATCAGCAGATAGGTGAAGTCGGCCATGGGATCGCCGAGCGTCGACAATTCCCAATCGAGCACGGCCTGCACGCGTGGTTCCGTCGCGTGGAAAATCATGTTGTCGAGGCGATAGTCGCCGTGGACGATCGAGACGCGCGCCTGCTCCGGCACGGTCTTCGGCAACCATTCGGCGACCTTCTCGAACTCCGGAATGGTCTGGGTCTCGGACGCGCGGTACTGCTTGGTCCAGCGGTCGATCTGCCGGGCAAAGTAGTTGCCGGGTTTGCCGAAGTCGCCAAGACCGATCGCGACGGGATCGAACATGTGGAGTTTTGCCAGCGTCTCGATCTTGCTGGTGAAGATCTTTCGACGATCATCCCGCGTCTGGCTCGGCAGCGTCGGATCCCAGAACACCCGGCCGTCTTCCATCGACATGATGTAGAAGGCCGAACCGATGATGCTGTCGTCCTGGCACAGCGCATAGGCCTTCGCGACCGGAAAGCCCTGCTTTCCCAGCGCCGCGATCACGCGATATTCGCGATCGACCGCGTGCGCCGACGGCAACAATTTGCCGAACGGTTTTCGGCGCATCACATAGGAGCGGTTCGGCGTGTCGAGCCGATAGGTCGGGTTGGACTGGCCGCCCTTGAACTGGAGCACGACCAGCGGTCCCTCATAACCCTCGACGTTCTCGCGCAGCCAGGCTTCGAGCCGCATCTCGTCGATGCGATGACGCTCCTCGACCGGTTTGGTGCCCGAGAACTCTTCGTCTTTCCTGACGCCGTCAGCCACGATGACGCTCCCTCTTCAGTCCGAACATGATCCTAATCGGTAACCCCCAGCGCACTTGCGTCAAGCGGTCATCCGATCACGGATCATGCCCTGTCGTTTCTTCAAATCGGGAGCGCCAGCGTGCTCTCCCGCTTAATGACTGGAAGAGTTTGCATACTTCCGAACCTCGAGCCTGGCAATGGCGCGATTGTGCACCTCGTCCGGGCCGTCGGCGAGACGGAGCGTGCGGATGTGGGCGTAGTCCTTGGCGAGGCCGGCTTCGTCCGAGACGCCTGCACCGCCGAAGGCCTGGATCGCCTCGTCGATGATCTTCAGCGCCATGTTGGGGGCTGCGACCTTGATCATGGCGATCTCGGCCTGCGCGGTCTTGTTGCCGACCTTGTCCATCATGTCGGCGGCCTTGAGGCACAACAACCGCGTCATCTCGATGTTGGTGCGGGCCTCGCCGATGCGCTGCTCCCACACCGAATGCTCGACGATCCGCTTGCCGAAGGCAGTGCGCGAGGTAAGCCGCTTCACCATTTTCTCCAGCGCCTCCTCGGCCTTGCCGATGGTGCGCATGCAGTGATGGATACGGCCGGGACCGAGGCGGCCCTGCGCGATCTCGAAGCCGCGGCCTTCGCCGAGCAGGATGTTCTCCTTCGGCACCCGCACGTTCTCGAGCAGCACCTGGGCGTGGCCGTGCGGCGCGTCGTCGAAGCCGAACACGGGCAGCATCTTCTCGACCTTGATGCCGGGGGTGTCGAGCGGAACCAGGATCTGCGACTGCTGCTGGTGCTTGGCCGCCTTGAAGTCGGTCTTGCCCATCAGGATCGCGATCTTGCAGCGGGGATCGCCGACGCCGGACGACCACCATTTGCGGCCGTTGATGACGTAGTGGTCGCCGTCGCGCACAATGCTGGTCTCGATGTTGGTGGCGTCAGACGAGGCCACGGCCGGCTCCGTCATCAGGAAGGCGGAGCGGATTTCGCCGTCCATCAGCGGACGCAGCCATTTGCGCTTCTGCTCCTTGGAGCCGTAGCGCATGAATACTTCCATGTTGCCGGTGTCGGGCGCGGAACAATTGAAGACTTCCGAAGCCCAGGAGATGTGGCCCATCTGCTCGGAGAGCAGCGCGTATTCGAGATTGGTCAGTCCCGCGCCGCGGAATTCGTCGTCCTCATGCTCGTTGGGCGGCATGAACATGTTCCAGAGGCCTTCGGCTTTCGCCTTCTTCTTGAGATCCTCGAGCACCGGGATCACCTTCCAGCGTTCGCCGCTGCGATCCTGCTCATCATAGACCGGCACCGCCGGGCGCACGTGCTTGGCCATGAAGGACTGCACGCGGTCGAGCCATTCCTTCTGCTTCGGCGACAGATCGAAATCCATGGGACGCTCCTCGTCTTTGCCAACTCGTTTGGCGAACTTGTTTTGCGCCGGACTGTCCACCCGCATTGTGCGACCCGCAAGTGCGAATGCGCGGCTTGCGGATGCTCCGGAACCCATTCGCGCGTTTGCGAACGAGTCCCGATTGCGGATTGACTTTCCCGGCCTTCAAACGATAGTTTCATACAACCGTTTGAATTGCAACTCCCTCCCCGAGGGGCTCCCATGGCCAGCGATCATACCCGGACTGCCATTCTCGCCGCCGCCGAACGGCTCTATGCCGATCGCGGGTTCGGCGACGTGACGTTGCGCGACATCGTCGCTGAGGCCAATGTCAACCTCGCGGCGGTGAACTATCATTTCGGCTCGAAGGACGAGTTGATCGCGGAGCTGTTCGTGACACGCTCGATCGCCACCAATCGCGAGCGTCTGCGCGAATTGAAGGCGGCGGAAGAACAAGGCGGCGGCCGCGCGCCGATCGAGGTAATCCTGCATGCCTTGGTCGGCCCGACGCTGCGCGGCTGCCTCGGTCCCGAGAACCAGCGCTCGAGCGCGGCGCGCTTCATGATCCGCGCTTCGATCGAATCCGTGCCGCCGATCCGCCGCATCAAGAATCGCGAGATCGACCATTTGCGCAAATTCGCCGGCGCGATGCGAAGGTCCCTGCCCGACCGCAGCGACGTCGATATTTACTGGGGCCTGAACTTCGCGCTCGCCATGGCGCACCACACCATCCGCGAGAGCGAGCGGCTGACGAAACTGTCGGAGGGCAAATGCGACCTCGACGATGTCGAGGACGTGGTCGCGCGCGTCGTCAGCGTGGCGACGATGGCGCTGACGGCGGGACGGACGGAGGCGAAGGCGCCGTCAAAAATGGCGGCGCGCTAACCTTCACATCATCGCGATGCAGTCGATCTCGACGTCGAAGGGGCCGAACCATTCCGGCGTACAGACGAAGATCCGCGCCGGCGGATCGTGCGGGAAATAGCGCGCATAGACGTTGTTGAACGCGGCGAAGTGCTTGGTCGAGGTGCAGTAGACGTTGCACTTCATGACGTTGTCGAGGCTCGCGCCCGCCGTCTCAAGGCACAGCTTCATCTGCTCCATGATCAGCTCGCTCTGCCGTTCGATCGGCACGTCCGCGATCTCGCCCGTCTCGGGGTCGAATGGCGGCAGGCCGGCGACGAAGATCATGTTGCCGGCGCGCGTGACCGGCGAGACCGGCGCCTGCCGACGATCGAGGAAAGTCGAGATCGGTTCGACGCGGAGCGCTTCGCGTTTCATTTCGAGATTCATGGGCGGCCACCTTCGGTCCAAGCGAGATGACGGCTTGCTACAGCATGTTGCAGCCGTCATGCTTCGCTTCTGATCGAAGTTTGGTCGCCGAGCCGCCTAGGCGTGCTGCGGCATCTCCTCGGCCTCTTCCTTGGCGAGCAGCAGCAGCATCTCGATGCCCATGTCGCCTTCCTGCGGCGAGCGGATGAACTTTATTTCGTCGGCGCTTTGCCGCAACGCGGCAATGATCGCGACGGCCTGGTTGGCCGTTGCCGCCTCGGTCGCCAGAATTGCCTTCTGGTTCTTGGCCTGAAACCCGATCGTGTAGGACATGCGTTCCCTCCCGGACTGAGTGGACCGATCGAATCTGAGTCGCGCGCGGAGCGGAAGCCTGTGTGAGTACGGACCGGAATTATCTGGGGATTGCCCGCAAGGTTCGCGCAAGGCCGCAGGAGCGTCATGTTGACGTCCCTTTTTATCCAGTGGCGATCAGGCCAAACCGCGCGCGCCGCTTCGCCGAAGCTAGATAATCCCCTGCTGCTTCAGCGCCTCGATCTTGCCGGCATCGTAGCCGAGCTTGCCGGCGAGCACCTCCTGGGTGTGCTCACCGAGCAGCGGCGGGGCGCGGTAATCCTTGATCGGGGTTTCCGAGAGCGTCAGCGCGTTGCGGATCAGCGAGAGATCGGGCTGGAAGGGATGATCGACCTTCACCCGCATGCCGCGCGACTGGACGTGCGGATCGGAAAACACCTGCTCGAAATTGTTGATCGGGCCGGAGGGCACGCCGGCCTCCTCCAATCTGTCCAGCCAATAGGCCACCGGCTGCTTCAGGAACAGGCCGGCGAAGATCGCCATGATCTCCTTGCCGTGCACGACGCGGTCGTTGTTCCTGACGAAACGCTTGTCGCTCGCGAGTTCGGGCGCGCCGAGCACGGCGCAGGTGCGCTGGAACTGGCCGTCATTGCCGACCACCAGCATCAGCTCGCCGTCGGTGCAGCGGAACACGCCGGCCGGCATGCCGCCATTGCCCCAGGTGCCGCGGCGCGGCGGCGTCTTGCCGTTGACGAGGTAGATCTGCAGCCAGTGCGACAACGACGCGATGACGGTGTCGAACAGGCAGACGTCGATATGCTGCCCCACGCCATCATTGGCGTCGCGATGATAGAGCGCCGAGAGAATCCCGATCGAGGTGTTCATGCCGGTCATGTAGTCGACGATCGACGGGCCGACCTTCATCGGGCCCTCGCCGGGCTCGCCGTCGATATGGCCGGTGACGCTCATCAGGCCGCCCATCGCCTGCAGGATGGCGTCGTAGCCGGCGCGCGGCGCATAGGGGCCGGTCTGGCCGAAGCCGGTCACCGAGCAGTAGATAATGCCGGGATTGATCGCCTTGATGGTCTCGTAGTCGAGGCCGTAGCGCTTGAGATCGCCGACCTTGTAGTTCTCCATGAAGACGTCGACATCCTTGGCGAGCTCGCGGATAATCGCCTGCCCCTCGGGCTTGGCGATGTTGACCGTGACCGACTTCTTGTTGCGGTTGGCGCAGAGGTAGAATGAATTGTTGTTGTTGGCCTTGCCCTCGGGGTCAGTCAGGTAAGGCGGGCCGAAGGCGCGCGCGTCGTCACCGGTGCCCGGCCGCTCGATCTTGATAACCTCCGCGCCCAAATCGCCCAGCATCTGGGCCGACAGAGGCCCGGCAAGCACGCGGGTGAGGTCAAGGATCTTGATGCCTGAGAGCGGCAGGGCCGACATGTCGAATTCCTCCGGGAACTGGATCTTGGCGCGGCGGCGAGATCGCAGGCCGCGCTTCCTGCGGATACACTATTTTGGCGATCCGAGCACTGCACTGTGGGCATACGGCCATCCCCCAGCCCGCCCGGCGCAGGTCACCGCGCGGTGAATTTCCGCATGGCGAATATTCTCAGGTTGCAGCCGCTGCAGCCACCTGCGGCCGGCGGCGGCCGAGCAGGACCAGGATCAGCACCGTGGCGCAGGAGCAGACGAAGGTGAGACCGAGCGCGCCGCGGCTGCCGAACTGGGTGAGCAGGCCGACAAGGAGCGGCGGCGAGACCGCGGAGGCGAGATTGAGCGGCAACGCGATCATCGACATCGCCTTGGCGAACTCGGTCTGATCGTAGAACACGAGCGGGATCGTTGCCCGCGCCACCGCCATCGCGCCGCTGCCGGCGCCGTAGAGCAGGATGAAGGCCGCAACCGCCCAGGTCGCGCCCTCGCTCGTCATCAGCAGCAGCATGGCGATCGGCAGCGCCGTGCCGGCGACGAGCCCGGTCGTGATTCCATCCCACCGCCCTCCGCCGAGAAAATCGAGTCCGCGGGCGCTGACCTGGATCACGCCCAGCATCGAGCCAAACGCAAGCGCCTGCGCCGGGGGAAGCCCCTCCGCCCGGAGCAACTCGATCATGATGGCGCCGATGCCAAAATTGACGAAGGCATTCAGCGTGATCGCGGCAACGACGAGGCTGAAGGTGCTCCTGGGAATCGCAGGCGGCGGCGAAGATTTCACCGGCTCGCCGCCACGATCACCGACGATTTTCCGGCGCGGTGCAAAGAATGCATAGAGCGGAAGGTTGATGACGACCATCATGGCTGCATAGACGAGGCACGTCCCGCGCCAGCCGAGCAAACCGCTGAGGAACGACGTCGTCGGCCAGAAGATGCTGCTCGACAGGCCCGTCACCAGCATCAGCGCGCCGATGGCATTCTTGGCCTGCCGCCCGGCGACCTCGTTCAGCATGATATAGGCGCCGGTCGAAAGCGTGGCGCTGCCGGCGATGCCAAGGACGATCCAGGCCGCGAAATACAGCATCGGCTCGCGCGCGAGGGACAGCAGGATGAAGCCCGGCACGGTGAGGACCGTGCCTGAGATCATGACCTTTCGTGCGCCGTGCCGCGCAAACGACCTGGCGAGCCAGGGCGCGCATAGCCCCATCGACACATAGAGGACGGACGTCCCGGCGAACACCGCCGGCAGGCTCATGCCGAGATCGGCCGCGAGATCGCGTCCGACGATGGCGGGAAGACCTATCGTACCCCACCCGACAAGCTGGGAGACCGCAAGCACCAGCAGGACCCCGATGAGCCTGCTGTCAGATTTCAAGAACCGCATTCCAATCGTCGCCTGCCCGGCAGGCGCCGATCACGCCTGTGACACCTGTCTTACCCCCGGACTTAGCGCAGGGAAACGCCGGCCGTCGAATGGCAGCAGGCGGCCGGGAGCATGTCAGGTGGCGGCAGGAGCGCCCTACCCCGCGAGCCCGAGCAGGGATCGCGCCTCGGCCGCAGTCGCCACGCGCCGGCCGTGACGCGCGACAGCCTCACCGGCGACGGCCACGAGCTCGGCGTTGCTGGCCGCGAGGCGCGCCTTGTCGATCCTGATATTGTCCTCGAGGCCGGTGCGGACCGCATCGGCGCCCCGCGCGAGCGCCCAGCCCATGACCTCGGCCTGGTGGCGTCCGATCCCCGCTGCCGTCCATGTCGCCTCCGGGATCAGCCGCCTGAGCTCTCCCAGCAAGATGTCGAGGACATGCTCGTCCGCGGGCATGGCGTTCTTGACGCCCATGACGAACTGCACGTGCGGACGCTGGTCGATCAGCCCCGCCTCGATCAGGCGGCGGGCGCCATGCAGATGCGACAAATCGAAGATCTCGATTTCCGGCCGGATGCCATTCGCCTTCATCCCGGTGGCGAGGGTCTCGACCAGCGCGGCGCTGTTCTCGTAGACGATGGTCGGAAAGTTCACCGATCCCGTGGACAGCGAGGCCATGTCCGGCTTCAGGTAGAGCGACGATCCGCGCGCCGAGGGATCGCGGCCCCGCCCTCCGGTCGAGAACTGAACGATCATGTCCGGACAGTGCTTCTTGATCCCCGCCTGCACCAGGGCGAAACGCTCGGGATCGGAGGACGGCGTCTCGTCATCGTTGCGAACATGGATATGGGCGAGCGTGGCACCGGCTTCAAAGGCCTGGTGCGTCGACTCGATCTGCTCGGACGGCAGAATCGGGACCGCGGGATTGTCCTTCTTGCGCGGAACGGAGCCGGTGATTGCGACGGCAATGACGACGGGGTTCATCTTGCAACCTCATATTGATTGCGCTCGCGCGCACCAAATTCGAATCGGCGGCCTGACTATGCAGTGAGGCCCTGCCGCCGCGAACATCATCGATCGCGGCGGCAGTTGCCTCTACCATACCCGTCAGGTCCGAACCGTGGCAGCCCCGCTCACCGCATCGCCGGCGCGCTGACGGTCATAATCTGCCCGCAGCATTGGAACGGCATTGGGATTGCCGAGATCGTCGATCCTGATCCGATAGGTTTCCCGCGCGGTCAGGGCGGCCAGCGCGGCGATGACCGTGATAGCGAAGGCAATCGCCCCCACCGTCAACGGAATGTTGGTCGAGCCGGGAGGCGCGACGGTCGCAAACAGGGCGGGCAGCAATGCGGTGATGGTGGTTCCGATGTTCTGCGATATCGCCATCGCCGAGACGCGGGTGCGGGTCGGAAACAGCTCCGGGTAAAAGCTCGGGAAGATCGCGTTGTAGCCCTGATAGACGACGCCCCACATCAAGAGCGACACCAATATTGCCAGCGGCACATTCCTGATGCTGATGGCATAGAGATAGCAAAAGGCGAGCAAGCCGGAGAGAAGCGCGCCGACGATGATCGGGGGCTTGCGGCCGACCTTGTCGGAGAGATTGCCGACGAAGGGAATGACGAACACGGCCAGCATGTTTCCGAGCACGGGGATCCAGAGATAGACGTCCTTGGCAAAACCGATCCCGTAGGCCGGCTGCACCGCATAGGCCGCGCCGAAGATGGTCGCAACGACAGGAATGACATTCATCAGCGCCATGCAGATGACCCTGAGCATGTCGCGCCAGCTCAGCTTGATGGCCTGGACGATGGGCGCGCGCGGCGTTTCTCCCCGTTCGCCCTCGCGGGCAAAAGCAGGGGTCTCGTCGACTTCGCGACGAATGATGTAGCCCGCGACGATGACGAAGAAGCTGAGCAGGAAGGGAATCCGCCAGCCCCAGCTGTTGAAGGCGTCGGTCGGCATATAGGCCGCCAACGGCAGGAAGATTGCTGCGGCGAGGATCTGTCCGGCCTGCACCCCCTGAAGGGCGAAGCTGGCATAGAAGCCCCGTCGGCCGAACGGCGCGTGCTCCAGGATCATCGAGCTTGCGCCCGAGATTTCGCCGGCAACGGCAAATCCCTGCACGAGGCGCAGAATGACGAGCAGAATTGGCGCCAGGATGCCAACCTGCTGGTAGGTCGGCAGGATACCCACGGCCATCGTCGAGATGCCCATCAGGAACATGCAGACGATGAGAACCGTCTTGCGGCCATGGGTGTCGCCCCAGTGCCCGAGGACGAACGCGCCAATCGGCCGGGCCACATACCCGACGCCATAGGTCGCCAACGAGGCGACGATCGCGACGGTGGGATTCTCCGACGGGAAGAAGATTTGCGGGAAAATCAGTGACGCGGCGGTCGCGTAGATGAAGAAGTCATAATATTCGAGAGCCGACCCGATCCAGCCGCTGGCAGCGGCTTTCCTGGACTGACTCATCTGATGGATCGCGGTCATCTCAAGATTCCTCCCTTGGGTTTTGCTGACGTCCCGTTGACGGGCTTCGCTCAAAATTGGGCAGCACTCTCCGGCCGCTCTGCGGAGTTTCGCGAGCGCTTGTCATTGCCGATGGGTGTCTGCTTGGTGGCGACGATAAGCTTTCGCCGGGCTAACACAATTACCCAGTTATTCGACAAACCTAACATGATGTTATTTTGTACGGAGAGCCCACGTTCCGGCGAACACCGCCGGCAGGCTCATGCCGAGATCAACCGCGAGATCGCGTCCGGCGATGGTGGGGTGGGAGGTGGTTGACATTGGACCATTGCATGGTCCATTTTATGAAAACTGAGGAAGGACAATGAGATGCGGGTCTCCGTTACCGACGCAAAAGGACAATTGACCGATCTTGTCCGCCGCGCAGAGGCCGGCGACGAGGTGATCCTGACGCGACATGGGCATCCCGCGGTACGGCTCGTCCCGGTCAAGCTTTCGCCGGACCGCGCCACCCGCCGGACCGCGCTTGAGGCGGCGCGAAGGACCGGCGGGGCGAAAGCTATTCCCGGACCGAGCGCCGCGCGCAGTCAGGACTTTCTTTTCGGCGATGATGGACTGCCGGAATGATCGCAGTCGATACCTCCGCGCTGATGGCGATCGTGCTCGACGAACCCCAAGCCGATGCTTGCATCACCGCGCTGGACACCGCCGACGAAATCCTGATCTCGGCGGCCTCCGTTGCAGAAAGCCTGATCGTCGCGGCACGGCGGGGCGTCGACGAAGAGATGAACAAGCTGATTAACGATCTCGGTTTGAACGTGATCTCGGTGACCCTAGCTTCGGCCGAACGCGTGGCGCAAATCTACTCGCGTTGGGGCAAAGGCATTCGTCCTGCCGGTCTCAACTTTGGTGACTGCTTCGCCTACGATGTCGCCAAGGAGCATGGCTGCGCACTTCTTTATGTCGGCGACGACTTTGCCAAGACGGATATCGTTGCGGCGGCGTAAGTCGACGGCCGGGCGCCGACTTACCGGCCGAACAGAAAAGCCGCGGGGCAGCCGTCAGGCCGTGTGACCGGGATCGACGTGCTTCGGCGTTTTCTTGTCGCGTTGGGGTGTCATCTTGGCCGGATCCGGCGCACCCGGCACGCCGCGCGGCCCGAGCTGGTCTCGCTGAATGTCGTCTTCAGAGCGGGAGGGTTCAATGCCGTTCGGTTCACGGGGCTTGGTCATCGCAGCCTCCTGAAGTGTTCTGCTCGGAGTGTCCCATCAAATTCCCAGCGCGTTCTCGCCGGCTTCCCGGCCGGGCACGCTGACATGGACTTCGTGTCCCTCGCGAAGCGCCAGCGAGGCGGCAGCCACCGCCGATTCGAAGGCCGCTTCCTTGGTGGAGTATCTGTTCTTGACGTCGCCGTCATGCAGCACGCCCCATTCGTCCTGCACCGGCACGATCGTGTATTGAGCAAGGCCCATGGTGTAACTCCTCGAGATCTATCTATCGCTGCGTGAGCTGCGGGTGCGCCGCCGTCACGCGCCACACCGTGTTGCCGCTGTCATCGGCGACCAGCAGCGCGCCGGTCTTGTCGATGGCGACGCCGACGGGCCGCCCGCGCGCCTGGTTGTCGCTGTTGAGGAAGCCGGTGACGACGTCCTGCGGCGGACCGCTCGGCCTGCCATCCGTGAATGGCACGAACACCACCTTGTAGCCGTTCAAGACCTGCCTGTTCCAACTGCCGTGCTCGCCGACGAAGGCGCCGCCGCGATAGGCCGCCGGCAAACTCGCGCTCGTGTTGAAGGCCATGCCGAGCGGCGCGACATGCGAGCTCAGCGCATAGTCAGGCACGATCGCCTTGGCGACGAGATCAGGACGCTCCGGCTTGACGCGAGGATCGACGTGCTGGCCGTAATAGCTGTAGGGCCAGCCATAGAAGCCGCCGTCCCTCACCGACGTCATGTAGTCCGGCACGAGATCGGGACCGAGTTCGTCGCGCTCGTTCACCACCGTCCACAGCGTCCCGGTCTGCGGCTCGAAGCTGAGGCCGTTCGGGTTGCGCAAGCCGCTCGCGAAGATGCGCCAGCGGCCGCTGGCACGGTCGATCTCGAGGATCGCGGCGCGATTGTGCTCGGCCTCCATGCCGTTCTCGGTGATGTTGCTGTTGGAGCCGACGCCGGCATAGAGCTTTGAACCGTCGGGGCTCGCGACCAGGCTCTTGGTCCAGTGATGATCGATTGGTCCGCCCGGCAGCGGCGTCAGCACCGTGCCCGGCGCGGTGATCTTCGTATCACCCTCCGTGTAGGGATATCTGACGATCGCATCGGTGTTGGCGACATAGAGATCGTTGCCGACCAGCGCGACGCCGAACGGCGAGTTGAGATGGTCGAGGAAGACGCTCTGCACGTCCGGCACGCCGTCGCCGTTGCTGTCGCGCAGCAGCGTGATGCGGTTGCTCGCGCCGGTGTCGCCGCCTGATGTCGCCCAGGACTCGATGTATCCCATCACGATTTCCTTGGGCCGCTTGATCGGAGCGCCCTTCGGCGCCTTGGATTCCACCACCAGCACGTCGCCGTTGGGCAGCACGTAGAGGAATCGGGGGTGCTGCAAGCCGGTCGCGAAGGCCTTGGCCTGCAAGCCCTGCGCGACGGCCGGGGTCTCGTCCTTTTTCCAGCCGACGATACGGGCGATGTGCATCGGCGGCAGCAGGTATTGCTGGATGTCGGGCAGCGTCGGGTTGGCGCCGGTTTGCGCCTTCGGATCGCCACTGCCGTCATTGCAGCCGGCGAGACACAGCAGCGAGGCACACAACAGCACCCGAACGATTGCGGAGTTCATCGCGCAACTCCTACACCGTGGCGATACACCATCGCCCAGCCGAGCCAGCCGGTGACCGGCAGGATCAATACGGTGATGGCTGAAAGAATGAGCCCGGTCGGCCACACCGAGGTCCAGGCATCGCGCGTATGGATCAACGCATTGACGATCGCCAGGACCAACGCCACCGCGTTGCCGATCAGATGCGGCCAGGCCGGCGGTTGCGCCCGCACCAGACGGTTGCCGAGAAAATCGGTCAGGCCCGCGATCGCCGCCAGTACGCCGAAGATGACGCCGACGACCAGAAGCCAGGCGGAAAAATCCGCCCACATGATCTCGGCACTGACGACATAGGCGATATCGGTCAACAGCGCTCCGATGAAACAAGCGATCGGTATCGGCACCAGCATCGGATGAATCGGATGGCCCGCGATCTGCGCGGTTGAGCGCACACGCAAATTGTCTTGCACGGTTGGCCTCTTGTCAGATCGCCACCCGCCCCGGTAGAAAACACCCGCTTTCCACGAAGGTTCCGGATGGTCGACCACGGCGCCGCCGCTGTGCCTCAACAATGCTGCGGCGTGCGAGCACTTACCAGGAACCCCTTGCCGCTCCGAGCCTTGATCCCGGCATTGAGATGAACCTGCCCTTCAGGAGACCGCGGAGTGGACCAGCCTGGCGACGGCGCCTCCTTCAATCCAGCCTCAAAGCTCGACGGCGTCTCGCGGCGCCAGACGAAACAGATCGAATCCCAGAGCCGGCCTAGCGCAGCGCTGATCCATGAGACAATCCGCGCCGAGGGTGAGCAGGAACTGGAACGGCGATGGTGGGCCATCGTGCTGTCCGGCCTCGCCGCCGGCCTTTCGATGGGATTGTCCCTGATTGTCCAGGGCGAGTTTCACGCGCTGATTTCCGACGAGGCCACCCGACGGCTGGTGGCTCCGCTCGGCTACACGGTCGGTTTCCTGGTCGTGGTGCTGGGACGGCAGCAGCTCTTCACCGAGAACACCCTGACGCCGATGCTGCCGCTGTTGCACAACAGGGATCTCGGCACGCTTGGGAGCGTGATCAAGCTTTGGGGCCTGGTCCTCGCCTCCAACATCGCAGGAACCTGGGCCGTTGGATCCGTGCTCGCGCACACCAGCATCTTCGAACCCCGCATCGTGGGCGCCTTCGTCGATCTCAGCCGCCACACCATCGAGGGTACGTTCGCGACGACCCTTGTCCGGGCGATCTTTGCCGGCTGGCTGATCGCCTTGATGGCGTGGCTACTGCCTGCCGTGAAGGGATCGCGCCCGCACCTCGTCGTCGTGATGACCTATGTGGTCGCGCTCGGCCAGTTCGCGCACATCATCGCGGGCTCGGTCGAGTGCGCCTTCCTGGTGCAGAGCGGCCTGGCGTCGCTCTCGCAATATGCCTCGGACTTCTTCGTACCGACACTCCTCGGCAATATTCTGGGCGGAACGACCCTCGTGGCCCTGCTGAACTACGGACAGGTCGCCCCCGAAATCCGCGACCACAGGGAGTAAAGAGCCTGCACAAAAGCTGCCGCCTCGACAGGAACGATGGGCCCGAGCCGAGCTTGCCTCGGCAAATCAACGCGCGCCGACGAGCAGGATCAATCATGAGCACCGATACCAAGAGCCCATTCGACAAGGACCCGGCCGAAGGATCACGCGACATCATCGATCGTGAATTGCAGCGTGCCGAAGATACCGCCAACAACAAGGTCGATCATCTCCCCGGCGTGAAGGTCAGCGGGCAGCCCCAGGGCGGCGCAGTCGATCGTGCCCGGAAGCAGCGCGAGGAGAAGGACAGCAAACAGGAATAGAGCCGCTCTGCCGACCCGAAACGCACCCGGTTATCGCAAGGCCGCCCGCTCCAAGCTCCAGCCGTCACCGGGACCGACTTGACGGTCAAAGTCGGTCAATCGTAAGCGCGAATTTCCCTGCACCTTTTGCTTTTGAGTGCTCTGATGCATGAGGTGTCCACCAAAATAGGTGGACACCTTGTGATGGCAGACGATGATCA
>NZ_JADPIX010000135.1:0-8788 GCF_023073155.1 Bradyrhizobium sp. 45 | reverse complement strand
GATAGCAGTATGCACTGTGTCCATTCTAAGCCTAACGGTCGAAACCGAACCGCAGACTCGCAGATCACACCGTCATCCGGTAGGTGGCCGCTGAACAGCCCTTACGCTTGACCGAAACCAAGCGCACATCCACACGCCGAGCCAGGCTCAAGATGGAGCGGCTTAAGGCAGAGCTGAGGCGCATCGATCGCCAGACCCGGCGACAACCGAAATCTGAGAGGCAGTAGTTCACTCCCTCAGGGGCGGCAGCGCGACGCGCTGGAGTCCGCTTTGGGTCATTCGCGTCGATGCAGACTTCTACCTGTCACTTCCGGTCCACCCTGAGCAGCGGACATAACCGAGTCGGCCCGGTTGGTCCGAGACGGGCCAGAACCGGAAGTCTCGCATCTTTCGCCCGTCCCATTTTCTAGGGAGCACCCGCACGCCCATTCGGGCAAGCCCGCCACTCGAAAGGCGACCAGCCTCAACTCGACGCGAACAGCTCAGATTTGCGCTATGGACAGTCGCCGACTGAGCACCAACACCCCTGCATGTAAGCACCTTGCGGCGCAGGTACGGAACAACGTTACACCCAAGAGATTCTCGGAACGAAACGGGTCGTCAGTCTTTCTCTGGCTTTAGGAGGTGCCCATGACTTCTCTTGCGATAGAAGGCGCGTGTGCGTTCGCATGGCGGAACTACTTGCTCCTCCACAGCGGCATCAGCGAGAACGATCACAGGCGTTCCGCCCTTTATTGCTACGTCGCCAATCTTCGTGATACCGGCGAGCATGATTTCGATCTCTTGCAAGTAGCGGCAGTCGCTTACTTGAAAAAATTGGACGAATTGCATGACGACCGACGTGCGAGACTCGCTGCGGATCAAATTTTGGCCGAGTGTTTGGAATCACGCCGCGCACGACCGGACACTTAGCAGGCCGATATCTGTCGGTACCTACACAGCCGGGCCGTCGTTCGAGAGGGAGGCTGAAACTACAGCTGACGTTTTGAAGGAACTGGAGACCGCCGCTTTTGGCTATCTGCGCGAGCGCTTGTATTCAGAGCAGCGGGTCGCACGCAGCGACCTTTGGCTATCCGCGACATGCGCCGTGTTAGTACCGGCGAGCGGCGGTCTCTTGTTGCTTAAAGCCTGCCAGGGGCTTTCGTTCCCTTATCTCTAATCGCGAATGCGACGTTCCCAGACGATCGGCAACCACCGCGAATACCACCGCCATCCTACTGGAATGCGGCACTCCAGGCCGCGCACGCATGGTGGAACGCATCCGAGTGACGCCAAAAGAGAAGGACCGCCTTTCGGGCGGTCCTCTTGGGAATTAGATAAAGGTGCTCTCGTAGTACTTGTTCACTCTGCTCTCACTCTGATCCGACCAATTCCAGCTACTTTCGTTATTGTACTTGGGCGCGGACTTCAGCCGGTCTTCGGTAATATTCGTTAGATAGCCACCAAGGCCCTCGTCATATCTCAGGGACTGCCACGGCAAGGGATAGTAGTCGTCGCCGATACCCAGGAAACCGCCGAAGCTCAAGACGGCGTATTTTACCTGACCGCTTCTTTTATCGATCATCACACGTTCGATGGTACCGACCTCACGTCGGTCCGCGCCGTACACCGTCGTTCCCTCAACCTTATCACTTCCGATCAGATTACTCGTTTCACGATCTTGCATTCCCATGATTACCTCCGCTGCTTAGGAGCTTGGAATCGCGCTGATGGTCAGCGCCATCAGCAGCCGCAGTTGGAGAACGGGATAAACGGGCAAAGGGTTCGCTCGAAACGAGCGGACTATAAGGTTTTAATGTTTCGGCGGAACGCAAGTGTCTTGGGTGCTTTCAAGCTGCTCGGCCATCGCTAGTGGCATTGTCCCGTATTCGACTGGTCAAAGCGGGAAAAAATGGCATCGGCCGGAACGTTCAAGAAGTTGGCTGAGTTGAAAGTCATGCGCCTCGCGCTCCGGTTAATTTTGCGCGGCGCAGCCGACTAAAAACCCGCAAGAGGCTGCAAACTTGTCTCCGACGTGCAATCGCAGCACGGCCGTGCGAGGATGTGATGTACACCACCGCGATATACGATGAGCTGAGGCAGATAGAGGCGGATGTCGTCGAAGGGGAACGGCGCCTCGCCGAGCAAGAGGCGCTTGTTATTGAGCTGAAGCGCCAGAACCAAGACACGGAAAAAGCTGAAGCCGAGCTTGAACGGATGCGCGGAGATCAGCAACGTCGCGATCAGGATCGACAACGTCTGCTCTCACGGCTGCAACCCTGAAACAGCCACCCGCATTCTTACGGGACTTTAAGCGGATCAGCTAAGATCGCTCCGGTAGTCGGTCCAGAACGGGCCATTTCCGGATTTGTGAACCTCAGCAATCAGCGTGGGATTTTGGTTGTGTCGATGGCGGTGCTCTCGTCCGTCTGCGCAGGAGGAGGTTTGGCCACGCGCTCACGGTACGATGGCAGATCGACAGCATTTGCCGCCGGTGGGTTGGCTTCCAGTCGCAAGATGTCGCGTTCCATTTCGACGATCTCCCGGACCTGCGCATCGATAATACCGTCCGCAAGCCTCCGCACCTCTGGGTCTTTGATGTGCGCCCGCTCGCTTGTCATGATGGCGATCGAGTGATGGGGGATCATGGCCTTCATGTAGGCGACATCCCCAATCGTTTGCTGGCTGCGGACGAGCCAAAGCGAAGCGCCGAATACAATCGCCGCGACGGCAAGAATGGCAGCATTCAGCCGATAGCTCCTATACATGCCAAACATGAAGCTGAGCATGATTATCGCCATCGCCGCTCCCATGAGCAGGGCCATATAGACCCGCGTCTCACTGAAGCGCACGTGTTCCAAGGCATACGTGTTAAGGTACATCAACACGAACATCACGACGGTCGAGACGGTAATCATGGAGAAGAAACGCGGGTAGGACATGGGCCACCTTCGCAGAGGAGACTCGTTGAAGCTTGCGCGGTTCCTCGACCGGGCGGCTTTCAGCTTCGAGGCATGACTGACCTAGCCCGATGCACTCGGCAGTCTGCTGACCCAATCAGTGAGCTAGCCGGTCACCTCCTTCTGGGGCGCAAAGCTGCGCGAGCGCAATAGATCATCCCGCCAGCTAAGATGAGAAGAACGGCCGCCCCAGCGAGGAAGTGCAAAATCGCCATCGCAGCGCTCTCTAGGGCTTTTCCGTCCTCCGCTGGACAAGCAGCGCCACCAGCAGCAGGGCTGCCGTGGCCAACAGGAATGTCCCGGAACTGATTTCAGCGGGTCTGCGTCGCATGCCGAACGCTATCACGATCGCTGATGGCCGCATTCACCTGAGTTAACACCGTCACTTACTTCAAGGCAGCGACAAAGAGGGAGCCTTAAAATCAGCTAGGGGTTAAAAGCGTCGGTCTAGCACTCCACTGCAAACTCCCGGTCTCCCCCTCTGAGCCGACATGTAGCAGCACCGCCTCAACGGTAGCGATGGCCAAAAGGCGACCGAACTCGACTAGCGATTGGCCTCAATTCATCTTATCTTCGGCCCATGAATGATTGCTGTTGTCCTCCGCCGCCCCTCAACTTGGGCGGAAACAAAAAGCGGGATGCCGCTTACCGCCGGGTGCTCTGGGCTGTGCTCGCGATCAATGCCGCAATGTTTGCGGTTGAGGTCGTCGCGGGCCTCGCTGCTGGATCGGCGTCGTTACAAGCAGACGCGCTCGACTTCTTAGGTGACGCTGCAAACTATGCCATAAGCCTGCTCGTAGTTGGCATGGCACTCCGCTTTCGCGCTGCTGCTGCTCTTGCGAAGGGCGCTACAATGGCCGCCTTCGGTGCATGGGTCATCGCAACAGTCGTTTGGCATTCGCTCCACGGAACGCTCCCAAGCGCAGTTGCTATGGGCACCGTTGGAGTTGCGGCCTTGGCTGCCAACGCCGCTTCATTTGGTCTTCTTTGGGCGTACCGTCATGGTGACGCCAACATGCGATCTGCATGGATTTGCACCCGTAACGATGTGCTTGGGAACCTCGCGGTCTTATTGGCAGCCGCTGGCGTGTTCGGGACCGGCACAGGATGGCCCGACGTGATCGTGGCCGCCATCATGGCAGTGCTTGCTATTCAGGGTGCTGCTATCGTCATCCGGCAAGCCGTCGGAGAGCTGCGCGTAGGCCGTTTAGCAGCAGCCGAATAAATCCCCTTGCCAAGGCTAATGTCCGTTTTGGGTCACCTCCAGACTTGCGGCCGCGCGGTCGCCATGTCCCCTTCGCCTTGCCAGGAGATGTCGTCGGCCCTCTGTTCTAATTGGAACAGCAGCCTTCGGCCTGCTTGAACAGCGTTCTCCTCCACCGTCGTTTTCAACGATCGAGTGACGTATTTCCCCGGTGAAAGTCGCAGGCGAGCGTAGTAGGTGCCGTTGCGCAGGAAAACCGTGAGCCTGCCATCCTCAAGATAGCGAGCGCCGTCCATTCGTGGTGCCCCTGAAGTTCAGCAAGCACCACCATGGTCGACAGCATTTCAATCGAAGCCGGACGGCCTAGCTGAGGCGATCCGCTA
Source organism: Bradyrhizobium sp. 45 (assembly GCF_023073155.1). Classification (NCBI taxonomy): domain Bacteria; kingdom Pseudomonadati; phylum Pseudomonadota; class Alphaproteobacteria; order Hyphomicrobiales; family Nitrobacteraceae; genus Bradyrhizobium; species Bradyrhizobium sp. 45. The sequence goes on along the minus strand of NZ_JADPIX010000135.1, from coordinate 4,262 downwards.
ACCTATTGAAGAAGCAACGAGACGTTGCATTAAGCCCAGCGGCCATGACAATGCTTGTACTTGTACTGGAAGTACAATTGCGGAGTCGTTTCAACGGAGTACGACCCCAGCGGTCTATGGTGTCAATCTTTTGTCGAGAACCCTGCCTTTTCTCCTGTGCATCGTGGGCTGCCGGTACACCCAAGCTCTTCCAGAGTCTCTGATGCGTTTCGGGTTTGCCCCAGTGTCTCGGACCCCGCAGCTTGCTTGAACGCATCGTCGGGGCTCGTCTTGGGCTATTGGGGTAATTTTAGCGCCTTGGCGCTTCGATAGCGACTGGGCTTTCCCCGGGGAAATTTATGCGCTGCGGGAGCCAGTCGAAACCATATAGCGGGTGCGATGAAGCCATCCTGAAACAGAAGAGGCGCAGCCTTCATCAGGTGGATAGGGGGATTCCGCCATGTTGCGCATCATCAACGCTCTCTATGAAGAGTACTGTCAGGCTCGTATTGACGAGATGCTGCGGCTCGATGGCGTGAAGTAGGCTGCTGTCCAACAACGGTGGTCGCCAGGGTGGCCATCAGAGCAAATGGGGAGGGTGACATGACGGCATTAGCTACCCGTATTTTTCCCAGGGCGTCGGTCGAAGCGATTGCTGACGTTGAAGCGTTGCTATCGATTTCGTTGTTCTGCTTTGGCGGCCTGCTCATGTCAGTGAGCATTATCGTTGCTGACAAGTACATGCCGGGCGAGTGGTTCTGATCGCATCGGCTTAATGATGGCGACCTTGATGGTGCGTACGATCGTACTTGCCGGATCCTTATTGATGTCGGCATGCTGTGGTGCTGTCGCTCAGCAGGCCACCGACGATCAATATGCCGATCTGCAGAAGAATTTTGCCAAGGCCTACAATCGCAAAGACTCGATGCCATGGCTGCGGCGTTCACTGAGGATGCCGTTAGAGTGACGCCAAGCGGGATCTTCGTAGGCCGAGAAGCCATTCGCCGGAACCTGCAGGATGTCGTCAACTTGGACCTGCACGACTACTCGGTAGAGCGCAACGTATCCCGATCTATCGGCAACTTCGTCTTCAATGCTGGCGAGTGGCAGGCCAAGCTCGGCGATCAACCGCTACACGGCTACTACACGGCCATCATCGTCCGAGACGGTCAAGAAGCCAAGATCATGGAAGAGACCGTGACTATTTCTGCACCAGGGCATTAATGGCGCTTCGCGAAGCGGCAAGCCGCTTGGACCCCGACAAAGAACTTTTGTGATTTAAGTAGAGTGGAGCCGCAGGATGCGTGCAGGACTGCTCAGCCGGTTGGTTCAATGACTCAGAACCACTGATCCTGGGACACTAAACCTCTATATAGCTTATAGCAGTTTCGTAACGGCACATCGCTGACTTTGATGAACTACAACACGAAGCAGAGTATCCTGCGCTGCTCCCGTGGATCATCCGAGGTAGCACGGCCTCTACAGCATTCGTGCCCGCGAACATCCACGGCAAGGCCGCAGAATCCCATTAGATTAATGACGTGAGTGGTGACGCGGACGTGAACCGCTGGTCTGGGCCTGTGAGTGCACCTACGTCTGGTCATAAGCACTAGGCCATAGTGGCCGAGCTTATGGCCGGGGATAACTTGTAGAGCGCAGAAATCAGGAAAACCGAAGCCACCAGCAGTCCAGGACCGCAAGGTCCTGAAGCCCGAGCCGTAAGGCGAAAGGGCTTGTTCGAGTGCCTACCGAACTACCGACCGACTAGGCGTCACTCTTGTAGTGTGAGAACCCAGTGCAAATGCTGAACCTGCAAAGCAGCAACGTTTTGTAACCGGACCTCGAGATTGTAGACCTCGTAGAGAAAAGCGAGATCAAGTCTTAGAGCTTCTGAATCGGTGACGACCCAGAGGTTGCGTTTTAATTCAATTTCGGGGGCAAAACTTGTCACAGCAAGCGAGCGGTCTGTAAGAACCCTCTTGGCAGTAGAGAGACGCTCCTCGACCTGAGATCGCTCCTCACCCGCAGCCCATCGAAGTGCCGCAAGGTCATAAAATAGCACGTGTGCGTCAGGTGAGAACCATTTGCGTACGAGTTGAAGCAAACCAGACCCCCGGATACGCTCGGCAAATTCGGCATCAACGTCACGATACCAGTCAGATTGCTCTCGTGCTGCCTTAGCAAGCAGGCTAAGTCCGTGCGAATAAGTTTCAAGCTCCACGCCCGCTTGTTTGAACGTCGCCTTCATGTTTTGAACAATGGCCTGCTTTATTTGGACTTCCTCAAAGTGAACGCTTTGCGAAGAAGGTCCGTCTAGAAAGCCAAACGTTCCGCCAAAAACGTCTAAGCGCTCGACATCAATTTCATCGAGGCAGGAATCCGTAACGTCCTCAAGTGATGCAGACTTGACGATGTCCCCCGGCGTTACCTTTGAACTTTGCCGGTCAACAAGAGGAAGTTCGGCAGATTCATAGGACGCAGATACGAGCTGCGAACAAAACCATTGCCCTTTGTTGACCGATGGAACGATCGGGAGCAATGAAGTGAGCATATCTTCGTCGGCATATTCTCTAGTAACCTGACCCTCTGCAAATCCTGCAGCGGCCAGTAGCTTCTCTCGGACTAACGAACCGTCACGGTAGCGAAAAACTCGAACATTGTTTTTGTCGAGTATAGCGTGTCGATCGAGAGAAAGTCGTACTACACCGAAGTCACCCGATTCTACCGCTATTGGGGGGCGAACAACTATCAGGACATGTGAGAAATCATGCCCTGTTGCTAACCTGATTGCCCCACTGATAAGCGACCCAGGCGTTCGAGTGGCGACTATGTCGCCTGGCGCAAGGCGATCGGCTCGGAAAATCCAGCGTGGTCCATCAGCTAACCCTAGCGCAACGTTGTTCTTCGACACAGCCTGCTCTCCTTCTTCAGGGCCAACAGAGAAGAGCTAACGAAAGGCGACAAGCTACCGCATGGCGATACGATCATGCAACGTGTGAATTACGGCTCGTACCCCTCCAGTGCTCCTCCGTAGTCCACAGGCGTTCATGAGAAAGGTCAATGCCGACACTGAGCAGTCCGAGAGACTCGGTGTATTCGTGCTCACTAAAGAGGAGATAAATCGGCTGGTTGCCGAAAGCGCCGTTCACTCGAATCCGGAGACCTTATTCGAGGATGCCGAACTACGAGTCGGAGATGGGTAGGAAAGCCTGCATTTGCTGCAAAAGGCCAGTGAGCAGGCAGCAATTGAGCTTCGTTTCATGGCGCCGCCGATAGGTCTGAAATTGCTGCCGACGGCGCCGGATGGTTATGGCTCCTGCTATTGGAAAACAATGGCTAAGCCACTTTTCGAGCGGGCACCGCCCTGGGACCCTTACCTTCGCTCAACTGAGCGTCCAACTCCCCCGCTCGAACGGCCTTGATAAGCGCATCAATCACGCTCGGGAGTTTCTCCAGCGAGCCGACTGCTATGGCGGCCTTGCCCTTTTCAAACTCGATGCGTTTCGATCCGACCTTCACAGTCATCACGACGACACCGCTCGGGTCCTGTTGCCACCACTTGCTGGTACGGAGCGGCTTTTCGATCAGCACTTTCTCGCCGCCTTCCTTCTTTTCCCAGCGCTTGATGCGACGCTGATACAAAGGATCAGCAAGCAGCTTCTTCTGATCATCCAAACGGGACACCATGCGTTCCCGCTTGATAATCAATGGGTCAGAGCTGACCTTGGGCTGCGGGACGAACGTGAGGGACTTGAGGATAGAGGTCGACATTCCGGGGCTCCTGTCTGTTGTATACGACGTAACGACAATCCGACATACAGCCTTCGATCAAACGGTCGAGCCAAAACAGACCAACAAGGATGTATCGTCAAATGGGCGGAACGCCTCGCCTCATCTGGCATGCTCTACCTCCAGCGGAGCTGATCTTGCGTCTCTTGTATCGCTAAAGCATATCTTGCTTATGCTGCTTTGGTGCGGCAGGACCTGATCGTATGCGAGTGTGGCTGTCGATAATCCTATTGATGATGGCGATCGAGGGGGCCATGGCAGGTCCTCTCGAAGAAGCGAATGCGGCCTATATTAGGGGCGACTTCGTCAGTGCGGCGCACATGTATGCCGAACTTTCCGAGCAAGGAGATCCCGCCGCTCAGGTGAAGCTTGGATTGATGTACGACGAAGGTCGAGGTGAGCTGCTGCCGGTTTGATGGACACCGGGTTAAGCTAATCCCACCTTGCGCTCGAACTCAACAGGGCTGAGGTAACCGATCGTCGAGTGACGTCGG
>NZ_JADPIX010000101.1:0-8918 GCF_023073155.1 Bradyrhizobium sp. 45 | reverse complement strand
CCGACGTCACTCGACGATCGGTTACCTCAGCCCTGTTGAGTTCGAGCGCAAGGTGGGATTAGCTTAACCCGGTGTCCATCAAACCGGCAGCAGCTCACCAGGCTGCCGCCGGCCCCAGTTCGCCGGAGCTGGCGCTCCAGGGATTACCGCCGCAAGCGATCGAGCAGCTCAAGGCCAGCCAAGATCAAATCGTTCGCGACCTTGGCCAGCTCTCCGACCAGCTTACGGCGGTCCAGGCACAAATGGTGCGAGACAGAGCGGATGCCGCCGAGCAGCTTAGGATGGTCCAAGAACAATTGGCCGGAATCACCACCAACGCTTCCGAGCAGATCCTACGCCCCAAGACGCCAGTGCCGTTGCCCAGGCCAATTGCCGCCACGATCCGCAAACCTGTGCCAACCGTTCCGCGGCCGCAAGACAGGGGGCGGCCACACGCGCCGCTGCAGACCGACCAGGCCGTGCAGGACTAGGGATTAGCTGTTTTCAACGCGTCCGACCGCTGCGAGACCTCGGTGCGGAGCGCCGAGGGCTGTTGCTTGCTCCGCAGCTGCCGCCATCGCGCGGCTTGCAGCCCATAGCTCACTCGCAACCGGGAGGGAGATAATCGTCCCAATGTGGGGGATGGCGAAGCCTTTGGCGCTCTCCTTCCCTGTTAGATTGGGGCGGGAGCGCGACTGGCGTTCCCATCACCGGAGCTCTCCGCGGACGCTCAGATGGCACGCTCCTTGCCAATCAGTCGGACCAGTGATTTTCGTTGCGAGGAGACGTCTAGCAATGGGACCAAAAATTCGAATCTTCAAACGCCCAAAGCCCAATCTGGCACATGTTACCCGCAATCTGATGCAACTACTCGACGCGCTCGAGGATCTTGAGGAGCTGAGAGAGAAGGTCCGGCTAGCAGAAGCAACCCGAGTGTTACATTAAAGCGGCCACCTCCGTCAGAGCTGCTGACTAATCTGCAATGGCACCTTGAATCGGCAATAGTAGCTCGCGCGGTTTTGCGCTTTGCGTGCGACCAATCGAGGGCGCGCGTGCGGTCCAGCACTATGCGGCAGAACCCGCCATGGCGCAGAGGAACCGCGCCGGGGGATCATGGTTAACGGTCTGGCAAGGAGATCGTCCAATGCCCCATGCCGCCCCTTTGGTGCTCGCCGCCATCGTCGCCAGCTCAGCTCTGCTGGTCCTCGCGCCAGGAGGCGCCGCAAATGCTGGGTCGGCGGGTGCGGGCACGGGGACAAGCGCGAGCAGCGCCAGCGCTGGTCCGTCGGCGCCTGCCGGAATGGGGACGAATGCGGGTAGCGCCGGCGCTGGTCCCTCAGCGCCTGCCGGAATGGGGACGAAAGACACCGCCACCGGCGCAAATCCGAGCACCAACAATCAATTGAACAATCCGAACGTTGAACCCGCCACGCCGACAAAGTCGCGGACGGCCGCACAGGCCGCAAGAAATGTCGGGGTTGGTCACGCGCAAAATGGCCTGCCGATCGGGGCCATTGGGACGGGTACAAGCAACGAGGACCAGATCATCATCGGCTCATTACCCTCCCGAAACGCATCAGCCCCGGCAGCACAGGCCAAAGGAAACATCAGTGGTGGTCACGCGACAAATGGTCCCCCGGTCGGAACGTTTGGAAAGGGCCCCAGTCTTTCGGACCAGGTGAGCCGGCCGCGCGCCGCGCGAGCTGGCGATAAAGTGCTGGACGCCAAAGCGCAGGTCGAGCGACGAACAACCGTTTCGCCCAAACGCGTTCCCGGCATCACAAAGCGGGGTTTGTAGCTGCGAGCGAAGCGGCGAGCAGACTTGCGACCGAGATCCGGTGGGCTTCGCAGGGTCGGTCCCGATGGCTGGCGCCGCAACTCGCCTGCCAGAAGCCGGATGATTGAATCATTTAATATCGCGCCATTTAACTCAAGCCTTGAACCGGTCCTGCCGCGGCGCGCGCCCGGCCAATGTTCGACGCACAGCAGCTTGGTGCCGTAGACCTGATGCGTGCAAAACTCGGGTCTGTGCGGTTTCAGACCTTGATGTAGCTTTGATGGCACCCTGGCTGGGCGGACCTGCGGCGAGGTCGGAATGCCGAGGCCTCGCGCCGCGGCCACCAGCCCGTCCATCCAAAGTTGGTCCCATGGGCGACCGTGCCTATGCACCGCACGGTGAATACGCCGCTAACTAACAGTTAGGAGAACCAATATATTGTTTCCTGGTTGAATCATCCGTCATCCCGGAAAGCAAGGTTACTGTTTGCGTCGAGGATGAATTTAGAACCTGAGCCAAGACGATGAAGGACCTCAGGCGACGATTGGAGAGGCTCCGCGCGGACGCCAGAGACTTTGCTCTTATGAGTCAGTCGGCGACCGATGCCGAAAAGCGCGCGCTCTTTCAACGCTTGGCGGATGAACTCGCCTTCGAAGCTCTTGAGCTTGAGATCATCGTAAAACAACAAGGGCACTCGGATTCCAGCGAGCAGCACGAGGTCGTGGAATTTAAGCCATCCGCTCACAAGAAGCGCGGCTGATGCGGAAAGAGGCTGGGCGGTCGGCTTGTTTATCCGTCCCGCGCCCTGAACGATTTTAAGCATAGCTTCCACCAACGGCCGCTAAGGCACCTTCGCCTCATCCCATTGCGCATGGATCCAGATGTCGCGCGGTTCATCAGCTCGATCAGCTCGACCCGCGGGGCCGGCCACGTCCCAGGCGGCGTCCTTGCTCAAGCATTTGAGCGCAAGTCGCAGTATCCGGAGCTGGCACCTCGCTCAGATCGTGCAAGGTGACGATCGGCATCGCAGCCGCCCAGCAGCTCGGTCTCTGCAAGGTACCAGCGCCCAGCCGGACACCAACCCTTCGCGCGGCATCGACGACAAGGGGAAGAACGAAACCGCACATCGCGATGTTGCATCGGACCGCCTTGGAAAGAACTAGCACTACTTTGGCAGAATGTGTTTGCGCCACTGTTTTTCAAGGATTTGCTTTCGGCAATATGGGCACTGCTGAGACGGCGGCCGAAGGATGAGATCGACGATGGCGTGACGTACGGCGGGCATGGTTGGTTGAGGCGGAGGCCCGTTGATTCTTTTTTTTCCGCCCCGCGTATGCGAGGCGATGATGTTGCAGGAAGGCGTAGGCAATCATTGTCATCAGGGCGTGGCGATGCAGACCTTGCCATGATCGCCCTTCGAAGTGATCAAGTCCAAGCTCCTCCTTCAACTGCTGATGCGCCTGCTCACAAATCCACCGTGCCTTGATGGTGGCGGCCAGTGTGCGCAGATCCGTCGCCGCCGGAAGATTGGCGAGATAGTATTTCTTCTCCCCAGAGGCACGTTGCTCGCCAATGAGCCAAGCTTCGTCGCCTGGGAGATGCTGCTGACCTTTATCCCATATCCGCTGCGGAGGGCCGTCGGCGGTGCGGACACGGAGAGCAGCAAATCGGGCTTTTAGCCGATCTTTCGTCCCGCTGCGCCAACTCACGGTTTTCCATTTGGCGCTGGCCAGCATTTGTTCTGCCGCAATCGATAAGATATCGGGCACGTGGTGCTTTCGTGGTTTCCCGCGAACTTTAGTAATCGGCCAAATGAGCTTCACATCGACCGGATACACTCAGGTGCCGAGGGATACCGACAGCCCAGGCCAGCCCGCGCTCTGTTAGCCCTTGTCGAAACGGCGCGCTGAGGCCGTATCCTGCATCCGCCAGCACACATCCAAAGCGCACCTTGGCTGCCATCGCGCGGTCAATCTCGGCTAAAGCAATCTCCGGCTTGGACCGTGGCGTTCGCTGTTCGACTGGCACGCGAGCGCGCTTCAAACGAGACATGTCGCTCGTCCAACTGTCGGGCAGAAAGAGACGTAACGCGACCATCACGGGCACTTCGCCGCGCGCAAGCGTTAGAGACACCAGCGTTTGGCAATTTGCCGTTTTACCGAGAGCCGACGCGTATTGAGCCGCAACACCGACCGAGCGCTCACCCTTCTTCGGCAGTGAGGTGTCATCGATAACCAACACCGCATCGCTGCGCCGACAAGTCGGTCCGCCTGGTTGAGCAGCTCTGTCTCCAGCGGCGTCGCGTCCCAGACACCGTCCGCAATGAAATGGTGCAACTGGTCGTAGTTGCTCGTGGCAAGGCGTTCCGCCATCGGCTGAATGCTCTTGCGATCGCCAGGACCGATCAGTCCCGCAACATACAGAGGACACATCCGCTGTCGGGTCTTATGACCCAGCCGGTCCAAGAACGGCATCAGCCAGCGTTCGAGTTCGTCTTCCCATCCCGGCATGGTCAGCCCTCCAAGAGCCGACCACCCATGAATCATTGAAAAATTGATTCGGGAATCCTATAAAACGAGACAAAATCAACAATCTGCCAAAGTAGTGCTAGGACGCGGACTCATAAAGACGCAGCCATAGCCTGATTGACGCGAGCTGAACGAAGGCAAGGTAGTTGGCGGCTATGTACCGCCTCGCCACCCGACGACATTGTTTGATCCGGTTGAAGAACCGCTCAACCCGGTTGCGAGCGCGGTAGAGATATGGGCTGAAGCAGATCGGATCGCTGCGATTGCTCTTCGGCGGGATGTTGGCCCACGCGCGCTCTTCTTCATGGCAAGCTCCCTGATCCAGTCCGCGTCATAGCCACGGTCCGCAAGCAACATTGACCCGGATTTCAGACGAGACAGCAGTTTTCCGGCAAGTCGAACGGATTGGCCTTACCGGGGCTCAGCGCCAACCGTACCGGCAGACCATTGCTGTCGACCACCGCATGGATTTTGCGCGCCAAACCGCCGCGGGACCTTCCCATCGATTGGCTGGTTCCTTGCGATGCAGGCCCCATGCTGATGTACGCTGACAATGGAGGTGTCGATCATCTGGGTAGCGGCATCATGGGCAGCGGCAAGCGCTTTTATGATGCGGCCCCAGACGCCAGCCCGCCGCCGCCTGACGAAGCGGTTGTAGCAAGTGGTGTATGGCCCAAACGCCGCCGGCAGATCACGCGCCAGGGTGCTCCTGATCGAAGGATCCAGAAGAGGACCCGTCTGTCGTTCGACCGGGGGACGCCACGCGGCTTGTTCGGCAGCATCGGCTTGATAGCGGTCCATTCATAGTCAGCGAGTTCGTAGCGCATGATTCGAGCTCCAGTTCGGAAGTTTGAATCACGGCCATCCGGCCAAACGCAACGCTCATGGGCAGACACTGGTACGCGCCTTTTGGACAGGAACGGGCATCAACCATCCCGCACTCTGTGCCAAAACTGTCGAAAATGACCCAAAGCAGTCGTTGCTGGAAATCAACAGGATTGAATGCTCCACCAACAGGGCGGCAATGCCGGGGCGGCCGGGACATCGTCAGAGTGCGATTGTTTCCTCGACTACATGTTTCAGCGCCGTTCCCTCAGCCGACAGGGTCATTCGCAGTTTGAGCTGGCCACCTTTCACCGCCCCGCTGCGCACTAGGTTTTCGATTTCGCGCTGCGATGTAACTCCAACATGCTTCAGAAATTTACGGATAGCCATATTGAAGCGGTCTTCATCGAACTCGGCGGTCATGGCTGTTCTCCCTGGTCGGTCAGGCGATGTCTAACACGAGGCGAGCAAAGACCCAACATCGAGGCCCAACTCGCGTCACCCCCGACTTCCTCCTCAACCTGATTGCCTACAACGTCGGCCCGGAGCTGAAGACTACACCCGAGGCGGCGCAAGGTCGGCCGTTTGAGGTGGACCGGACACGGCTGGAGCTGTCGCCGACCGCCGCTTGTGACCCATGGCGGAAGTCAGTGACCGGTCAAAAAAATATTCCTTCGAAGGCCGCTGAAGTCATCTTCCATTTGTTCGGTTTTGGCGATTACACTGTTGCACTCGTATGGTACCCAATTTTTTTGATTTCATGACCTTGTCAGACGTCACCCGCCGCAGATTGATCGGCAGTCTCGCGGCCGGAGTAAGCGCGGTCTCGGTAACTTCATCAAGCATCAGCAGCGCACGTGCTCAATCCGCGCAAAAGACGTTTGTTCTTATTGGCGGAGCCTTTTACCAAGCTTGGTGTTCTCGTCACCGAGAGGCTCGAAAAGCAGGGCCACAAAGTCTATGCGCTTACGCTTACGGGATTGGCAGAACGCTCGCATCTCCTCAGCAGAGACATAAATCTCGACACGCACATCACGGACATCGCAAATCTCGTCGAATGGGAAGACCTCACGGACATTTGCCTCGTTGCTGGGCTGCCATAACTAAATTGTAGCCGAGCGATCCGTCTCGCTCGGCTTGCGAGTAGCCAGTGTGCGAACGACTTCCACACATGGCCCGTGACCGACCTCAGTTAGAGCGCTGCGAGGGCCGCTTCCGGGAGATGAGCCGACCCGATCATGCAAGCTGCCGAGGGCTGCCTTTGACCCAAAGCCGAACAAGTCAACGCGGGCGCTTTTCTCGGCCAGAGATCTCTGATGCTTCGTGGCTGCGAGCCTACGGCACGTTCGTCGCCACGGTGTGTGGCTAGAAAACAAAAGGCGCTGTCGCCGCAATCGGCGACGCATCGCCGAGACACCTGTGACTTTTGAACGTTTGCGGACTTCGTTCCTCGGCTTGCTCAACCCGGCTGCGAGGGTTCTGAAGCTCTGTCAGTTGAGATATTAGAAACCAAACGCGTTCGTGCAGAACTGTCATGCGGTTGTGCCCCTGACCAGGCCTACTCATCAGCGCGCCTTACTATGACTATTTAAAAACCGCCATTGTCAGGCCGGAGGACGTAAAATCACTCAGTTCAATTAGTAGTAGCTCAGGTTCGCTGAAAGTGCTGTGAAATACCTCATTATCGTGGAAAAGACGTGTCCGGTTTCATTTGCTTGTGAGGTGGGTACCAACGTCGGCGGATTAACCACGCGATCCGGTTTAATTTTAATGAGACAAAATACTGCTTGTTAGCCTAGGCGGTGCAGATCAACGTGCAGATATTGCCGTTTTCCGGGCTCGGCGGGATCGGAAAACTGACTCTGTAGAGGTGCAATCGCGATCGCTGCGATGGCTTGATTGGAAGTTACCTCTTCATTGGAGAATCTCGCCATGGTCGAACGTCGAGCAATGGAGCGGATACCGATCAACCGGGCGGCGCGGCTGTCGTTTGGTGGATGAGTGGGACCCATCCGTGCGTGGTGCGCGACATCAGCGCCCTGGGAGCCTGCATCTCCACGCCGTACTACATATTCGCCAGCGAATTTGCGCTATCGTTCGACGAACATTCCGAAACCTTCACCTGCCGCCTCATGTGGAGGAAGGAGACACTTTGCGGGGTGTGCTTCCTCCTGCGCCGCAGCTCGCCGAAATTGGCGAATGACGTGGTGCGGCTTGACCACCAATGATGTGCTGCCGACTCTGAGCATCCTTAAGCTCATGTGTCGACATAATTCCTCGCGTGCGCTGAGAGGCGATCGGGCGGCCGTTTTGGGCGACAAAGTCGAGCCCCTCCACAAGGTCCGCTGATTGAGGGATGGCAGACCAGATCAACTCACGTTCAGTTCTTCGCGTTTTGACCCGAAGCGGTCATGTTGCGATTTTGGGAGGAAGCATCTCAACGTTCGCATCACGCTGCAAATCGTGTCACCGCGTGAAGTTCGCAGCTTGATCGCCTCCCGGAAGAGAAGACGTGGAGGCTGGCCGTTGGCAGCCTTCTCCCGAATTTTGCCTGCTCGCCTCTCTGGCCAACAAGTTTCCTCAAGTCTTCAAATCAATCGTGGCTGCCTGGGTTTGATCCTGATTGAGTTCAGCAGCGTTGCGGCGGCGATCATCAGCAGGATGCCGGCGAGGCTGAGCGCGATCTGCATCGCAAGACCATTCGAGATGTCGGCCAGCGCTATTTGGCTGGCGAGCGCCAGCAGAACACCGAGACAATAGATTGCCAGCGAATTCTCCCCACAGCGGATCGCTGCGCGCATCAGCGGCATCGGCAGTCCTTGCCAATCGCGGGGTACGAGCCATACCGCCAAAATCGCAAGCGCTAAAAAATGCAGCAACCGCAAGGGAGCGAGATCCGATTTGTCGACTTGGTAAACCACACTGGCGAGCGCTTGTGGGACCAGATCTTCCAGGGTCGTGAGCCACCAACTCAATGCGACGATCAGGCTAAAAGTCAGATAGAGAACTGCAAGTACAAGCGCGATGCGGCAGGTCATCCAGGGCCAGACTCCCTTGCCCGCAATGACACACCAGGCGCCGAGCACAACCAGCAGCTGCCAAGCCAGCGGGTTGAAGAACCACACGTTGTTGGGCCAGGCCGGGACGGTCCAGCCGAAGACGTGTACCAGCGCATAAAGCAAGAGCGACGCGCCGAGTGTCACGTTCGGCACTCGCAACAGCAACCACAATAGTGGTGCAAACAAAAGATGATAAACCACGAAAATCGGCAAGACGTCGGTATTGACCGGACGGTATTGCAGGATCGCCGCATGCGCGAGCGCCGCACCCGGATGTTCCAGCAAAAGGCGCGTGTTGCTCTCGTCAGCGATCCGGCCACCGCCGGTTAGGTAGACCATGATGGCGCAAGCTATAGTGAGCAATAGAAATGCAGCATAAATGTCCCAGCTTCGCCACAGCGTACGGGTGATGACGCCGGGCCAGCCATCGCGCGAATGTGCGCTGCCGTAAGCCAGTGCGCAGGTCACACCCGAGACGAACATGAATACTTCCGCGCTATCACTGAAGCCGTAGTTCCGCAGCGTCAGCCAGCTTCCGATGTTGTTGGGGAAATGATTCAAAAAGATGCACCAGAGCGCGAGGCCGCGGCAAGCATCGATGCGTAGGTCGCGGCCTAGCCCTTTCGGCTCCGGCCGCGGGCCCGCCAATGGCATCGCAGGCGCCGCGAGCAACTCGGGTTCGGGCTGCGGATGCAGTCCGCGCAACGCGTTTCGCTCGATCTCCGCCAGCATCCGGCGACTGTCAATGTT
>NZ_JADPIX010000147.1:0-9094 GCF_023073155.1 Bradyrhizobium sp. 45 | reverse complement strand
GGCGACGGAGACCACGAGCATGCGCAGCACGGGATCGGTGCGCAGCTTGTCCCAGGCGCCCGACAGCGTCATCAGGCCGTTGATCATGCCGCCCCAGGAGGGCATCCACAGCATGATCGAGAAGGTCATGCCGAGCGTCTGCGTCCAATCCGGCAGCGCCGTGTAGTGCAGGTGATGCGGACCGGCCCAGATATAGAGGAAGATCAGGGCCCAGAAGTGGATGATCGAGAGACGGTAGGAATAGATCGGCCGCTCGGCGCGCTTCGGGATGAAGTAGTACATGATGGCGAGGAAACCGGCGGTCAGGAAGAAGCCGACCGCGTTATGGCCGTACCACCACTGGAACATGGCGTCCTGGATGCCGCCCCAGGCGACATAGGATTTTGAGCCGAACACCGAGACCGGGAGGGCCGGATTGTTGCCGAGATGCAGGACCGCGATCGTCACGATGAAGGCGAGATAGAACCAGTTCGCGACGAAGATGTGCGGTTCCTTGCGCTTGATGATGGTGGCAAGGAAGACCAGCAGATAGGTGACCCAGACGATGGTCAGCCAGAGATCGGCGTACCATTCCGGCTCCGCATATTCCTTGGACTGGGTGACGCCGAGCAGATAGCCGGTGCCTGCGATCAGGATGAAGAAGTTGTATCCGACGACCACGAACCAAGGCGCGAGATCGCCGGCAAGGCGTACGCGGCAGCTCTTCTGGACGACGTAGAAGGACGTGGCGATCAGCACGTTGCCGCCAAAGGCGAAGATCACCGCCGAGGTGTGCAGAGGACGCAGACGGCCGAAGCTGGTCCAGGGCAGATCGAAGTTCAGCGCCGGCCAGGCCAGTTGCGAGGCGATGATCAGGCCGACGAGGAAGCCCGCGATGCCCCAGAACATCGCCATGAAGGAGGAAAACTTGATCGGGCCCATGTTGTAGTTGGGGCGGCCGTTGATCTCCGCCGGCGGCAGCGCCGCCGCGCGATCGAAGTACCGGTTGATGATGCAGAACACCGCGGCCAGGCTCGCGGCCGCGCTGAGCGCAGCGTGGAAGGCGAAGGGCGCGTCGAGCGCCTTGGCCGAGGCGATTAAGCAGAAGAAGGCGGTGACTGCGAACACGACAGCCAGGCCGCTTTCACCTGACGTCATGGATTTGGAGAGGGCGGGCTGGCTCATGCGGATTCTCTCTGAAAGAACACGCCGCCAGAAACCACATCCGCCCTCGCGGGGAATTGATTGAAATCAAGCTAGCTGGATTTCCGTTGATGTGAGACCGATGCGGATCAGGGAGTAGTATCAATTGCTTGCGCACGGCACGGCGCACACCGCGAAGCATTGCCTCCGGAAAATCACGGAGCTTGAAATCGCGGGATCAGTCCCGCGCGGTGGCCTTGAGCGCCGCGATGACGTCCTCGCGGGCGATGATGCCGACCAGCTTCTGTGCGCCGTCGAGCACGATGATGCTCCTGATGCGATGCTCGACCATGATCTGGAGCACGCGCGTCAGCCTCGTGTCGGGGCTGACATAGATGAACTCGGGCGTCATGACGTCGCCGATCTTGCGGCTCATCAGGTCGGGATAGCGCGGCAGCATCTGGCTCGGCGTGAAGGCGAAACACTTCAGGATGTCGAATTTGGTGACGATGCCGACCACCTGCCCGTCATCCTCGACTGGATAGGAGTTGAAATCGTCGCGCTCGAACATCTCGCTGAGTTCGAGCAGGTCGAGATCGCACTGAGCCGTCCGTACGTTGCGTATCATGTAGCCGCCGACGGTCTGTTCAAGAGACTTGTACACGGCGCATCCTCCTCGATTGGTCTGGGTTCGCCAGCCGTCAGTGCGACAGCAACACGCAGCGGGCCGATTGCGTCATCAGATGATGCGTGGCGCCGCCGAGGATCAGCTCGCGGAAGCGCGAATGATGCGCCTGCGACGATCAAGCCGGCGCCGATGTTATAGGCGATCTTCTCTAATTGCGCGGCGGCGGTTTGGTTTCTCGCGGCTTCCGGGATGCGCGCGATCGCAGCGAGGCCGTGGCGAGCGAGCCATGCGGCAACGTCCGTGACGCGCCCCATCGCGGCCGAGCCGTCGCCAGCGTCTTCCGGAAGCTCGACGATGGTTATGTCCTTCGCGTTGCGCAGCCTCGGCAATGCATCGACAACCGCCCGCCGTGCCTCGGGCGTGTCCTTCCAGACTATGAGCACGCTACGCAGATCGAGCCAGTTGACTCCGTCGGTTACCATCAGGAGCGGCCGGCCAGCCTGCATTACCAGATCCTTCGGGCTTGCAAGCGAAAAGGCATCGGAGAAAGCGGGCTGTATCCGCCGCTGACGACGATGTCGGCGCACCGCACCTGCGCCAGGACAAACCGCCTGGGAAAATCCAGGGCGCTGCGCCATTCCGAGTGTCCGCCGCGCGCCTTCGTCGCGGCGCGGAATTGCGCCTCCAGCTCGGCAAGGCGTTCCTGACGGAAGCCTGCTCCCGATCGATCAGCCCTAGGGCCTCGGCGCCATCTGCGAAATAGAGCGGCGGAGCGAACTGCGCCGCGGCAACGCCGACAATGGTCGCCTCGAACCGCTCGGCGAGTTCGCCCGCGACCTGAAGACGTGCCTCGTTGGGCTGATCGAGCGCCAGGCTGACCACCACGGTCGCATATGTCATCGGGAGCCTCCGGGCAGTACGTTGCTGTGGATATCTAGCCGCGCCGACGCAAGGCAGGATGAGGTAGATCAATTTTCGGCGCCCAGTTGGGAGAAATCCGCCGATCAGACATCCGAACTTGCCTCCGGTCCGGCCTTGGGCGAAATTGCCGCCACGGGACCCCGCCGCGGGAGAATGGGAGCAGTAGCTTGTCGCTGAGCCGCGTAACGCATCCGCCAGAGGACGCTCGCGGCGAGCATTTCGGCGTCCGGATCGAAGGCTTTGGCGTCGGCACCTGGGATCTCGATCTCAGGACGCGCGAGCTGGAGTGGTCGGAAACCGCGAGAATGCTGCTCGGCATCGAACAGAATCAACCGGCGAGCTATGAACTCCTTCTCTCGCGCCTCGGTCCCGCGGACCGCGCGCGCCTGGAGAGCGCGATCGAGCATGTCGTCGACCACGGCGGCGGCTTCGACGTATCCTTCAGAGTTGCCAATGCCTCAGGCCTGGGACGCTGGATTCGCGCCCGGGCAGGTCTCATCCGGGACGACGCCGGTGCCGCCCGCCATCTCAGCGGCATCTTTCTCGACGTCAACGAGGAGAAACAGGTTGAGGAGGCACTGCGCACCCGCGAGACTCACCTCCACTCGATCCTCCAGACCATTCCCGATGCAATGATCGTCATCGACGGCCACGGCATCATCCAGCTCTTCAGCACGGCGGCCGAGCGCCTGTTCGGCTGGCCCGAGCAGGAGGCCATCGGCCAGAACGTCAGCATCCTGATGCCTGAGCCCGACTGCACCCGCCACGACGGCTACATCGCGCGCTACCGCACCACCGGAGATCCGCATATCATCGGCATCGGGCGTATCGTGACAGGCAAGCGCCGCGACGGAACCACCTTTCCGATGCATTTGGCGATCGGCGAGATGCAGTCGGGCGCCGAGCCTTATTTCACCGGATTCATCCGCGACCTCACCGAGCATCAACAGACCCAGGCGCGGCTCCAGGAATTGCAGTCCGAGCTCGTCCATGTCTCGCGGCTGACCGCGATGGGCGAGATGGCCTCTGCGCTCGCCCACGAGCTCAACCAGCCGCTGGCGGCGATCAGCAATTATATGAAGGGCTCGCGACGGCTGCTCGCCGGCAGCAGCAACCCGAACACACGGAAGATCGAAAGCGCGCTGGACCGCGCCGCCGAACAGGCGTTGCGCGCCGGCCAGATCATCCGGCGCTTACGCGACTTCGTGTCTCGCGGCGAGTCCGAGAAACGGGTCGAGAGCCTGTCCAAGCTGATCGAGGAAGCCGGCGCGCTTGGGCTTGCCGGCGCCCGCGAGCAGAACGTGCAGCTCCGCTTCAAGCTCGATCCGGGCGCCGATCTCGTCCTCGCCGACCGGGTGCAGATCCAGCAAGTCCTGGTCAATCTGTTTCGCAATGCGCTGGAAGCAATGGCGCAGTCGCCGCGGCGCGAGCTCGTTATTGCCAACAGCCGCATCGCCGATGATGTGATCGAAGTGGAGGTGTCCGACAGCGGGTCCGGCTTCCAGGGCGACGTCATTTCAAACCTGTTTCAGACCTTCTTCACCACCAAGGAGACCGGCATGGGCGTGGGACTGTCCATCAGCCGCTCCATCATCGAGGCTCACGGCGGCCGCATGTGGGCCGAGAGCAACGCATCGGGTGGCGCAACATTCCGCTTCACGCTCCCGGCAGCCGACGAGAACTGATTCATGACAACCAAGGGACATGTCTACGTCATCGACGACGACGAGGCGATGCGGGACTCGCTGAACTTCCTGCTGGATTCCTGCGGCTTCGGCGTCACCCTATTCGACAATGCGCAAGGCTTCCTCGGCGCCCTGCCCGGCCTCGCCTTCGGCTGCGTAGTCTCGGACATCCGCATGCCGGGCGTTGACGGAATCGAGCTTCTCAAGTGCATGAAGGCGCAGCACAGTCCGTTCCCGATCGTGATCATGACCGGTCACGGCGACGTGCCGCTCGCAGTCGAAGCGATGAAGCTTGGTGCGGTCGACTTCCTGGAAAAGCCGTTCGAGGACGACCGCCTCGTCACCATGATCGAGGCCGCGATCCGCCGGGCCGAACCGGTCGCCAAGAACGAGGCTATCGCGCAGGATATGGCCGCCCGTGTGGCCTCGTTGAGCCCGCGCGAGCACCAGATCATGGAGGGGCTGATCGCAGGTCTCTCCAATAAGCTGATCGCCCGCGAATACGACATCAGCCCGCGCACGATCGAGGTCTACCGGGCCAATGTGATGACCAAGATGCAGGCCAACAGCCTCTCGGAACTGGTCCGGCTGGCGATGCGCGCCGGCATGCTGAAGGATTGAGGCAGGTCAAGGCACTTGTGCGGGCCTGTGATAGCCACGCAGGCATGATCGAGATCGGCTCGCCCCATCAGCGGCCCCCAGGCGCATCGGCAAAGCCCACCGTCTACGTGGTCGACGACGATGCCGCTGTGCTGGGATCCCTGCGCTTCCTGCTGGAAACCGAGGGCTTTGCCGTGCAGACCTTCAGGAGCGCTCCGGCGCTGCTCAATGCGACGACCCCGCCCGGCGCGGACTGCTACGTGATCGACTACAAGATGCCTGACATCAATGGCATCGAGTTGGCCTGGCGGCTGCGCCAATCCGACGCCGACAGGCCCGTGATCCTGATCACCGGCTATCCCGACGGAAATATCTCGGTAAAGGCAGCGGCGGCAGGGATCAAGGACGTGATTTTGAAGCCGCTCCTCGATGAAAACCTGGCGAAATGCATCCGCCACGCCATCCAGGACAGGCGCGGCCACTGACCTACGGGATTCTCCGTAGGTAAACCTCCTTAAGATATCGCTCGAAATTTCCGGATCGCGCGATCCCGCGTACCAATGCACCATCACAACGGAGATGGCGCAGATGCTGACCCAGACGCTCAAGACCCAGGCGATTAAGACCCAAATCGGCGGTAAGATCGCTCCCGCGCGTTCCGTGTCCGAACAGTTCGGCGCGATCGCCGGACATGCCGGCCTCGTTGCCACCGAGTTCTCCTATCGCAAGGACGAGGAGATCTATGGCGAGGACGAGCCCGCCGAATATGTCTATCAGGTCGTCTCCGGCGCGGTGCGCAGCTACAAGCTGCTCTCGGACGGCCGCCGTCAGATCGGCGCGTTCCATCTTCCCGGTGACGTGTTCGGCCTCGAACCCGGCCAGACGCACCGCCTTGCGGCCGAAGCGATTATCGCCACCAGCATACGCCTCGTGGAGCGAGCCAGCCTCGAAAGGTCCGCCAGCACCGACGTACAGGTCGCGCGCAAGCTCTGGGTCATGACGGCGGGCGAGCTGCGTCACGCCGAAGATCACATGTTGCTGCTGGGGCGCAAGACGGCGATGGAGCGTGTTGCAACCTTCCTGCTCGAAATGGATCGCCGCCTCGCCGTCGCCGGCATGATGGCACTGCCGATGTGTCGGCGCGATATCGGCGACTATCTCGGCCTCACGCTCGAGACCGTGTCGCGCGCGCTCTCGCAGCTTCACGCAAAGCGCATACTCGGCTTCTCCGGCGCCCGCCAGATCGTACTGCACAACCGCCAGCGCCTGCACAATCTCGATGCCTGATCGCTTTCACCCGGCCGCGTTTCTCCTCTCCGACTTGGCCCGCCGAACGCATTTCGGCGGGCCTTTCTTGCCGCAATCAAGCCGCGGGCTGCGTGTCCGGCCAAGAGGATCAGAGTTGCCAAAACGTGTGCCAACTGCTGCGGCGGAGTTGAAGCCCCAAACGACCAAACCGGTTCGACCTCTCCCATGAGGTTGTGGCCTAGCAGCCGGCCTGACGTTACGGTGCGCGCAGGCGAATGCGGCGCTGGATGTTGACGTCCTCTAGATCATCCTGATTTTCGCGGTACCGGCCTGCTGGCAGCTCTCGCACCAGTGACGCTGGTCTGGATCTCAGTCCGGGTCCTTCAATGCCGAATCCTGAAGACAGCTTTGTCGAGCCCGCCGCAATCTCCCCCATGAGGCCGACTGGACGAGAGATGGGACCCTCGGCTTGGACCGACTTTCCGCCGCAAGACGCTGCGGGCGTCCGATCAAGTAGCCTTGCATCTCATCGCAGCCCTCCTGGACAAGGAGCAACATTTGGACCTTCGTTTCGATCCCTTCAGCAAGCACCGGCACGCCAAGACCCTGAGCGAGCCGATAACAGCGCGAACGATGGCCAACGATCGCTCGTTCTGTCCAAGCGAGCCAACGAATGCCCGATAGATCTTGATCCAGTCGAGAGGGAAGGCCTCGATGGTAGGACAACGAGGAATACCCGGTCCCGAAGTCGTCCAGCGCGATCAGGATGCCGAGGCTCTTGAGCAATTGCATCGTCTTCTTCGCGCGCAAGACATCCTCGATCAGCACGCCTTCGGTGATCTCGGGCTCGAGGCCGGCCAGCGACAGCCCGCTTTTGCCCAGCGCCTTGCGGACTTGCGCATCGAGGTTCTCCCTGCGGATTGCGCGGCCGAAACGTTGACGGCGATCCTCAAGAGTCGGTTCCACGACGCGGCCTCACGGCAAGCCTCCATCAGCACCCGGTCGTCAATCTGGGCAATCGACCAGCCTCAGAGCGCCGCTCACGCCGCTTAAGCGCGATCAGCCTACCGCCAAAAAGGCCTTGCCGGGGCCCTCGGATCGGGCACTGTGGCCCTGCCGGCAATCGTCAAAACACCCAGAAGCCCGCAAGGCAACCCCGGTGAACTTACCGAGACAACAGGTCTCTACGAGGTCCTAACCGGTTCTGCACGATATGACCAGTGTTGAATGTCGCTCGCAACCGAGACTAACCTGGAATCTGCACCGGCAGTGCGGAATAACCGTGCCCAAAATTGGATTGAACTCGCTCCGGTTCGCTCGCCGACCACCGTTACCTCCAGAGATCGCTTCAGCATCTCCTGCCACAGGGATTTTCAGCAGCAGCTCTGCAAGATGCCTACCCACGCAACGATGAATCCCAAAGCCAAAAGAGAGATGCTGCCGTACATTTTCCCGATCGATGATGAAGCTGTTGGGGCTAGCAATAACCTCGTCGTCTCGGTTGCCAGAGATGTACCACATCACAACTTTATCGCCTCGCCTGATTTGCTTGTGCCCTATCGTGAAATCGTCCACAGCGGTCCGGCGCATATGCGCGCTAGGCGTTTGGTATCGTATAATCTCGGATACCGCCCCGGGCACTAGCGAAGCATCATCGCGGGGTTTTCGCAGTTGGGACGGATTTTGACTCATGAACAAGACGCCACCGGTAATTGAGTTGCGCGTAGTATCGTTACCTCCAGCAATCAGCAGAATGAGGTTGCCCAGGAATTCACATGGCTCCATGTTTCGGGTCGCCGGTGAATGCGCTATCATAGAGATTAGGTCAACGCGCGGCTCGGATTTTTCCCGTTCGCTCCAAAGCCGTGTGAAATAGTCCAAGCACTCGGACAGCACCGCCTTTCGCTTTTCCCAGCTGTCGATCTGGTGGCCCATTTGTGGACTCAAGGCGGCTACGTCCGACCAGTAGGTCAGCAGCCGTCGATCTTGAAATGGATAGTCGAACAGCGTGGCCAGCATTGGGTCGTCAACTCGATGGAGACTCTATGGACCCAGTTGAAGGTATCATTGCGCGGCAAACCGTCCAATATCTTCTGAACCCGCGAGCGGATCAAGCCTTCAAGCTTCGCCAGGTTCTCCGATGCCGCGATCGGACTGACAGTCTTACGCTGCTGAGCATGGACAGGAGGACTCATCTTAATAAAACTGGGAGTCCAATACTTCTGCGGCGGGTCCACAATTGTGACGCTTCGCTCTGACGAGGAAATTGTGTGATTTGAATCCACGCCTACGATGTCGCGGTATTTTGTTATCGACCAATATGGACCGTACGGGCTGCCTTCGCAATAATGGACGGGATCTTCCCTTCGCAGCCGGTCGAAACAAGTCCAAACGGTATCACCTTAAAAACGCTTTGAGCTGCTGCCGGTTTGATGGACACCGGGTTAAGCTAATCCCACCTTGCGCTCGAACTCAACAGGGCTGAGGTAACCGATCGTCGAGTGACGTCGGGTCGTGTTGCGCTCGATGTAATCGAACACATCTGCTCTGGCCTCGTTCCTGGTGCGATAGGTTTTGCGCTCGGTGCGTTCGGTTTTCAGCGACGAGAAGAAGCTCTCCATCGCCGCGTTGTCCCAGACGTTGCCGGACCGACTCATGCTGCAGACGATGCCGCTATCAGCCATCAAGCGCTGGAACTGCTCGCTGACGTACTGGCTGCCGCGATCGGAATGATGCATCAGGGCATCCGGCTTGCCGCGCCGCCAGACCGCCATCAACAGGGCGTCCGCAACCAACTGGGCGGTCATGCTGGCGCTCATCGACCAGCCGACCACCCGGCGCGAGAACAGGTCGATCACCGCCGACACATAGAGCCAGCCCTCAGCCGTCC
>NZ_JADPIX010000104.1:0-9129 GCF_023073155.1 Bradyrhizobium sp. 45 | reverse complement strand
CCAAAACCGCCGCTGCCTGAACGGGTCAGATGCCGCCCTCGATACGAAGGCCATCCGTCAAAAGCGCGGGCGTCATCGTGCGGAGAAAATCGCGCTTACTCTACACCGACAAACCCGCCGGTTACGCTTGGAACTCCGTAGTGAAAGGCAACGACCGACAGAACTGCGATTGCCCTGAGTCCCTCGACATCCGCTCTGAAATGGGCCGCCGCGCGCGATACCGGTTGCATGTCTGTTACTGTCTACATCGCATCCAAAAACAGGGCATTCAGCCCTGCGCAATTCGTTCGCATTTTGGCCATTTTCGGCTATTCGTGGGGCGGTGACCGGGCAGAAAGTTCTTATTGGAGAATTGGCCCGGCGGGTCACAAGGGGAGGCCGGTCGCCCCGTGTAGGTGTCCTGGATAGAGCGGAAGCGTCGGGTGTGACCCGAGGCGATCAGAAGAAAGCAGCAGATCAGCTTCGGAGCTCCGGAAGGCGACTCGCCACTCGCGCCCTCATTGGAGAGTCGGCTAAGGCTCATGAGCGACAAAACTCGAGGTGAGCATAATAGGTCCGCTTTCGGTTGTATAGCGGCCGACCGTCTCTCGCGGACCACGTTGAGCCGTACGCATCCGGCGAAGTCCCCGGCTAATCTAGACGCGCATCGCCGCGTGCCCCGCTGGAAGAAAATGCGAAAACAACCCCATGCACACTAGGGGTATTTAATACCTCAACCTAAGCCCACTTGGCTATTGGCGAGTCCGGCCGTTGCCGATACCACTCCGCCCGTCCCCGCCGCGCGGACAATCTGGAACCGATCATGCCGTTTGAAAGCTACAAGAACAGCCGCATCCTCGTAACCGGAGGCGCTGGCTTCATCGGATCCCACCTCTGCGAGCGGCTGCTCGATACGGGGGCCGAGGTGGTCTCCGTCGACAATTACTTCACCGGCAGCCGGCGCAATATCTCCCATCTGATCGCAAATCCGCTGTTCGAAGCGGTACGGCACGACGTCACCTTCCCGCTCTACATCGAGGTCGACGCGATCTTCAACCTGGCCTGCCCGGCCTCGCCGATCCACTATCAGCGCGATCCCGTGCAGACTACCAAGACCTCGGTGCATGGCGCCATCAACATGCTTGGCCTCGCCAAGCGGCTCAAGGCGCGCATCTTCCAGGCCTCCACCAGCGAGGTCTATGGCGATCCGCTGATCCATCCCCAAACCGAGAACTATTGGGGCAACGTCAACCCTATCGGCATCCGCTCCTGCTACGACGAAGGCAAGCGCTGCGCCGAAACGCTGTTCTTCGACTATTGGCGCCAGCACGGATCAAGGTCGCGCGCATCTTCAACACCTACGGCCCGCGCATGCAGCCCAATGACGGGCGCGTGGTGTCGTCCTTCATCGTCCAGGCGCTGAAGGGCGAGCCGATCACCGTGTTCGGCGACGGCGGGCAGACCCGCTCGTTCTGCTATGTCGACGATCTCGTCGAAGCGATCATGCGGCTGATGGCGACCGGCGAGAACATCACCGGACCGATCAACATCGGCAACAATTCGGAGTTCACCATTCGCGAGCTCGCCGAGAAGGTGATCAAGCTCACCGGCTCGCGCTCGCAACTGATCTTCCAGCCGCTGCCCCAGGACGATCCGCGCCAGCGCCAGCCCGACCTCACCAAGGCAAAGGCGGCGCTGGACTGGGAGCCGAAGATGGCGCTCGAGGACGGCCTGAAGGAGACCATCGCCTATTTCAAGCACTCGCTCGAAATCGCCTGAGCCCGCTCGCGCCTTCCATCGTCTCGCCCACTGCTCGCTGCTGCTGGCATGCCGGACGTGAGCTCGCGGTCGGGCCGCCGGCCACTGATCTGAAGTGTCTCTGCAATCGAACGAACCCTCTCGCCGCCGTCAGCGCCAGAGCGAGTTCGCGAAGATCTTCCGAATAGGGTCGCATCATCCATGCTGGCCCCCGTTCCAGTCTGGAGTTTGAATCAGATATTGCCGCCCTGGGAATCCCGATTCCGGAATAAAACAACATGCGCTAGGCTGCTTTTGGCGGAAGGCTGATCGCGCTATGCGGCGTGGGCGACGTTCCGAGGTCGCCAATTCCAGGGCATGAGTTCGTCAATGCGCTTGGCGGGGTGATCCGGTAGGCGCGCCAGCACGTCGGCAAGCCAAGCCTGCGGGTCGATGTCATTGAGCTTGGCGGTGGCGATGAGGCTGTAGATGGCAGCCGCGCGCCGGCCGCACTCGTCGGACCAGGCAAAGGTCCAATTTTTTCGCCCCACGGCGACCGCCCGTAGCTCACGCTCAGCAGCATTGTTCGACATGCAAAGCCGTCCGTCATCAAGGAAGTGGCCAAATGCGTCCCAGCGGCTGAGGCAGTAATTGATTGCCATGGTCGTGTCGTTGTCCTTGGAGAGCTTCGTGCGCTGCTCGCGCAACCACGTCTCCAGCTCGACGATCAGGTGGCGGCTACGCTCTTGGCGCACACGCAATCGCTCCCGCGCAGTAAGACCGTTGATCTCGCGTTCGATGGCGAACAGGACATCGATGCGCTTAACCGTCTCGGCCGAGATCGGCGCTTTGCTGAGCCGCACGAAATCGAAGAACTTGCGCCTGCCGTGCGCGCAGCACGCGACCTCGATGATCGGGAGCCGTTGCGATTGGCCTCGTAGAGTCTGCCAAAGCCGGCGTAGGCGTCGGCCTGCATCAACCGGGCCGCGCGCTCGGCGCGCAACATCGCCTGCAGCGTAGTCACATCGTCGGGGAGAGAATCATCGGCGCCCATCGCCGACCAGAGAATCACAAGACGCGGTCTCTGTCCGAACCGCTGATCGCACCACCGATTAAAATCCCAGCGATCAGCCCGCCGCCTGCGGTCGCCAGGTATGTTGCGGCATCCGCCAGTCGATGCCCTCCAGCAGGTAGCCAAGCTGGGCTGGGGTGATGGTCACCACCCCATCAGCCGACGACGGCCACAGGAAGTGGCCGCGCTCCAGCCGCTTGGCGTAGAGCGACATGCCCAGTCCATCGTGCCAAAGGATCTTGATCAGCTTGCCGCTCTTGCCACGGAACACATAGAGGTCGCCGCCGTGCGGGGCTCGCGTGAACGCTTCCTGCACGAGCAAGGCCAGCGATTTCATGCCACGACGCATATCGGTGTGGCCGGTCGCAATCCACACCCGCACGCCCGCAACGGGGATCACCGCGGCCGTTCGTCTGCCAGTGCCGCCACCGCGGCCTTCAGCGTCGCCGCATCGACCGTGCCCGTGATCCGCATCCGAGCCCCGGCAGCAAACTCGATCTCGATCGACCCTCCGCTGCTGGCCGGCGCGACTGGACGGGGCGTCGGACCTGATTCCGCGACCACCATCGCCGGTACGAAGCCAGGTTGATGGGCGGCATCCTTCGGCTCAGGCTGAAACGACCGTCGCCATCGCAGCAGCAATGAGCGCGAAACGCCACACCGCCGCGCTGTGGCCGCGACCTGGCGCGGCGCCGTAAGCTCTCAAGAACGATCTTGAGCTTCTCATCCTCGGACCAGTGCCGCTGCCGGCCCGTGTCCACCACCTCAAGCCGTTCAACTTGGGCACTGCGCCTATCACTGTCCATAAGGACGGTTCTCAACAACACGCCTCATTCCGCAAGGCGGCCTTCACCGGATGGATACGTTGAGCCGGACCGTCTTGCCGTGATTCAGGCCCTATCGAGGCGACGAATCATGCGCTACGAACTCACCGACGAAGAGTGGGCTGCAATTAAGCCGATGCTACCGAACAAGCCGCGCGGCGTGCCGCGGGCATCTTCTGGGTCTTGCGACCTGGAGCGCCATGGCGCGATCGGCCGGTCGTCCGTACACGACCTGCAACAACCGCTTCCTTTCCCTGGCGACGAGCGGGCGTGTGGGCCCGAATTATGAGCGCCCTGACAGGCGCCCATCATGCCGCCGTCTAGGTGCTCTAGAGCCCTGTAACAGCCCTGATCCTTGACGGTTCTTTGTCCTGTTCGTGTAGCTCTTGGGCTTGGTCGCGACCCCCGTAAATCACTCAAAGCGTTGTCGTTTTCTCCCGCAGGGGGGCTGCCGCTGTCGCGATGGAACACTTTATCAGGGTATCAGGGCGAGCTTGAAGCGCCGCATCGCTCGCTAAACCAGCTTACCGCTTCGGCGATTCTCAGCATGTGCGAAGGCGAGGGCACCTTCCAAGTCCACCGAATAGATCGGACAGCTCCCCGGCCACCGTATTAAAGCCTTGGCATGAGAAAATTCATGCTGATCCTGCTGCTCACCATTGCTCCGGCATCAGCGCAGAGCGAGCCGGTCCCGTCGAAGGCGCCACCGAGCGATCGCGAACGGGTCCAGGCCGATCGGGCGCGGGCGGCTGCCGAAGAGAAGGACGCTTCGACAGCGCGCCCTTGGGACAGAGGGACGGATGGCAAGCGGCCTTGGGAGCGGGGCGCGTCACCGAAGTAGCGGCCTTCGGCAATCGGCGGCCGTCCTGACAAAGTGGAGCCTTATTCGCCGGGCGAGCTCGCGGTCTTAGGTTTGCGCCGGGCCGTGCAACGCCAAACGCTCGACCAGCTGAAGGCCAAGATTCAAAGGCAGGACTCAAGGGTAGGGTTCAAGGGCGAGCCTCAAAGCCAAAGCCGTATTTTGCGCGAGC
Source organism: Bradyrhizobium sp. 45 (assembly GCF_023073155.1). Taxonomy (NCBI): domain Bacteria; kingdom Pseudomonadati; phylum Pseudomonadota; class Alphaproteobacteria; order Hyphomicrobiales; family Nitrobacteraceae; genus Bradyrhizobium; species Bradyrhizobium sp. 45. The sequence goes on along the minus strand of NZ_JADPIX010000104.1, from coordinate 4,486 downwards.
GCGCTCTCAATCGGACCTCAAACGGAAACCGACGCTGCTGCTTGCCCAGACGTGCGGCGGTTCATGATCGGAGCGCAGCTCGGCTCTTGCCAAGGGCACCCGCACCTAGCGGACGTACCAATATCCCCACCAGCGCTGGGACACGGGCCGCGCTTCCGACTTTATGACCGTGACTTCCTCGACAGAGCGAAGCTGCGGGCCATAGATCGCGGGTGGATAGACGCCGTCCCACAACACGACCCCGGTCCGGACATAGGCAGCGTGATGATGTGCCGGAGCGAGCGCGAGCTCCGCGGCCGGGGCGGCAGTCGCAGTCAAAGTGAGGCCAAGAGTAGAAAGAGCAACGAATGGACCGGGAGCGCGAAAGTTCATTGGAGTGAATCCTTCTCAAAATGCCGTGAAATAATGCGGCGGCTTCGGAATGGTTGCAATTGCGACGGTACACGGAAAAGGCGCGAAATCCCACTTGCTGGAGCATCGGCTCGTTTCAATGACGGGATAGATCGCACCGAACCGGCTTGACCACCGTCTTCGAAACGGTACGCTCCGCTCGCGAAGGCTTGCGCCTCGATGAGCAGGAAGAAGGTCGGAGCACCGCTGCTTCCCAACAGAGCAGGCCTGAACAATCTTTCGGCGCCCTAGAATCATCGCCAACCATGATGTCGACACACTGCGTGCTCTTGATGGGCATCGCACCATCCAGGACGGCTTCCATGGCTTCGTTTGCGTCGTCCCCCGACCTCAACCCTCCGGCATTCCCGAGGGCGTTTTGGTCTCGTCGGGCTCGCGTGCGGGGATCTCGTTGGGATAGACATCAAGCAAGGGTACACGGGCATGACCGAGGCAAGGAAGGACGCTCCGCGGCGCTACATCGTAGATGGAGCCGGACAGCGTGTCCTGGTCGGGCTAACGAGCTCGGAGACCGTCGAGTTCGAGACGCTGGATCGTCCGCTAGCGTCTCTGGAAGGCTCTTCGGTGCTCCAGGACCAACGCCGCCTTGGTCAGATTAGCGTCGATGAGCGTTGGTCGGAACTTTACCTCAAGCACGAGCGCGCCTGGAGCGCTTGGATGGCGGAAAGCCGAGCACGCTCGCATCCTCTGTGCGTGCTCAACTAGGTGTGGTCGGTTGATGTCAGACTCGCTCGCTACTCGGAAACGAATGCGGATCGTTCACACCGCGAGCATTCGGCTTCCCTGGATGCTCATCAACGTGAGATTGCCCGTCGCATAGGCGCCCGTGTCGATGTTGGCGCGATTGTTTCGCACGTCGGCGCTCCGCACTGGCGTGTGACCGTGCACGATATATTTGCCGAAATGCTTGTCGCTCTCCAGGAACTCCGCGCGAATCCACAAAAGATCGTTTTCCTGCTGTTCGGACAACGCCACGCCCGGTCGAACGCCCGCATGTACGAAGAAGAAATCCCCGCACGTAAAGCTCAGCCGCAGATTGTCCAAGAATTCCAGATGTTCAGTCGGCATTGCGCGAATCAAATCGTGCAAGATCGATGCCGGCTCATCGCGCTTCAGATCTGCCGGAGCGAGCCCATAGGACATCAATGTCTGAGTTCCGCCGACGGCGAGCCAATTCTCGAACAGTGAAGGGTCTTCGAACACCTCGACCAGAAATGCCTCGTGATTGCCCTTGAGGAAGATCGCATTTCCCCGGCGACTCCGCTCGACCAGGATGTCGAGGGTGGCGCGCGTGTCCGGACCACGATCGATGTAATCGCCCATGAAGACCTCGATCGCATAGCGGGGGCGGCTGCGAGCCATGTCGGCATCGATGACCCGCAACATGGGCTGCAGCAGATGCGCACAGCCGTGAATATCCGAGATCGCATAGATGCGAACCCCTTCAGGCAAGTGCGGCTTTTGGATTGGCCGACGTGGTCGGGCGAGAGATATCATGGCGCACAATCGGTCAGGTGGTCGACAAAATCTCCCCAAGTCGCCGCACCTGAGAACTCTCCATCTGACGCGAACGGTGTGCGGTGGATGGAGTGATGTCCTCATTCTCCGGTGATCACGCCAAAAGAAGGGCGGAATTCTTACCTACCCTGGTTTGTGTGGTCCGCCGGATAACCGTCCCGTAGAAATTGCATTACTGACGTGCAGAGCGCGGCAAAGATGCATGTCTAATGCAAATCCGGTGATACATCCGTAGGTAGATATCCGTCGAAATTCCCGCAAATGACTCCATAGCAGTCTGGAAACGTCGCAAAGATGAGCGGACACCGCTCGCGCGACCATTGAAGCATCGTGTTGGTATGTGGAACTTGGTTCAGAACAGGGCAACGCGTTGCCGATATGTCAGCACTGTGACGAGAGCTTTGAGCGCTACAAATTGTCGATGCGCATTTTGGACGCGACGCATATCCGTGCATCGTAAATTTGCGTGCGGCGCCACAATATCGCTGCGATCACTTAACACCCTCTGCTTGGGAAGCGGCAATTCTTCAGCATCACAATGACCGCCAGGTACCCTCCACACTTCGAGGATCGAATGGTTGTTGCAACTTATGGCTCTGAAAGCACTTATGCGGTGTCCTCCGCACGGGGCACGGCTCTTCAGAGGCCTTTTCAGCTTCTCGTCATCGCGGCCGACCTTTTGCTGATTTTGCTCAGCTACGCGCTGGCGTCGGAGCTTTATAACCTCGCCACGCCGTCATTCAGAGACGGAGCGCCCATCGGCGCCGGACTGATCGTCAGCACAGTGTTTGTTCTGATCGCCTATTCGCAGGGTGTGTATGCAACGCACCGTCTGCTCAATCTGGTCTGGCAATTGCGCAAAGCGGTGATCATCTGGCTGGTGTCACTGACAATCCTTGCGGTCGCGGCGTTTCTATTGAAATCGTCGGACAATTTGTCCCGCGGCACGTTCCTCATCTTCACCGGCGTTGGCGGTGTTGGGCTGCTCAGCCTGCGTTTTGCGTGGCAGTGGGCGCTCCGGACGGGCTTTGCCAAGGGCCGATTGGTCGACCGCAAGGTTGCCCTACTCAGTCTGAAGCCCCTTGATTTCACCTCGAGCCGCTTCAAGGACCTGCGCAAGAACGGGTTCGACGTGGTTCGCCATTTCGTGCTTCCCGCTAATAACCAAGGGAACGGCTGGGAGAGGCAAATCCGCGATGTCATCCAGCAAGCCCGTGCAGCAGATGTGCAGGAGTACCTGCTGGCGGTTGACTGGAACGAGCTACCGTTGTTGCAGCAACTTGAACTGCACTTGCGCGCCATACCACAGCCGATCCGGCTATTGCCGGATAATTCGATCGCCGATCTCGTATCGCGTCCATTTTTGCCGGTCAGCGGCACGGTGGCAATTGAGATTCAGCGGCCACCACTCAGCGTGTTTGAACGTCTCCAGAAGCGCTGCCTCGACATCGGTCTGGCCTTGTTTTCGCTCGTGGCCTTGGCGCCGGTGCTGATCACCGTCTCCATTCTAATCAAGCTGGATTCGCCTGGAAGCGTGATCTTTCGACAGTCGCGCCGCGGCTTCAACGGCAAGCCGTTCGACATTTGGAAATTTCGCAGCATGAACGTGTGCGAGAATGGTCACTCGATTACTCAGGCGACCAAGCGTGACGCGCGCGTCACGAGGATTGGGCGCTTCCTTCGCATGACCAGCATTGACGAATTGCCCCAGCTCTGGAACGTGCTGCGAGGGGACATGTCGTTGGTCGGACCACGCCCACATGCGCTTGCCCACGACAACTATTATGACGAGATCATCAGCAATTATGTGTACCGCCATCACATGAAGCCAGGCCTCACGGGCTGGGCTCAGGTTAACGGCTTCCGGGGCGGAACGCCCACCATCGACTTGATGGAAAAGCGGGTAGAATATGACGTTTGGTATGTAAGGAATTGGAGCATTTGGCTCGACCTGAAAATCATGGCGCGCACGGCGGCTACCGTCATTTCCCAGGAGGCCTACTAGGTCAGCGCAGGCAGCTTTGGCGGCCGAGGCCGTGGACTCATAAGCGCTGAGCCGGATTGAGGCGAGTAGGCCGGCGCGGAGAAGTTGCGTGTGAGCTTGTCGAAGCGGTCCGGCCGTCGGAACTGTTTACGCCTGCAGAAGAAGCGTTCGATTAGGTTGCGCTGGCGGCACATCGCAGACCGCAGATTGGATATTGGGCTGGGCAACATTGCACTCGATTGGATCGTCGCCTCGGCGACGACCTCGTAGGCGTCGGCGGGTCAGCGAGAGGTTGAGGCACTGCGCTTGGATCCGAGGCCTGTCCGGGCGAGAGCGGCAATCTCATCGATAAGCCAGCTTGATCGAGAACTGTGTGGATTGTCCGTAAGCGTCGTTCCGCTCCCACCTTCTCGCGGCACATGGGATAGGCGAGTTTCACGATCTCTTTGAAGGGATCGGCTTGTGTCTATGCTTGTAAGCGCTTAGCCGCAACCCTATTGAGGCTGGCTTGACGTTTTGCGGAATCGCCACGGCATGAGGTCTTCGATGCGGCTATGGGGATGGCCGTCGATG
>NZ_JADPIX010000153.1:0-9259 GCF_023073155.1 Bradyrhizobium sp. 45 | reverse complement strand
AGCGGCCAGGCGCCGCGTTCACAGGCCGAACATATGACCGCACCGTCATCCCTTGTTCAACCAGAGAAAGATCTTGCAGCCCGGGCCGTTCCACATATGCGTCAGAGCCAAATTTGCAAGCCGAATGACATCTGAGCTATTTGAGAAGCGCGAAAGGGCGGATGCGAAAGCCACCGAGAAGGCTGTGTCGAAGCTGGTCCTGACCAAAGAGGGTTCTAGGTAAGCTAATCGAGAACGTTGAGCGCGCGCTGCAGGCACGGCCGGTGCGTGGTAAGGAGCGGGAAGAGCAGGGCGAATACCAGTACCAGGGAAACGTCGGGAACCGCGCGCTGGAGCTGCTCGGCAAAGAATTGGGCATGTTCATTAACCGCAAGGAGGTCGGCAAGCCGGGCGACTTCGCGGGTATGACAGACGACGAACTTGACGCCCAAATTGCAGAGTTTATCGCGCGCGAAGAAGCGGGAGCTGGCGAGGGCGCTCAGGGAACGGGAGCTGCGAGGCCCAAAAAGGGAATGCAGAAGCCTCACTGAGTAGGTGAGGCAGATCAACCGGCGGTACCGCGCGCCCGCGCCGCGCGATTCCCGGAGCCAACGATTGCCGGGCTGTGCAGGCCACCGAACTCACACCGACCTTGTCGGATATGACGCAGCCCCGATCGTCAGCCTTGAGACAATTCGTGCACGTGACGCGACGCTCGATTCAAGCGTCTCGCCGATAGTTGTATCAAGCGCTTGCAGAAGCGCCGCGATTTCAGTTCGGCACGCCGCTTGCTTCATGCAAGGAGCATCACGAGGCAACCGATGATGTAGGGGCCGACCCAGCGCGTGTACCCAGCGCATCTACTCTGCGCCGGGGCCGCCTCTTCTACTCTCTCAACGACGGGAACCGACTACGTTTGTCTGCTAGCTCGACTCATGCATTCAACGCACCGCCCGCACCATTTTTAGTTGACCGTGAAGAGGACCGGCACATGGGAGCTTCGTCGCATGTATGACGTAATTGGTATCGGAATTGGTCCGTTTAATCTCAGCCTTGCCGCTCTCATGAAGCCGACCGGACTACGGTGCCTATTCATTGACGATAAGCCGAGTTTTGCCTGGCACGCCGGAATGGGATTTTCGAACGCTAAGTTACAAGTGTCACATGTCAAAGACTGTGTGTCGCTCGTAGATCCAACCAGTTCGTTTTCATTTCTCAACTTTTTGCACCGAAGCGGGCGGCTCCACGCGTTCGTCAATCGACGGTCCGGTGCAGTCTCTCGCAAGGAGTTTTTTCAGTATTTCGCCTGGGTCGCAGATCAGCTTCCGTATCTTAGATTTGGGCAAAAGGCACTGGATGTGCGGCCCGAAATATCACATTTCCGCATCACGACCACTGAGGCGGAATATCAGGCCCGACATGTCGTACTTGGGCTCGGAATCTGCCCCGACGTGCCGGATTGCGTGCGTCCCTTGTTGGGCGAACGCGTCTATCACGTGGCAGACTATCTCAATAGGGCGCCACCGGCCGCAGGAGAACGAGTCTTGCTCGTCGGCGGGGGTCAAAGCGGCAGCGAGGTGATGGAACAGCTGTTCGCGGGCCCACCCCTGAAGCAGATACTTTGGGTTACGCCGCGCGACAACCTTGAACCGAGGGACGACTGCGCATTCACCAACGAGTATTATACGCCTGCCTATTTCCGCCACTTTCAAGCTCAGCCGCTCTCGCGTCGGCGCGAATGGGTGCAGGTTAAGAGGCTGAGCAGCAACGGCGTATCGCTGGATCTCACAAATCAACTCTTCGACAAAATCTATGAACGTCGCTTCGTCGACAGTGACAACGACGGCGTCCGGTTGATCGTCAGTGCTTGTCTCGAAGGTTTGCGGCAGAATGGAGCGGGCTTCGAAGTTACGCTCAAGTGCACCGAGACCGCAGCAACACGCAGGGCGCCGGTGGACCGTGTGATCTTGGCCACCGGTTTTGTCCCCCACACGCCGCCATTCTTCGACCGCATCATGCAGCTCGCCTGTATTGAGGATAGTTTGCCCAGGATCAGATCGGACTATTCACTGGAGAGCCGGATAGCCCTGCCAGGCAAGATCTACTTCCAGAACAGAACCCGCATCCAGCATGGTTTGCAGAACGCGAATCTGTCTCTCGTCGCCTATCGCAACGCAACGATCGTCAACAGCATCATGGGAAAGGAGTTCTATCCGGTGGACATGGATCCATCGATGTTGTCGCGTCTGGCTGAACTGGAGGAGGAATGATGAGAAAGCTGCGCGATAACATCGTGGCACGCCATTTTAGGGCCTCTAAATTCGCCCTCGAGAGTGGCGAGTCCACGCGCTTGGATTGCCACGCCGACAACGAGATGTTGTTCGTGTTCTCCGGCACCGGCTCGGTCACCTATGGCGACGGGTCGCTCTCTACCAAACAGCTCGGCCCAGGAGACATGCTGCTGATGTCTCCGTTCACTGCCCATCTTATCAAGAACGATGGGGCGGAACTCCTGGTCGTGGGAAATGCTTGGTGGGAAGACCGGCAGACCGTTGACGAAAGCGTCAAAGCCCCGACCAAGGCGCCGCGCACGCGCCTTGTTCTGCCGAGCTTTACAACGCCGAACGGGCGGATGCATGTTGGGCATCTGGCGGGGCCGGTCGTCGCTGCCGACATGTTTACGCGAGCGCAAAGGACACTTGGGCTCGACTGTTACCAGCTTTGTGGGACATTGGGTTTTCAGACACATGTGGCGATCACCGCTGCGCGCGAAGGGCGGAGCTACCACGAAACCTCGCGCGCCTACTCGGATGATTTTCTCGCTAACTACCGTCTGCTGGGGGTAGACTTCGATGTGTTCGCGACGCTCGACGAATTGCCGCGTTTCGAACGGGTCGCTCGCGAGTTCTTAGCCACGCTGGACGCCGGCGACCATCTCATCGAGAAAACTGCCCGCGTTCCGTATTGTGAGCACGGGCACGGATACTTGTTCGAAGCCCACGTGCGCGGCTCCTGTCCGCACTGTGGCGAAGGGATCAGCTCGGAATGCGAGAACTGCGCGCTGTTCGTGCCGGATGAAGAGCTGATGGATCCGGTCTGCAACCATTGCAACCGGCCGGCAGCGTGGCGGCCGCTGAAGCGCATGTTCGTGCCGCTGGAGCCGCATCGCGCCGTGCTCGAGCGATACCTGATGTCGGGGGCCTACGTCGGCAAAATGCCGGATTTCGTCGCCCGGGTGTTGCAGCGCAAGCTGCCGGACATTCCGCTCGGAATCTGTTCATCGGACGGACTTGCCCTCGCGTTGCACGGGCAAGAGAACCAGAACCTCTATTCGGCCGTCGAGCTCGCCCCCCGCTTCTTGACGGCACAGGATATGCTTGCCTCCCGTGCGGAGCTCGGCTCGGACGAGGTCGAGCTCGTGCTCTTTTTTGGCTCCGACAACGCGTATCTGCGCTGCATCACCTTCCCAATCCTGCTCCACCTTTACCACGCGAGCAGATTTCGCATCGTGGGTTTTTTTGGCAACGAATTCTACCAGCTTGACGGCCGTAAGCTCTCCACCTCGCGGGGCCATGTCATATACGCCGACGATCTCACCCGCCAGGGAATTCCGGCCGACTGGCTGCGCCTATATGTCTGCCATACCCGTCCATCGATTGCCCCGACGAGCTTTAGCTTTCGCGAGGCCTTTGACTGGATCGAACGGCGCCGCGGCCTGCTGGCATCCGTCATTCATCACATCAGCCAGTCGGTCGAAACGCGTCACCGCGGGACGGTCCCGGAGGCCGGCACTTGGGAACGCCTGCATCGCGCATTCTATCAACAGCTTTGCGAGCGTCAGCAAGAGGGCCGGCGGTTATTCTCGGTCGAAGGATTCGACCCGCGGCGGATCGCGGAGCTAATCGACCGCTTGCTTCACGACCTTGATGGATTCGCAACAGAAGCGCTTGGCGCGCGCTATCACCCGGGCATCGAGCGCGCCGCCTGCGCCCTCAGCGTTGCCGGCCTGCGGCTGTGGGCGACGCTTGCCTGGCCGGTAATGCCTGGGCTCTGCACCGCACTCCTGGCGCGCCTTGGCATTCGAGAACCGCCATATCTGAACCACGCCTTGCAATGGGTTCCGGCGGGGCGATCCTTCGATACCAGAGGCTGGGCTGTATGACGGAGTTTCTCCTTTATATCAATTATCGCCGGCTCATACGAGAAAGCATTCGTGCATTCGAAGCGGCGCATCGGCTCGGATACCGCGTCGCTGTGCTTGGTCAGCCGCTGCCACCGGAACTTGCCTGCTACGTGGACGAGTGGCGCCAATGTAATCCCGCAAGCCTTGTCTCGCTCGAGAGCGCCGTCGAGGAGATCAGAAAGTGTATCCAAATTGCCGGTGTGGTCTGCTTTACGGAAACTGCTGTGGAAGCCTGCGCTATCGTTGCCGCGAAATTGCGGCTGCCCGGGTTGCCGCACGCATGCGTGTCCGCGGTGCGGGACAAATCGATACTGCGCGAGCGAACTCAGTCGGTTTCCGGCCTCACGCACCGGCTTTTGCAGAATGATAGCGATCTGGAAGAGTTCATCAGTGTGGCGGGACTCCCGGTCATCGTGAAACCGGTGAACGCCTCGGGCAGCACCGGAATCTACCTCCTTCGCGAGCCTGCCGACCTGAATGTCTTTCATTCCACTAGCAAGAAGATCGGCAATCCGTCGTACGACCCGACTTTGCGCCGGGAAACGCTTACGTTCCTGGCGGAACGTTATATCGGCGGGCAGGAGGTGAGCGTGGAAGGGTACGTTTGCGGCGGTGAAGTCACCGTTGTCGGGATCACGCACAAGCTCACCTCGGATCCTTATTGCCTGGAGGTGCGGCATATTTTCCCTGCCGACCTCGATGGTGAGATGCGCAGCATGATTGAAGCAAAGACCAAAGACTACGTGCTGGCGCTGTGCCTGGACAATGCATCCTTCCACCTCGAAGGCAAGTACGACGGCCCGCAGTTCGCGCTCATTGAGGTTGCTGCCCGGCCGGGAGGCGATTACATCGCGTCGCATCTGGTCCCGCTTGCGTTGCACTATGACTTCTACGAAAACCTTGCTCGCATTGCGGTGGGCAGGGCGCCTCTGCCTCCGCCCGCGCCGCAGCGGGTGGCCGGGATCCATTACGTCTTGGCCAAACAGGAAGGGCGGCTGCTCGGCTACCGCGGCCTCGAGGCGGTTCTCGATCACCCTTGGGTCGAGCAGGCGATCGTCGAAACATCGATCGGTACACACATTGTGCTTCCGCCGAGCGATTTCCGTCTTCAACGTCTGATCGCGGTGATCAGCACCGCGCCGAGCCAAGCACTGCTCACGAAGCACCTCGATTGGGTATCGGAGACGATCACCCCAGTCTTCGCCCTCGAGTGAAACATGCAGACGGACGTCATAGGCGCTGGTGCGATGGGCAGGGGAATGGCGGCGCTGCTCCGCGACGCCTTTCCGCACTGGACGGTCCGCCTCATCGACCGCGATATGAGCGCGCTCACGGCTGCGCGCGAGGCATGGAAATGTGAGATCTTGTGCACCGACCAGCCGCAGCAGGCAGAACTCGCACCCGTCGTGATCTGTGCCGCCACTTGGCCGGTCACGCTGGGTGTGATCGAGAGCCTAGCGAGCCGCGCTACACGTGGTTTGCTGGTGAGTATCAGCCGGCCTGCTGCCGAGGACGTGCCACGCGTGCAGCAAGCGCTGATCCAAGCTCCGAGTCTTGCGACGGTTCTGCCCTGCGGGCTGGAGCCGGGGCTGACGGAGATCCTGGCGAGCTATCTGCTGGAATCCACTGAGGAGGTGCAGTCCCTTCGTATCTGCTGCGGTGGGATCGTAGTGCCACGCCCGGCCAATCCTCTCGGCTACAAAAGACTCTTCGGCACTTCGCACCTCCCCCTCGCCAAGCGCGACGCCTATTGCATCCGCGATGGCGCCCTTTGCGTCGTTCCGCGGTTTTCCGATGTTCAACAACTCGCTTGGCCCGGCATCGGGGTGCTCGAGCACTGGCATGACGGGATGCAGCCGCGGCTCTCGGAGCATCCGAAATTGTCGCGGCCGGGTGTCGATGCCGACCAACGCACATTGCGTTGGACCACATATGTCGAACTGGTCGCATTGCTCGATCAACTCGGCGTCTTGGCCGAGGATGCCGTGGACGAAAATACGGGCCTCACCCCAAAGCAGCTTTTTGAGCGGGCCACCCAGCGCACCTTCGGCTTGGCGGAGAACGAACAGACAAAGACGCTTCTGGCAATCGATCTCGCCGGAAGTCGGCACGGGCGACGGTCTGTGCAGGGTTTGCGGCTCACCTTCACCGACCGCGTCGACGTGCGCTCGATGGCTCTGGCCACCTGCTTGCCCGTGGTGTTCCTGGTCAACTGGCTGACGGGCGCCGGAAAAGCCGTTGGCGGATTTCACTATCCGGAGACCATTATCACCCCGCAGATAGCGCCGGTCATGCTCGACTGGCTCGAGCGTCGAGGTGTCGAGATAACAATGGACAGATGTGATGACGATGCGGAAGAAGGCACTGCTGGTCTTGGGTGGAGAGAGCGAGATTCAGTCCCGTCACCTCTATGATCAGGCGCGGGCGCAAGGCTTGCGGGTGGTGTTGACGGACACACCCAAGCGTCTCGAGCAGGCCATTCAATTGCATGATCTCGCCGATGAGGTCCATCCCCTCGACTTCGAGGATGTGAGCGCCTGTCTCAAGTGGGTTGGCAAATATCCCCGACGTGAGCTTCTTGCCGGAGCATTCAGCTTCAAAGAAAAAGCGCAGCCGGCGATGGCCGCGCTCGTTCGCCGCTTTGGATTCAAGGGCCCCAGCGAGCGTGCGCATGAGTGCACCACCAACAAGTTTGTCTGCCGAGACACCTTGCGGGCGGCCGGATTTGCCCAGCCGGAAGCCAGGCTGTGCCGATCCGGCGAGGCAATCGATCAGGCGTTTGCCGAGCTCTCGCGCCGGCATCGCAAACTTATCCTTAAGCCGATGATCGGGTATGGCAGCGAGAACGTCTTTCTGGTGGATAGCGCGACGGCTCTTGCCACTGCGCTTGCGCAGCTCAGGCCGGCAAGCGAGCGGCCCTTCTTGCTCGAATCGTTCGTCGAGGGCCGGGAGTTCAGCGCGGAGGGCTTATGTGTCCGTGGCTGGCCGAGGGTCTTGAGCTTGACGCAAAAATTCGTGATCGGCGGTGGCAATTTCGTCGAGTGCGGCCATGTCGCGCCGGCCGATCTTCCGTCTGCTTTGCGTGAGCGCGCGATCACGGTCGTGCAGAGCGCCGTGCATGCCGTTGGTCTGACTTTCGGCATGTTTCATGCGGAGTTCTGGGCTTGCGATGCCGGCGAGATCGTCATGGGGGAAATTCACTCCCGACCCGGAGGCGACTACATTACGCACCTGACACAGCACGTGACCGGGATCGCTTATTACGGCAGCGTGTTTGCCCAGATGCTGTGCGCTGATGCCGGCGTGGTGATGCTTCCCGCGGCCCACTGCGGAGCTGCCGGCATCCGATACTTCGTCCCGCCCGCCGGCAGAGTGACGGAAATCACCGGATATGATCGTCTGCGCGAAATGCCTGGCTATGCCGGTGCCGCGCTGTTGATCAAAGTCGGTGACACCGTGAAGCCCGTCCGCCACTCGTTCGACCGCGTTGGTCATGTGCTTGCCACCGGGGCGAGCGCCACCGAAGTTAAGGACCGGCTCGAGCGCATGATCATGGCGGTCGCCATCACCGTTCAATGATGAACAGCCCGCGCGCAACCATGCTCCAACCGAAGCCTGCGCAGCGTATGTTCTGGAACGTGTTCGCTCAGAATTGTCTCAATAACTACGGCTACTTTGCGCCGCTCTCTGTGCTCGGCGTCTATCTCCTCGACCGATCGCTCTCGGCGGCTCAGGTCGGTACTCTGTTGCTGCTCCTGTCCGCTTCCGGCCGAGCGTCGCGCGCCTTATTCGCTCCACTACTGGACCGCATTCCCACGCGTTGTGCCCTGACGACAACCTATCTCGTGATGGGGGCGGGCTATACCATCGTGGCGGAGAGCGCCGCGTTTGTCGGGACCGCGCTCGGACTGTTTATGGTCGGCACCGCTTACGGGTCGTGCAGCTTGCTGCTGCGCGTAATTTCGGTCCGCCTGCGCGAGGATCAATCTCTCCGTTTGATGCTAGTGAAGCTCGCCGTGGGGACGAATATCGCTGCCACGCTCGGACCGTTGCTCTCGAGCCTGCTGTACGTGCAAATGGCGCCGAACGCCCCCTTCCTCGTCACCGGCTTGGTGATGGTGTCGGGTGGGTTGGTCTGCCATGCCTTTTTGGGGAACGAGCTGCCAGTACTGGACCGCGGCGGCAACTGGTGGAAGTCGCTGCTGCACAGCGCAACGCGGTCCGACCTTCGCTTGGTATTCGTGGCGACTGCCTTCACGTGGTTCGCCCTGGCACAGATCTTTTCGTTTGCGCCGATCGTGCTAGGCCGCTTGTTGGCCGGCCCGGAAATCGTTTGGACGATTGCCGGCCTCAATGCTGCCTTGGTGGTAGGGGCATCGATGCCGCTGATGAAGGCACTCGAGCGCGCGCATGTCGACGACGTCGGGTCGCTGATCTTGTCGGCGATCCTGGTCCTGGCGTGTTTCGCGCTGCTATCAGGGTTCGTGAACCTGTTCACGCTCTACCTCGCCGTCGCATTGTTGACGGTCGTGGAGATTGTGGCCCTGCCGTCATTGTCGGTGTTGCTTGTCCAGAATACCCCGGGAAGGGATCACCTCGCCTTGCTAGGCATCAACGCCATCGGTATGGGTCTCGGAGAAGCACTCGGCAACTTTGTTGGCGCTGTGCTCGGCAGCGCGGAGCTTCACAACACGTTCGCTTTCGCGGGAATTGCCGCCCTTTATGGTCTAGGTGCGATGTGGCTGTACCGTTTTCGCAGCAAGATGCTGGATATTGGTGGCCGGAAGGCCACGCAGGATGGCATTGACGTCGAGCGATCCTAGAGAATGCTTTTTCACCGCCGGCCTGGACTTCAAGGATCGGCTCGACAAGCACATGGTCCTGCTGCGCGGCGGCCCCCAGTCGCCGCGCAAAGCTATTTCTACGACGGCTATCTGCTATCGTTCCGTGGTGGCCTCCCATTGCGCTATTTGTGAAGATGGGCATCCCATTCGAGTACTAGCATTACAGTTGCTTTTTTGATTTGAAGTGGGCGCGTTGAGCGGCAGCCTGGTGAGCTCTGCGCCAGAAGGACCATGCGATGATGTGTGCGGGTTG
>NZ_JADPIX010000158.1:0-9399 GCF_023073155.1 Bradyrhizobium sp. 45 | reverse complement strand
CGGCATATCGCTCCTTCGGTGGAGAAGTGGAGGCGTCAAGCACCCCCACGATATGCCGCCTTTCCGATTCCCGCCGTCACCAACTTTGGGCGATAGCTCGGTCAACTTTCAATTCGAGGGTATTTATTAATGTCGGCAGCTAACCTCATCGTCGGCTCGGACGGGGCTCATCTCATTTCAGATGCACTCGTATGGAGCACAGCGGATCAGACGATCACAGCGATCTGTAACAAGGCGACCTTGCTTCCTCAATTTCGGGCTGCTGCAACGATCCGCGCCGAGCACTTTGTTGTTTTTCAGGCCGTGTCGCTTGCTCTGTCGACAATAGCGGCAAGCGGCTTTGACGAATTCCAGCAGGCGATCGGCCCCACGCTTAAGGAGCTGAATGACCGGATGGCCGCAATGGGCGCCGCGAGTCCATTCGAGGTGTCGGTCGCGGGAATCTCAGAACAGGGTGGCCCATCCGCTTTCCGGATGACGACGCTGCAGGCCGGCAGCGAGCACATCGAGCCGTGGCAAATCGTTGAGATGCCGCGGGGGTTTAGTCCATGCCCGTGCAACACCGAGTCGCAAGAGACGGAAATCAGGGTAGCAATAGAGAAGGCACCGGCAAGCCTTGATGGTCACGTCATCGCTGCGTTGAAAACACAGGGTGATATCGCTAGCCGGGACTTCACTGAGGGCCGGACTCCGTGTTGGGTGGGCGGTTTCGGGCAATTGACGACCATTGGCGCCAGCGGCATTTCCACGCGGATCATTCCCCGGTGGCCGAATGATGTTGTCGGGCAGAAGCTGGTCTCGCGCTGATGACTCGCGAGCCAACCATGAAAATGAATTTCGGCAACCTCCCGTCAGAACTCGCAGGCTCTTGCGCTTAGCACGCCTTTCCAACTCCGTTCCCACGAGGGAACAGTATGCCAATGTTCAAAAGCGAACAGAACCGACTGCTGAATCTTCCTAGGCTAGAGATGCTTGGCGATCCCATTCCGCCAAGTCGCCTCCAACGGTCCCGGCATGTAGGGGTGCCGGGACCGTTTTTTAGTGGACGCTCAGCATGGTCTCAAATGGAGAAGTTAAGTGGCTATAGGCACCGTCAAATGGTTCAACCCGACGAAGGGGTACGGGTTCATTCAACCGGATTCGGGCAGCAAGGATGTGTTCGTTCATATCTCCGCCGTTGAGAAGACTGGTTACACCTCGCTCGCAGAGGGAGCTAAGGTCAGCTTCGACGTCGTGAACAATCGCGGAAAAGACTCGGCGGAAAATCTACGGATAGGGTGATACAGCCAAAATCCGGTCAAGCGGGTTTGCGGCGTTTTCCGGTCAGACAGGTCGGTGAACGACGCCTCGGCACAACGAGAGGCGCGTGGCTGACGATCAATCGTTGTCCACGCGCGATTTCCGAAACTCAACTGGGCCATCTATGAGTCGGCTCTTACGAGCCTTGACGTCAGCGGCGCTAGCATCTTTATCGCGCAAACCATCGATCGCGTCCGCCGCTAACTCGCCGGCCCGATCACTTTGTGTAGGATAGCCGTCGAGCCAATCCTGTTCTGTCGCTAAGGCGGACCAAGCCTGCGCCATCCGCTTGTAACGGAGTGCCGCCTGCGCATTGGTCGCCCCCTCGGCGAGCTGCAGGCAGTTCTCGGCATTCGCGAAATTTATCGGACGTTTTGACCATCGGACACAACGGCCTTCCGGTGGGATCGTTCCGACTGATTGCAGCGGCCGTGGTACACGCAAGCGCGCGCGACCACCACTACCGCTGATGGCCCAGACCAATTCCCAGCACGATCGCCTTCTGACGTAGCGCTCCCTCGGTTCGCTTCGTCATCTTGGCTATTTTGACGACGGGCGTCCGTGCCTTGGAGTGCGCCTTCAGGTCCTTGATATCGTCACGCGTCCACTCGCGGCGGACAGTCTTTTTCTTTTTGGCCAACTCGGCTCTCCTTCATTGATAGGAGCGCGGTCTAACAACATAGCGCAGTATGCGCAACCCGCGCGGACGTCATTAAGCGCGCCTCTGTGGTCCCAAAGAGATCGACACGTTCACGCGGGACGGCATTCGCCTGAAGGACGGCAGCGAGCTCGCCGCCGACATGGCGGACAGCGCCGTTAGCCCATTGCTGAGGATTCAGCCCATCGCGCGACGGTTGAACTACGCGCCTCATTTTCGGCTGAGGAGCGTCAGCGCGCAATCGTTAGTCGCTCGTTACTCAACTGCCACGTTTGAGGGCTCGCTGGAATAGTCCGCCGATCTCGGCGAGCGATGGCGCAGAAGGAACGAGACGCCGCAACGAGTTCCTTTTCTCCACACGACGCGGCACATAAAAATTGCGGAATGGCCGTTGAACGACAGCACAAATTCGTTCGCAAACACGTAGTAGGGTGTGGAGATGCAGGCCCCAAGGGCGTTGATATCGCGCACCATACATGGATGTGTCCCACGAATTCCACCAAATGACAGCTGCGCCGCCTGGTTGATCGGTATGCGCTCCATTGCACGACGTTCGATCATGGCGAGATGCTCCAAGATGAGGAGGTAACTTTCGAATCGAAGCGATCGCTGCGATTGCGATTCGCCCCTTACGAAGTCAGTTTTCCGGTCCCGCCGAAGCCCGCAAAACGGCCATACTCACACATTGAGCCGGTGGGGCCCGCTAACAAGCAGTGTTGTTGTCCAATTAGAATTGATCGGAACTAGTGGTTAATTCGGGTGCCCATCAGGGAGAGCGCTTGCGCACGACGCTACGCTGCCCACCCGCGTTGTTGCGGCGGTTAAGGACGCTGAGACGACGAGGTTGCTGGGACAGGGGCCGCTCTTCAGGGCTTTGGCAGCTTGTCTTGCTCGGCGCGGGCTAGTGCTTTCGCCTTGGCCTCTGCTGTAGCGCTGTCGAGCATCTCCGGCCGCATGCGCCGGCCAGGAATATCCTCGAAGAAAAATAGACGCTGGCGCGCCCGTCCGGAAAACGCACCTCGAAGCTGCCGGTCTGCGGCACGGCTTCGTGAGGGATAATGCGGATGTTCTTGCTTGCGGCCATACGGGGGGCTCAGAGGCTTAAATCCGTTCAGACGTCATCCGGAGGGAGCTTTGCTATGAGATGTGGCCAGTTGCGCTCAATGATGCCGCGCAGCTCGGCGTCGACTTCCTGGATGCTGTCGAAGTTCTCAAGCTGGACGCGAAGCGCCTCCATCTGGTCGGGGTCGAGCACATGGCCACGATATATCTCTATGGGCATAGATCGCTTACTCCGCCCCGTTGTGCCTGAGTCCTGGCCAGGATGGGGCAGCGGCCCCTCATGGTCGAAAACTGATCCTAGGTCGCGCATATCGATCCAGCCACCGCAAGCCGGGCACTTGATGAAATGTTCGGCCTCATGTGCCGGGAGACCGCCGACACGCTCGCCTATAAACTTGCCTCTGGGTATCTTCATTGTGTCCGTCAGGACAGAGCACAAGAGACGGCCCCGGCTTGGGGGGCTGGAGTATTATGGGCCGGAGCCGCTCCGCCAGCTCGCACGAGCCAGCGAGAGACCAAACCGGGTAATCGGGGCACGGTTCCTAACGGGGCGACAACGTATCCTGCCCGGGCGCCAGCAGCCGGACGTAGGTCCCGCTCTCGAGCAGCTCGATCCAACCCTTTTCGACAGCGCACTTGACCTTCAGGCGCGTGGCAGGCACCGAGCAAGGAATTGCCGGCGCGCCTTCTTCTGATCGGTCGCCAATTTTATCTTCTCTCTTAAAAGAAGGATCTCTGAATATTCCCTCTCGATCTCGGGATCGATGCGAAGGGATTCAAGCTGTTGGGCGTGCAATTTGAATAGCGCTGCAATCTGCTCACTTTGGATGGGGCGCATGGCAATCAACCCCCGATTGGAAACGAATTCAGTCAGCGCAAATCGGGTAGAAAATTTTCCGAACGCACATCATAGAGCGAATTTCGGTGCGGCGTCTCGTAAAATAAACTGCCAACGTTACTGTCTTACTTTTGTAGCCCCTTGGGGCGCACGCCGATCACTCCCTTCGAGGGAGCACCGATCAATTGACCTTGCGCAGCAGCTTCTTCACCAAGGCCCGCAGTTCGGCGAATTCATTCAGGATCGTCTGCTGCATGGCAGCTTTTCGACCCGGCTTCGACGAAGCCGTTGCCTTCTTGGCCTTCTTTTTCTTTGAAGGCATCAGTGTGACACTACGCTGGAGGCGCGCCGGTGTTCAGAAGCTGAGCGACGGCTGCTACGATCTGCGCTGGCGCAAATGGCTTGCTCAATAGGATGCTGTTGGGCACGCCGTGAGCGGACCACTGATCGGCCGCCGCACCAGTCATGTAAATAACAGGGATGTCAGGATTTAACTCTCTGGCGCGGTGGCCGACTTGCCAACCGTCAACAGTACCAAACAGATTGATGTCGGTGATGAGGGCTCGATACTTGGTGGCGTCGCTTAGAAGAAGTTTGACGGCATCCTCTCCACTGACGCTGACCTCGGTCGTAAAGCCGCCGTCGGACAATGCATCTGTCACCAGGTCTCGGACAAGCTGATCGTCCTCGACGACCAAGATTAGAACCGCGGCCCCTTGCATCCCTCTCTCCCTGTCGCCGGTCAGGTGTGTTCCGGGTCAGGAACTCATGAGAAGCGAGTTATGTTCCAAAGTGCGCATAGCGATGCCGTCCACTCCCTTCAAGGGAGCGCAGCGCAACAAAGATCGTAGGGCTTTAGTTGGGGATTGCTTGCTGTCGGCTCTAATGCCGCCCTATCGGGCCATCCCTGGTGAATAGCGCTGTTCGACGAACCTGTCCTTTTCGACAGGTACGCGCCGTCCCGAGGCGTGGGCATGATCGCCGCGCTAAAAAGACGAGGGCGGCGATGCGACGTTACTACTTTCCGATTCTCCACGAGGGAGAGACACAGGCGGACGACACGGGGGAGCTATTTGGCTCTGCTGAACTAGCGGTCGAATATGGCGCCCGTGTTGCTCGGGACATCGCCAGCGATCCCGAGTGTGACCGCGGTGGGGGCACGGTCGTAATCGTGGTCGACCCTCCGGTGGTGAGATCGCGCGGCATACGGTTAAGCTTTAGAACCTGACGGTTTGTTGTCGACGCGGGCATCAATTAGAACGATATCCTTGTTGTCTGTCATATCCAATTTCTTCAAAATTGCATTCACCTTCCGAAGCTCGGCGACGCTGAAATAGAGGATCACCTTGATTGCATTTTTGGCGTCGCTTGCAGCTTGGTAAATCGGGACTTGCTTCTGAAGGTTTCGCTCTAGCTGTATTCTTTGCCAACTTCATCTCGACGAGGGTTTTGTCGTGTGCGCCTCGTGAGATTTTGAAATCAACCGGTCCTCTGCCGTCGTTTGCTTCGGTACCAACATCGGAAGGCGTCCCGAACCAGACCAGGCGGTAGAGGATCTGAAGGTCTTTTTCTCGCTGAACTGGCGCCCCGTGGTGATAAAACAGTCGGTGTCCACCCTTGTTCTCGATGACATCCTTCAGATACCCGACGCGCGCATGCGCCTCTTCATAGGCGCCGCCGCCGATTCCGTGTAGTCTCACGAAGCAGCGTGTGTTGAATATCGGCGACCTGCCGGATGAATGTGTATTCAGTTGCAAGCACCTTCTCGGCACTAAGGTCGGCTGCTTCGCCGCCGTGCTGTTCCTTCAGCTTGATGTAGTAGTCGATGAGCTGCGGGAATTCTAACAGGGTCCTTCTGGCGGCTTCCGGCCGCTCTTTGGCGCTGGGACGGCGTCTACGACCGGGTTTATCAAGGATATGGCGAAGCGGCACGGGCACATCCTGGCGCTCCTGCGGGCGCATCGCCCCGTCGTTAGGAAAGCTCAGTGATGGAAGTTGATTGGGACGACGTAAGTCTCGAGGTCGCCCGGTTTTTTGGACGGAAAACCAGGGAACGGGCTGGCGCGACGGAGGATCGCGAGGGCCTCCTGATCGAGCACAGTGTGGCCTGACGATCTCGTCACCTCGGCACGCGCCACTTCACCTTTGCGGTTCAGCGCGAAGCGGACAACGGCCGTGCCCGCCTCACCCCGTGCCCCCGCGGGATAACGCTTGAAGCGTTCCAGATGACCGGCAACAAGAGCATCATAGCGGTTCGAAGCGGCTTGCGCGAACTGGCCGACGCGCTCGCTTTTCGGTGGCGCGCGGGTTTCCGGAGCGGGCGGCGGCGCTTCAGGCTTGGGCTCCTCGACAGGTCTGGGTTCGGATTTCGGAAGCGTCACATCAGCCTGTTGCTGCGGGGGCGGCGGTTGTACTTGCTGCTCGAGCTTCTGCTCTTCGGTCTTGGGCGGCTCTTTTGGCGCCGCATCGGCCTGCTGCATGGCTGGCCCGATCGCGAGATCCTGGTTCTGAACCTCGGGTGAGGAGGCCTCCATCGGCGCGAGCGAGACCGCGATGGCTGGAATGATCGCCGGCTGGCGCGGCTGGCGCGCGTACCACAGCGTAACGGAGGCGACGATTGCCACATGCGCAGCCGCAACAATGATCGCAGCCAGGCTCCAGCGCGAAAGGCCGCGTCTGTCCGGCAGATGGAGCGCAAATACCGTCATGGCTTGTGCGCCGGCGATTCCAGACCGACCAGCGCCAGCTTGAGATAGCCGGCATCACGCAAGACGTTCATCACTCCCATTAATTCGCCGTAACTGAGCGCCTTGTCGGCGCGGATGAAGATCGTCTCATCCTTGTGCGCACCGGTCGCGGTGTCGAGCGTAGTCGCGAGCTCGTCGCGTGATGCGGCTGCATCCCCAACTGCAATCGTGCCATCCGACTTGATCGTCACGAACACCGGCTTGTCCGGGCGCGGCTGTTCGGGGGCCGTGCTGGCCGGCAGATTGACGCCGATGTCGACCGTTGCGAGCGGCGCCGCCACCATGAAGATGATCAGCAACACCAGGATCACGTCTATGAACGGCGTGACGTTGATTTCGTGATGGATCTCGAGATCGTCGTTCGCGCGCGTGCCAAGTCGAACAGCCATGATCTACTCCGCCGCCCGGAACCGCATCGACGCTGGAGAACTCGCACTGCGGCTGATCATGAGAAGAAGCTGCGCCGAGGCGTCGCCGAGCAAGCCCTTGTAGCCGCTGATCACCCGCGCAAGATGGTTGTAGATGACGACGGCGGGGATCGCCGCGACGAGGCCAACCGCCGTAGTCAGCAGCGCCTCAGCAATGCCGGGCGCGACCACGGCGAGGTTGGTGGTATGGGCCTCGGAGATGCCGATGAATGAGTTCATGATCCCCCAAACGGTGCCGAATAGGCCGACGAAAGGCGCCGTCGCGCCGATGGTGCCCAAGATCCCGACGCCCCGCGAGACCTGCCGAGTCATTGCCGCCTCGACGCGTTCCAACCGCAACGCGACACGCTCCTTGAGACCATCGTCGACGATGAAGTCGGAAAGTTCGGCCTCGCGCGCTGTGGAAAGGACGAGCTGCGCCACAGCATCCCTTGCGCCGTCGCAGGCGCGAACCGCCTCGGACAATTGCGGGCCGCTTTCCAGCATCCTTAGCCGTCGCCGCACGCTCCCGGCTGCCAAGCGCAGTTCGATGGTCTTGGCGAGCCAAATCGTCCAGGTCACGAGCGAAGCAAAGGCGAGCCCGATCATCACCGCCTTCACCACGACGTCGGCGTTCACAAACATGCCCCATGGCGATAGATTCCGCGGCAACAGCGGATTTGGGGCGTCACTCTGCGCCAGCGCAGCGGTCGACGTGGCGAGCAAGAGGACGACGGCGCTCGGGAGCGCGAGCAGGCGTGCCAGGCCTTGGGTTGCGGTCCGTGACTTGAGATCGGTGTGACGCATCTGATTCTCGTATCTGTTGAGGTTTCGCATCCGCCCCCGCTCAAAGCTTCTGCGAAATACCGAAGAAGAAGCCGCGGCGTGGCCCGAATTGCGGGGCGAACACGCCGATCCCGGATCCGTCGCGGATTCCATAAATCGTGTCGAACACATTGACGATGTCGAAGCGCAAGGTTGTCGGCTTCACGTCGCTGAACCATTTGAATTCATGCGAGACGCCGAAATTCACCTGCGAATACCAGGGAAGCGACGCGGTGTTCGCGAAGCCGCTGCGCAGACCACTGCCGTAAAGGACATCCATCGAAACACGGGTGCCACTATCCCACTTGTACGACGCGCCCGCCGATCCCGAGACCCACTGCGAGTGATCGGTGTAGACATAGTGACTCGCGATGTAGGCAAGCTCGTCGGCACCGAATAAGAACTGGTTCGACACGACGTTCGTCGCAATTTGTCGCGCATAAGCGATGTTGGCATAAGCGCGGAAATGCGTGTCCGTGTATTTCGCCGAGAGCTCTACGCCGTAATTGTCGCCCTTTTCGTAGTTGAACGCGGTCAGCACATAGGCAGCGCCGAACTGCCCATCATCCAGCAGGTCCCTGGCCATCTTGTAGTAGCCGTCCACGCCGACTTCGAGACCGGGTAAGAGCTTCTGGGTGACGCCAACGTCGAAATAGTGCGAACGCTCGGGACGAACCGGATCTGCGAAGTTCACCTCCGGCTGCTGCGTGGTGTTTTGCACCAGGCCAAGATTGGTCGGTGCCGCCAGCACGAGCTGCGGCGGCGTGAAATACCGAGCATAACCGGCGTGGAACACCGTGCCGTCCCTCGGGGTGTAGGTCATGCTGATGCGCGGGCTGAGCTGGTTCGCATTGGTGTACTGCATCATCTGATCAAACCGCAACCCGTAATTCACGGTGAGCTGGTTTGTCACTTTCCATTCGTCCGCGATATAGGTTCCGAACAGAAAGCCGGTCTTGCTGCTTTGATCGAGCACGTTGAAGGGCGCATCAACCGGAGCGCCTGTGCTGTCGACTGGCAGCAGAACCGATCCGTTGCTCACCAAGGCATTCTCAGCGCTGACCGTGAAGCCTGCGTGCAGTGTATGAGCGTCTGAGAGGCGGTAAGCCGCATCGGTTTGAACGCCATGAGTCAGACTTCGACGGTACACGTCCGAGGCCACGCCGTTGAAGACGAGATCGCCGACGACGTCTGGCACGAAATGCACGCTGCTATAGCGGTTGAAATAAGAGGTCTGCAGATCCAGCCCATTGCTGGAGTATTGGAGCGCCAGCACGTTGAACGAATTGAATTCACGCTGGTTCTCGTTGAGATTGGCGGAATTGAAGTCGGACGCGCCAAAGGCTGTGAATTGAGGCGCCTGGCCGGGATTGTTCGGAATCTGGAAGCGACTGTTGGAAACACCACCCATGTAGACGATCCGCGTGGTCGGATCGACGACAGTGGAGAGGTAGGCAAACCCCTGAGCTATCGCCCAAAGTTGGTGACGGCGGGAATCGGAAAGGCGGCATATCGTGGGGGTGCTTGACGCCTCCACTTCTCCACCGAAGGAGCGATATGCCG
>NZ_JADPIX010000081.1:0-9485 GCF_023073155.1 Bradyrhizobium sp. 45 | reverse complement strand
CGCAAGCGTCGCCTCAACCGACGCGGCCCGCGCCCACGACATTCGAATCATGGTTGCCCATGGATTCAGAAGCCCGCAACAAAAGCAACTGTAATGCTAAGGCCGCCAAAGAGTGGACGGCGGCACGCCGAGATGCGACTTACACACCCAATACGTGGCCCAAGCGTGTCGATCCAGCCCAATCCTGCGCGCCGGCCGAGCCTGCACAGAATCGGCGGCGGCGCTCTCGCTAGCGCAGTGTGTCGGCGAAGGATTGTATTCGATGGAGTGGGCTCGTGGCCCGTTACCCGACCATGGCGCACTGCCCGACGTGCAGCAGGGCCCGGATCGCTGCTTCGGTTCTAAGACCCGAGGAGAAGCAAGATGCTCGCTCGAGTCGCTGAACATAAACGCCGCAAGGGCGCTCAGGCTAGAAATCCCGGCGACACGAGCGGTGCTGTTTTCGAGATCGACGTTCACTCCTGGCTCCATTGTTGGAGTGCGCCATGCAGTCATCGACTCTGAACCACAGCATCAAGGGCAGATCTGAAAGCCAAGTGTGAGCGAAACCGCGCCCATAACTATTCTCTTCATTCCTCCAATGATGGAGCAACTGACCCGCGACAAAGGCACCCCTGATGCTCACCGAACGCCCGTATAGGCCCTCGCTGATCGGAATGCCGCTCGCTGCCGTTCGCCGCAGGGCAATTGCCGGCCGTTGCGAAGCCGATGACCGAGAGAGTTCTCGCTGCTTGAACCGCTGTTCAAGCAAGGCGTAGGCTACCCCAAAACCGGTGAAGAGAATTGGAATTAGAATAAAGTACAGCGGAACGCCTTCTTTGCCAATTCGATAGATCTGCGCCGGCATCGTACAAACTGACGCTACGAATGACCAAGCCCCCCTTCCTGGCCGGCACGAAGTAGCGGGGAGTCACGACCTACTCTGCCTTGCTGAGCGAGCCTCAGCTTTGCCACGCTGGTTGCTTCATTGGAGGCAGCATCACCACGGATGTACTGGCGATGTGGGGCGAACCCGACGCACTTTCTTCTCGACGGAGTGCGTCGGCTCGCCTTTAATGCTTCTGCCTGGCCCTGGGCCCTTAGCGGATCGATGAGCTACTGGCAGGTCTAACAACACCTTCAGGTTGACCCCTCGGGGCGCGTTTTGTCCTTCCTATGTAGGTCAAGAGCGAACCTTCAAGGTGCCGGGCACGGACCTCTGATGTCCGCAAATTCTGGTGGAAGAGTGATTCTTTCGCTGGATCAGCGGTTGTTTGGCTGGTGCAGGAGAGCAAATGCAACTGCCTTTTGGCGAACCGGTCCGCAGCTGGACACCGAATGGAGTGTGTCCCGCCTCTCCTTCAGATTACGCCGCCTCATGTTGGGGTGCGAGGCTCGTGAAGGAACAACGCCACGAACGCACGTGAGCGCCCCTTCAGCAGCTCGAATTCGAGCATCTTTGCTACAAACATGACGGAAAGGACTTGAATCGCACCTTGCGTCAGGTTGTACGAAATCGGTACAAGGTGCTTTCCTCACACAGAGCAACTCACAGGCGCTCCGACGACGGAAAAGAAGAGTTCATGTTGCTGATGCCGCTGCTACTCGCTCTGATGTCTATTTTCCTTAGCATGGGTGCGATAGTCTACTCCGCTTGCCGATCTCGACGCCGGCGGGATCGGCGCATGCACAGGCACAATCGGGCCGATTCGCTCAGCTCGCGCCCCCGCGTGCAACTACCAAGGCGACGGGCATTCTGATCGTTCAGCCGCATAATGAGCCGTCCGCTGCAGTCTCACTCGCCAAGGCCAGGCGACACGCGCCGCCGCTAAAGCGAGCGCCTCAAGTTCTGGATTCGGTGCTTCTCGATCGGCTGCTGATCGTTTGATCGGCGCCTTGGGAGCCAATCCAACGCGACGGCGGACAGACTCCAAAGGCAGTTCTCGACCAGTCGGGCGGTTTTTGCTACACTTTCCTGTCTGCGTCACGCTGGCGCGAATGGCTGACCGGTCACATACCTTGAAAATTTCAAAGATTTGCACTGCGCGAACGTCCTCAAAAGCCTATGCGATCAATCGAAGGTGGTCGTGAGGCAATAAATCTACTGTAAATCGTATAAGTGAGGCTCTTATCGTGACCAAGCGCTCTGAACCCCGGAAGGAAGCCCCAAATGTCGTCGGGCCTGAGGTGAGGCCGAGCGTCTTCGTCGTCGACGATGACCTCTCAATGCGCGAATCGCTGGTCAACCTATTTCGTTCGATCGGTCTAGATGTCGTTGCTTACGGATCCGCCCGGGAAATGCTCCAGAGCGAGCTCCCTGATGTTCCTAGCTGCCTTGTGCTTGACATCAGGCTGCCTGGATTGAGCGGCCTTGAGCTCCAGAATGAGTTAGCCAAACAGAAGATTCACATTCCCATCATTTTCATCACCGCTCATGGCGATATTCCGATGACCGTCAAAGCCATGAAGAGTGGAGCAATCGATTTTCTCAGCAAGCCGTTTCGCGATCAGGAACTACTCGATGGCGTAGTCGCAGCTATCGAACAGGATCGGAAGAGACGAGGTGTAGACAAGGTGGTCAGCAGGCTCCAGTCCTTGTTTGAGGCCCTAAGTCCACGAGAGCAGGATGTGTTGAAACTGGTCGCCGCCGGGCTATTGAACAAACAGGTGGCCGCGGAACTCGGGCTCGCCGAGATTACAGTCAAAATCTATCGCGGCCACGTGATGAAGAAGATGGGAGCTCGATCGCTAGCCGATTTGATCAGGATGGCTGAGAGGCTGGGAATTGGGACTGAGCGTTTCACGGTACAAACCTAAGTATGATTTTACAATTTCGTCGTACACGCGCACCCTTCTGCTGGCCGTCATGCGTCGGCCAGCGCCTTCGCCCAACCAAGAACAGGTCGTCTTGTCTAGGTATTCAACTGTTTCCGTTATTGACGACGATCCTGCGATTCGTGCCGCACTGAACAATCTTTTGAAATCGCAGGGCCACATCGTTCATACGTTTGCATCGGCTGAGGAATTCTTGCGGTCGTCTCAATTGAACCACACGTCCTGTGTCATTGCAGACGTGCAGATGCCCATGATGAGCGGCTTTGAACTTTTGGAAAAGATGCGAGCCCAGGGCCACGCTGCACCGTTCATCTTGATGACTGCCTTCGCAGATGATCGCACGCGAGCTCGCGCGTTGAGCGCGGGCGTAGCCGGTTTTTTTGCCAAGCCGTTTGCTGACCTGGAGTTGAGCGCCTGCCTCGATGCAGCGCTTCGCGAGCAGGGTGGAACGAACGCGTGAAAGATGGGGAAGCAGTCTGGACCAAGCGCACTCGCGCGGCGCTTACGATGTCGATCAATGCGCGACTGCCCGTGCTTACCGCGTGCCAGTGGACCATCGCCTTTCTTGCCGCATTCCTGTCGTTGTTGTTGCACTTTCGGCATCTGGTTGAAGCACTTGCAACGTCGGGCTCCTGACAAGGCGCCTTTGGTATGATCGCGCAATCAGAGGAGGCGAGGCCCTCATCGGTTTAACGAGCGCCCTACCTTCACTCCTAAGATCCTTGCTGAGCTTAGCGCGAAGTGCTACGGCAGCGGCTTGCCGGCAGGACGTCGTTAGAACAAAGAATTCACCTGAAACTTGTGCCACCGCTCCAGACAAATCTGGCACCGAGTTTGCGGGAGCAGGACGGGACGATCGCGTCCAAAATCCCGCAGTCTGTCGAGGCGATCGCTTCGGAATTCACAGGAAACCCAAAGGCCGCATTTTCGATGTTGAGCTTTCGAAGGATCGAGCGGTGTACGCCAAACTCGCCAATTTGCGTTCGCTCCCAGCAACCCTTTGGCGGGCCGAAGCACCCGAACCTACGCAATCGGGTTGCAGGGCAACACAAATGCCACTGGTCGAAGCAATTTCAAGCCACGCCTTTGCTGCCGAACGCATCCACGCCACCACTCTCCGCGCCGATCCCGGCCAAACGCAAGGCCCAAAGCGGCGGCTCTGGACGAGCGATAAGCCCGCGCACCGGGCCAGATCCGCGGCGGCCCTGTCCCTTCTACTCGCCGGGACCCTGAGCGTGAGCATCCAACACACGCCTCCGGCTGGCGGGCTCCGCGGTCGCCGGGAGCGCATCGGCCCTCTGGTCGCGATGAACTTTCTCGGCCCACATACTTCCCCGCTTCCAAGCTAACCGCGCTGTATGCGCAAATTCTTCGATCGCGCGCGACTAAGCAAACCTGCCCGCGAAAGACGACTTAGCCTGGGCCCTCGCTGGATGGGGACGAAACTACTAGACATAGTAGCTTTGTTCCGCCTGGTTCCTCGGGTAAGCCGTTGGAGCTGATTTTCAGACGCCCTACGCAGAGCCCAAAGGACGACGAGAGGCGCCGGAACCGTGCGCTCATGATCCGCCAATCCTGTACAATGTTGGCCGCGCGCTTGTTCGTCGGGCAGATTTTCTTGTCGAGGAGACGACGACATGGTTGGAGGACACGAGCCGCACAGAATGAAGACAGTCGAAATGCTAGAGTCTAACGTGCGCTCGTACTCACGTTCCTTTCCTGCTGTGTTCAGCAGGGCGCGCGGCTCGATTATGTTCGCAGAGGATGGCCGAAAGGTCATTGACTTTCTGTCCGGCGCTGGAGCGCTAAATTATGGCCACAACAATCAGGAGATCAAAGCGGCAATCAGCGAGTATCTGGACTCGGACGGCGTCGTCCACGGCTTGGACATGGCCACTCCAGCTAAGGTCGAATTTATGGAGACCTTTAGCTCTGTCATCCTTCGTGAACGGAATCTTTCCTACCGCTTTCAATTTACAGGGCCTACGGGAGCTAACGCTGTTGAAGCAGCTCTAAAGCTCTCGCGTAAGATCACAGGACGTCACAACGTCATTTCTTTCACGAATGGATATCACGGTCAAAGCTTGGGAGCCATAGCCGCGAGCGGTAACCGCTTTTACCGCAAAGCCAGCAGCATTCCCTTATCCGGCACAACGTTCATGCCCTATGATGGGTATCTTGGCTCCGCTCACAGTCCGGCGGATTACGTGCGAAAGGTATTAATGGATGAGAGCAGTGGCACTGATCTTCCAGCCGCCATTCTCGTCGAAACCGTGCAAGGAGAGGGAGGCATTAACGTCGCCGGTAAGGAATGGTTGCAGTCAATTGAGGCTTTGGCAAAAGAGGTCGGAGCTATTTTCGTAGTTGACGATATCCAAATGGGCTGTGGCCGTACAGGCGAGTTCTTCAGTTTCGAGTTCGCCGCGTTGTCGCCAGACATTGTTGTAATGTCGAAATCGCTGAGTGGGTACGGTTTGCCACTATCGATGCTCCTGATCAAAGAAGCGATTGACGCATGGGAACCAGGCGAGCACACGGGGACGTTTCGAGGAAACAACCTTGCACTCGTTTCTGGCAAAGCGGCTTTGAATCTGTATTGGCGCAACCAGACGCTCTCGCAACAGGTCCGACGCTTGGGCGCATTTATGCGGCGTAGACTCGATGCTATCGCGCACCAGCACGGAAACAAGTTTGCTGTTCGTGGACGGGGCTTGGTATGTGGATTCGATTGCAAAACGACCGAAATCGCAGAGGCAACGTCACATAGAGCTTTTAAAAAGGGATTGATTATCGAGCGATGCGGACCGACCGATCAGGTTGTCAAGTTCTTGCCTGCACTTACGATCGATCAAGAAACGTTGGGACAAGGCCTAGATATATTTGAGGAGTCATTGACCGAAACATTGAATTCAGCCCGAGCAAGCTAAACTTGTAGGCACACGAGAGAAACTGTTGCTACCGACACCATCGCCGCACAAGTCACTGGCGTGAGCCCTTGCTTGCCGCCGAAATGGTCAGGAGTTTTGAAGCGATGATCATGAAGGTGACGTCTGAAGGCCAAGGCTATTCGAGATCGGCCGAGTCGGCTTATCCGCGGAGAGCGCCTGCTGCCCTCCTCGGTCCACAACGTGAGTGCGAGCAGCACCTTTGACCATAGAACCTCGCCCTCGCGAGCGACTCTGGTCGGGGTGGCTTATTTAAGTTTTCCAGTCTGAGGTCGGCCGAAGGTCAGCTCGTTGTGCGGAATGGAGTCCAATTTGTGTATGGCTTCTTGGCGGCCAGATGCCAGCCGCACGAGCGCGGACTTTGTTAGGACCGTAGATTGAGCAGCAGCGATCCAGCCCGAGCCGTTTACAGCATAGGCGCAGCAGCAATCATCCCGCGGCCGGCTTTGCGACGAAAGCCGTCAAGGAACGCGCGGTGGGGATGTCCCGGGTTCTGTTGAATTCCTGAAGAGGTCGGGGTTGCCGTTGAGCCGGTAGGCTCGGCGTGCTGATTCCACAAAGGAGAGCGACGTGATGACGAGAGATATCACACCGGCTGGTTGGCCGGCGACCGGGCTGTGGACGAAGCGTTTGCGAAAGTGCAGGCGAGCTTTGACCGGTTCTGCCTTCCGGCAGGGATCGAGGCGCTCGGCACGATGACGGAGGCGGATGTGACGGCGGCCTGCGAACGGGTTAGGGCGTGAACGCCCGCGAGGTCACGATTCCGTCCTGGGACAATGGCGGCGCAGGAGCACTGGCTCGCTCGCTGGGCGATGGACTTGATGCTGATCAATGTGTTGACGCGCCGGTTCGCCCGCGCTGTCCGGCTGCCGGAGGGTGACGTGCAGGCATCGGCCGGATCGGGGGGTGTCAAAGTCGGCTGCCTCGCGGAGGTTCGTAGCGCTGCCGACGGCGCGGCTGGCCGACTTCATGGCGGCCGATCTGTCGGCGCTCGACCTTCTGGTGGTCCAAATCGACGGGCTGCATCTCGGCGACGATCTTGTGCTGGCCACCGCGACGGGGTCGACGGCGAAGTCAAAAAGCATCCGTGGCGCTGGTGGAAGGGGCGACCGGATTGCCGCAACGTTTCAGGCCCTACTGGACGATCTGGTTTCGCGCGGGCGCGACCCGGCGGTGCCAAGACTGTTGAGCGTTGTCGAAGGCGATCTGCCGCACCTTCGGTTCGGTCGCCACGACCCAGCGCTGCCAGATCTACAAGGTGCGCAAACATCATGGAACGCCTGCCGAAAGAGCATCATGCGGCCACCCGTCGGGTGCTGCGCCAACCTGGGAGCTCGATGACGCCGAAAGGGCTGAAGAATTGATCCGCAATGTCGCGCGTCGAGTCGATCGGCATGGCTCGGCGTAGCTGTGAGCATCCTCGCGCGCCTCGACGAAATCCTGACTGTCGTCCGGTTGAAGTTGCCGAAGGAGCTTCGTTCATCGCTTGCCTGTACAACATCACCGAGAACATGATGCGCACCATTCGCGGTGTCACGCGCAACATCAAACGCGGGCGGGATGGCCCTGCGACGGGTCACGGCTGGCGCTCGAGGTCAACAAGGGCGTCGGACGATTGAAGGCGCATAAGCAATGATCGGTTCTGCGTGCGGCCACGATCGCAGGACGATCAAGCCCGTTGCCCACGTCACGACGGCCGCGTGGCATTCATTCCGGCAGCGTCGGCCCGGTTGAACAGCCATCGGGAGATCCCCGGCGCTGTTCACGGCGTCAGCTACGCTAACCGAGCCAGCATCTCAATCAGAAAGGGTCGGTCCTCGGCTTTTGCCCCAGTCTGCAGAGCACCGCTCTCCGTGTGCGCGTAGCACACTGCCGCAACCCCAATGTTGGCGTGCCCGAGTTCAGCATCAGAAGCGCCTATTGGCGTGAGCGCCTCGGCGGCAACCGAAGGTGACGGCCAAATGTCAAGTATGCTGGGCGGACGGAAGAAGCCCGACGCATCTGCCGGGTCTGAAATGCGTCGGGCTGAGTGGGAGACTGAGTGCGACAGTCTTCCTCCCAGAACCTGCCTCTGCAAATAGTATGCCGCGCCCGTACTGCTACATCACTACCTTGACCTAGATATCTGTTCTGCCGCGAAGTTCCTTGAGGCATTCAGAGAGGCTCGGCCCACAGCTCGTTCTTGAAGGCTAAAACAAGCTGAGCTTACTCCCTTCCAAAAAGTCCCGCCATCACCTTTCGTTTGGATCAAAAATGAGGCAGAAGAACCGAACAACGGGCCGCCGGCTCATCAACAACAGATATCTAGATGTTTCATACATTGCTACGCGTGACTGGAACGATCGCCCCGAGCTCGCGCACGACAGAGGCTAACGATCGAGATCTGAGCTTAGACTTCGCGAAAGGTGCGCTCATTCTTTTGGTGATCGTTGGGCACCTGATCCAGTATGTCATCTACCGAGACGACGGGTTTTGGTATTCGCCGTACTACAAATCGATCTATATGTTTCACATGCCACTCTTTATGGCGATAAGCGGATATCTTTCTTCTCGATCGCTGCTGCAAAAGTCGTTCACTCGAGCCGCCAGCGACCGTGCGAAGCAGCTCTTGCTGCCGATGCTGTTTTGGTGGACGTTCATGGAGACCGTTAAGCTGGCGGCATTGTGGCGCGCGACCAGCATAACGAGCGGACTTTTGGGATTTTTAGACGATTTCGCTGGCACCTACTGGTTCATCTGGGCCACGTTTGTTTCCTACCTTCTCATCAAGATTTCTAGCAGGCTCGACCAGCGATCGTGGGTCATATCTGGCGTAGCCATACTGGTCGCACTCGCGCCTCTGACATTCTCCATATCACCCCTGATCAGATTCACTTACCCATTCTTCTGCTTCGGCTTCTTGCTTGCTCAATCGAGAGAACGATGGACGAGTACATGGCGACGTCACAAGCCGCTCCTGGTCTTATTTCTCTCGATAGTCACTTGCGTATGCTTTCTAGCGTGGGGCAAGGACACCTATGTCTACAATAATCTTGGGGTAATTCACGATCTTCGGTCGGCTAAAGACGTGCTTCTGATGTTTGTTGGCTCTGCAGCTGCCTCAGCAATCGTTATCGAACTCCTGCTGCAATGCTGGAGCCTTGGCCATTCAAATCGGATGGCCCGCTTTATCGCTGTGGAGTTGGGCCAGACCACGCTGCTGCTCTACCTGGTCCAGGGTACCGTGTTCCGTCTCATGGATTTCGTACAATTCGGAGAACTTTGGGATCTCACGACCCGGTTGATCATCGCGGGTCTGCTCGGTGCCTCGATTATTGCGATCGCGCTAATGGTGCGCTCGATTGTTCGCGGCGTTCCATATCTATCTCAGCTCGTCGTTGGAATGCCGCCACGCTCAGGTCTCCCGCAGGCCAAACCTGCAATAAACTAGCTGTATTGCATTTAATTGTTTGAGTACGGCAGGGTATTGCGATGGCATCGACTTGTGACGCCCGGAACAGCGTTCGACGGCGACGGCGTGCCGCCCGTCGAGCCGGTGATCGGCATAAGAGCAACCCCATCGAAGCGTGTATTGCTCAGGTTTGTATGGCACCGGCGAACTCAGCCCATTGCGTCCGTCTGTTCAATCGTAAGCGCGATTTTCTCCGCACGATGACGCCCGCGCTTTTGACGGATGGCCTTCGTATCGAGGGCGGCATCTGACCCGTTCAGGCAGCGGCGGTTTTG
>NZ_JADPIX010000066.1:0-9503 GCF_023073155.1 Bradyrhizobium sp. 45 | reverse complement strand
CATCGACGGCCATCCCCATAGCCGCATCGAAGACCTCATGCCGTGGCGATTCCGCAAAACGTCAAGCCAGCCTCAATAGGGTTGCGGCTAAGCGCTTACGGATGACCACCGGTACGATCATCCTCTCTCGCTCCAGTCCATCTGGGCAAGTTTGAGCTACTTTCAGGAAGTGTCCTCGGACGTCGTACTATCTCACAAACGTTCGAACCAACGAACCAACGACACAGCCGCATAAGTGCAAATCAGGACCTGCAACTATCTCAAACTGCTATTTGAGGCTGTGGCCTGCACGGTCGACGGATCGGCCGATCCGCGCACAACATGAGAACCGAAACGCCAGCGCCGAAGCCAATCGACCCCGCGAGATGTAAAGGGCGCTGTCAGCGGCTGGCGCGCCTACATCCGATAGCTCTGAATTCTGAATGATGGTGACATTAACCACGGATTGTTACCACTGAGTAGGATGAAGGTCGGCGACCGGAATCAAAGGCGGTGCGCGTCCGCTTTATGAGCCAATCAGCTCGTGGGCCGCACCGCACAGCAATCCGGTGCCCAGACCACACCTGAGCCGCAGAAGCCGTTCGCATTCGAGCCGGTCCGGACGGCCAGCAGAAGTTGTGGCGACGCATCGGGCAGCATATTTCGAGTTCGATAGACCGCTGAATTCGCCCGCCGGCTCGCGCGCGATCACGGTTGATGTCCGGCTAGCGCCGCTTCGGCTTTCTCGCCGTCATCTGCCTGGCGCCGCAGCTTACGCTGGGCAGAACCCCGCTTTTATGGCAGTGTCGATGTGGCCACAGAGCGCAACACAGTACCTCCTCACCTGACATTGGTCACGCGGAGGCTTCGGGGTTAAACCCAGTGTTTTGGGTTGATGCGCATGGACAGCAGGTTCCAAGTGCTATGGGAGGACGATGACCGCATCTTTTGTCGGCCATTGCGCCCGGCTTCCGATGGCGCATGCAGAACTGTATTGGCGGTACTTCCCAAGGCGAAACACGCTTCGTCCGGCCTCCTCGATCGTCTTGATCACGAGTTTGCGCTGAAAGACCAATTAGATGAGACCTGGGCAATGCGGCCGCTCGGGCTGAAGTGCGATGGTGACCGTCCAGTGCTGCTGCTTGAGGATCCTGGTGGCCAGCCGCTCGAACAGTTGCTTGGTGCGCCCATGGACATCGGACGCTTTTTGCAGCTCGCGATCGGCATCGCCGCAGCCCTGAACAAGGTGCACCAACGCGGCCTCGTCCACAAGGACGTGAAGCCGGCGCACATTATGGTGAACTGCGAGGACGAACGGGTCCGGTTCACCGGGTTCGGTATCGCCTCGCGCCTCGCCCGCGAGCGACGCGCCCCTGGGCCGCCGGAATTCATCGTGGGCACGCTGCCCTACGTGGCGCCCGAACAGACCGGATGGATGAACCGCTCGATCGATTTCCGCAGTGACCTCTATTCACTTGGCGTTACGCTCTATCAGATGCTGACCGGCTCGTTGCCGTTCTCAGCGGCACATTCCATGGAGTGGGTGCATTGCCACATTGCGCGAAAGCCAGTGGCGCCCGGCGAGCGGGTAAGCACTGTACCGGCTGCAATCTCGACCATAGTCCTCAAGCTGCTCGCCAAATCCGCCGAGCAACGCTACCAGAGCGCTTCAGGCCTCGAACATGATCTACGCCGCTGCCTGATCGAATGGGAAACCGGAGGCCGCATCGAAGAGTTTGCGCTCGCACAATACGACACGCCCGACCGACTGCGGATCCCTGAGAAGCTCTACGGACGGGACCGCGAGATTGAAGCCATGCTGGCCGCCTTTGACCGGATGATCAAGAGCGGCGCGCCGGAATTGATGCTGGTTACCGGCTATTCCGGCGTTGGTAAATCCTCGGTAGTCAATGAGCTCCATCGTCGCCTTGTTCCGTCCCACGG
This sequence comes from Bradyrhizobium sp. 45, assembly GCF_023073155.1. Lineage (NCBI taxonomy): Bacteria > Pseudomonadati > Pseudomonadota > Alphaproteobacteria > Hyphomicrobiales > Nitrobacteraceae > Bradyrhizobium > Bradyrhizobium sp. 45. The sequence continues at coordinate 7,580 of NZ_JADPIX010000066.1, read as the reverse complement.
GCTGTTCGCATCAGGCAAGTTCGACCAATACAAACGCGATATTCCCTATTCAACGGTAGTGGAGGCTTTTCAGAGCCTCGTGCGGTTCCTTCTGAGCAAGAACGAAGCCGAGCTGACGCACTGGCGCCAAGCGCTTCATGGTGCGCTGGGCGCCAATGGACGACTCGTTACCGACCTGATCCCTGAATTGCGGCTGATCGTGGGAGAGCAGCCACCCGTCCCTGAGCTCCCCCCGCAGCAAGCACAGAACCGCTTCCGTCTCGTGCTCCGGCGCTTCATAGGGGTGTTCGCACAGTCCGAGCATCCATTGGCGTTGTTCCTCGACGATCTCCAGTGGGTCGATGCCGCCACGCTCGATCTGGTTGAGGACCTTTTAACCCGCTCCGATCTGCAATACCTGATGCTCATCGGCGCCTTTCGCGACAACGAGGTCACTTTCGCTCATCCATTGTGGTACAGGCTTGAGGCCATAAAGAGTGCTGGCGCTAACGTGCAGCAGATCATTTTAGCGCCGCTTGCCAGCTCACACATTTCGCGTTTGATTTCCGATGCTCTTCGCTGCGATTCGACGCGTGCCGCGCCACTCGCGAAGTTGATTCACGATAAGACGGCCGGCAACCCATTCTTTGTGATTCAATTCCTTCAGGCGCTTGCCGAAGAGGGATTGGTCCGCTTCGATCATGACGCACGGTTCTGGTGCTGGGATCTCGCTCGCATTCGCGTCAAGGGCCACACCGACAATGTCGTGGATCTGATGATCGCAAAGCTGACCCGCCTGCCTGCCGAGACGCAGATCACGCTGCAGCGGCTGGCCTGTCTCGGCAACGTCGCCGACACGAGGACAATTTCGATCGTCCTCGGTCGCTCCGAGCAGCGGGTACACGCGGATCTGTGGGAGGCCATTCGCCAGGAATTGGTCGAGCACCAGCCAGGAGTGTATCGGTTTGTCCACGATCGAGTGCACGAAGCCGCCTACTCGCTGATTGCTGATGATCAACGCGCGGCGCTGCATTTGCGAATCGGTCGGGAGCTACTGGCGCAGACCCCCCGGGAGAAGTGGGAGAAGGCTATTTTCGAGATCGTCAACCAGCTCAACCGTGGCGAGTCCTTGATCACCTCGCGAGACGAACGCGAGCAACTCGCAGAGCTTAATCTGACAGCCAGCCTGCGCGCGTGGGAGGCGGCGGCCTACGCGGCATCGCTCAACTATGCCGCTGCCGGTGCCGCATTGTTACCAGACGACTGCTGGGAACAACGCCAGCAGCTTGCCTTTGCGTTCGAGTTGCATCGCGCCGAATGCGAGTTCGTGACTGGCTCGGTCCTGGAGGCAGAACAGCGCTTACAGGAGCTGACGACGCGAACCGCGACCGCTGCCGACCTTGCTGTCGTCGCGCGCCGTCGGGTGGATCTGTATACGGCGCTCAGTGAGCCGGACCGCGCGGTTAGCGCCGGTCTCAGCTATCTGGAACAACTCGGGATTCGATGGGTAGTCCACCCAAGCGATGATCACGTCCGACGCGAATACGAGCACGTCCGATCTCGGCTCGGGAATCGGTCGGTCGAGGAGCTATTGGATCTGCCGCTAATGAGTGATGCACTCGCACTAGCGACCATAGATCTTTTGACGGCGCTCATGCCGCCGGCGTTTTTCACTGATGCGAACCTTCGCTCACTGGTGGCCCTAAAAGCGGTGGAGATCAGCCTCGAGTGGGGGAACAACGATGCTTCATGCGTTCCTTACGTCATGTTCGGCGCCATTGCCGGCGCGCGCTTCGGCGACTATCAGGCGGGCCTTCGATTCAGCCGTATCGGCACTGAGCTGGTCGAGCGGTGCGGATTTTCGCGCGTGCACGCCAGGACCTACCTGAACTATGGCAACCTTGTCCTTTCATGGACCAAGCACCTCCAGCATGCCCGAGACGCCTTTCAGCGGGCATTTGAGGCCGCGAGCAGCAGTGGCGATGTCACGTTCGCGGCCTTCAGTTGCGCCAGCTTGAATACGAATTTCCTTGCGGCGGGCGATGCGCTTGCAGAAGCGCAGCGCGAAGCCGAGCACGGGTTGCAGTTGAGCAAGAAGGCGAAGTTTGCGTTGGTGGCCGACATCATAATGCCGCAGGTTGCGCTAATCCGTATGCTGCGCGGCCTGACGCGGCGTTTCGGCGCTCTGCACGACGACCCGTCCGACGAGCTTCGGTTCGAACGGCGTTTGGCCGCCGATCCGGCATTCGCGCTGCCCGAGAGCTGGTATTGGATCCGCAAGCTGCAAGCGTGCTTCTTTGCCGGCGACTATTCGCTGGCCGTCGACGCCGCATCGAAGGCACGGAGACTGCCGTGGTCACCACCGCAGCTACTCGAGACGGTGGAATACGAGTTCTATGCAGCGCTATCGCACGCTGCATGCTGGAATTCGGCACACCCCGAACAACGTCAAGGGCACCTTGAGGCCCTGACTGGGCACCACACGCAGCTCGATTTGTGGGCACAGAATTGCCCGGAGAATTTCGCGGACCGCGCTATTCTAACCGGCGCCGAGATCGCCCGTCTCCAAGGCAGAGAACTGGACGCGGAGCGTCTCTATGAACAAGCCATCCGCTCCGCTCGCGACAACGGCTTCGTCCACCACGAGGCGCTCGCTTATGAATTGGCCGCGCGGTTTTACGGCGAGCGTGGTTTCGAAGAATTTTCTGGCATCTATTTGCGGAGAGCGCGCGACTGCTATGTTCGTTGGGGGGCAGACGGCAAAGTGCGGCAACTTGAGGATATGCATCCGCACCTCAGGGAGGCGAGATCAGAGCCAGGCCCGATGAGCACGATTGGAGCGCCGGTCGAGCATCTCGACCTCGCCACTGTCATCAAGGTGTCGGAAGCGGTGTCAGGTGAGATGGTTCTGGAGACGCTTATCGAGACGCTCATGCGCACTGCCATCGAACAAGCAGGGGCTGAACGCGGTCTGCTGATCCTGTCGCACGACACCGAGCCGCGCATCGAAGCGGAAGCCACCACAACCGGCGATAAAGTTACTGTTGAAATGCGCAATACAGCGGTGACCGCGGATCTCCTTCCCGAATCCGTTCTCCATTACGTACTGCGAACTAGAGAGTGCGCGGTTCTCGAGGATGCCACGGTCCAGCCTCCCTTTGCCACGGACCCCTACGTTAATCAGCGCAACGCTCGTTCCATTCTCTGCATGCCCCTGATCAACCGTGCGAAAGTTATCGGCGTGCTTTACCTCGAGAATACACTGACGCCCTACGTTGTTGCACCGGCGCGAATTGCGGTGCTGAAGCTGCTCGCCTCACAGGCAGCAATCGCACTGGAAAATGCGGCTTTGTACCGCGATCTCGGAGAACGGGAAGCGAAAATCCGACGCCTTGTCGATGCCAACATCATCGGAATCATCATCTGGGAGCTTGAAGGTTCGATTCTGGAGGCCAACGATGCGTTTCTCAGCATCGTGGGATACGACCGTGAGGATCTCGTCTCGGGCCGCCTGCGCTGGACTGACCTGACGCCGCCTGAATGGCTCGACCGCCACGAGCGATGGTGGATCCCGGAACTAAAAAAGATGGGTAGCGTGCAGCCGTTCGAGAAAGAGTATTTCCGCAAGGACGGAAGCCGCGTGTCGGTGTTGATCGGCATGGCTGCGTTCGACGAACAACGAGACCAGGGTGTCTCCTTTGTCGTTGACCTGACGGAGCGCAAACGATCGGAAGTGGCTCTGCAGGAGAGCGAGGAGCGTTTCCGGACTCTCGTACAGTTCTCTTTCGACGTGTACTGGGAATCCGATGCGCGGCATCGTTTCATTCGCCAGGAATTCGCCGAAGGCATGGTCGATGCACCCGCGTCGGGCTCTGAACTTGGTAAGACGCGCTGGGAAGTGCCCTACTTGGAGCCCGACGAGGAGGCTTGGCGCAAGCATCGGGAGACGCTCGATGCCCACCTGCCGTTCCGCGATTTCGAGCTCGCGCGCCCTACGCCCGATGGCGGCAAGCGCTACGTGTCCGTCTCCGGGCTACCGGTGCTCGACAAGTCCGGGCACTTCATCGGTTATCGCGGCGTTGGACGGCACATCACCGAACAGAAGCGGGCCGCAGAGGCGCTGCGCGAGATACAGAAGGAGCTTGCGCACGCTAACCGCCTCGCCACCATGGGCGAACTCACGGCCTCGATCGCGCATGAAGTGAGCCAGCCGATTGCCGCGGCATCCATGAATGCTGGTGCGGCCGCGCGCTTCCTGGACAGAAATCCGCCGGATCTTGAGAGGGTCAGGGAATCACTGGACTGGCTTATGAACGATACCGCTCGGGCCAGCGACATCATCCAACGAATTCGCGATCTCGTAAAAAAAGCACCGCCCCGGAAGGATCGCTTGGACATCAATGAGGCGATCAGGGACGTTATTGAGCTTACCCGCGGCGAAGCGATGAAGAACGGCATCTCAGTGCAGACGGAATTTGCAGACAGCTTACCGCTTGTCGAGGGCGACCGCGTCCAATTGCAACAAGTGGTTCTCAACCTGATTATCAACGCTGTCCAGGCAATCGGCACGGTCGCGAATGGAGCCAAGAAAGTGCTGATCACCACCGCGCAGGGTGCACCGGACGGTGTTCTCGTCGAGGTGAAGGACTCGGGACCGGGGATGAGCTCTGAAACCTTCGAGCACGCCTTCGCCCCCTTCTACACGACGAAGCCCAGCGGTTTGGGGGTGGGACTGTCGATCTGTCGTTCGATTATCGAAGCGCATGCCGGACGCTTGTGGGTGACGCGCAACCAGCCCCACGGCGCAATTTTTCACTTCACCGTACCAGCCCACCCTGCCGACGCTTCTTGATTATGGCCGGATTGCTGGTTCCAACTTCGAGCACGCACCTCGCGCTTTGCGATCGAGAAGATCAAGTCGATCGAAGCCCTGCCGATCCTGGCTGCCGCGACGGGGATTAAATCACCAAGCTGTCGCAGAAACGGTCGAGGGATCACGAGGCGACTAGGCAAAACAGGTTGTGCATTTGCGCGCCTTGGTATCCTATTCTACGACGAGCGCGTAATCGACCTGTGCCGTTTAATCTGCACACCGTATCGCATTGCGCGAAGATGCAGAAACAAAGGAAAAGCATAAGTCGCACTGCTATCCGGGGCACGATACGCAAAAAACGTCGCACCAGATCCGCCTTGTTCTCGTCGACCCCATCCGTAATTTAATTGAATACGAACAGTTTTGATATGGTTGGCGCACCAGGGCTCGAACCGGGGATCCGCTGATCCAACATCGCCGCTCGTTCTCATCGCTCTGTTCGCGCTCGTCACGTCAGCCACTGCGGCAATCGAGCCTATGGCCGACTCGGTGCCCGTAAGCCGTGCCTCAGGGACGATCACTGGCAATGGATCGATTTCCGCTCTTCCGAATTGCCCCGGCGAAACAGGGCGCGGTTGGGGCGTGATTGATGCGATAGACCAGCGTGTCGATCTTGGCAGCGGACTTGTTGCTGAGCAACGTCAGGCCGCCCCGCAGCGAGCCCTGAACCGCTCGCGCCAGTGCATCAGTTCGTCCTAAGTGCATCCGCCTTCCACTAGATCGAGCATGGAAAGGCCATAGATCACGAGGAGGTAAGGATTAGTGGCCGCTCGCACACGGCTTCGATGGCAAACCACATCGATTCGGGGCACGCCCCCCCAATCATCCTCACGCTGATTGGCGCGCGGCGCTGCAAATTGGTTGATCCGGTAACCCTAGGGCCCATTACGGCGCACATAGAGGAAATTGGCGCCCTGCGCGTCGGGCGCCCCTTGACACTCGTGTCAGTCGCCGGCGTTGCACGGCGCACCACATGGCGCGCGGTCGTAGGCGGCGCGGCCGTTGGCGCGGCCGCGGTTGGCACGGCATGTCTCCGCGTTCTGATTAACGGTCGCTACGGCTGCCGCTGATAGCTGTCGGTTCTAGCTTCTGAAGAGCGCATCCTGCGGGATGAGGTTCATGCAGGATGTGCTGTTCAGGTTTCAGGGGCGCTAGCGACAGGGGCCAAGGCGCGACAGAGCAGAGATCGAGAACTCCAGCGTCGCCAGCATCGCGAGCATGTCGCGTTGTCCTGCTCCGGGGCGGCGGGGGTCGGCAGAACATCTTGACGCTCTTTGATCTCTGGCCGAGCCGAAAGGCATGAAGCTCGAGGCCGAGTGATCCATAAAGGTCGAACGCAAATTGCGAGCAAGAAGGAACGACGCGGCCACGGAGGGCTTCTGCTCCTCGTTCAAGACCGAATGGACAGTGAGCAAGATCTATTGCACTGCGAACACCGATATTCGCGCCAATGCGTCCCCACCGGCAAAGCCTTCGCGGCGATATGGGCCCCATGCGGCTTAAATCTGGCAGCGTGATGGATTAATTGCGCGCCTGGCCCCCGAATTCATAAGCTCGTCTAGCACTTTGGCGGCAATACGCGGCAGCGCGCTCAATTAATCGAGCCGTCCACGTTTCGCCGGGCGACGATCCTGTCCTCGGTCCGCGACGCAACCACCCGGTTGATGGGCGACGCTGCGGTAAGATTTGGACCGATCTCCACGCTGGCATGGCAATGTGAAAGCGCAACCGGTCGGGAGGCAAGATTGTGGATGTGATGCCGGTCTGCCGGCCTGAGCGAGGGTTGTCTCTAGCACTAAGTTAAATGCTCCGCCACGATGAGTTCGAAGACGACGATCATCGCCACGACGATCCTCGATCGCCAGATCAATGTAGTGCTCCTGCTTCCGCGGCAAATCATGAGATCTGACCGATAGCTATCTACAGACCGTCGCTAGAGCAGGTGGACAAGGGCAAGCCAGCACGGATGCGAATCCCTGCCTGGTGGCAAGCGCCGGAGCCAGGGGCTTGGAAGTCTCGGAAGTTGGCCCTAGTCCGACCGGGACCGATATGCTTTGATGCGTCGAGGCGTGTGGCGCATGGTGGCCTCATGTACATGGTCATTCGCAAGTACACCAAGGTTCGTTCGGTAGCGGACGCCGCTCGCCGCGCCAAGAGCGGCGTCGGCCAGATCCTAAGGCAATCGCACGGCTTCAGATCTTACCAAGTTCTGGATGCGGGCGACGGCGTTGGTATCGCCGTGATGATATTTGACGATCGCGAAAGCGTCGTCCGTGAACAAGGCACTAAGCGATTGAGCAGGAGTCAGTTTTCCGGTTGCGGCGGCATTTGAGATTGCAGGGATTGGGGGCTTGAGGCCCCCAAACCTTGCAATTTTCGTTTGTGGATTCCCTTTCGCTGCGGACCATGATTCTGTGGTGCATCGGAGGGGCCGATGCGACCGAAGAAGCACAGGACGACGGGATCGAACGATCTGTTCCGGGCGCGGCTGGACCAGATCATCAATCTGAAGCACGAGTGGTTCTGCTTGCCGGCAAGATCGATTGGGACTGGATCGACGGCGAGATCGCGCCGCTCTACAGCGAGAACGGCCGGCCCGGGATCGAGACCCGCTTCATGATCGGGCTGTTGTTGCTCAAGCATATCTACGGGCTGTCCGATGAGGGGGTGTGCGAGCGCTGGGTCCACGACCCTTATTTCCAGTTCTTCACCGGCGAAGAGTTTTTCC
>NZ_JADPIX010000075.1:0-9619 GCF_023073155.1 Bradyrhizobium sp. 45 | reverse complement strand
CGGCATATCGCTCCTTCGGTGGAGAAGTGGAGGCGTCAAGCACCCCCACGATATGCCGCCTTTCCGATTCCCGCCGTCACCAACTTTGGGCGATAGCTCATAACCGGCGTGCCCTCGCTCGTGCTGACGGACCATGACCAGCTTCGCTCAGGGCGCTTAAAGGAAATCTCAAAGAACGAAAAACGATCGGACATAAACACCGATGGTCTGTCTGTACCGGAACGCCCGCCGCGGCTGCCCCGGAGATGGATTCGCCGTGTGGTGGAAAATAGACACTCTGGCAAGTGGCGAGACATCGCACGGACATCGCGGCGAAAATCGTCAAAAAGAGCCCCTCCAGCGCTGAATTCCACCAACGATGCGGTTCCTCCAGCACTGGAGTGGCGGAGCAAGACCAGCACAACTACCCTGTACGTGGAGGGCACAGCAGCAACGTCTCGGGCACCTACGAGCAACGACGACTGTGGTGAAGTTCATACTCGACTTTGGAATCAGCTAGTAGTCTCTTTGAGCGGTTCACCGTGCTTCCTCTGCTACCATTCTTTGCGCCTTGCGGAGTCGCCAAGTGTTGGACGCAACGACCACTGCGCTTTTGCGTGCTGTTCTTGAGGAGGTTTGCGACGGTCTGCCTCGCAGCGAAACCGGCACTCGGGCCCATGTCGCTTCCAAGATCTTGGAGGCCGCCAACAAAGGTGAGATCACAGCGGAGCGCCTTCGGCAGGTCGCAATGCAAGCTCTTCGCTCCGCGCCAACGATGTGGCGGTAGATGCAGACAACTCTGATAGCGCTCATGTGAATTTCCAGGTCACGGTGTTGAAGATCTTTGTCAGCTACCCGGACGGGTTCGCATCCATGCCGGATCTCAAGCGAGACATGGCCATTTTGGCCACGAGCGGTCCGGATTGGGCGGCGCGCACCAAGAGAATGGGCGCCCGTGTGCCAGAGCTCGATTTTTTTCGCAGCAACTCGTCGAGCGCTTGAATGGAGGGTGGCGCATCACGGAAAAGGGACGAGCGGTGCTCGAGTGTCATTCGGCCTGCAAAAATTTGCAAACGATGACGTAATTGCGGTCGGCACTCGTGGCAGACAACCTCCGTTATCGTGGAGCCTCGCAATTAAATGATTCGAAGGAGCTCCCATGAAGCAGTACGTCCGGCTGGACGTCTCACAGAGAGAAACCGCTGTGTGCGTTGTCAACGAGACTGGTCAAGTGATCTTCGAAGGGAAAGCAAAGTCTAATCCTGGTGCCTTGACTGACCTGCTTAACAAACATGCGCCTCATGCCGAGCGTATCGGCTTCGAGACCGGTGCTATGGCGAGTTGGCTATGGCATGAACTCCGCAGGGTTGAGCTTCCCGTGGTCTGCATCGACGTTCGGCATGCGCACGCAGCTTTGTCGGTCCGAATGAACAAGAGCGATCAGAATGATGCGCGAGGGCTTGCCGAACTGGTGCGGCTTGGATGGTATCGAGAGGTAAAAGTCAAAAGTGAGGAAAGCCAGAAGATCCGAGCGATCCTTGTCGCCAGATCTCGGCTAGTGTCCATGCACCGAGACATCGAGAACCAAGTTCGCAGCTTGATCAAGGAATGTGGATTGCTGTTCCCTCGCGCGATCGGCCAACAATTCCGCAACCAGGTCAGCGAACTCTTGGGCGTCGATCATTTGCTTCTCAGCGTGATATCGCCGCTGCTCTCGATCCATGAGAACGTTTGTCAACAACAAGGTAAGTTCGACGACGAGGTCCGCCGGTTGGCAAAGCTGGACGACACGACGCGTCGCCTGATGACGGTCCCGGGGGTCGGTGTCGTGACGGCCCTAACGTTCCGCCACACGATCGATGACCCCTCGCGCTTCCGATCGGCTTCGACGGTCGGCGCCTACCTAGGCCTTACGCCGAGGCGCAGCCAATCCGGCGAAACCGACACCAACGGAAAGATATCTCGATGGGGCGACCGGCTTCTCCGAACTTACTTGTTCGAGGCCGCCACTGTCCTTCTTTATCGAACCAAAAAGTGGTCTTCCCTAAAGGCCTGGGGCATGAAGCTCGCCAAGCGGATCGGCATGAAGAAGGCAAAGGTCGCCATCGCCCGAAAGATCGCCGTGATTCTCCACTGCATCTGGGTCGATGGCACATCGTTCGACTGGGGCCAGCCGAAGCCAATCTGATATTTGCTCGCAAGTTCCTGGTCCGGTCCGCCGGACTGGCGATGTCCCGCTGGGACGGTGGTCGTGGTGACCTCGGTCAATCGGCTGGTGGCGGTTCGCCCGCACTCCGCTGCAAACGTTGAGGCGCCCGATCCGGACATCATCATGAGGCGCTAGCGACCTCGGAAAGGACCATGACCCCAGCTACGACATCAACCCAACCCGACGAAGCCGCCAACGACGTCGATTGCCAAGCCCGCTAGGCAATCGTCTCGCCATCCGCGATCGCTCCGTCTCCACAACCTGATCAGCTCCGACGGAGCAATCGCTACCGGCGTGTCACTGGAGAGAGGAAGAATGGTAGCTTGACAACAAACCGCAATTAAAGGGCCGATTGACACCCGAGGGCAAGGCGCCATTACAGGTTTTGATCGCCGAGGAGACGATCGAAGAAGCCAAGATACGGGCAATCCGGGAGAAGACCAGCGTGTCCGGGGTCGTCGAGGAGCTGCTGCAGGGTGGCTAAACGGCACCTACAAGCTGAAGTAATAGTGATACACGGCGACCGAAAATTCGCGTCCTAGCGGGTTCCAGAAGACACTTTAGTCATACCGTTGCAGTCGAGCCGACTCGATTGACAAGCTGCGGCGCCAGCGCCAAGCCGACACCCGTCTGAACTCGGCGACCCGCACATCCGCCCGCCACTCTTGTGGGCGTCCGAACAGAACCAGCATCAGGACCTTAGACAACCGAGCGTCGCGTGACAGAAGGACGCGCCGCAACGCGCGTTTGTCGGTCCCGCTAAGACGGCCAGACAATGCATCAGGATGTGTGTGCCAATCACCGACATACACGTTCGTACGCCCCGATCGTTCGTATTCTAAGCCGATCTGAGCCGCTTCCCAAACGTGATCGTGTTCGTAGGAATAGCGTTTATGGACGGCGGCAGGACCTGCCCCCATCACGGCGGTGATCACGACGTTAGCATCGTCGGCCCAATATCCGGTAAGCACCCCGCCGGTCTCGTTCGGGTAGAAGCGGTCGGCGTCACCGCGCAATTTTTCCAGTGACGGCGACGAAATCCAGGCGGCTAGGCCTTGCATGTGCAGTTCGCATGTCGGGTCAAGATCTCGCTACGCCACGAGGGCAGTTTTACCCCAGCCTGCTCATTGAAACTCAGCGTGTGAACGGTAGTTGAGCCGTTCCCTCCACCGGCAGCAAGAAAAGCTGAAGCGACTCGCATTCCATGCAACGAGATTTCCTGCAGATCGTAAGACACACCTGTGAACGTTCGCTCTGAGCAACCTGGAGGCTGGACGAGACCGCTTTCGTCACCAAGGCCAGGCGGTTTGGAGATCAAGCCGTCGTCCCAAGCGCGCAGAAGACAAGCGGGGCAACCTCCTTCCGGACCATAGAGCACCACGACACCTCCACTAACCGGAGGCGATGCATGCATTGCCATGACGGGAAGGCCGAGCCGCGCCGTAAAGTCGTGAATGAATGACATATTCCAGTACGCCGCCGTGGCGTCGATAACCAGGTCAACTCCGTCGGCCGCATCGGTCAAGGCGCGCTCATCCCTGAACGGATATTTCTGCGACTGCGTCCCCAATTGGTGCTTGATAAAGCGCACGTCACAGTTGGGGAATTCGTTCTTAATGAAGGCATCCAGAGCCTCAACCTTCGACCGTCCCCAGGCGCTCGCCCCCAACGGCCAGCGCATGGAGTTGCCAGGCTCAACGATGTCGGAATCGAGTAGCCTGAGCTCTTTGACGCCGTTGCGAGCCAGATCAATTGCGAGCGGCGCTCCGATGGCACCCGTGCCGATGACGCAAACCTTCTTGGCAGATCGATCAGACGCTTGCGGCGCCCTCGAAGCCAAATCGGAAACACCCGCCCGTAAGGTGCGAACGATGCCCCCTGACAGGGGTTTGCGGCCTTGGAAACTCTTTTTGCTGCCCACAGACAGTGCGAAGAGCCAGCCGTCCCCGTTCCGCTTCCACTCGAGCTCGGAAGGATAAAGGAAAGCATTCAAACGGAAGCGCCGTGTGGACAGGGACGATGAAGAAAAAACTGGAGACGAAGAAGCGATTTCGAGGCCTATGAGATTCCGCAGAACGTCCTCGGTCCCGGGATTCGGAGTTGTATCGAGACGTTCCCACGGAATGGTTAGGTCCCTCGCGTTACCATTGGCGAGAAACGCGGGGAGTCGTCTGTTCCAGTCTGCCAGTACAGCGCCATCCTGTGCGAAAACCGCGGTCACCGACGCGCGCAATCGAGGCGTCTCCGTTTCGCCATTCTCGATGGTGTATTTGACACTAAGCCGACCTGAATCGATACGCTTGGCCCAGAGATCCCAAGTTGTCTCGATCAGGCAGTATGGAAGGTCATCTACTGGCGATCCGTTCCACCAAACTTCCGCTGGCTCGCCCTGCCGATCTTCATTGGCGCTTGCCTTCAGCGCATCGGTGAGCATCTCTCGAAGTAGGGCCGGTACCGTCAGACTAGAGGTCCATTGCCGACTATCCCTGCCGATAAGGCACAAGGTGCCGTCGGGGGCAACGTGTCTGCGATCGCGAAATGGCACCGGATCCCGCAGCAGGACCTGAGGCCGAAGAAAGGGATAACTGTCCGGATATACCGCCCTGAGTGGAAGAACTCCGCCCTCATGAGGCCACTCGAAATCAAGTACAAGTCGGTGGTCTTGCAGAGCACCGTCCTCGGGGCGAGGATCTACGTTTTCGGACTGAAACGCGTCGAGCTCCATCTGGAGCCGACCGGGAAAGCGTAGATCCCACTGCGGTATTCCGCCCCTTGGCTGCAGGACAGTATCGCCCACTCGCCTTACCCCACGACACGTGGCGGCGGCTTGGGAGGCTCGGGAGGACCGGGTGGCTTGCCGGGGTGCGGTGGCGGACCGTTGCCAGGCGTATCGCTGGGCGGGCCCGGCGGCACGTCAGGATGCTCCGGATGAGATGGGTGGGGCGGCTTAGACATCTTAAAACTCCTTCTGCTCGCTTGGGCCACGGGGCCGACGTACGCACGCTGCAAGGGCACAGATCCACACGTTCGTCGTCGGTACCCATCGATCCAGAGCCAAAAGTGTGGTCCCGTTACCTCACTTGCAAGAAAACACCGCAAAACTGCGGGATTTTCACGTTTTGCGGCATTTTCGCCGCAAATCACGGACTTTCTTTTGTGTGAACTAGATCAGGTCCCGTTTTGCTGAGCCGATAGTAATAACGATTATTCGTGCCACAACACGGCCGAGTAGCCTTGTGTGGTGCTCAAAAAATGCATTTTCGAGGCGCAACAGCCGGAAATCTGTGCAGAATCAGATGGATGACGTTATCGTTGGACACGGCATATCGCTCCTTCGGTGGAGAAGTGGAGGCGTCAAGCACCCCCACGATATGCCGCCTTTCCGATTCCCGCCGTCACCAACTTTGGGCGATAGCTCACGCAGCCGCCTCAAGTCCTTCAAACCGCCGATAACCGATGATGCGTCGGACCACGGCTCCGTTCTTCTGTTCGACAAACGCCTGGTCGTTCTTGCGGTAGGGTCGGCAACGCGTGAACTCGATGTTCATCTGCTCACATGCCGTGCAGCGAGAGCGGCAGCTGTCGGCGAACTTTTGTCGTCACGGTGCTCAGGAGCGTTTGCTCGCGCACCAGCAACGGCGCACACTCCGTCCAACAGGTCGCAATATCCGTGAGCACCAGCGTCTGTATAAAACCGGCGCGCGCCGAGGGCCCACTGTGAGCGACCAGATCGGCTTCGACTAAGCCCGGCGCCGGATACTTCCAGCCGGCGGACGTCCGTACCGGGATTCCGTCGCTCTGCGCTCGCCACCGGGCGGCACCGCTGGCGTCCACCTTCCTCTCGGATCTTGCCCAGCGCCCTATCGATCGTGGACGCGCTCCCCGCCAGTAGCTTCGCACAGGATTTCAGGAGCCAGGCCCATGTGACCGTTGCGTTCCATCGACTCGATCAGGAGCGGCAGCAGCGCTTTCAGCCTCTTGCCGCAGATCCGGTCGGATGCCTCACAAAGCACTACCAGCGCATTTCGCTCAGCTTCCTCGTAATCCGGCGACGGGTGCGCCGAACCGAGGATTGCCTCATCTCGCCTCGGAGCAGGCGCATCGCATGCTTTCGATGCAAGCCCGTCACAAGCACAAACTGGTCCAGAATTCGCGCTTCTCCGCGCGGCTCGCCTCTCTGTAGCGCTGCCCCACAGCGCCCGTCAGCTCTCTCCGAATCGCCATGCTCAGTTGCCTCATTATCGCGCCCGCAGTCCCATCCCACTGGGGAGCAAATTACGTGAGGCAGGCACAGCACAGCATTCAGGAACATTTCAACCGACTTCTTGCCATCCTCGTATGGCTTCCGACCGGGACGATCGCCCATGATGCCCTACACGCTTGAGGCCGATCCGTGTGCCACATCCAGGCGCACCGCTCTCGAGCGCTTCCTAAGCGACGGTCGCATCAAGCTCGACTCCAACGCCGTCGAGCGCGCAATCCGGCCACCAACCATCACGAGAAAAAACGCGCTCTTCGCGGGCAGCCATGGTGGCCGGACCTCGGCCACCATCGCCACGCTGCTGCAGACCAACGAAGATGAACAACCAGACCCGCACTCCTGGCTCACGCAAACTCTCGAACGGATCGCGCGGCGCTGGCCGATCTCTCAGATCGATACTCTCATGCCCTGAACTTCCAAGCCTGAACGGCCAAAGTTTCGCGCTTACGCCACTGCCAACACGTCTTATCGGCGGCGGCGCGCCTCGCGCAATTAAGGTGCTCGAAAGCGGGGTAGATCACCAAGCTGCGAGGATTTGCCGCATCGTGAAACGGGTATGAAAACCCAAGCAGGCTCGACGCGACAGCGATGGGGGCTTGAAGTCTACGTAGCGTCAGGTTGTACAGTCTGAATCATACATACGGCCTTCTCTGAAGCTTCATGATCACTCGGAGCGGCTCGGTTGGTTGTAGCGAATGTGAGGACGTTGACCTGAAGAGGAAGCAGAGCTTGCAGTGCAAGTATTGAAACCCGGTCGCCTTCCAACAGCAGTGGGGCGGCCCAATGTCGGTCGCCGATGTGCCGCATGCGATGTCCCGGAAGGAGGGGCGGCAACACCGTGGCTTTTTGAGTCGTGCGAGTATTTGGGTTTCGTTTCTCCTGGATCGTTTTGAGTTTGGCGAGCGGTCACCTGTTGCCCAGGAGCCGGGGCGCTTTTCTGCAGCAGCCAAGACCGGGCAGGTGTGAGTAATGCACGAGCTCGGAGCGACGCGCGATAACAGTCCCTTTTTGTTCAATTTGGCGATCTTGACGCCCGGCTTTTTGAAGCCGGAGTCTCTGTGGTCAATGCGCCGGAGTGTGGCTCCGGGGCAGCTATGAAGAATCTTCTCATCTTAGGAGAGTCGTGTGGAACCGATCTATAACGATCCGAACTCTTGGATGCGCTGGTACGCCGAGCAGCAGGCGTTGCAGCGTGCGGGGCAAGAGGCCGACGTCGACCCTGCGGATCAAGCTGGCTTCGAGCAGCAATTGGGCGAGCTGCAACTCCGCTCTCCTGAGGAGAGTTCCGGGGTTAGTTCCCCCGACAGTTCAGCCGCACGGTCGCATGAAAACATCCAGCGTACGGACGTTGGTGGTTCGATGCGAATGCGGCCAAGGTACAACCTGCGGGACAATTCGTTCAGCAGCACGCGTCACAGTGTCGATGTTCCGCACGCTCATCTTGGCTCGCCTGCAAATAATTACCGGTCTGACTTGCAGGACAGGCCATTCAGCAGCATGCGTTACGCAGCGCCCTCGGAGGAACAACCTACGGCGCGGACGAAGGACAATAAGCCGCGTGGACTGTTCTCTCGGGTCAAATCAGGGTTAAGCAAAGTCTTTGGAGGAAATCACCGTGAGAAGTGGTCCGGCGGCCCAGCCTCTGATGACGTCTACTCGGAGCTTCGCATCGACTTTGCAAAGCGCAGTCGCCCGTCCGAAGCAGACCTAGCGCTGATTGAAGAGTTCAAGACGGCATTGGGCAGCGCGAACCGTAAAACGAAGACGATCGAGAATTATGTGATGGCTCTTCGAATGTTCAGCGAATTCCTCCAACCCAAAGGCGTCACTCTGAACGACCTGCTTGGCAATGCTGATCTGCTGACAGCCTATAAAGATGAATTTAAGAAGGTGGCGAGCGCCAATAGCAGGAACTATGTGGGTGGAGCCTTGGATACACTCCAGAATTTCCAGGCTGGAAATCCCATATCTGCTCCAGCTGGGGTGGGTACGCGAGAGCAACCGATGCACCCCCAAGACGAGCGGATGATCCGCCAGTTCGTGGAAAACGTCAAAGACTACAGAGTAGATCCCGATGGTACCAGAGGCCGCGGGACTGGAAAGGTCCCGCTTGCAACGATCAAGGGCAATGTGCAAGCGCTCAACGCGTTTGCTCGTTGGCTCCGAGCGCAGAACAAGGGGCCCCTGGCTCCTCGGGCATTCAATGAGCCAAGGTCGCTCGCCGACGACATCAACGAGTACTTCGTAGCTGGCGGCGATGATCGTGACCGCCTCAGCGCGGCATTGTCTCATCTCCGCAGGATCGGGGCTGACGGGCTCCAAGCTGTCGGTGCCGGGCCCCGCCTGATGGGGCGCGAAACGTTGTCGGCTCATCCGAAGGACGTCTCCACGATCAGTGACTTTTTAACGGACGCTCTATCCAAGCTTGGATCCGACGCGACTCGCAAGGAGAAAATCTGCGCTTCGGCGAGGGCTTCCAGGCTACGCTCTTTTAGTGATTGGCTTCAAAGAGAGGGCAGGCCGAGCATCATGGACCGTATCGAGGGCAATGCTAAGCAGCAGTCGTCATTGACTGCGCAGATTATGCGGCGTACAGCAAAGCCACAAAGCAGACACCCCCACTCGATCTCCTTCGACAATACCTGGGTCTCGAGCCCCAACAAGGACTTCGTGCTTATGACGATGACGCCAGCCTGATCGAGAGCCTGGCCAAGGAAGAGCTGAGAAACCTCGACCCAGCTTCCGAACAGAGAAGAAAAACAATTCGTAATACTGCTTCGGCCCAACGCAATTTGAGCTATCGCCAAATTTTGGTGACGGCCGGAGCCGGTCAGGCGGCGGCGGTTATGGGCTGGCGGTCGGTCGGCTTGGCGATGACCTCGATCCCATCATTGAATGTCACACCGACAACGAGTTTTGGCAACTGGTTGTGGCCATCGAGACGACGCCAGCTTCTCTGCGCGGCCTCGAGCAGTTTGAAGACCATCGCGAGTGCCGTCTTGTTGGACAGGCAGCCCTTCGATCGGATGGTGCGGTGGCGAACGGTGGCGAAGGTGCTTTCGATGGGGTTGGTCGTCCGCAAGTGTTTCCAGTGCTCGGCCGGGAAGTCGTAGAACGCCAGTAGCGTGTCTCGATCCTTGCTCAGGCAATCGGCGGCCTTCTCGTACTTC
>NZ_JADPIX010000155.1:0-240182 GCF_023073155.1 Bradyrhizobium sp. 45 | reverse complement strand
GTACTGCTTCATGGGAACTCCTTCGAATCATTTGATTGCGAGGGCTCAACGATAACGGAGCTTGTCTGCCACGAGCGCCGACCGCAATTACGTCATCGTGTTCAAATATTGCAGGCCGAATGATAGGCGAGATCGATCAGGATGTCCTGTTAGGCGACGACGTAGGAACCCGCTCCGCGAGGGTGTCGCCAATGAACTATGCGGTATGATCTGATCGCAGCGTTCGAGGGACGAGAAGCAAGAATCGCCACGTCTTGAGCGATGCGAGACGGCTGCGGTGAGACGTCCGGTCCGAGCGGTTAGCTGGTGCGGACAGACAGGGCACCGCTCAAACGCGGCGATATGAGTGCTTCAGCATCGACGACGAAAACCGCTTGGCGAGTTGACGAATGTCAGTGCGAGCTTGCGGAAACCCAAAGAGCATGCCGCGTGCGTGCCTTGCGGACAATCCACTAACGGCGGGCGGTTGGGCGATCAGATCGTGGACCCTGAATATCTTGATCGCGATCGAACGCAAAACCGGTACCTCCTCTTGCTGATCGCACCCTGGAGCGGAGCGGCATCGCCGAGGGAAGACGATGATGAATATTGAACGTTATACCGAGCGCTCGCGTGGTTTCATCCAATCCGCGCAATCGCTGGCGATGCGCGAAGGTCATCAGCAGTTTTCCACCCTGCATCTGCTGAAGGTTCTGCTCGATGACGGCGAGGGCCTGGCTGGCGGTTTGATCGACCGCGCCGGTGGCGATTCCCGTGCGATCTTGAAGGCGACCGAGGACGCCCTGAACAAGGTGCCGAAGGTCTCCGGTAGCGGTGCCGGGCAAGTTTATCTTGCACCCGAACTCGCGCGAGCCTTTGATGCCGCTGAAAAGGCAGCCGAGAAGGCCGGCGACAGCTTTGTCACGGTTGAGCGGCTGCTGCTCGGCCTCGCCATGGACAGGAACAGCGAGGCCGGCCAACTGCTGGCCAAGGGCGGCGTTACCCCACAGAACCTAAATGCTGCAATCGAATCCCTGCGCAAGGGCCGCACGGCCGACAGCGCGACGGCCGAGAACGCCTATGACGCGCTGAAGAAATATGCCCGCGACCTGACCCAGGCGGCGCGCGACGGCAAGCTCGATCCGGTCATCGGCCGCGACGAGGAGATCCGCCGCACCATCCAGGTGCTCTCGCGCCGGACCAAGAACAATCCTGTCCTGATCGGCGAGCCCGGCGTCGGCAAGACCGCGATCGCCGAAGGCCTCGCGTTGCGCATCGTCAATGGCGACGTGCCCGAGAGCCTCAAGGACAAGAAGCTGCTGTCGCTGGACCTCGGCGCGCTGATTGCGGGTGCAAAATATCGCGGTGAGTTCGAAGAGCGGCTGAAGGCCGTGCTCCAGGAGGTCATCGCGGGCGAGGGCAATTTCATCCTGTTCATCGACGAGATGCACACGTTGATCGGGGCCGGCAAGGCCGACGGCGCAATGGACGCGTCCAATCTGCTCAAGCCCGCGCTTGCGCGTGGCGAGCTGCACTGCATCGGCGCGACCACGCTCGACGAGTACCGCAAGCATGTCGAGAAGGATGCGGCACTGGCACGGCGCTTCCAGCCGATCTTCGTCAGCGAGCCCACGGTCGAGGATACCATCTCGATCCTCCGCGGGCTGAAGGACAAGTACGAGCAGCACCACGGCGTGCGGATCACCGATTCCGCGCTTGTTGCGGCTACAATCCTGTCCAACCGCTACATCACCGACCGTTTTCTTCCGGACAAGGCGATCGACCTGATGGACGAGGCGGCCGCGCGGCTGAAGATGCAGGTCGACTCCAAGCCGGAAGGACTCGATTCGCTCGACCGCGAGATCATCCGGCTCAAGATCGAGCAGGAGGCCCTGAAGAAGGAGAGCGATCTTGGCTCCAAGACGCGGCTTCAGGCGCTGGAGAAGGAGCTTGCCGATCTCGAGGAGAAGTCCGCGGCGTTGACCGCGCGCTGGAGCACGGAGAAGAACAAGCTTTCGAACGCCCAGAAGCTGAAGAGCGAACTCGATGCGCTTCGGGTCGAGCTTGCTAACGCGCAGCGGCGCGGCGAATTCCAGAGGGCCGGCGAGCTTGCCTATGGCAAGATTCCGGCGCTGGAGAAGCAACTGGCCGAGATCGAGGCCAATGAGAATGCGGGCGCCACGGTGGAGGAGGCAGTCACCGCCAACCATATCGCGCAGGTGGTGTCGCGCTGGACCGGCGTGCCCGTCGACAAGATGCTGGAGGGCGAGAAGGAGAAGCTTCTGAAAATGGAGGAGCAACTCGGCCAGCGCGTGGTCGGTCAGGCTGAGGCGGTGCATGCGGTCGCGACCGCTGTGCGCCGCTCGCGGGCGGGCCTGCAAGATCCGAACCGGCCGATGGGCTCGTTCATGTTTCTCGGGCCGACTGGCGTCGGCAAAACCGAGCTGACTAAAGCCTTGGCGGAGTACTTGTTCGACGACGAGACCGCGATGGTCCGCCTCGACATGTCCGAGTACATGGAGAAGCATTCGGTCTCGCGGCTGATCGGCGCGCCCCCGGGCTATGTTGGCTATGACGAGGGCGGCGCGCTAACCGAAGCGGTGCGGCGCCGGCCCTACCAGGTCGTTCTATTCGACGAGATCGAGAAAGCGCATCCGGACGTGTTCAACGTGCTCCTGCAGGTGCTCGATGACGGCCGTCTGACCGATGGCCAGGGCCGCACCGTCGATTTCCGTAACACGCTGATCATCATGACCTCGAACCTCGGTTCGGAGTTTTTGGTGAATCAGCCGGAAGGCGAGGACACCTCGGCGGTGCGCGAGCAGGTGATGGGAATGGTGCGCGGGCATTTCCGTCCCGAATTCCTCAACCGTGTCGACGAGATCATCCTGTTCCATCGGTTGCAACGCAGCGAGATGGGACGCATTGTCGAGATCCAGTTCGCCCGGCTTCAAAAGCTGCTGGAAGAGCGCAAGATCACGCTCACGCTCGATGCGGACGCCCGGGATTGGCTCGCCGCCAAGGGCTGGGATCCAGCCTATGGCGCTCGGCCGCTGAAGCGGGTGATCCAAAAATATCTGCAGGATCCCCTGGCCGAGATGATCCTCGCAGGCGAGGTGAAGGACGGCGACAAGGTCGCGATCTCCGTGGAAGGCAATGTGCTGACATTCAACGGCAAGGCGCCGCAGACGGCGGAAATAGCGCAGTTCAACGCGCCATCTCCGAAACGGCGATTGCACTGAACGGCCTACCTGGACGCCGGCATAGTGCGCTGCGCCGGGGCGTATCAGACATAACTGGTAAGGTTAGGACGGCTCGCTCAGCAACGGGCGGGGATTGAGGACAGACCGAACGCAGCGTACAGATATTAAGCAGGATGACATGGCACAGCGTTGCAGACACCTGGCAGGAATTCACGACGTCGTTCCCAAGTCCCTTGGATGTGAAGAATGCCTGCAACTAGGCGATCCGTGGCTGCACCTCCGCGTCTGCCGAACTTGCGGTCATGTCGGTTGCTGCGACCAGTCACCCAATCGACACGCGACGAAGCATTTTCATGCCACCAGTCACCCAATCATCGAAGCCTATGATCCGCCCGAAGGCTGGGGCTGGTGCTATGTTGATGAATTGATGTTTGACTTGTCGGATCGACCCACCCCGCAATTAGGTCCGATCCCAAGGTTTTATTGACGCGCTGCACGATCAGAGGCTCTGCCCGCGTGGGCGAACCTTACAGGAGCAGTCGAATGCACGATGCTTTCCCCCGTCTACGTTGACGGCTGTCAAGGTGGAACGTTGCTCGACGCGCCATCGTCAGCTGCGAAAGCAAGCTGCCAAGGAGATGGACATGGTCGCGCGCAGTGCCAGCCGTAGTTCCGACCGACAGGATGCCAAAGTACCGGATGGCACCAGAGTTCAAACGAGCGATCCGCAACCTTATGATCAGTTGGAGCTGCTGCCGATTGCCGGAAACTGGCGCCATGGGCAGGCAGAGCATAGGCTGATCGACACGAATCCATTTACCGGCGATGTCCTCCTCGAAATCAAGCAGGCCGATCGTCGGGATCTTGATACTGCGTTTGCGGCGGCTGCCAAGGCTCAGGTGCAGTGGGCTGGCTCAGCACCGGCGGCGCGGGCGCACGTGTTTCGCCGCGCGGCGGACGTGATGGAAGCGCGCCGTGGCGAAATCGTCGATTGGCTGATCAAGGAATCCGGCAGCACGCGACTGAAGGCGAACCTAGAGTGGGAAGTGACTCACACGGTCATGCTGTGGGCCACCTCGGTGCCCCATGCGGTCGAAAGCCGATCAATTCCGTCCGACATTCCGGGCAAGGAAAATCAGGTGCGGCGCAATCCGGTCGGAGTAGTCGGGGCGATCAGCCCTTGGAACTGGCCGCTCCACCTGAGCAATCGCACAATCGCGCCGGCGCTCGCGGTAGGAAACGCCGTTGTGGTGAAGCCGGCAAGTGATACGCCGGTCACGGGCGGATTGTTGTTGGCGAAAATCTTTGAGGAGGCCGGCCTGCCGGCGGGGCTCCTGAGCGTCGTTGTCGGCTCCGGCAGTGAAATCGGCGACGCGTTCGTCAGTCATCCCGTTCCACGGGTCATTTCGTTTACCGGGTCGACGCCTGTCGGTCGCAGGATCGCGGAACTTGCAGCGAAGGCGCCGATCATCAAGCGCGTTGATCTGGAGCTCGGGGGCAATGCGCCCTTCGTTGTGCTCGCGGACGCCGATCTGGACCAGGCCGTAGAGGCCGCAGTGTTCGGCAAGTTTCTACACCAGGGCCAGATCTGCATCGCTATAAACCGCATCATCGTCGAGGAGCCCGTCTATCAGACGTTCGTTGATCGCTTTACGGAGCGGGTGGCGAGATTGAAAACAGGCGATCCCCGCGATGGCGATACCATGATCGGGCCGATCATCAACAAATCGCAGCTTGAGAAGCTGATGGCACGCGTTCGCCGAGCCGGCGACGACGGCTGCAAACAATTGCTCGGAGGCGAGCCGGACGGACTCGTGTTGCCGCCGCATGTGTTCGTGAACGTCACTAACCATATGGACCTTGCAGCAGAAGAAATATTTGGTCCGGTGGCGCCGATCCTCCGGGTCAGCAATGCCGAAGAAGCCTTGGCTGTGGCCAATGAAACGAGTTTTGGACTAAGCGGCGCCGTATTCACCCGCGACGTCCACCGGGGCGTGCACTTTGCCCAGCGAATGCAGGTCGGGATGGCCCATATCAATGATCAACCCGTCATCGACCTGCCGACCTGTCCGTTTGGCGGCGAGAAAAATTCCGGCATTGGCCGATTCAACGGATCTTGGGCGATCGAGGCTTTCACGACGGACCAGTGGTTGACCACGCAGCACGCGCCGCGAGGTTTTCCCTGGAATGCTTCCGCCGTGCAGGGGCCGTGGTCCTGAAAGGGGCATAGAATGGACGACCTATCCAATACGGTTGTCGCCGGTCTCCAGACGAGCGGCAACGGCATGCTTGAGTCCCGCCACGAGCACATGTTTCCCAAATTCGCGCCGGACGAGATCGACCGCATGCGCCGGTTCGGCGAGATAAAACACTATGACGTGAATCAATATCTATTCCGGACGGGTGAGAGTCCGGCGGGCATGTTCGTCATGATTGCCGGCCGGGTATCCATCGAAGCTCGCAATCGACCTGGTCGGACGGAGAAACTGTTGGAATTGGGTGCAGGCGAAATCATCGCCGAGGTCGCCCAACTCTCCGGTGGACCCGCCCTGGTCGATGCGCGCGCGACCGAGCCCGTTGAAGCGCTGCTTGTTCTGCCGGCGAGACTTCGCGCTTTGCTGATCGCCGATGTTCAACTCGGCGAGCGCATCATGCGCGCCCTTATTTTGCGACGGGTGTTCCTCATCGAGGCGGGCGCCGGCGGCCCTTGTCTCATTGGGCATGACGGCCATCCCGGCATGGTGCGTCTGCTGGAATTTTTGGCGCGCAACGCCTATCCGCACCAGTTGCTGGACCCCGCAAAGGATCCGGATGCGCAAGCATTGTTGGAGCACTATCCTTGCAAGTCGGAAGAATTGCCGCTGGTCGTCTGTCCGAACGGGACCATTCTGAAAAATCCGAGTGAAGCTGACTTGGGGCGCGCCCTGGGGATGGTGCCTCCAGATCTCGAAGGGCGCCGATATGACGTAGCAATTGTGGGTGCTGGCCCAGGAGGACTTGCGGCTGCCGTGTATGCGGCATCCGAGGGTTTGTCGGTCGGCGTCTTCGAGGCGCGGGCATTCGGGGGGCAGGCCGGTGCCAGCAGCTGTATCGAAAATTATCTGGGATTTCCGACGGGAATTTCAGGCCAGGCGCTGGCGGGGCGGGCCTATGTGCAGGCACAGAAGTTCGGCGTGGAGATGATCATCCCCGAGACGGTCGCGAACCTTCGTTGTGAGCACTATCCATTCGCGATCGAGCTCTCCGATGGTCGGAGTGTCATCGCGCTGAGCGTAGTGATCGCGAGTGGCGCGCGCTATCGCAGGCCGAGCATACGGAATTTGGAGCATTTCGAGGGGCGGGGAGTGTGGTATTGGGCCTCCCCGATCGAGGCTCGTCTATGCCGAAACGAGGAGGTGGCGCTGGTCGGCGGAGGCAACTCCGCAGGGCAAGCGGCGGTGTTTCTAAGCCACTATGCCAAGAAAGTATGGATGCTTGTGCGGGGACCCAGCCTGGCTGCGAGTATGTCGCAATATCTGATCGATAGGATCGCGGCGACAGAGAATATCGAGTTGCTCACCTGCACGGAGATCGTAGGGTTATCGGGTAACGAGCAGGGCCAGTTGGAACAGGTCCGCTGGCGCGACAGGACAGGCGCGGAAGTTGAGAGAACAATCCGCAACGTCTTCATGTTCATCGGTGCAGAGCCCGCAACGGAGTGGCTCAGCGGTTGCAACGTCAGCCGCGACAGCAAGGGGTTCGTGCGAACAGGCTCGAACATACCCCCTGACGACCTTCTATCGGCTGCCGGCGCGAGCGTGCCATCGCTCGAGTCGAACGTGGCGGGTGTGTTTGCAGTGGGTGATGTTCGTTTCGGATCCGTCAAGCGCGTTGGCGCGGCAATCGGCGAGGGAGCAACCGTTGTGCCGCAGATTCACGCGTTTCTGGAGATGGTGCGGACCAGCCGAAGCGAAGAGCTCGTGCAAGCCGCCGCGGAATGATAAAGAGCTGCAAGCGGTTCGTGAAGAAGATCGCTCGCATATGACGCTTGTCAATGCGAGTGGCGGCGAAAAATGGCAAACCTGTCCAATGAGCGCGCAACTTCTCCCGACAAGATGCCGCCGCCGCGCCCAGAGGGCGTGCGGCAGTTCCAACGACTGTTTCGCGAGGCAGCTGGTCTCAACTCGGACAAGGCTGCCCTCAAGCGCTGCGAGGATTTCATGACCACAGGATTCGTCGGCTGTTACTGCGCGCCGAGGCCGACGCCAAAGCTGGCGGCGACGTCCTGATCGAGCCATGGAACCTCCCGATCACCGCCGGCCTTCAGGAGTGCATCGTGCAATTCAGGAAGATGGATGAAACGATAGAACTGGCGCCGATCCTCGGCCGTCTCGCTCATCGGCCGCCGCTGCAATTCAGCTATAGCGACGAGACCGAAGCAACTGCCGGACCCTGCCGGGGGATTGAGCGTCGCGGTCGCACGAGCATTGAAGATCATCGAGCCGGAATTGAAAATCCGCAGACCACGCAGCGGGAGCTCGCCTTCGCGGATATTCGAGCTGCTGCTGTAACCTGTAGCACCTAATCTTGCTGGAGTTCGCACATCGATATCGAATTCATTTTTTGATGACCTCGTTTAACGAGCTCGGCAGGGGCGATGTTCAATTTGAAATCCGTCGCTCGGGCCAGCATGAAGATGTGAATGATCAGGGAGTGCCCTATGACTCTGATGGAGACCACTCGGACAATCGCGCTTCCTTCAGGTGAACATATTCCGAGGCTCGGCCAAGGGACTTGGCACATGGCCGAAAATCCGCTGAACCGATCGCAGGAAGTCAACGCGCTGCGTCTCGGCATCGATCTCGGCATGAGTCTGATCGATACTGCCGAAATGTATGCGGACGGTGGTGCCGAGCTTATCGTCGGCGAGGCTATCAAAGGGCGGCGGGAAGAGATTTTTCTGGTGAGCAAGGTGCTACCTCAGAACGCCACGCGGCACGGCACAATGGCGGCCTGCGACCGAAGCCTGGCTCGGCTTGGAGTCGATGAGATTGACCTCTATCTGCTGCATTGGCGGGGGTCGGTTCCGCTGGAAGAGACCGTCGATGCCTTCGAAACTCTGGTGGGTGCGGGTAAGATCCGAAACTGGGGCGTCAGTAATTTCGACGTTGCCGACATGCAGGAACTCGTCGACTTGCCCAATGGTGCAAACGTTGCGACCGATCAGGTGCTCTACAACCTCGCGCGCCGCGGCATCGAGTACGATCTCATGCCTATGTGCCAGCGCAGCGGCCTGCCGGTTATGGCCTATTCACCGATCGAGCAGGGTCGTGTGTTGCATCACCTCACGCTCAAGACGATTGCAGCGCGCCTCGACGCGACACCGGCACAAGTGGCGCTGGCTTGGGTGCTGCGCCAGGATGGCGTATGTGCGATACCGCAATCAGGCAAGCCGGAGCATGTGCGCGAGAACCGTGGCGCGCTCGACGTTCGGCTGACGCCTCAGGATCTGGCCGAGCTCGATGAAATCTTTCCGCCGCCGGATGGCAAACAACCTCTGGCATCCCACTGATTCAGGAGACATTGAGCCATGAGCGATGAGGTGCGCCACATCGTTTGCCCACATTGCACGAGCACCAACCGCATTCCGGCCCGGAGGGATGCGCGCCAGGCGAAATGCGGACACTGTCGACAGCACCTCTTTACGGGACATTCAATGCCGGTTTCCGCCCGCAGCTTCGCCACTCACATCCAGCGCAACGATATTCCGGTCGTGGTCGATTTTTGGGCGGCATGGTGCGGGCCTTGCAAGGCGATGGCGCCGGCGTTCGAGCTCGCCGCCAGCGAGTTCGAACCCGAGCTTCGCTTCCTGAAGGTTGACACCGAGGCGGAAGCGGAGCTCTCGGCCCGCTACAACATTCGAAGCATTCCGACCCTGATGCTATTTCACAGAGGCAACGTCGTCGTTCAACGCGCCGGCGCCGTCGGTGCCGAGGCTTTGCGCGACTGGTTGCGCCAGCATGCGCCTTCAGCCGCGCCTGCACCCTCATGAGTTTCAGCAAAGGGTGCCTTTCCCTAGCTGACAGGCTCCGGGGAGCATAGGAAGGCCCAGAAAACGTTGAGTAGGATCGCCAACATCTATGACGACCTCGCGCGGCGAGCCAAGTTGATCCGCACCGTTCAGGACGCCGCAGAGTAATGCCGCTATGGATGATCGGCTTACTTGGAACCATCGCTAAATTTTCAGCGAGTACTCATCGCGTCTGCACTATCGACGGAGATGGTGGTTCGCGCCGTGATCGCCGGTGCACCGAGAGTACCTAGGCCATCGGGGCTCCGGCGGTTCCGCGTCCGAGTTTCACAACTTACCTCAAGTGCACTTTTGAACCACATCGCTCTCCCGTCTGTTGACCCATGAATGGAGAAAGGAGGCCCCAATGCCTCGTTACTACTTTCATCAGCATGTGCGTGGCGAAAGGACTGAAGACCGGCGTGGGGAACTATTCCCGACCAACGCAGCAGCATGTCACCGAGCCGCGGAGCGTATGCCGACCGGCCTGAAGAGAGCTGCGGAGCGTTCGCGCAACACCTATGTGACCACCGAAGTCACTGACGGCATTCGGACACTATTCGTGGTGAGGGGAACAGTCATTGTTGAACGGCGGTAAAGCTGCCTCGGCGCTGTGCTGACTGTGGTTTTTGCACTCTTGTTGATTTTCGCGAATAACACTGCCGCAATTGGCGTCTTCTTTCGAGCGGGAAGGATCGAAACGTATAGATGTTTGCAACGTGGCTCTACGTCAGTTCCAGTTCGCTCGGGCAGAATGCTGACGCCGAGATCGCCAACATTCGAAGTATCGCGGAAGCTCGAAATCATGAACTTGGGCTAACGGGTGTTTTGCTGTTCTCCGGTCGCCACTTTGCTCAGTTCCTTGAAGGCGCAGAGGCTAACCTCGATATCATGAAGGGTTCGATTGGTAGCGATGATAGGCATACCGGCCTTGTGACGTTGCAGGCAGACCCGGTCGAAAAAAGAAGGTACGGGCGTTGGGCATTGGCTTATTCGGGCTGGGCCACCCATATCGACGGGGTCCTTGCTGACGCTCTGCGAAAAAACGACGGGGGAAAACTATTGCGCTACATGGACGAGTTTGTAGCGAAGCGTCACTGAATCTGCTCTTTCCCAAATTGAAGCGCGCCTGAAGCTGATCATCTGAGGCGTTTTCTGATCCGGGAAGGCGATGTCAAACCTCGTGATCGCCACATCAATCGCAATCCCTACCTGGGCCGTACGTATAACGATGCTCTCTTTCCGCCCACTCTTGCCAACCCGATTAAGGACCGTGCCATGCGCGAGCCAATGGGCAACGGTCCCAATTGGCGCTGTACGGGTTTCCGACGCGGGCAAGGCGGCGTTGTCGATAGCAGGCAGCATTCCGCAGCCGGCAGCGGCCAGGGTGGCCGCGCACTCGAAGTCGCCGCGATGGAAATGATCGATGGCTGCGTGTATTTGGCGCATCGAAGCGTATCTGACAGAGGTTTGGATGAATGGCAGGCTGATTATTTTGATCTCTCCGTCTCGGTCGCTATCCAACGGAGCTCACGTGGTGGCCGCAGTTCGCCGTTAAAGAGGTTCGAGATATCCCGTCGCTGCATCGGATCGCTGCAAGTGGCGCCTATCCGGCTGGCGCTGGTCTGTCGGTTGCGAACCAGACGCAGCATTTTTGCGCATTCTGGACAAAGATATGACCCAAAGCTTCTGTCCATCGGTACTTGCCCTGTTTGAACAGTCGATGTTTTTCTACATTGCCGAGATTGCGGCCATGATGCTCGTCAATGAATTGAGAAGAAGTTGCCCAGAGAGGCTTGCTGGTGGCCCAGGACTGGTAGGGCGAGCGGAAGGGAGTTTCGCCGCGGCGGATTGGAATGCTTTATCCTCGATACGGCTGCGATGCCGAGGTGCGCTCGGACACCTCGCTAAGGAAATCCTCGGGCTTGGTGAAGAACGAGTTTTCCACGAGAACGCCCCCCATCACGACGACGGGATGCGTGCGAAGAATGTCGATCGCCAGGGCCGTGTTCAGGAGATGGACGTCGAAGGTGCAAATGACCGCATCATCGAAGTTCGATAGCACGCCATTGAGCCGCATTTCGTATTCCGCCCAATCATTCCTGCTCTTCCAATTGTCCAAGGCGGTTTCGGAGTGTGCGATCATGCGCGTAAGCGGGAATCCAAGCGCGGCCCCGTTCCCGAGCACTTGCTGGATGAGATTGAGCATGTCTTCCTTGTCGAAACGACCTGTTCGCAAATACGTGTCTTGCGGCAGTGCGATCTCGAGCTGACCCGATCGTTGCGCGGCCTCAACGTCTATGCCGGCGCTCCGAAGTCGTGTCACGTGATCGTCGACATGCCGTTCAGGCAGCACGTGGAAAGCGCGGTGACCGCAATCCAGGCCGTCGCAGATAAACGGCAGAAGCGTATTGTACTCGTCATTCGCCGAGCAAAAGAAGGCACAAACATGCCGATGTTCGCGAAGCATGGAGCCGGCGAAGGGAATGGGGGCCGCGGAAGAGCACATAAGGGCCCTATCTTCGTTGAAACGTGCGAGTGTCCGATCCTTCAGCGTTGCGGTACGCGAAGGTCTGCTGCGGAGCTCCATCCTTGAGACACTCGGCAAAGCGGACGGCTACCCGTTCCATTGGCGTGGGATCGTACTGAGTATCTTCCCAGGGCCGGCGAAAATGTACCGTGAGCACGCCCCAGAGCTGGCCGTTATCAACGATGATAGGCGTAGAATGCGCCGCTGCGACGCCTGCTTGTTGTAACGCTGCCAGCTCGCGCGTGCCGACAAACAGGTAACTGGCGGCAATGTTGCCGACAACGACACGCATGCGCTGCGTCAACGCTGCCGCACAAGTAGAATTCGTATCTCGGCGAACCATTTGAAACAAATTCAGAACTTGATCGGGAAATCCGCAACTGGCGACGATCCTGAGGCAGTCTTCCGCGCTATCGTATTGCTGCACAGTGCCGAAATCTGCTTGGGCAGCCCTGATGGCGGTCGTCAGAGCCTTTTGGATCGCTTCGCCGCCGGGCTCCGCGCGGGCCGGTGGACGGACGTCATCTTGGAAAGTGTTGCCGGATCTCGTCTCTGAGCCGGGCTTGCGGTTTTGCATAGGACAATCCTCGCGGCAGGATGCCATAAAGCGTAGCATGAACTTTGTAAGGCCGCCGTCCACTACGTAGTTTTGCTTACTTGAATTCAGCATCTCATAGACGACCGATTGTTGCTTGGGAGTCTTGGAACGCTGTCCTTGGTGTCGATGAGACGTCGGGAATCGAACGATCGGGTACCATCGCCCTTTGGGGGAAAAGATAGCAAGCTCGCAACATGGATCGGGATCAGAGCGCTAATGCCTTGGGTGGAAGAGCTTGCAGATTCCGGCGAACTCCGGCGCTGCATCAGGGACTTAGTGGCACTTTCGACCTTGCCTGCCCTTTGGGAGAGGTACTCTGCGAAGGAAATAGCCGACAGCGTGGCTCTTGCTCTCCAGTCGATCCTGTCGGCTGACTTCGTGCATGTCAGTCTTTCTGTCGGACAGGACGAGGCGCCAATCACGGCAACGCATGGGCCACGCGGACCAATGCCGCGGGAAGTCACTGAGGCGATCCGGCTCGAGATTACGCCTGAATGGTTTAAAGGTGCAGGGCGGCCTCAAGTGATACCCAATCCGCTTGGCCGCGGCAGCGCAAACATCGCAACTGCCGCAGTCGGACTGGGTCGATCCATACTTGTGGCCGGGTCGTCTGGTCCCGGGTTCCCGAGAGAGACCGATCGGCTTATGCTCGGCGTCGCTGCAAGTGATGTCGCAATAGCGTTGCAGCGTAAGCAAGTGGAGGCGGACGAACGACGTTTTGTAGCACTGGTCGAGCGATCACCTGACTTCGTTGCCTTTTCGGACCTGAATGGCAGGTTGCAGTTCGTCAATTTGGCCGGCCGGCAGCTGGTGGGGATTGAGCCGACAGATGACGTTTCGAACTTGCACGTGGTCGACTTCGTTAGCTCGAGCGATGAGGAACGTCTGTTGAACCAATGTTGGCCCGTCGCTTTGACAGATAGACGGTGGATGGGAGAACTTAACCTATGTAATTTCAAGACGGGGGAGAAAATCCCATTCTTGGTTGATATTTTCAGGATCGACGACCCTCGGGGCCACGGGCCGATGAACGTTGCCATGGTCAGCCGAGATCTCAGAAGGCAAAAACAAGCCGAAGGCGAACTGCGGCGTTTGAACGAGTCGCTCGAACGAAGCGTGGAGCTCCGTACCGCCGAACTGATGGCGGAGATCACAGAACGAAAGCGGGCGGATGAACGCTCGCGTGAATTGCAGTCAGCTCTCTCGCATGCGGGCCGGCTAAGCGTTGCCGGCGAAATGGCTGCTGCTCTGGCGCACGAGTTGAACCAGCCGCTCACGGCGGTTGCGAATTCGGCCAACGCTGCACTACGTCTTCTTGCGCGATCCGGGTCGGTGCGGACGGAGTCGATGCGCGAGATACTGGATGATGTCGCCGGGCAGGCATTACGCGCCGGCCAAATACTTCGGCGTCTTCGCGACTTTCTCACCCGCGGGGAGAGCGAAAAGAAGATCGAGGACATCGAGACGCTAATTCGCGAAGCGAGCGCATTTGCGCGTACCGGCTTCGAAAGCTTGCAGGTTTCGATAAGTTTGTTTTTCGATCCCCGCGTATCGCATATTTACGCAAATAGAATTCAGATCCAGCAGGTCTTAGTAAATTTGATCCGCAATGCGCTCGAAGAAGTCGCGAGCGTACCGCAAGCCAAAATTGATGTTGTGACGCGACAAATCGGCAACGAGGAGATCGAGATATCCGTGGCCGACAATGGGCGCGGCGTGGTGCTGCACGTGATCGATACGCTGTTTCAACCTTTTATCTCGACGCGACACGACGGTATGGGGTTAGGTCTCGCCATCTGTCGTTCAATTGTGGAGTCGCACAGTGGGAAACTTTGGTACGAGCCAAATCCCAATGGCGGCGCCATGTTTCGATTCACTCTCTCGTCCGCGGAGCCAACGGAATAGGACCATGCCGAATGACGTAGTGTACATCGTGGATGACGATGCAGCCGTTCGCCGATCGCTTGGACGACTGCTTGAGTCAGTTGGCTTTGTTACACATTCGTTTAAGGCACCGGTCGAGTTTTTGGGTGCAGCTCCCAATCTTGCAAGTGGCTGTGTCCTGCTGGACGTGCGTATGGCCGTGATGAGCGGTCTCGAAGTGCAGGCGGCACTCGACAGGATGGGCTGCACGATTCCTGTTGTCGTTATGACGGGCCAGTCTGACGTACCGACGGCGGTTCGGGCCATGAAGGCCGGCGCGGTGGATTTCCTTGAGAAGCCGTTCGATGATGAAGTGCTGCTCGATGCGATTGAACGCGCGCTGGCGCGGTCCGGTCGTCCACACCAAGCTCGTGAGGCGTCAGAGGCGTGGAACCGGATTGCCGCCCTTAGCCAACGAGAGCGCCAGGTTCTCGATGAAATTGCAGGCGGACAACCAAACAAGATAATTGCCTTCAGGCTTGGCATCAGCATCAGAACGGTTGAGGTACATCGGGCGCGAATGTTGCATAGGTTGGGAGTGCGTCAGGTCGCAGAGGCTGTGCGGCTATTGGTATTGGCCGGTTTGAATCGGCAAGGCGTGCTTCGACAATCCCATTAGGTAATACTTTTCGGAATGCCGCGAGGACGATCAATATTCTCATGCGTGTTGGCGCCTCTGCTGCATCATCGCCAACGCTGGTCGACACAGCCCTTCGCCTTTTCGCCGCGGTCCTGTTCCAGCGAAGGATAGTCCGTGTAACCTTTCTCGCCGCCACCATAATACGTCGCCGGGTCGTCCACGTTCAGTGGTGCATTGGCGCGCAGCCGTCCGGGCAGGTCGGGATTGGCGATGAACTTGCGGCCGAATGCGATCAAGTCGGCCTGGCCATCGCGTAGCCATTGCGCGGCGGTATCGGCGTTGAAGCCTCCAGCAACGATGAGCGTTCCCTGATATTTGTTCCGGATCAGCCGGGTCATGTGGAGGGCGTAGGGCTCCGGCTTCTCGCCTTTCTGCATCTGTTCAAGCGCGGGATTGACGATGTGCAGATAGGCCAAACCATAGCCGGAAAGTTGCTCGACGACGTAAGCGAACGTCGATTCCGGAGCGTCGTCGCTGATGTCGTTCATCTTGCCGAGAGGTGAGAGCCGGACGCCGATCCTGTCCGCCCCGAGAATGGGAATCAGGGCTTCCGTGATTTCAAGCAGAAGCCGCGCCCGATGTTGAACTGATCCGCCATAAGCGTCGCTGCGGCGGTTGGTGCCGCTCTCGATGAACTGATCGATCAGATAGCCGTTGGCCGCATGAATCTCGATCCCATCGAACTTGGCGGCCTCCGCGTTTCTCGCCGCGCGCTCATACTGTTTGATAAGGTATGGCATCTCCTCTAACGTTAAGGCGCGTGGACGCACAAATGGAACCAGTTCTCCCTCGCCACGCTCGTTTTCGATGAAGGCCCTGCCCTTGGGCGTGATCGCCGAGGGCGCAACGGGGAGCATGTTGTCGGGCTGCAGGGCCGGATGTGAAATGCGACCGACGAGCCAAAGCTGGTTGAAGATTAGTCCATTAGCCTCGTGTACAGCGTTCGTGACCTGCCGCCAGGCGTCGACTTGTTCGCGGCTATGGATACCCGGGGTCCAGGCATAGCCCTGGCCTTGCATCGAAATCTGGGTGGCCTCGCTTATGATCAGGGCGGCAGACGCGCGCTGCGCGTAATAGCAGGCCGCGAGTGGAGACGGCACATTGCCGGGCTGTCGTGCTCTTGAACGGGTCAATGGCGCCATGACCACCCTATGGGGCAGGCTGAACGGCCCAAGCTGACATCCTTGGAAGAGGGGGTTCGCTTCCCCATTTGGAACCGGGTGGAGCGCGCGGACGTGCGTTGTAGTGGTGACCATATTGCCTCACGTCGGAGGAGCTAACTGATCCAGGCCTTTGGTAAGGAGGTTGTTTGAAGATCTTTGGATCTCTACACCGTAATATATCCGCGGATCGCTAGATCGCGCTGACAATCGTCAATGCTCTGACCTTAAAGGAGAGGGGGGGTGGTCACGCAGCGACAGAGACCATCGACATTCTCTATAAACGCCGGCGCCGTCATTTACGCGACGTGACAGCCGCTGTCGGCTATTCGTAAGTGGTTCCAGTGTTGCTTCAAATGTGGCCCTCGACTTACGGTCAAGACTCAATTGGGACGCGCGTGATCGTTCGTCCCAGTTCATCGGTGACAACGACAGAAAAGCCAGACCAGCCGCCATCCCGCGCCAGCTCACGAGCAATGGTGAGTCCACGTTCCGTGGCGTGAACGGGCGAGAGGAAAAAGCTACCGCATTCGTCGGCATAGGTCGCTCCGTTCTCAATATGAAAGAAGAAACGGCCTCCTTCTGCGGGTTTCGTCGTTTGCTGATCGGCGACTTGCTGTCCCCCATTCAGGCGATCTAGATGGCAGCGCGCCGCGTACCTCAGGGGTTCCGTGATCGTGGCGATCAGTGGTTCAACATCCTCAGAAAAAGGACGTCCGATCCGCTGGTGAACGCCAAGAATGATGGAATGACCCGCAGTATCCGAGAGTCGCGTTCCCAGGATGTCCCGAACGCCGCAGCTCAGCACAAATTCATTGTACCACTCGCTTCTCCGCAAAAGTGCCTCGGGAAGACACGTTGAGAGCATAGTCCAGCGTGCATCCAGCAAAGGCGAGTATGGATCGAGCGCGGCGTAATGGTCGACGTAGCGGGGCTTGAACTCGGCGCTGAGACCGCAAAAGACGGCTTCGTCGACCGTACCTGTCGTCTTGTTCGTGACAATCAGCGCCGCACCCGCCACGCCGGCCTTATCCATCAGCCTTTGAAGCGCTTTTGGCCAGGCATCCCGTGACATTGCGGCGTCGCGAAGTGTCGAGAGAAGTGACTGCATGATCCGTGGCCAGAAGAGATTAGCGGAGCCCGAACGCGCAAGCTCATGATAGCCGATCAATCGCAAACATCAATGCGGGCGGTCAGACGTTGTGGTCCGCATCGCCTGGATGTCTCGCAGCAGGCAACGCAGCCCATATAGTTGATCCAGCAGATGCAGGACCAGCGCGATACCTTCTTCGTTGACACCCAGGTCGTCCTTGAGATCCTGGATGAGGCGCACGCGGGCGAGATCCTGCTCGGAAAACGGATGCCCTGGTTGATGCGCTACCAGCCATTCCGCATCCACCCAGGCTTCAATCGTGGAGGAATCGAGGTGAGATCGATTGGCGAATTCCTGAAGCTGCATTGTCACACTCTCATCGACTGTCTTGGGCTATCAGCAGGCTGCCAACCGCTCACGAACCGTTCGAGATCCGGATCTGGCTTTTTCGGCAAAACCAATTTCAGCGTGACGTACTGGTCCCCCCTGCTACCATCGGCCCGCGGAACGCCGCGTCCCTTGATTCGAAGAACCCGGCCGGAGCTCGACCATTTCGGCACAGAGACCGCGACAGCGCCGCTCACGGTGGGTACCTTGAGTTTTGCGCCCAACACGCCTTCTTTCAGTGAGATCGGCAGGTCCAGGTGGATGTCGTCGCCTTTGCGGACGAAGTAGGAGTGCGGCAGGACACTGATCTCGATCAAGGCGTCGCCTGGCGGACTGTCCCCGGTTCCCCGACGACCCTTCCCCTTCAAGCGCAGAATCTGGCCGTCGCTGGTACCGGGAGGAATGTTGACCTCGAGCGTCGTCCCGTGGGGCAGGACGATGGATTGCTTGCCGCCATTCACGGCATCGAGAAAGTTGAGCTCAAGATGATATCGGACGTCAGCCCCGCGTCCGCGCCGGGTGGTGCGGCCGGCACGTCCAAAGATCTCGGAGAGGATATCATCGCTACCGGCGAAGTCACTGAAATCGGCAAAGCCCGCCCCACTGCTGTAGCCCGATGCGCCTTCACGATCGGCGAAATCACGGTAGTATTGCCGGGGCTGCTGCTCAGTACCTGACGCATCGATCTCGCCGCGGTCGAAGCGTGCGCGCTTGTCCGGATCGCTCAGCAGATTGTAGGCGGCAGAAAGTTCCTTGAATTTGTCCTCTGCCCCCTTGTTGCCGGGATTAAGATCGGGATGCAGCTTCTTGGCGAGCCGACGGTAGGCCTTCTGAATGTCGGCCTGTGTCGCGTCTCTCTTGACGCCCAGCGTTGCATAGGGGTCTGCAGCCAACACCAGCTCCTGTTATGCGTCGGCCCGCCGAGCAGACCGCGGTTCATTGTTGCGGGGATGACGGCGACTGTGGTTTAGGCGGCTTGGCTACCACGACGCGGGCCGGCCGCAAGAGACGGTCGTGAAGCATGTAGCCATTTTCCAAGACGTCCGCGACGTTCCCAGGTGACTGATCGGACCGATCAGTTTCCATCACTGCTTCGTGCTTCATCGGGTCGAATGGCCGATTTAGAGCCTCAATTTCCTCCACACCGAAGCGTTTCAGGATCTGTGACAGGATACGATTGGTGGCGACGACTCCGGCCAGCAGGCCGTCGTCGTCTTTGGCTCCCTGGTCCGGCGAGCCGGTGTCGATGGCCCGCCGCAGATTATCCGCCACCTGTAGCAGTTCGCGGGCAAAGTCGGCGATCGCATATTGCCTGGCGTCTTGGACGCGACGCTCGGCGATGCGCCTCGTGTTCTCGGCGTCCGCAAGTGCACGCATGAGGCGGTCGCGATCGGCGGTGGTCTCCTGCGGCTGGTCGCTTTCCTTGCGCTCACCCGCGGGAAGCTCGCCGAGCCCATCATCCATGGTCTTGGTAGCCATGTCGTGCTCCATCTGTCGCGTTCGGGCCAATTGGAAGGCTTCAAGAAGCCTTTCGATCGCCGGGGTCGACTTCTTCGAATTCGGCGTCGACGACGTCCTCGCCGCTGCCAGACGATCCCGCCTGTCCGCTGCCGGGAGCGCTGCCTTGGGACGCCGCGCGGTTCAAGGCTTCGCCGATCTTGGATGCCGATTGCTGCAAGCGCTGGGTTGCCTGCTGGATCGCTGCCACGTCCTCTGCGCCGATCCGTTGCCTGGCCTCGGCGATCGCCTGCTCAACCTCCCTCTTGACGTCGGCAGGGATCTTTCCTTCGGAGTCCTTCAGGGCCCTCTCGGTGCTGTAGACCACCGCGTCGGCCTGGTTGCGGGCTTCGATGAGCTCCTTGCGCCGCTTGTCTTCGTCGGCATGGGCTTCGGCCTCCCTGACCATCCTCTGGATGTCCGCTTCGGTCAGACCGCCGGAGGCCTGGATCCGGATACTCTGTTCCTTGCCACTCGCCTTGTCTTTGGCCGATACGTTGACGATGCCATTGGCATCAATATCGAAGGTCACCTCGATCTGCGGCACGCCCCGCGGTGCCGGCGGGATCCCGACCAGATCGAACTGTCCAAGCAGCTTGTTGTCCGCTGCCATCTCGCGCTCACCCTGGAAGACCCGGATCGTGACCGCGGTTTGATTGTCCTCCGCTGTCGAGAACACCTGGCTCTTCTTGGTCGGAATCGTGGTATTGCGCTCGATCAGCTTCGTCATGACGCCGCCAAGGGTTTCGATGCCCAATGACAAGGGTGTCACGTCGAGCAGCAGGACGTCCTTGACGTCACCTTGGAGAACGCCGGCCTGGATCGCGGCACCGACCGCGACCACTTCATCAGGATTGACGCCCTTGTGAGGTTCGCGTCCGAACAGCTTCTGCACGGTCTCCTGAACCTTCGGCATGCGGGTCTGGCCGCCGACCAGCACGACCTCGTTGATGTCCGATGGCTGCAGGCCCGCGTCCTTCAACGCTGCTTGGCAGGGATCGATGCTGCGCTGGATCAGATCGTCGACGAGCGCTTCGAGCTTGGCGCGCGACAGCTTGATATTGAGATGTTTCGGACCGGCCTGATCTGCCGTGATGAACGGCAGATTGACGTCGGTCTGGGTGGCGCTGGAGAGTTCGATCTTGGCCTTCTCGGCGGCATCCTTGAGCCGTTGCAGGGCGAGGCGATCCTTGCGGAGGTCGATTCCGTTTTCCTTGCGAAACTCGTCCGCCAGATAGTCGATGATCCGCTTGTCGAAATCCTCTCCTCCGAGAAAAGTGTCGCCGTTGGTTGATTTCACCTCGAACACGCCATCGCCAACCTCCAGGATCGAGACATCGAACGTGCCGCCACCGAGGTCATAGACCACGATCTTGCCGCTGCCTTTCTTGTCGAGGCCGTAGGCTAGGGCGGCCGCAGTCGGCTCATTGATGATGCGCAGGACTTCCAGTCCGGCGATCCGGCCGGCGTCCTTGGTTGCCT
This sequence comes from Bradyrhizobium sp. 45, assembly GCF_023073155.1. Taxonomy (NCBI): domain Bacteria; kingdom Pseudomonadati; phylum Pseudomonadota; class Alphaproteobacteria; order Hyphomicrobiales; family Nitrobacteraceae; genus Bradyrhizobium; species Bradyrhizobium sp. 45. Next base: position 219,641 of record NZ_JADPIX010000155.1, on the reverse strand, counting down.
GGCGCTGCGCGTCGTTGAAATAGGCCGGCACGGTGATGACGGCCTGCGTGACGGCGCCACCAAGCGTGGCTTCCGCGGTTTCTTTCATCTTGGTCAGGATAAACGCGCTGATCTGGCTCGGACTGTACTTCTTGCCCCGTACGTCGACCCAGGCATCGCCATTGTCACCCGGTACGATGTGATACGGCACCATGGTCTTGTCTTTCGCCGTGATCGGGTCGTCGTAACGCCGGCCGATCAGTCGCTTGATGGCGTAGATCGTATTCTCGGGGTTGGTGATGCTTTGCCGCTTGGCCGGCTGCCCGACCAGGACTTCGCCATCGTCCGTGAAGGCGACCATGGACGGCGTGGTGCGCCCGCCTTCGGCATTCTCAATGACCCTGGCTTTGCTGCCTTCCATGACAGCCACGCAAGAGTTGGTGGTTCCGAGATCGATGCCGATTGCTTTTGCCATGATCAGGTTCCTTCGGGTTTGAATCCTGGGACAGCTGCGGCCGTCCTTTAAGTCTGTGGGTGTCTCGCCCTATTCGCGAGAGAGGCGAGACGCGCCGAGCTGGGGCTGTGAGGAGAGAAATGGCTCGGGCGTCTCGCCCCGCCGACGGTCAAGCAGCTTCCTTGACTTCGATCTTCTTCGATTCCGGCTTTGCGGGCTTGGGAATCGTGATCTTCAGGACGCCGTTGCTCATCGTCGCCTGAACGGAGGAGGGATCGATGCCAGGCGGCAGCTGCAGCACGCGAAGGAACACGCCATAGCTGCGTTCGCTGTGCTGGACATTCTTGTCGTTCTTAGCGCCGTCCGTGCCCTGCTCCACCTTCTTCTCGCCGCGAATAGTAAGCGTGTCATCCTCGAGGGAAATGTCGACGTCCTTGCGCTCGAGCCCCGGCATTTCGGCGCTGACTTCGATCGCTTTGTCTGTTTCCGCGATTTCGATGTTCGGCACGAGCTGCTGTCCGTTGGGGCCCAAGCCCTGCGAAAACTCGCTGAACAAGCGGTCGATTTCCCGGTGCAGGCCGAACAGGCCGAAATCGGGCCTCATCAGCATTCCTGCATCACGAGACGGGACGAGTGATCGTAACCTCATTGGGTTCTCCTTTTTCAGCTTGCGATGCAACTTTCGGTTCTAGGGGCTAACGACGATGCGATCGTCGACCTTGCTCACGCCGGGCGCGGACCAGGCGACGCGCTCGGCCTCCTCGCGTTCGATCCAGGAGCGTACCGTTCCTTTCAGGACCACTTCGCTGCCGTTAGCTTCGACCTGGATCCGGTTGGCGTCGACTTCCGCGTTTCGCTTGAACGCGTCCTGAATCTTCTGCTTGAGCTCGGAGGGCTGGACTTTCGGCTTGACCATGATCACGTTGGTGACGCCCTTGACGCCCTTGACCTTGCGGACCGCGTTTTCAGCTGCGGTGTTTTGATATTGCCATTCGGCGGAACCTTCGAGCGTGATCCAGCCGTCCCTGACGGTCGCCTTGATCTTGTCGTGAGAGATCGGAAGCTCCGACTTAAGTGCAGTGACCGCGTCGCGTGCGATATCGGGATCCGGGCGCTGATCGATCGATGGCAGCCGAACCTCGACGTCATTGGCTATGGCGCGAACGCCCGCTACGCGCTTCGCCGCGGACTCGGCCTCAAGCCGATCGGCGTAGCTGTGCGTGAAACCTGCAAGCATGACAACGCCGTCCTTAACCGAAACGGCAATGTCACTGGCATCGAGGTCGGGATTCCATTTCATTTCGTCACGGACATCACGTTCGATCTCACTGTCTGACTTCATGATTGGCTCCTGGCATTGCGAGTGCATTCTCGGCGTAGCTCCGTCATCGCCGGTGGGCAATTTACGCGTGACGAGCAAGCGAGCCATGACGACCGTCAACTTCCTTGTCGACTTTCTCGCTTGAGCTTGTGAAGCCGAACTGGATGAAGGTCGCCAAAGATGATCTCTGTGCGCGGAGTGAGAGCAGCTGGGAGAAATGACGCGGGCGCAGCATGTGTCGCGCCTCGTTACGGTCGCCCGAGGCGTTCGTCGCCCAGCCAAGGATCCGGACGAAGTGAGTGCAGCGGCAGATCTTCCGGGCGCTTTTCCAGGTCGATTTCATGAACGTGCACGGCCTGCCCACCATGCCGCACCAGAATATCCTGCGCTTGAGCTTCCTTCTCAGGTGCGCGAACCCGAACCCAGATCAAGAGGCCATCCCATTCTGCAACCGGCTCCAAGCCTCTGACGTGTTCACGGCGCAGGAGCCGGTATAGGGGCACGATGATGACGGCACCCGTGACGATCCCGATGAGAATTGACCACATCGCGATCGCCATGGCGTCGTAGCCTCCAAGCATCAGAAAAAGCGCGGAGCCAACCGCTGCGATGCAGCCGAGAACGCCGCTGGCGACGGCTTCAGCGCTGAGCAAATCGTCGCCGCCAAAGAAGGGCTGTCTCGGCGTCGCCGGCAGGTCGGCAAGACCGGCCGGAGGGATCACAGCGTAATTCATCCGTCGCTGCACCTCGTCGGGAGATGCGCTGATGTCGATGTCGGAGCGATCAAATCCCGATAGAAGAAGATCCTGGGCCGCGTCATCGAGCGCACGTCGCGAGTGAAAGACACCGGTCACTTCGCGGATACGGCTACGGTCCAAGATCGTGTCGGTTGATCTTGCCATCGACATGGGACGCTACCGTCAAGAAGATCGGTAGTGGAATTCCGATAGCTTCTTAAGCTCTTCCTTGGATGCGCCAGGAAGAGTGACCTTGCTGCCGGTGTCATCGATGACGAGGCTTTCAAACGGGATCGCGACCAGATGGCCGCCTACGCCGAGAAAGCCGCCGACCTGCAGAATCGCGAAGTCGAGTTGTTTCTTGTCTTTGCCGGCAATCACGTCGTCCAGGCTTCCGATCTTCTCATTCTTGTCGTTCATGACCGTGCTGCCGATCACCTTACTCATGCGATAGCCTTGGGCGACGACGCTTACGTCAACCTTGACGAGAGCGACGCCAGCCTGAGGCAGGGCGGGATCGATGCTGAGGACAGCTATTATTCCGGCAAGTGCCGCCAGGCCGCTATATCTCCTCCACTTCGCCGCGTTCTGCCGGCACGGCGTAGCGGCGGTGATGATGAGTTTCGAAAGGGGACGGGGGATAGTTGCTTCCATGTCTCGCTCCTCTGACTGTTAGTGGCTTAGCGAGTACTCCCTTTGAACTAGGAGCGCGCTGACCATTGTCAATTCGCAGATCGCCTAATCGGCGCCGGGCTCGATGCGTTCGTTGCCCAATCGACATGTCCCCATTTGCCGAAGACAGTTCGTATTGCGGAGGCATGATGTCTGCATCTTGCACGAGCGATGAACGCCGTTGGTAACGGTGCAAGCAGTCTCGTCATGGACTGCGCCTCAATTCTCCGTGCCGCGGGGCATAAGCACCGTTACGTGTTTTTACGTACGAAGATTTCCCACGTTTACGCGGTTGTGTTGCTGAGAGTTGACTGCCTACGAGCGGATCGTTCCTCCCGCGCAGAGTGCGCTGAAGAAAAAGGACAGAGAAATGAAGCCGGTAATCCACCCAGCGGACTATTATCGAAGGATGCTCGCCGCACAGCCGCACGCGCTGAAGCGGCTGGACGGCTCGGCGGCAATCGTCAAATTGAACCGCGACCAGCAGGTTCCGGAAGACGACGGCACCGCGGGACATTGGTACTACGTGATTGCCGGTTCCGTGCGATGGTCGACGGTCCGCACCGATGGACGACGGCAGATCCTGGACCTGATGCTGGTGGGAGACTTTTTCTTCGTCGGGAGCAGCCAGAGAGAAGAGGCAATCGAGGCCATTTCGGAAGAGACCGCGCTTGCTGGCTATTCCGGAGCGCGGCTTGAGAATCTCGGCGAGCGCGATCGCCAGCTCGCTAGAGAATTGAGAGAGATCACCTTTCAATCGATAGAACGTACCCGACAGCAGCTCGTTGTGCTCGGGGGGGTCACGACGGCGGACAAGGTGAGTGCGTTCCTGCTTCTGCTTGAGAAGCGCTATGGAGACCAGCGGGGAGACATACGGCTTCCGCTTACGCGTTATGATCTCGCCGAGTACCTCGCGGTGTCCGTGGAGACTGTGTGTCGTGCATTTTCAGATCTGCAGCAGCGCCGCATCATTTCTCTGATCGGGATTCGAACCGTCCGAATTGTGGACCGCGATGCACTGGAGCGCCAACTCGGTAGAAAGTATCCGAATACGATCGCTGCATAATGCGCTGTAACGGTCAGGCAGCAGCCGGGCGAAGCATAACTCCGGCTGCGTCTGTAGTCGCCTGAGAAGGTCTCTGTAGACAAGGCAGGGCTGTCGATGCTTGACCTCTGGTACAAGAACGCCGCGATCTACAGCCTGAACGTGGCGACGTACAAGGATGGCGACGGAGACGGTGTCGGCGATTTCAAGGGGTTGGTGGCCCAGCTCGATCATATAGCCCAGCTGGGAGTGAACTGCCTGTGGCTGCTGCCATTCTACCCAAGTCCAGGGCTCGATCATGGTTACGATGTGACGGACTACTACAATGTAGCGCCCGCCCTCGGAACGCTTGGCGACTTCGTCGAATTCAGCCATCAAGCGCGCCTGCGCGGCATGAGGTTGATCATCGATCTCCCCATCAACCATACTTCCGAGCAGCATCCCTGGTTCCAGCAGGCGCGCGCTGATCCTGAGTCGACATTTCGCGAATACTATGTCTGGTCAGACACGGAACCGGAAGACAGCACGGAGGGCGTCGTTTTTCCGGGCGTGCAACTGAGTGTATGGACTTACGATCTTTGCGCCCGAGCTTGGTATTATCACCGCTTCTACCAGCACCAGCCCGATCTGAACATTGCATCGTCCGCCGTTCGCGAAGAAATCTTCAAAATCGTCGGCTTTTGGCTGGAGCTTGGCGTGTCGGGATTTCGAATCGACGCCGCCCCCTTCGTTGTGGAGGAGATACGCCCGGACCGTCCGCCAACGCGCCGATACGAGTTCTTTGGAGAGCTTCGTGACTTCTTGTCATGGCGCAAAGGTGACGCTGTGTTGCTGGCGGAAGCGAATGTTGCACCTTCCGAATTTGATCATTACTTCGGCAGTGGATCGCGCATACAACTTCTTTTCGCATTTCTTTTGAATCAGCACCTCTTTCTTGCGCTTGCGCGCGAAAGTGCCGAACCACTCCAGGGGTGTCTGGCCGCACTACCTCGGTTGCCACCGTTTGCTCAGTGGGCCCAGTTTTTGCGCAATCACGACGAGCTTGACCTCGGGCGCTTGAAACCTGAAGAGCGCGAGGAAGTCTATGCTGCCTTTGCTCCATCCCGAAAAATGCAGCTTTACGGACGCGGAATCCGTCGTCGTCTGGCCTGCATCCTTGGCAATGACCGCCGGCAGATCGAACTCGCATACAGCCTGCTCTTCAGTCTCCCAGGCACACCGGTCATCTATTACGGAGATGAGCTCGGAATGGGCGACTATCTCGCGCTTCCGGAGCGATGGCCGGTGCGAACTTGCATGCAATGGACCGATGATGAAACCGGTGGTTTCTCTGCCCGACCCGCGGCCGGATTGCGGTACGACATGATCCAAGACGCCGAGTACGCGCCGTCCAAAGTCAACGCCGCCGCCCAGCAACGAGATCCGGATTCTCTTTTCAACTGGTTGCGGCGCCTGGTCGAACTACGGAAGGGTTGCCCGGAAATCGGATGGGGCGACCTGAGTTTGCCGAAAGCAAATTCTCTATCCATTCTGGTCCAGACATTCGAGTGGGAAGGCCGATCGGTGCTGATATTGCACAACCTGTCGCAAGCCGGGTGCCGAGCGCAAGTCGAGGGCTTCCCGGCGGCCGACAAGTTAACTGATCTATTCGGCAATCGCGTTTACTCGTCGAAGTCCTGCGAGGACTCGGCAATCGAACTCGACGGCTACGGATATCGTTGGTTTCGGGTCGACCAATGAACGCACCTCAACTGATAGAAGCGTCCTTTGCAGGGGTCTTCACTGAAGCTCGCCGGCCTGAATGCTGACCGCCGGAACACAAGCGCCATTTGGGAGTGATTGATGAAGATAGCTCAGATTGCTCCGCTGGCCGAAAGCGTCCCACCGAAGCTCTATGGTGGAACAGAAAGAGTGGTCGCCTGGCTCGTCGATGCCCTCGTCGAGCTCGGGCAGGACGTCACCCTTTTCGCAAGCGGAGATTCCAGGACCCGAGCGACGCTTTCTCCGGTTTGGCCAAAAGCACTTCGCCTTGGTCGACCGCGCTCAGATCCGAATGCGGCTTTGGCTGCCCAATTGGAAGCAGTTTACGCTTGCGCAAACCAGTTCGACGTCATTCACGCTCACATCGACTGGCTACATCTCCCCATTCTCAATCGCGCAGGAGTCCCATTTGTCACGACGATGCACGGCCGGTTGGACCTGCCTGGATTGCCGGCCGTGACCAGCAAGTTTCCAGAAGCTTGCTTTGTATCCATCTCAGATAATCAGCGTATTCCGCTTGCAAGCGCAAACTGGTGTGGAACAGTGTATCACGGTCTGCCTGTCGACCAGTTCCGTGCCTCATTTGCTGCCGGATCATACCTGGCGTTTCTGGGGCGGTTGACCGCCGAAAAAGGCCCCGAAGATGCCATCCGCATCGCTCTCGCCGCAGGAATGCCGCTTCGGATCGCTGCCAAGGTCCCTCGCGCTGAAGCTGGGTACTTCAGAGAGAAGATAGAGCCTCAGATTGACGGCAAACAAATCCAGCTCGTCGGCGAGGTCGATGACAACTCGAAACAGCCCTTCCTTGCAGGAGCGGCTGCTTTGCTCTTCCCGATCAAGTGGCCCGAGCCGTTTGGGTTGGTGATGATTGAGGCCATGGCCTGCGGAACGCCAGTCATCGCCTACCGGTCTGGTTCGGTGCCCGAAATTATCGAGGAAGGCGTGACAGGCTTCATCGTCCAAAACCAGGACGAAGCAATTGAGGCTGTGACGCGGCTTGGCCAAATCGATCGCGGGCGCGTCCGCGCGCGCTTCGAGGATCGTTTCACATCAGAGCGGATGGCACGGGATTACTTGCGCCACTATCGCGCCCTCGCAGCCCGGTAAAGCCGGACGTCCCATGTATCGCTTTTGGGTCAACGGCTTTGTGCGGATGGTCCTGACCGTGCTTAGACATGCCCGATCAGCCGAAGAAAGTGGATCAGATGGAGGCAAGAATGCAGCTCAGCAAAACCGCCTGCGAGATCCTCGCATTTTTTCGTGAAACACACCGAAAACCCGGTGCCCGCATGACTATCGCTACTCTTGATGCACACTTCGGGACCGATCCCAGCGTTGCGGTCGCCGTTTCCGAGTTGAAGCAGCTTGGATACGTCGGCGTTCCCGACTCGGGGACAGTACAGTCGAACTGACGGATGTAGGGTTCGACACAATCCAACGTGGCACTTCATGAACCCATTGTCGGGCCTGGTGCGACATCATCCTCGTGCAGGCATCTTTCGGCGTGGCCGTAACCGGACGGCGGCTCAATGAGCAACACCACCCTTCAATGATCTCGTGCCGCGCCAACGGTGTCGGCGACCCGGGCCCCCCGCGCGCCGAACTTGATTGGTGGGCCCGTGGTTGTATCGCGGGCCATCTGATGCTCCATCTCGGCATCGATCTCGGCGCCAAAAAGGATGATGATGGCCGAGATCCACAGCCAGGTCATAAAGCCGATGACAGCCCCAAGCGAGCCGTACGTCTCGTTGAACTTACCGAAGCTCGCCACATACCAGGAGAACAAGCCGGATGCTGCCAGCCAAAGCAGTGCCGCTATCGCACTGCCCCACGTGACCCAGCGCCATTGGCCCGCCTCTCGGCTGGGGCCACAGCGGTAGATCAAGGCCAGGACCAGCGTGAGTACCAGGAACATCGCCGGCCATCTCCCGATGCGGAGCAGAAGGCTGGCAGTGTTGGACAAACCTACATAATTGAGGATCACCGGAACAGCGACGATGGAGCCCAAGGCCGCCATCATAAACACGATCCCGCTAACCGTAAAACCCAGGGAAACGGCATTCAGCTTGAAGAACCCGCGCTTCTCGTCTTCGCCGTAAACGATGTTCAACGTGTCGAACAGCGCCTTCATGGCGGCATTGGCGCTCCAAAGAGATGTTGCGAGCCCGACCAGGAAGGTGGTGCCAAGCGTCTTGGAGCCCTTCGATGCCACCCTGGTCAGTTGCTCTCTGGCGATATCCAGTGCCCCGCCTGGTAGGAAGCCGCCCAACTGATCGAGGTGTTTGCCGATGGTCATGGGATCGGAAAACAGTCCGTAGATCGCAACCAGCGCGGCCATCGCCGGAAAAATGGCAAGTATGCTGTAGTAGGTCATACCTGCTGCGAGGGTGAGGACACGGTGTTTAGAGATGTTGGAAAAGACACGGAGCAGGATATCCTTCCATCCCTTCGCGGGGATTTCCGATGGCGAAGTCGCCTGCCGGCCGCGATCTTCTCCTGATTCGACGTCCCCGTCGGCTCTCTGAGGCGCCCCGTGAGGCTTTCTTGAGTTGGGAATCTGGTTCTGGCTTGGGCCTAATTGCCGGCCCGGAATCGTGTCAACATTCGGCATGACGCTCTCCGAACGTCCAATCGTATACAGCGGGAGACGTTCCTTTCTTGGTTCTCGCGTCGGCTATCTTCTAAGGACCGCTTTGGCAGCGGCGAGGCGATCAGGGCAGCAACGGCGCGGCCGTCGTACCAAGATGCGCCGCAGCGGCCCTCACGCACGCTCCATGCCTGCGGCGCCGATCCGCAAACGCCAGCGCATCGATCGACGGTCGGAGCTTGTAGCCTGCGGCAGCCAGCCGGGCGCAGAGCTGAGGCACGGACGCTCCTGTCGTATCGTCAGCTAGCGGATCAAGGCCGATCACGCGGTTCAATTCGTCAATGAGCCGCAATCCTTCGCTGCGAAGGAGGACCGCGGGAGCTCGGCTACCCGGATCATCAATCAGCAGTTCGATGATGAGCGCGAGGTCCATCATTGCCCCAAGGGTCGCCGGCCATCCGGCGCCAACCGACGCCGACCTGAAGTAGATCAGGGTAGGGTGCGAAGCATGGCTTTGGAGCACCGATGCGCACCAGTCGCGCCCGCCATAGAGAACGCGCCTGATTTCCTCGGGCGAGTCGAGGTCCGCGTAACGTTCCAGCAGTCCTAGCGCAGACGGCGGCTCGCCTGCGGCCGTGGTGAGCTTCAAAATCCCGGAGTCGCGGCGAGATATGCCCTCCTGCACCTCGAGCAAGTAAGTCACGGCCATCGTGAGGACCGACAGGCCCGAGAAGCCGCCAAAAACCAGGACCCAGCGCGCGGGCCCGTGCGCCTCGATGCCGCTCAGGCCGACGGTACAGAGGGCACTTCCGGCGATGAACAGCGCCTGCTGGAAATCGGGAGACGGAGAGAACCAGTCGCTCAAAGCATAGGCAGCCAGTCCGAAACCCAGCAGGAGCAGGCCCATCCAAATGAGAAAGGATCCCATCAGGATGGCGGGTGCGAAACTGGTCGAAACCGCTCTTTTGCTGCGACGTGCCCACTTCCAGATCGGGACCGCCACCACGAGAAGCCGACGCGCAACGCGCAACGCGCCTCTGCTCTCGCCGGGGACCACCACCGTGTCAAACACGTCGCGCAGAGTAAGAACGACCAGAACGACACCCACGACAATCTCGATCGTTCGCGCGATCATGACGAGACGCTCTCAGAGGCGAGCCAGCCCCCCACGTCAAGTCTCGCGGCGGGTCACGAGCACAGCCGCGCAAATGACCAGCACGGCGATCAGAAAGGTTCCGGCGGACATCGTCCGCCTGCCGTGCTCATGTCGGACCAAAGGCATCGGATCACTTCCGATTGCCGAGCATGGCCCCCGCAATCTTTTATTCGTTTCCGACGCTCCGGATCCGGCCTAGCGAGATCACTTGCCACGAGCGGTGGTGCGCGATGCCTGGTTACGTCGGCTATTGGCCCTATCTGCGAAGATATGCGCCAGGGTCTGACCGAGGTCCGCTCGTCGCTCACGCCGCCACAGAGGAGGTGCCCGTCTGCTCGTTCTGACGAGCGCGCAACTTGAAGGACAGCACAACCAGCGCGATACCAAAGGCCATCGCGTAAGCTCCCATCCACCACGTAAGCACCACCGCCCCGATCAACGGCATAGCGACCAGCAGCGCACCATACACGAGCGACAACAGCCCGCCCAGAACCATCCACCAGCGGCCATGATCGAGCTTGAGGCGAAAGCCAGCAGTCAACATCAGCGCGCCTGAGATGATCGCCCAGGCGGCGACCATAAATACAAAGGCAAGCACCGTCAGGCCAGGCCAGATAAAGGCAGCAACGCCGACGGCGATATTAAGAAGGCCTTCAAAGATCAGCAGTCCCCATTCATCCTTCCGTCGCATCGCGCGAACGGCGGAAACGATTCCTGCTATGCCATCGACCAACATGTAGGCCGAGAAAAACAGCACCAGCGAAAGCATGGTGGGACCCGGGAAGAGAAAAGCGAGCAAGCCGAAGATAATTCCGAAGATGCCCCGCAGTAGGAACAGCCACCAATTGTTGGCGAGCATCGCGGAGGCTGAGCCGATATTAAAGTCAGCATTGCTGTTGAAAGTCGTGCTGGTCATGTGTAGCTCCAAGAATAGCCGTCGTTCCAGGTCCGGCCGTAGAGTAGCGCCCTGTCGCCACGACGTGCCTTGACAGCTATCAAGCTTTGATCGCTGCAAGACAGTTCGAACGGCGGAGGGCCTTACGTAGTCCTCCTAAATGGCAGAACCGGCGCTTCGCGAGCAGTATGACGAGCTGGGGCGCTGAGTACTCTGTGTCGAGGCAAGGAGAAGAGCATGCCGAAAGACCTTCCCATGAACGGGGTTGAACCCGAGAAGTCAGAAGATGACATTCAACGCGAGCTGTTGGGGCCGCGCGGCGTTCCCGGAGCGCCGGATCCCGCCAAGATGACGCCACAGCGCGCCAAGAAGACGCCACTCTACCACTTGAACCCAGGGCACCCTTCTTGAAGGGCGAGTTCTCGCTGCTCGTCTTGTCCGTCAGCGGCGATCATGCTGCTCTGTTGACCATAGGAGTTCGCGCATCCGCGCCGGCGATACCTGATCTCACATTCACGTAGAAAAAGAAAGGACCGCACAGCTGTGTGCTGGCGGTCCAAGTCAAGGGAGGACGCCCGGGAAGGGCAGCGATGGTGGGACACATCGCGTTTTGTTTATCGCGCGAGCCGAGGGCCGCGTGCATTGATGATCCTCAATTGGATCGCGAGAAAAATAAATGAGTGTGGCGCCATGAGCGCCGCATGTCGGGTGGCAGTAGTCGTCGAGAGGCAGCGGTCCAGATCGTGATCGCGCTGCTGAAAATTTGCCGGAAGGTTCTCATGAGAGAGCTGGAACGGAAAGATGCCTGCAAATGCTGACATTTGCGACCGTTATCCTCGCGCTGCGTGTGGCGTATTGGCGCGAACGGGACAGCGATCGCCGACGAAAGAAACGGCCCAGAGACAATTGCCGTGTCGGCGCAGCGGCCGGACTTTCGTCCATGAGCCCGCGGCCCAGTCGCTCATGGATATCGGAAGTTAAACGAACAACCCGCAAGATTGACGTTTGCCAAGGCGCGGTTCTTCTGGGTCGCCCATGCTCATGAACGAAAGAGCAGCGTCACTGTTTTCAGCGATCATCTGAGGAGCAAGCTATGGCCGCGACCAACCGTGCAGTCACTTTTCTGGAGCCTTACAAGCTTGAGGTCCAGGACAGAGGATATCCGAAGCTTGCGGATCCCAAAGGGAAGAAGATTGAACACGCTGTTATTTTAAAGCTGATCACAACCAATATCTGCGGCAGCGACTTGCACATCTATCATGGCCGTTTCGCTGCACCCTCGGGAATGCAATTGGGTCATGAGAACACAGGTGAAGTGGTCGAGGTAGGCTCGCATGTGGAGCGCATCAAGGTTGGTGACATCGTCTCTGTGCCTTTCAACGTAGCCTGTGGCACATGCCGGAACTGCAAGGAACGGCATACCGACGTTTGTCTCAACGCGAATGAGGAGCTCGGATATTGCGGAGCGTACGGCTTCAATCTGGGCGGATGGCAGGGCGGCCAAGCCGAATACATGATGATTCCCTGGGCAGACTTCCAGCTCTTGAAATTTCCGGACAAGGAGCAGGCGATTGAGAAAATCAGGGACCTCACTCTGCTATCGGACATTCTGCCGACCGGTTACCACGGTTGTGTCGAGGCACGCGTCGGCACCGGTTCAACGGTCTACATTGCCGGCGCCGGCCCGTCGGACGTTGCGCAGCGGCCAGCGCACACTTGCTCGGAGCCTCCTGTATCATCGTAGGCGACCACAACAAGGCGCGGCGCGATCTCATCAAGAACGCCGCTTACGAGGTCGTTGATCCCTCGATCGCCACGCCCATTCCGGATCAGATCGAGAAGATCCTCGGCAACGGCTCGCGCTGGGTGGACGCCGCCGTAGATTGTGTCGGACTGGAATGCCACGGTTATGGGCCGGACGGCAGCGGAAAGAACGAGGAGGAGGCTGTCCTTAACACCTTGATGGAGGTGATCAAGCCCGCGGGCGCCATGGGCATTCCTGGCGTCTATACCAATCTCGATCCAGGTGCACCGAATGAACTCAACAAGAAGGGCTTCATGGCCTTGGGTTTTCCCGCGGCTTGGGTCAAATCGCCATCCTTCACCGCCGGTCAGTGCCCGGTCATGCATTACAATCGCGAGTTGATGATGGCCATTCTTTGGGACCGGATTCCCTATCTCACGGGACTTCTGAACACCGAAGTCATACCGCTCGAAAGAGCGGTAGAAGCCTATCAGAGCTTTCATGACGGATCGGCCAAGAAATACGTGATCGATCCGCACAACACCACCAAGCTCGCGTCGTCGAGCGGGACCGGCGAACGCGGACATGCGCGAGCTTCCGCTTGACTTGCGCTTAAACAAGGGAGACGGACCATGGCCGGATCACTTCGAGACTATAAGATCGCTATTCTCGCCACCGACGGCTTTGAGTACGTCGAACTGGTCAAGCCGCGGAAGGCGCTCGACGACGCTGGCGCCCAGACCAGCGTCGTTTCGCCGAAGGCGGGTCCCGTTCGCGGCTGGAACTTCACCGATTGGGGCGATGAACTGTCGGTCGACGTGCACCTTGCCCATGCAAGTTCGGCGGACTTCGATGCATTGCTACTGCCCGGCGGTGTCATCAATCCTGATTCCTTGCGGATGCAGCCCAAGGCGGTCGCGTTTGTGAGAAGCTTCTTCGATGCCGGCAAACCTGTGGCGGCGATCTGTCACGGTCCATGGACCATCATCAACGCCGATGCAGCGCGCGGCCGGCGCATGACATCCTGGCCGTCGCTCGAGATCGACCTTCGAAACGCCGGAGCGCAGTGGGTGGATGAGGAAGCGGTAACCGATCAAGGTCTGGTGACCAGCCGAAAGCCTGACGACATCCCGGCTTTCAACCGCGCAATGATCGATCTGTTCAGTCGGGCGCGGCAGCCTGGTGCTACTGTTTAAGCGGAAGCCCCATTTGGCCAAGCCAATCTACCAGCGCGAGATGCCAGTCAGTGCTAAGGCGTGTTCTCGTCAGATTCAGCCGGATACCGCGATGAAAAGGCGCGCCAGCTCAGGGACGCCTCGTCCGTTTCATGCCTCATAGCCGCTACGTCTCGATCGTCATCGGCGCTCTGGCAATAGATGTGGTCCGGGGTCCGCATATACCGCGAACCCTGGACTTGCGGAAGGACCCTCTCTAGAGAGTGATCAACGCGCCCGAGCCGAAGCTGACGTGTCAACGTGTCAACCGTGTCAACCCAGTTTTCGCAATTTGCGGCTGGTGATTTTCTGGGGCGCGCTTGTGCCGTAGGGGGAGGGGGGCAGGGAAGGACCCATCACATCGGTCGTCCAACATACCCGCCCCTAACCTCGGCAGCTGGCTACGTATCGAGCCAAACAAATAGCTGTCGGTCCAACCAGTCCTAGAGAGTAGAAGGAATAAGATAGTCGCCCCGCAAAGCACTAGGGCTCACGTACCTATGATCTCCGTAGGGCCGGACTGGTTGGACCGCCTGGACGTTCTTAGCCGTTATTCATGTTCCCTATCATTCGAGATAGTGTCCTCGGTCTCGTCAGTGGGGGCTCGCCAATCGATTTGCTGTCCGAGAATTTCCTCGAATTTGGCCCTGGCCTCCCTTAAATGTGGAAATGCGTACCGATAAACGCGCGACAGGTTTCCGTGCTCGTCCCTTATGGTTGGTCGCCGCTTGATGACGCCGAACTTTTGGATCGCCTCGCCGAACTGAGGCTTTGCAACGCGTCGCTTTTCTCCGATTTGCGAGGAAGTTCTCACATAGTCCTCGAACAGCAAATCCGTCGAAATTTCTCCGACCCAGTCGGTTGTCTGACTTGTCGTCGTTCCGTCGGATAGCCGGCCATACCAATAGGTTTCAACGGAATCGAGCGATCGAAGCTTCTGGTCTAGCAATCCCTTTGTCCTTGGGATCCTGCGCAAGTTTACCTTGGAAAGGTCGAAGTGCAGAAGATCGAAAAGCAGACGTTCTCGCCCCCCATTGTTGAGTTCGACCTCCATTTCACCGAAATAGTCATGGTTCTGCGCGCACCGTGGATGGACGTCCAGAACGCAAAAGCGACGTTCGTCCTTTCCGGCAGGGACAACCCATCCTTCATTCGAGGTCATGATGCAACGAACATAGTTCGGCATCTTGATTGGATCGAGGCCCTTGGATTCGATCATCTGATATTCAGACGTGATCAAACCCTTCAAGCGGCCCTCAGCTGACTTATCGCCGGCCCAGACCGCCTCGTCACTTTGCAACAGAAGGCAGTTTGTCATGTGCCCGTTGAATTGACCGGTTAGATACCGCCCACTGTCGATTTGGAGATAGTGGGCAGGAAACAGCGATCCAAATACCTCGCCGAGCCTACTCTTTCCTGTTCCCATTTTGCCTCGCAGGACCAGAGCTGTTCCCAACTTGTCTCGCGGCCGTTGGACGATGTGAGCAAACCACCCGAAAACATAGTCGAAGAGTTCCGCGTCTCCATTGCAGACGTTATTGCTCAGGTGGTCCTTCAGGATACCCCATTTTCCCTCCGAGGAAGGGGCCACGGAAAATCCGCGCCACAGATTGAGGTGATTTGGTTTTGGCTCTGCGCCGTCTGGATTCGGAAAAAATTCTACTCCCTCGTACTGTCTTCGCTGCGGATGACTAAGCCAAGCCTGCCCGAGCGGGCTGGACCTTACCGTGCCGGTGGGATCGGGGGTTTGAATACGACGATTAGCAAACCATGCCTTGAAAGCGTCAATCGTTCGAATCTGAAGCGGACCGCTCGGGTCCTCATAGACAACGACCGCTTTGCTTCCCCACATCGTGAACGCGTGGTGTCGATTGATCCCCTGAATTTCAGGAGGGGCGTCGTCAGCATCAAGGATGTCGAGAATGGCTTTATGCCCGCTTTTAGCGTTGGCCATGACCCGCCTCAAACCACGGCAGAGCCGATGTCTGACGTGGAGCGTCGTCGCCGCGAGCTCATCCAGGCATCAAGATCTTTGGAGTCGTACCTGACAGACCGTCCGACCTTGATTGCGGGAGGGCCATCACCAGAAACAAACAGCTTCGCAAGCGTGCTCTCTCCAAGGCGCAAGTAACAAGCAGCCTCCTTCCTTGTCAGCCATTTTGACGACCCATTGGCTTTTTCGATGATCATATTTGTCCCCTGCTAAGTACCGACTCTCAGCCGGCAACGCGGTCTTACAAGGGGAAAGCAGGGAGCTGTTCAGACAACTGCGGACATGTCTGGCTTTGTCCTATTGTCCATGCCTGCTGAATTCTTTGTAATGGCGTTGAAGGCCCTTTCGGATCGAACTGTCCGCAGAGTTGAGCTGCCGCGTCCTCTTCAAATAATCGATCAGAAGACCGAGGACCTGGTCGAACCCGAGCGGCTCGGGGCTGTGGAGATACTTTCCGCCTTCGATTTCTTTCAGGAACTTGGGGTATTTCTTGTCCAGCGGTGGACTTGCCTTCGTTTGGACGGCCCCTGTCGGGAATGCTCGCCGCACGTCACTTTCAAGAAAGACGATTTGGTCGATCACCCTGTGGAACCCAAGTTCGTTTTCCTTCATGCCGGCCGCGAGTCTGGAGGCCCGCTGGCTCAGGTTTTTAAGTGTTTCTGCACGGTAAGCTTTAGAGGAGCAAACAATGAACTGGGGAATGTAATCCACCTTTTTCTCGATGCGCCGGCCCTCGCTATCGGCGGGGAGAAACTCGAACTCCGTCCACGTCCAACGTTCGATGAGCTGCACAGGCCCCGCATCCAGAGAGCCATATCCCTGAAGTGTTCCGTCGAGCAGAGCTGCTTCAAGCCGATCCGCGCTTTCTACTGTTGATGACCATCCATCGCTCTTCGACCCATCCATATGCCTAAATTCAATCCACCAAAGCGCCTCGTCCAATTGGGCGAAGGGGGGTTGGACCAGGTGAAAATCGGATTCATCCATCTCAGTGAACTCGCTCGCTTCGTTATCTCGGGTTACGCCGATAGGGCATCAATCGCCCATGGCTTCCGCCAGTGTTTTTGCGATGTGGTCGGATGCTCGACGCAATGGATCATTGTCCAGATGAGCATACCGGGCGGTAGTAGCGGGCTGAGAATGTCCAAGCAACTTGCCGATAATGGGCAGCCCAAAGCCCGCGCCCGCACCATAGCTGGCGTGCGTGTGCCTTAGGTCATGAATTCTCACCCCCGCCAAGCCCGATCGCGTGCTCACGAGCTTCCAAGGCTTGTTGAGGTCATGGCGTGCCTGGCCGGCGATATCGCTGGCAATGACGTAGTCATCAACCCGCGGAAGCTTTTCAAGAATGGCGACGGCCGGGGCGTTGAGAATGATGGCCTTCTGTCCCGTCTTGCTATCTGGCAACAAGAGCAATCCGCGCTGCAAGTCGACATACTCCCACTTGAGTTCGAGAATTTCCCGAAGCCGGGCGCCGGTGAGGATCAATAGGCGCAGGGCGGAGGCGACATGAGGCCCGATTTTGGTACGGCCATTTTTCGGGATGTGCTTCGCGTTCGGCTGGTCTTTGTCCACAGACCAGGGGATGCCCACCGTTTCGGCTTCACGAATGGCGTCCCCCAGGCGGTTGAGTTCCGTCGAGCTCAGGAACCGCTCGCGGCGCTGCTCACGGAATGCTTGGACATGACTCGCGGGGTTGTGTCCCTTGGCGACGAGGCCGCAGACGGCGGCGTACCGAAAAACAGAGCCGACAAACTCGACAACGCGATTCGCAGTCATCGGGGTCGTCTTGCCAATCTTCCGGTGCATCTTGGAAACGTCGGCGCTGTCGAGCGCATCGAGCTTCCGGGTGCCGAGGAGGGGACAGGCGTGCTTGCGCAGATAGATGCGGTAATTCACGACCGTGCGCGGCTTGAGTTTTGTCTCGGCCTCCTCGCTAAGATAGCGCTCGCCGAAGTCGGCAAATGTCGGCATCGCGCGCTCGGTCGAGCGCTTGCGAGCGGGGTCCTGTCCGAGCGCTACCGCTGCAAGCGTCGATTTGGCCGCAAGGCGCGCCTGATCCGGCGTCATGGCCGAGGTCGATCCGAGGACCATCCGGGTCTTGCCGACACTTCGGCCGCCTGCGCCGCTGCGATATTCGACACACCACCTTTTTATACCGGAGGGGAGCGCCTTGAGGCAAAAGCCGGTCAGGTCGCTGTCGTAAAAGATGGTCGGTTTCTCGACCGGCGAGATCGCGTCGATCGTCCTTTTCGTTAGCTTCAAGACCGGCACATTGACCCCCAGAATCGCCACCGAGTCGCCACCGGAACGGGAATGGCCGGATATCTCGGGAAATCGCGATACCAGAGTTCACTAGTATTTCGAGTGGCTTAGGTAAAGCAGGGAGCCTTGGGATAAGTCCAGAAAACTGTGAAATTCATACTCATAACCTGAAGGTCATAGGTTCAAATCCTATCCCCGCAACCAAGTTCGGACCTTACCGGTCCCGATCCGAAAATGGCCCGCTTCACGCGGGCCATTTTTGTTTTGGCCGCGCTCCGGTGGAAACGTCGGTCGCACCTTGCGCAAGAGTGGGGAACGGCTCACTCCGGATAGCTAAGGATCATTTTCAGCAGCTTCGGAAACCGCGCATTGATGTCCTCCTCGCGTAGGACATTGCGGTGCTGGACGCCTTGCTTTGAGGTCCGGATCAGGCCGGCCTCGCGCAGGATGCGAAAATGGTTCGACAGAGTCGACTTCGCCATGTCAGGGCAGGGCGCCGCCTCGGTGCACGACATGCAATCACTCTGTGCGGCCAGGCTTTTGACGATCCGCAGCCGCATAGGGTCCGCGAGCGCTCCCAGCACCCCAGCCAGTGAAATCTCGCTCCGCGATGGGTGAACGAACTGCACCATGCACAAAATATAGCACCTCCCTTGAACTCATTCAATAGTTCACTAATATTGAACTATTGAATATCGGCGTCGCGCCGGATGATGGAGAATGTGATGACCAAGAGACTCGAAGGAAAAGTTGCGCTCGTGACCGGCGCATCCAAAGGCATCGGTGCCGAAATCGCCGCGCGGCTCGCGGCCGAGGGCGCGGCGGTCGCCGTCAACTACAGCTCCAGCAAGCAGGCCGCCGACCGCGTCGTCGCCGCCATTGTCGCCAAGGGTGGCAAAGCCGTCGCGGTCCACGGCAATCTGGCCGATGCCAAGGACGTGAAAAGTGTAGTCGCGGAAACCGTGAAGGCGCTCGGTGCGATCGACATCCTCGTCAACAACGCGGGCGTTTACGAGTTCGCGCCGCTCGAGGCCATCACGCCGGAGCATTTCCACAAGCAGTTCGATCTCAATGTGCTGGGCCTCCTCCTGGTCTCAGGAGAGGCGGCGCGGCACTTCAACGCCAATGGCGGAAGCATCATCAACATCAGCTCCGCGGCGTCGACTCTCGCGCCGCCGAACGGCGCCGTCTACTCCGCCACCAAAGCATCGGTGGATGCGATCTCCGCCGTGCTGGCCAAGGAACTGGCGCCGCGCAAGATCCGCGTCAACGCCGTCAATCCCGGCATGATCGTCACCGAGGGGGTCGTGTCCGCCGGCCTGCACGAGGGCGACATGCGAAACTGGATCGAATCCACCACTCCGCTTGGCCGAGTCGGCAAGGTCGAGGAGATCGCTGCCGCGGTGGCCTTCTTCGCTTCGGACGACGCATCCTACGTCACGGGCGAGACGCTTCACGTCGCCGGCGGCCTTCGCTGAATTTGTTGGTTTACAGAAGGAAATGGCACGCCTTGCGCGCGCCATTTTTTGTTTTGGGGCGTCCTCGATCATGCATGTCCTGCTTGGCTGAGCTTGGGTTCGTTCGGACCATGCCGAAGCGCGTCCCGTCGCCGTCGGTGGAGCTGCCAAGCGTAAGCGCGATCAGCCCAGAGCATGCCATCCGGGAAGGAACCCAGGATGGCGCCGGGCGTCAACACGAGGACACCGGGCCCGTCCGGTGCTCGCTTGTTGGCTTGCCGTCGTTCGGAAGGAGAGGGCCAATGCAGTTCGAGGATTTCGACGCCGCCGATGTTCAGGCGGACGAGGCCCGGATCTTCATCCGTCGGGCCGGTTCGGGGCCGGCCGTTCTCCTGTTGCACGGATTTCCGCAGACGCATCTGATGTGGCGAGACGTTGCGCCGTTGCTCGCGCAAAACTTCACCGTGGTCTGCGCCGATCTTCGCGGATATGGCCGGAGCGATTGTCCTCCCTCCAGTCCGGACCATGCGCCATATGCAAAACGAGCAATGGCAAACGACATGGTGTCCGTCATGACGAAACTCGGCTTCGACCGTTTCTCGGTCGCGGGCCATGATCGTGGCGGCCGTGTCGCCTTTCGGCTCGCGCTTGATCACCGCGAACGCGTGCAGCGGCTTGCCGTCCTGGATGTCGTTCCTATTGCCGACGCCTGGGAGCGCGCCGACAAGAACCTGACGGTCGGCTATTGGCCGTGGTCGTTGCTTGCGCAGCCTGAACCTCTTCCCGAGCGGTTATTGTCGGCAGCCCCCGACGCCATCATCGACAATGCGCTGCATGGCTGGGGGTCTTCGGCCGGCAGCTTCAGTCCGGCGGTGCGAGCAGCCTATATCGACGCGTTGAGCGATGAGGCGCATGTTCACGCGATCTGCGAGGAATATCGTGCGGCCGCGACACTCGATCACGCGCACGATGTGGCGGACCGTCGTTCCGGCCGCCGAATTGACTGCCCTGTGCTCGTGCTCTGGAGCGGTCGCGGCCCCCTCAACGCGTGGTATGCGAGCGAGGGCGGCCCCTTGGGGCTCTGGCGGGCGTGGGCAGATGACATCGACGGAAAGCCGCTTGATGGCGGGCACTTCTTCCCGGAGGAGCTTCCGCAGCAGACTGCGTACGAGCTGAACCGGTTTTTTGGAGGCGGTGGATAGGACCAGCGTCTTGGCAGTGCTGCTTCCTTCGACAGCACGGTCTTGGCAAGCGCGAGGGCTGCCCCCTTGGGGCGAACGGCGATCGGAAGCAAACATTACGCCCGCGCCAGTCGCGCGGGCGTGATGCGTCTTGCGTACTACAGAATGCGTCAGGATCTGTGCGGACAGACCATCGTCAGATTGAGCAGCGTCGGCTTGTCCGAGCCCTTCTTGTAGTCCCACTCCAGCCGGATCTCGTGCCGGTGCGCGAAAGCGTCGCTGGCTTCGTGGGTGATGATCTTCGTCTTCATCGGGATTGGCGGCTCGGAGTTGAAGCATTTCCGGACGCAGGCATCGAGCAGATCGCATCGCGTCAGCGGAATGACGCCCGGCTCATCCCTGGACACGGGGACTGTGTTCGGCTGGGTGCTGAGGTCGACGCGGGCCCGGCCCTTTTCCTTGTGCCAGTACTTGGCGCTGCCCTGCGGCCAGTTCGATGCCGGGTTCAGAATCAAATGGTACTGGCCGTATTCCAAGGTCGGCAGGTCGATGTCCTCGGACTCCTTGAGCTTCGCGACGCTCTTCTTCATGTTCGCCAAAGGATAGTAATTGCTATTCATCAAGTCTCGAAATGCCTTGCCGCTATATACCAGTCCGGCCATCGCCTCTTTCCTTCATATGTCTGTTTGTCAAAATCTCTGGTGCGGTGGCCGAAAATACGCGTCACGCTACGGCCGATCACGCTGTTTGTTGTGCGCCCTCAACGCTACCACTCAGGAATGTATTTCGTCCAGAGAGCCTCCATCCCGTAACGTCGCCTATGTCGCAAGCCCAATTGCCATGCACTTTCCTATAGGTATTGTTGGGTCGAACGCCTCGCGGGGATTGGGGTGAGGCTGCCGAGGCAGTGGTTGAAGGCGCTGGAATGCATTGCTTCGCTTGTCAGTCGGCGATTGGTCCGGGCGACCGCTGGTGCTCCAAATGCGGAGCGGCGGTGCGCCAGCCCGTCGACCCCGACAGCGAACGACGCTTTGTGACGATTCTGCGTGCCGACGTCGTCGATTCCACAGGTCTTGTTGCCGAACTGGAGCCGGAGGCGGCGGTGTCGCGCCTCGAGCCTGCTCTTGCGGCGATGAGAGGCGCGGTGCGCCAGTTCGGCGGCATCGTCAGCAAGGAGTTGGGTGACGGGTTGGCCGCCGTCTTCGGCGCCCCGATCGCCGACGACAACCACGCGCCCTTAGCCTGCCACGCGGCCATCGAGCTGGTCCGGCGTGTTGGCAGTCTGGGCGATCCAGGACTTCAAGTCCGGGTCGGCCTGCACTCGGGTCATGTGGTGGCCTACATGGTCGCGAGCGAATTTTCCAAGGTCTACGAGATCGGCGGCGCAGCCCAGCACCTCGCGGCTCGGCTGGAGACGGCAGCCGAGGCGAACCAGATCTATGTCTCCGAAGCCTGCCAGGAGCTGGCGGACGGACACGTCCGCTTTGAATTCCTTGGCCGCAAGGCGCTCCGTGGTTTCGGCGAGCCCCTGCCTGTCTACCGGGTGATGGGTGCGAGTGATCTGTCGAGCTGGCGGGTCCGACGTGCGCGGAGCGTTTCCAGATTCGTCGACCGCACGACGGAGCGGGCGTTGTTGTGGCGCGCTGCGGATAGGGTTGCTGCCGGCCGGCAGACGGTTCTGCTGATGGGTGACGCCGGCATTGGCAAGTCTCGGCTTGCGCATGAATTCGCGCAGGACCTCCGGGCTGGCGGCTGGCGGCTGATCGATGTCGAGTGCAGCCCAAATCTCCAGGGTGCGCCGTACAGCGCGCTCAAGCGCCTGTTGCTCTCGATCCTCGATACGTCAGCAAGAGATCAGACCAAGACGGATGATCCCAGAGACGAATTGCCGGTGGTGCAACAGCGGGCTCTCGACGCGATCCTGGATTTGCCGGTTTCCGATCCGCAATGGGATGAATTGGAGCCTCACGCGCGCGGTCGTGCGATTTCAGACGCAAGCTGTGCGATCATCGAGAGCGTCGCCCGTCGTCAGCGTACGATCCTTTTGATTGAGGACCTGCACTGGATGGATCGGGCCAGCGATGCGGTCGTCGCGACCCTTTCGGGGCTGCAATGCCCTGATTTGCTTGTGCTGCTGACGACGCGGCCCAATGGAATGCCGGTGTGGATCGCGAGCTGCCGCGCGGAAATCGTGGCGATGCGGCCTCTCGATGACAATTCGGGGCTGGCCATGCTCGCGGACATGCTTGGTCCCGCCACGACCAACGAAGACCTGAAGAATCGGATCATCTCTCATACGGCCAACGTTCCGCTGTTCATTGAGGAGGTCTGCCGCAGTTTGAAGGACAGCGGCATGCTTCTTGGCCAGTGGGGCGACCTTTCCCTTGCGCGTCCTGTGGACGAACTCGGCATCCCCAGCAGCATTCAGGGTGTGATCGCGGCGCGGCTGGATCGTGTGTCACGACAGGAACGATCGCTTCTCCAGATCGCCGCGGCGCTTGGACCCCGGGCCGACCAGGCCACACTGCGAAGAGTAGCGGCCGTGCCGGAAGACGTCCTGCAGGATTGCCTCACCGCGCTCGACCGGGCCGAGTTGCTCGTCAGGATCGACAGTGAGTTGGAGGATTCGCTCGAGTTCCGGCACGAGATGGTCAGGCAGGTGACCTACGATTCGATGGTCGAGAAGGTGCGGGAAAGCATCCATGCCAGCATTCTGGCGGCTCTCGAGACCGACGAGGCGTGGACCGACGGTCCGGATACGCTCTGCTATCACGCGACCCGAGCGAAGGATTGGCGGAAGGCTTTTCAGCATGGCAGGAGCGCGGCTCGAAAATGTCTGGTGCGCTCGGCCTTTGCCGAAGCGGTCGATTATTTCGAGATCGCGATGGGTTCTCTCGACAAGATCCCGGTGACGCACGCGCGCGAAACGGACGCCATCGACCTGCGGATGGAGGCGCGATTGGCCTTTGCCGGGTCGGGGCGTGTCGCCGAAGCCCTGGATTTGGGGAGCGAGGCCGAACGGCGAGCCGATGCGATTGGCGATATTGAACGCAAGGTCGCGGCCATGACCATGAGAGCGGGTGCCCAGAATTTCTATGGAACGCCGGTTGAAGCTGTCACAATCGGGGAAGATGTGGTGCATCTGGCGGAAAGCTCGGGAAATCCCGCTTGGCGTAATCTCGCGCAATACAGTCTCGGGCAGGCCTATTTTCTTTCCGGCCGCTACGATCGCGCCGAGAAGATGCTGGCCACCGCCCGCGTCCACCTTGCGGGTCTGACCGCGAGTGCTCCGATCGGCACGACCCCACGATCTTTGCTCCTGCTTTGCTGCATGATGAACAGCGTCACTCACACGGTGATGGGCCAGATCGATGCCGCCGAGCAGCTCCAGCAGCAAGCCGCAGCGATCGCGGAGGAGACCGGCCGCCCCTACGACCGCGTCGCCGCGGCCTATAGCGGCGGCTGGCTGATGCTCGGCCGCGGCGAGCCGGCGGCGGCCGCGGCCATTCTCGAGAATGGTTTTGTCCTGGCGCAGAAGCACGGCATCCGGCTGTTCGTGCCGGTGCTCGCCTGCCATCTCGGCATGGCCTATCTGGAGCAGGGGCTGTTTGACCGGGCGCGCGGCATGCTGACGGAAGCGCGTGAGGAAGCGAAGGCGGTCGGCTATACCTCGGCGGTGCTTCGCAGCTCGATCTACCTGGCGCTCGCCACCCACCGTCTCGGCGACGTCCAGGCCGCGCAGAACATGCTGCGCGAAGCGCGCAACACCGCGCGGCAACAGGGGTTCTCCGGCCTGGAGGCGGAGGCGCTGTTCGGCGAGGCCGTGGTGACGCCGCCGTCGGATCCGGAGGCCAGGGCGGCGATCCTGAGCGCCCTGCGCGCGACCATCGCGATCGCCGCCGAGAGCGGCGCGCTGCCGCTGCGCCACAAGGCCGAGGCGATGCTCAACGAGATGCAGGCGACGGGTGACGAGCTCAGCTGACGGCAGCGGCGGCCGGGCCGCTATCGGGGCCGAAATCTGCCCGACGCGTCAAATAAATTAAGCAGGCGCCGCAAGGAGTTAGCTACTGTGCATGGGGTTGTTTTCGCCCTTTATCTTGAAGGGCCCTTCATGGTGCAGCGCGGAGGACGGCACGCTTGTGCCGCCCGCTCCGATGACTATGCCCTTGCGCGCGCAGCAAGGTCGGCTACCGTCGGCCCTGGCCACACGGCCAGGCGACTTTTGATTTCAATTTTTTAGCATCCGATTTTGCGGCGCCGCGACGGCGCGACGCCCACCGAACGAGGCGGGGCCATGATCACACGGGACCAGTCAGCGCTGCTCGCGCCGGTCGAGCGGGATTTGCGACTCGATCTCTTCCGCGGCATCGGTCTGTGGATGATCTTCCTCGACCACATTCCGCACGACGTCGTGGCTTGGCTGACCTTGCGCAATTACGGCTTCAGCGACGCCGCCGAATTCTTCGTCTTCATCTCCGGTTATCTGGTCGGCTGGATCTACGGGCCGATCGTCGCTGGCGGCTGGTTTCTCGCCGCGCTGAAGCGGCTGTGGCGGCGCGCGGTCGAGATGTACGTCGCCCACATCATGCTGTTCCTGCTGTTCACGGCGCAGATCGCCCGCACCGCGCGCCGCTTCGACAATCCGATGTACGAGCACGAGTTCAACGTGTTCAATTTCCTGTCGCATCCGGACGAGCTGATCGGGCAGGCGATCCTCCTGAAGTACAAGCCGGTCAATCTCGACGTGCTGCCGCTCTACATCACGCTCGTTTTCGCCTCGCCTTTCATCGTGTGGTGCCTGGTGCGCCGGCCGAACCTGACGCTCGCCGCATCCGTGGTGCTCTACGTGCTGGCGCGCTGGTTCGACTGGAACGTCGCCTCCTATCCGCCCGGCACGCACTGGTACTTCAACCCGTTCTGCTGGCAGCTGATGTTCGTGTTCGCAGCCTGGTGCGGCATCGGCCAGATCGACAAGATCGCGAGATGGGTGTGGTCCAGGGCGGCGATGGCGCTGGCCGCGGCCTGGCTCGCCTTCGCGCTGCTGATCGTGATGACCTGGCACGTCCCCGCGCTCGATGCCCTGACCCCGAAATGGATGATCAAGGCGATCTACCCGATCGACAAGACCGACCTCGACATGCTGCGCTTCACGCATTTCCTGGCGCTGGCGATCTGGGTGACTCACCTCATCTCGCGCAAATGGCGGACCCTGCACGGGGCCTGGCTGCGCCCTGTGATCCTCTGCGGCCAGCATTCGCTGCCGATCTTCTGCCTTGGCGTCTTCCTGTCGTTCTCGGCGCACTGGATCCTGACGCAATACACCAAGGGCGTCTGGGAGCAGCTCGCGGTCTCCGTCGTCGGCATCGTCATCATGATCGCAGCCGCCTGGCTGCTCGACCGGACCGAACGGGTGCCGAACCTGTTCGTGAAGGTGACGGAGATCGAGGAGGCCGACACCGTCCTGGAAAGCGCGCCTGCGGACAGGTCTGCCGTGGCGCCCGCGGGTCGTTGAGTATCGCCGGCCTGCATTTTCGCGGAGAGATCCAACGGAGGGGTTTATGTCCAGACTTGTGTTGACGATCGCCGGCACACTCCTGCTCCTGATCTCGGGTGCATCGGCGCAAGCGCCCTCGCCGGAGGCGATGAGCGCGGCGCGCAAGCTCGTGGTCACCTTGAAGATCGCGGATCAGTATCGCGCGCTGTTGCCGCAGCTCCTGCTCAAGCTGAGGCCCTGGGTCGCGCAGGACAGGCCGGAGATCGAGCGCGATTATGACGCGGTGACGGCACCCGGCTCCGAGATCTACACCCCGGCCCTCACCTCAATGATCGACCAGGTCGCCGCTCTCTATGCGCAGAGCTTCAGCATTGACGAGCTGCGCCAGATCGAGGCTTTCTATGTCCAGCCAGCCGGGAAGAAGCTTCTGGAGAAGTCGGATGCGCTGGCGCAGGCCAGCGCGCAGATCGGTCAGGACGTCGGTCAGAAGACGGCCGACGAGTTGAAGCAGCGCCTCATCGAGGCGCTGCGACAGAAGGGGCACAAGCTCTGAGCCTGTACCGACAGCGCTAGCGAACCTACGCCTTGTCCGTCCTGTTGGCTCACTTCACAAGAGGGCAGCCGCCGTCCTTCAGGGGCCGGAAGGCCTGGTCGGCAGGGACTTCGGCGAGCAGCTTGTAATAGTCCCACGGGCCTTTGGACTCCTCGGGCTTCTTCACCTGGAACAGATACATGCTGTGCACCATGCGGCCGTCTTCGCGTAAGCTGCCGTTGTCGGTGAAGGCATCCTTCACCGGCAGCTCGCGCATCTTGGCCATCACGGTCTTGGTGTCCTTTGTGCCAGCGGCCTGCACCGCCTTCAGGTAGTGCAGCGTCGCGCTGTAGGTCGCCGCCTGGTTCATCGTCGGCATGCGCTTGACGCGCTCCATGAAACGCTTGCCGAAAGCGCGGGTCTTCTCGTTGAGGTCCCAGTAATAGGCCTCGGTGATGATCAGTCCCTGCGCGAGCTTCAGCCCTAAGCTGTGCACGTCGGAGATGAACATCACGATCGCAGCCAGGTTCTGGCCGCCGGCGACGATGCCGAACTCACCGGCCTGCTTGATCGCATTGATGGTGTCGCCACCGCCGTTCGCCAGCCCGATGATCTTGGACTTCGAGGCCTGGGCCTGCAGCAGGAATGAGGAGAAGTCCGCGGTGTTGAGCGGATGCTTGACGCTGCCGAGCACCTTTCCGCCGGCCGCCTTCACCACGTCGGAGGTGTCGCGCTCGACTGAATGACCGAACACGTAGTCCGCCGTGAGGAAGAACCAGCTATCGCCGCCGTTCTTGACGATGGCGCTGCCGACCGTGTGCGCGTTGGCGTAGGTGTCGTAGGTCCAGTGCGCGGTGTAGGGCGAGCAGGACTTTCCGGTAATGTCGGAGCTTGCCGCATCCGTCACGATCATGATCTTCTCATACTGCTTCGACAGCTCCATCACTGCAAGCGCAGTGGCCGAGGTCGGCAGGTCGATGATCATGTCGACGCCCTCGGTCTCCCACCACTTTCGCGCGATGGTGGAGGCGACATCGGGCTTGTTCAGCACGTCGGCGCTGACCATGTCGATCGGCTTGCCGAACATCTGCCCGCCGAAATCCTCGATCGCCATTTTGGTGGCCTCGACATTCCCCTGGCCTCCGATGTCGGAATAGACCGAGGAGAAGTCGGAGAGCACGCCGATCTTGAGCGGCGCCTGCTGGGCGAGAGACGGGCTGATCACAAACGCAGTCAATCCGGCCGCTAGGGTGGCACGCATAATCCGGCACATGGCATTTCCCCAAACTCTATCGTTGGCGCACGAGGCTAGATTTGCCTCCCTCAAGCGTCAACTCTTGCGTAACGGCGCCGCGCTCGCTGGCTGATTTGACGCGGCCGGTTGCCCCGACTACGCTTTTGCAAAGAACAAGACGCGCGTGAATGCAATGGCCTGACCTGTGCTCAGGGCGGCACTCACGCAATGAGAAAATTCAGGGGAACGGAAATGACCGGCGACACCGCAGCGACCATCTCGAAGGCCCGCGAGCATTCCATCGGCGACCTCCTGCGCCGTGCGGCGGGTCGCGATCCGGGCAAGCTCGGGGTGAGCTGCGGCAATGTGAGCTGGACTTTTGCCGAGATGGACGCGATCTGCAATCGGCTCGGCCGTGGCCTGGTTGGCCTCGGCGTGAAAAAGGGGGACCGCCTCGCCGTGCTCTCGCGCAATTCGCATGCCTTTGCGGCGCTCCGGTTCGCGGTGGCCCGGATCGGTGCGGTGCTGGTGCCGATCAACTTCATGCTCAATCCGGACGAGATCAATTTCATCCTGAAGAGCTCCGGCGCAAAGCTGCTCGCGGCCGGCCCTGATTTCGTCGAGCCCGCGCGCGCGGCCAGCGCCAGGGATTGCGCGGTCGAGAAGATGATCTGGCTGCCGGGTGAGGATCCCGCCACCGCGCCCGCTAGCCTCACCACCTTCGACGATCTCCTCAGCTCCGACGGCTCGTATCTCGATGCGTCCGTCGACAGCCGCGATCTCGCGCAGATCGTCTATACCAGCGGCACGGAGTCGCTGCCCAAAGGCGCGATGCTGACCCATGACGCGGTGATGTGGCAGTATGTCAGCTGCATCATCGACGGCGGCATGAGCGTGGACGACAAATTCCTGCACGCGCTTCCGCTCTATCACTGCGCGCAGCTCGACGTGTTCCTGGGGCCGCAAATCTATCTCGGCGCCTCCGGTGTGATCACGGGCAAGCCTGCGGCCGACAATATTCTGACATTGATCCAGGCGCACAGGATCACATCGTTCTTTGCGCCGCCGACGATCTGGATCGCGATGCTGCGCTCGCCCAATTTCGACAAGACGGATTTGTCGACCTTGCAGAAGGGCTATTACGGCGCCTCGATCATGCCGGTGGAGGTGCTGCTCGAGCTCCAGCGCCGCCTGCCCAGCGTGAAGTTCTGGAATTTCTACGGCCAGACCGAGATCGCGCCGCTCGCGACCGTGCTGGGTCCTGCGGACCAACTGCGCAAGGCCGGCTCGGCGGGCAAGCCCGTGCTCAATGTCGAGACCCGCGTGGTCAACACTTCGATGGAGGATGTGAAGGTCGGCGAAGTCGGCGAGATCGTGCACCGCTCGCCGCATCTGCTCTCCGGCTATTACAACGATCCGGTCAAGACGGCGGCGGCGTTCTCCGGCGGCTGGTTTCACTCCGGCGATCTCGCCACCGTCGATGACGAGGGCCACATCACCGTGGTCGATCGCGTCAAGGACATGATCAAGACCGGTGGCGAGAACGTCGCGAGCCGCGAGGTCGAGGAGATGGTCTACCGCATCCCTGCCGTGTCGGAGGTTGCTGTGGTAGGCCTGCCCGATCCGCGCTGGATCGAGGCAGTGACTGCGATCGTCGTGGTCAAGAGCGGGGAGAAGCTCGACGAGGAGTCCGTCATCAAGCATTGCGCCGGCCAGATGGCGCATTTCAAGGTGCCCAAGCGCGTCATCTTCGTCGATGCCCTGCCCAAGAACCCGAGCGGCAAGCTGCTCAAGCGCGAGCTACGCCAGCGCTTCGTCGGCGGCGAGACGCTCGACAAGGCGATCCAGAAGAATTTTGGCACGTGAAGCTCGCGCCTCAATACTTCTTCACGTGGGCGCCGAACGCGAACCACAGCGCCATGGACGCGAGGCCGAAACCGCCGAGCAGCAGGAATGTCGGGCCGTAGCCGATCCATTGCGCGATCCAGCCGCCAAGCGCGGGGCTGAGGCTCGCGCCGACACCCTGCACGGTGATCACGGCACCCTGGCCGAGATTGATGCGGCCGGTGCCGTTGAGCGAGCGCGCGACCATGCCGGGGACGGCAACCGTCTGGAGTCCGGTGCCCAGGCCGTCGAGCACCTGCATCGGTACGACGCCCCACCATCCCGTGACGAAGAAGGCGAGCACGCCGCGGATGGGCAGGAACATGAAGGAGACAAGAATGATGGGCCAGTAGTTGCGCTTGCTCGCCGCCTTCATTGCGATCAGCGACGTGATGACCATGACGCCTTGTGCGATCACCACGATGGTCGCGACGAAGCTCGGGCCGTTGGCCTGGCCCTCGGCGACCGCCGCCAGGCCATAGAGCGGAACGATGGCGGCATTGCCGAGATGAAACAGCGCGAGCGCCAGTGCCAGCACCAGCAGCGCGCGGTGCTTGAGCAGCATCGTGAACGCGTCCGGCGCGCTGTCGGGATCGTCCTCCTTGCTGCCGCGCGCGGCGCGATCATCGATCGCCTTGGCCGGAATCATCATCACACAGGCGATCGCGATGGCGCCGAACACCGCCGCCAGCACGAACACCGAGACATAGCCGAACTTGTAACCGAGATAGCCCGACAGCGCGGCGCCGACCATGTTGCCGGCGTGGTTGAAGGCCTGGTTGCGGCCGTTGAGCGCGTTGAAGCCCTTCTGCTTGGCGATGCCGAGCGTGATGCCGGTGACCGCGGGCACGATCGCGGCGCTCGCCAGCGATTGTGCGATCTGCGAGAACGTCACCGCCCAGAAATTTTGCGAGATCAGGATGATCGCGGAGGCGAGCACCACGCAGATGCCGGGAATCACGACCCACATGCGCTTGTTGCGGCTGGCGTCGATGAAGCCGCCGATCGGCGTGGTGATCAGCATGCCCGCGACATTGCCGATCGTCATCGCGGTACCGATCAACCCGCTCGCCCAGCCGCGCTCCTGGAGGAAGACGCCGACGAAAGGGCCGATGCCCGACTGCATGTCGGCCATGAAGAAGTTGAGAGCGAACAGGGGCCAGATACGAGACGAGGAGGGGGACCGCGATGTCATCGATACCAAAACGTCGTCTCAGCCGGAATACGGCGGGTGGGACATAATCCTTTCAGCCAATCGTTCTGGCGCGGACGAGGCATTAACGAGTGCTGATCGGGTTGGTTCCAGCCCTTGCCCGGAGGCGGGCCTTGCAGTTACGGCCAGCAATTCCTTATTGACGTTGGATTGTCTCTGTTGGGAGTACGGCATGCCTCTCTGGACCTGCGAAACCTGCGGCGCGCAATTCCCGGATGGCGAAAATCCGCCCGCGGCCTGTCAGATTTGCGAGGACGAGCGGCAATACGTCGGTTGGAAGGGCCAGACTTTCCTCACGCGCGAGGCGCTCTCGGAACGTCACTGCCTGGCCTGGCGCGACGATCTCGGCTTGACCGGCATCGCGCTCGAGCCAAGTTTTGCGATCGGCCAGCGGGCGCTGCTGGTGCCGCTCGCGGACGGCTGGCTGATGTGGGACTGCGTACCGCTGGCGACGCCGGAGGCGATCGCGCATATGCGGTCGCTCGGCGGGTTGAAGGCGATCGCGATCTCGCATCCGCATTACTATGGCGCGCTCGCCGACTGGAGCGAGGCGTTCGGCGGGGTGCCGGTCTATTTGCACGCCGATGATCGCCAATGGGTGACGCGTCCGCATGCGTCGATCGTGCACTGGACCGGCGAAAACCATCGCATCTCCGACGATGTGCTGCTCCTGCGCACCGGTGGTCACTTCGCCGGCGCCACCATGCTGCACCATGCGAGGGGTGCGGACGGCAGGGGCGCGCTGCTCACCGGCGATATCGCGCAGGTCACGATGGATCGCCGCTTCGTCAGCTTCATGTACTCATATCCGAACTACATGCCACTCAATGCCGCCGCAGTGCGACGGATTGCGGCTGCCGTCGAGCCGCTGGCCTTCGATCGCATCTACGGCGCCTGGTGGGACCGCAACATCGCCGCAGGCGCCAAGGCCGCCTTCGCGGCCTCTGTCGCGCGCTACCTGGCCGCCATCGCCTGAGCCGGCTCGCGACGGGATTTATCTTGCTGATCCACAATAAATGGACTATAAGTACAGTTATTAAGCGTTACGCGACGATGCGTCTGCGGGACCGGCATGATCGATGCATCGCTGTTTCCGCGGCGCGCTCGCCGCGTGAGCGGGAGTTCGGTCCATGACGGCAGGGCGCGACTACGAGATCTTCGAGGCCGGCGACGTCACGCTCCGGTCCGGGGCCGTCGTCCCTTCGCTCAAGCTCGCCTACAAGACCTACGGCACGCTCGGTCCGGACAAGGACAATGTCATTCTCTATCCGACCTCGTTCAGCGCGCAGCACACCGACACCGAGTGGCTGATCGGCCCCGACGGCGTGCTCGACCCCACGCGCTACTTCATCGTGATTCCGAACCTGTTCGGCAACGGCCTGTCGTCCTCGCCGTCGAATACCGCCGCGCCGTTCCCGATCGTGAGCTATCACGATGCCATCGCGGTCCAGCATCGGCTGCTCACCGAGCGGTTCGGCATCTCGAAGCTAGCCTTGGTCTATGGCTGGTCGATGGGCGGCATGCAGGCCTATCACTGGGCGGCGCTGCATCCCGATATGGTCGAACGGGCGGCCGTCGTCTGCGGCAGTGCCCGTTGTGCGCCCTATAATTACGTCTTCCTGGAAAGTGTGAAGGCCGCGCTGACCGCCGATCCCGCCTTCCGTGACGGCCGCTTCGCCGAGAAGCCCGTCGCAGGCTATCGCGCCATGGGGCGAGTCTACGCGGGTTGGGCGATGTCGCACGGTTTCTATCGCGACGAGATCTGGCGCGAAGCAGGCTTCACCTCGTTGGACGACTATCTCGTCCGCACATGGGACGCGGCGTTTGCCCGGCGCGATGCCAACGATCTCCTGGCTCAGATCGGGATCTGGCAGAACGGAGATATCAGTCGCTGCGCCACATTCAACGGCGATTTCGATCGCGCGCTCGGTGCGATCACGGCCCACATGCTGCTGATGCCCGGTGCGACCGACCGCTATTTCGACGTCCGCGACAACGAGGACGAACTCGGCCGGCTGGTCAATGCGCGCTCTGCGGTGCTGCATCCGATCCCGTCGCTGCACGGCCATCGCGCCGGCAACCCCATCAACAATCCGCGCGATCGGGCCTTCATCAAGGCCGAGATCGCGGAGCTTCTCGGCAAGTAGGGCAGGCATCCGATCATGAGCGACGCAACCGTTTCAGACTCCGGCCATCGGCTGAAGCCGTTGGCGCCGGCGATGCTGCGTGAACTGTCGGTGCGGTCCAACCTCAGGGGCGCCGTGCAGAGCCTCGGCCATTACGGCATGGTCGTACTGGTCGGCGCGCTGATCTGGCGGGTCTCGACGACCTGGGGTATCCTTTGGGCGTTGCCGCTGATGGCGGTGCAGGGCTATCTCGTCGCCTTCCTGTTCATGGCCGTGCACGAGACCGCGCACAAGACCGCGTTCAAAAGTCGCGGTCTCAACCTCGTGGTCGGCTATCTCTCGGGCTTCATCATCGGCTTGCCCTACGAATATTATTGCCTGTTTCACTGGGACCATCACCGCTACACCCAAGACCCCGAGAGGGACCCGGAGCTCGTCGTCGGCGTGAAGCCGAAATCCGACACGCAGCTCGCGCTCGCCTATAGCGGCGTGCTTCAGGTCGCCGGCCGCCTGTGGCTGATGCTCGGCCATGCCGTCACCGGCAAGGTCGTCGTGCCATGGATCCCCGAGAACAGGCGCGCCATCATCGTCACCGAGGCGCGCGCCTATGTCGCGCTCTATGCGCTGCTGCTCGTGCTGTCGTTGTGGTTCTCGTCGGCGCTGCTGCTCTGGGTCTGGATCGTGCCGTTGATCATTGGGCAGTTCTTCCTGCGTCCCTATCTCTACGCCGAGCACACCGGCTGCGAGCGTACCCGCAGCGCATTCCAGAACACCCGCACCACCTACACCGGCGCGATCGTCAAATGGATCGCGTGGAACATGCCCTACCATGTCGAGCATCACGCCTATCCCTCGATCCCGTTCCACGCACTGCCGAAGCTGAACGGGATCGTCGACGGCGAAATCGTCCATCGTGGCCGCGGCTACATCCGGACGACGCGCGAGACCTGGGCCTGGTTTCGGCGACATAGACAGGCCGGCTAGCGGAAGAAAAATCGACGCGCAAAGCCCCGATCGCGGTGCGATCGGGGCTTTGTCGTGAATGCGGGATATCAGTAGATCCCGTATGCGCAGACGTTCACGACGCGGACGCGCAGGCCGTGGCGGGTCTGGACGACGCGCTCCTGATAGCAATTGTTGACGCCGCTGTTGACGTAGACCCCGCCAAAGCCCCAGCCGTGACCCCAGTGATGGTGGAAGCCGTGGGCCGACGCGGCGGTGGGGGCGAGAGCGGCAACGCCGAGCGAGCCGGCGGCGATCAGACCAAGTGCAAGCTTACGAAACATTTTCATTCTCCAGTTTGGCGTAAGGGCCGTTGTTGTGTCCCTGCATCTCGGTCGAGCCGAAACGCGAATGCGTTCATGCAGCGCGGGGAGAATCGTGTTTCAGGAGTGTTTCGTCGGTCGCGGCGCGTCGCGCCGCCGTCCTGTTTTCCGCGCCGCGCGATAGCGCACAGCCATCGCCTCTGTCAGCTCGGCCATCTTCTCGCGCAGGTCGGCCGGCTCCAGCACTTCGGCCTCGGGCCCGAGCCGCAACAATTCGGCGGCGGCATGCCATGACGTCTTGCCGGTCGGCACTCTGGCAATGCGCCAGCCGTCCGCATCCGCGGTCTCTTCGAGCTGCGTACGCGCCCTGACGTAAGGCTGGCTCAGGGCATCGAGCAGTTTCACGCCGAAGGGCGACAGCCGAACGATCGCGACATTGGGATGCATCTCGGCCTCAAGACGCAGCGTTGCATCCCGCCAATAGCCGGCGAGATCGAAACCGGCGGGCCGCTCACACCGATCGTCGAGCGCGGTGCAGTCGAGCACGCGCGCGACGCGATAGGTCCGCACGCTGCCGTCGACCAGACCTGCGAGATACCAGCTGCCCCCTTTCAGCACGAGACCGAGCGGCGCGACGCGACGCTGCTTCTCGGCGCGCCAGCTCTGGTAGCGGATCTTGATCAGTGTCCCGCGCAGGGTCGCGGCGGCGATCGTGCGCAGATGCTTCGGTTCTTCCGCCTCGCCGAACCAGCCCGGCGCGTCGAGGTGAAAGCGCTCCTGCATCCGTCCGGCGTCTTCGCGCAAATTGGCGGGCAGCGCGGCCATCAGCTTGTTCTGTGCGGCGATCATCGCCGCATCCAGCCCGAACGCCGCCGCTGGGCCCGGCAATCCCCCCAGAAACAGCGCTTCCGCCTCGCTCTGCGACAGACCGTTCAGCCGCACGCGATAGCCGTCGAGCAGGCGATAGCCGCCCTCCGCCCCGCGGTCGGCATAGACGGGGACGCCGGACGCCGCGAGCGCGTCGATGTCGCGGTAGATCGTGCGCACCGAGACTTCGCAGGCCTGCGCGAGCTCGGGCGCGGTGACCTGCCCCTTGGCCTGGAGGGTGGTGAGGATCGACAGCATCCGGCTCGCGCGCATGATTCCTTAAACCATACCTGACACAGGATGTCAGGTATGGTCCGCTACAACGCCATCGCCAGCCGGCAGATGGAGACCGCCATGACTGATCCGAACCGCATCACGCTGTATTATTCGCCGCAAACCCGGGCCACCGGCACGCGGGTGCTGCTGGAGGAACTGGGAGCGCCTTATGATCTTCGTGTCCTCAACATGAAGGCCGGCGAGCAGCGCCAGCCGGCCTATCTCGCCATCAACCCGCTCGGCAAGGTGCCGGCGATCCACCACCGCAACGCGCTGGTGACCGAGCAGGTCGCGATCACCATCTATCTAGCCGATTTGTTTCCGCAGGCGGGGCTGACACCCGCGCTGAACGATCCGCTGCGCGGCCCGTATCTGCGCTGGATCGCCTATTACGGCGCCTCGTTCGAGCCGGCCCTGATCGACAAGTTCATGCAGCGCGAGCCGGCACCGATCACGCAATCGCCGTATGCCGACTATGACATCATGCTCGGCGCGCTCGAGGCGCAGCTGTCGAAGGGCCCGTATCTGCTCGGCGAGCGCATGACGGGCGCCGACGTGCTGTGGGGCGTCGCGTTCAGCTGGACCATGATGTTCGGCATTGTGCCGAAAAAGGACGTGTTCGTCCGCTATGCCGAAC
Source organism: Bradyrhizobium sp. 45 (assembly GCF_023073155.1). Taxonomy (NCBI): domain Bacteria; kingdom Pseudomonadati; phylum Pseudomonadota; class Alphaproteobacteria; order Hyphomicrobiales; family Nitrobacteraceae; genus Bradyrhizobium; species Bradyrhizobium sp. 45. Next base: position 183,652 of record NZ_JADPIX010000155.1, on the reverse strand, counting down.
GCATGACCTCGCGGCCCGCGTTCCAGCGCATCAACGCAGCGGACGCTGAGATGGCGGCGCAGCATGCTGCGGCGGCTGGCGGTTGAATGAACCGGGGTTGCAGATGACGAAGCCGGTGCACACGACCAACTGCTTCAACACCTTCATCCAGGTTGCTGAAGATTGTCCTGCGCGTACCGGCGAAGAGCCGCCGCTGCGCGCGGGAAAGCCGACGGTGGCGTGCCTGCAATACGGGATGATCGCCAAGGCGCCTTACAAATACACGTCCGACGACGTGATCTTCGCGACCTCTGCGTCGGGACGCGAACTCGCCGTGAAGGCGACGAAAACGGAGAAGCAGGCGGCCCGCGAAGCGTTCTTCTCCCGAGGGCAGGCGTGCATGAGGGCGTCGAGCCTGGGCAAGCGCTTCGGCTGGGGCGTTCATGCCGATAGCAAGGGCCGGATCGCGATCTATCCCATCGAGAGCAAACACTACAAGGCGCTTGCCCGCGATCCCAGGCTCACGCAGGTGCGCGCGATGCGGTCGAAGCGGGCTTGATCAGAATTTCGGCGGTCGCTTCTCCGCGAACGCCTTGATGCCTTCCTTGATCTCGTCGCCGCGCATGCTGTCGCGGTGACGCTGATCGGCGGCTTGCGCGTCCAATTCGCCGCGGGCGAATTCGTTGATGGCGCGCTTCATGCCGCGCATCGCCTGCGGCGCGTTGCCGGCGAGGATCGCAGCGAGCCTGTCGACCTCCTCGTCCAGAAACTCCAACGCCACCATGTCGGTGAGATAGCCGATCCGCAGCATCTCCGGCGCGCTGATCTTTTGCGCGGTCAGGAACAGTTTTTTTGCATTGTCGACGCCGAGCCGCGTCACGTAACGCTTGATGCCGCTGCTGTAGTAATGCAGCCCGAGCCGTGCCGCGGGCATGAACATCTCAGCGGTATCGACGCCGATGCGGAAGTCGCAGGCAAGCGCGAGGTCGGTCGCGCCGCCATAGACGCCGCCGTTGAGCCGGCAGATCGTGGGGACGCCGAGATCCTCCAGCCGGTTGACGACCACCTCGAACGCCGATCCCGCGCTCTGCTGCTCGTTCGCACTGACCGCGCGCTCGGCAACGGAATTGAGGTCATAGCCGGCGGAGAAGGCGCGCCCCGTGCCGGTCAGCACCAGCACGCGGATAGCAGGATCGGCCTCGACCCGGTCGAACAGTTTGACCAGTTCGCCGAGATCCTCGGCCTGGAGCCGGTTGAGATGTTTGGGCCGGTTGAGGCGGATGGTGGCGCGTGCGCCAACGAGTTCGAGCACCGGGCCAGTGGCTGCGTCGGCTGTGTCCGACATTCTTGTCTCCATTTATTTTGCTTGTCGCCATTTATTTGTTTTCGAGCGTGCGCCGCTTCGCCTCGGCATCGATGGTCTCGGCGAGATCGGGATGCCGCGCCATCAGCACGCGGAAGTCGACGAGGTCGAGCACAAGAAGCCGCGACACCTTGGTGGTCGAGACGTTGGCGCCGCGCAAATTGTTGCCGAGCAAGGCCATCTCGCCGAAGAAGGCGCCATCGCCGAGCCGCACCTTCTTGCCGGGCAGGTCGACCTCGACCTCGCCGGCGGCGATGAAATACATGCAGTCGCCCTGCGCACCCTTGCGGATGATCATGGTGCGCGCCGGCAGCTCCATGGTGCGCAGCATGTGGGTGACGTCGGCGATGGCGGCCGGTCCAAGCGCTGCAAAGAACGGCACCTTGCTGACGGATTCCCAGGTCTTGAGGAAATTGTCGCGCCGGGTCTCCGCGGCAAAGCCGGTCGCCAAAATACCGGTCCAGAGGCCGAACACACCGAGGCCGGAGATCATCACCAGCGCCGCCACCATGCGGCCCAGCGGCGTCACCGGCACCACGTCGCCATAGCCCGTCGTCGTCAGGGTTGCGACGGCCCACCACAGCGCGGCCGGCACGCTGCCGAACGTCTGCGGCTGCACGTCCCGCTCCAGGAAATATTCGGCAACCGAGGCCAGGAAGACCACCATCAGGAAGATCACGAGCACGCTGACCAGCGGCCCCGATTCCAGCACCAGCACGCGGCGGAGCTGCCGCAGGCCGGGAATGCCCGGCACCACCTTCAGCACCCAGAGCACGCTGAGCAGCCACGCCGTCCTGGGCTCGATCCCGAGAATCAGCGCGGCCGGCACGGCCAACGCACCGACCGCGTCGACCAGCCCGGCGGAGGAGGACATGTAGAGTGCAAGGCGCCCCTGTCGCGTCATATGGCGCAGCCGGACCACCCATTCGTATACGAAGTACACGAGACAGGTCCAAAGCAGGGCGTCGACCCAGCGATGTGCCGTCTCATAGGCCGGGTTGACCGTCAGGAGCACCATGGCAAGCACGCCGACGGCGACGGCCACATAGGCCGCCCTGGTCATGTTGCGGCCGGCCGTGGCGGCCGCGAACTGGGCCAGAGCGGAGATCAGCGGCTTGGACATGCGAGCAGGCGGCTCAGTTTCGTCTTTGCGGTCCCCGGCTGGAACCTCGCTGCCAAAGTGCCTGCCCGGCTCGAGGCCGTCAACGACGGTCCGCCGGACCACGCGCCGCTACTTGAAATGCGGCGGTTCGTCGTAGCCGCGACGGCTGCTGAAGAACAGCAGCACCATCAAGCCGATGCCGACAAGAACGGAAAAACCGGCCCCCAACGCCAGCGCCACGTAGCCTTCCGTCGGGATCGGCTCGCCCTCGACCGCCATCGCGGAATAAACGAAATAGCCAACCGCGGCCAACATTCCCAGCAGGAAGATGATGAGGAGTGCACGCATGGCGCGGTCTCCGGTTGATCCGAGAACAAACGGTTGTGGACAGGGACGGTTCCCGGCCTAGGGCCCCCGGTCGCTCGAAGACGTGCCGGCAAGGCGTCGCCGTAGGTCCTCAAATTGATGGGTCAGGCACTCTGAGCTGTCTTCACCACCACGACATTGCTCTCGTCGTGCTGGGAAGGGGCCACATCCTGAGCGGCCTTCTCGCCCGCGCCCGCATGGCGCTTGAGATAGTCGCGGCGCATGCCGATCTCGTCGCGGACGAATTCGTAGCCGAGCTTGAAGGTGTCGAGCCCGTCGGTACTGATCGTGCCGTCTCTGAGGCCGATGACGGCGCCGCGTAAAATGCCTTCCAGCTCGTCCTGGAGACATTCGAGCTGGTCGAGCGAATGCGCATGTTCGATCCGCTCGCCGATGTCGAGGATGGCGGTGGCCAGCTCGCTGGCCTTCTCCGGCGCGATCCGGGTGATCTTGGCGTAGATCGCGGCGAAGATCGAGCCGATGACGCTGAGCGCGGCAGCGCCGAGATACATCAGGTCGCTGTACTTATCCATGAACGACTTGGTGTCGTCGTTGATGTAGTCGGCCGCCCCTTGATGCGCCATCACGAAGGCGTCCTTCTCGACGGAGGCGGGCTCGATCCTAGTGGCAAAGCCGCTGTCGAGCCCGAGCGCGGACTTGTTCTCGTAGACGGTGCGCGCGAGCTCCCCGGCCGCCGTCGGCGACATCCTGGATTGGGCGACCAGCAACCATTCGAGCCCGATCGTGTCGAGATCGTCGCCGGGAATTTCCGGCGATGCAGACAGCGTGCCCGCCGTCAGCGTCTCGCTGGAAATGCCGGGGATCTTGCGCGCCAGCGCTTTCGCCTCGTCGATCGCGTTCAGCGTGAAGCCGCCGCGCCTGGCGACCTGCTCATACGCCTTGTCCCGCACCGCCCGCGAGGCGTGGACGATGGCGACGACTGCGCCAAAGCCGCTCGCCGGCGCGAACAGCTTGTCGAGTGTAGCGCCCTGTGGCGCCATCCGGATCCTCCCCGCGTCCGCACCCTCCGGAACGTCGAGGATACCGCGGACGAAGACGAGCGCGGAGTCGTTGTCGGCGACGACGGCGACCTTCTTCTTCTTCAGCTCGGCGAGCGACTTGATCTTCTTGTTTCCGGGCCCGAGCAGCAGCACGATATCGTGCTCGAGGATCGCGAGCGTGCGTGCCCGCAGCGGCACCTTGGCGTCGGTGCGCAGCACCGCGAGGTCGGCCTGCTTGCGATCGAACTGGGCGATCGCCTTGGCGTTGTCGGCGTTGTTGACGATCTTGATCCGGAAGCGCGAGGCGTTGTTCTTCAGGACGGCGGCGAGCTTGGCTGCGAACAGCGCCTCGTCGCTGTTGGGGGCGCCGACCGCAAAGGTCAGCGTCTCCGAATTGTGCACCAGCATGCGGCCGCCCCAGACGGTGGCAAGCGACAACAGCAGGGTCAGCACGACGTAGAGGAAGACCTGCTGCTGATTGGTCTTGATCACCTTGGGTCGCCGGGGCGGTGGCTCGATCGGCGATGAGGTCGGGCCCTCAGTACTCATGGCAGCACTCTGGCCTTATGCTTCCGGTGGCGGGCGGCTTGCGGATGTGATCGCTGCGGTCGCCCTGTAATTCGTAAACGTCTGAAAAAAGAACGATATTCTCTACTGACGATGGTAGCGCGCAGGCCGCGGAATGCAAATTCCGAGCCGAAGGTAACCTTACTCAACTCGGCCCCGGCGATTGGTCATCCTATCACCAGTTAGCCACAGTTGGCGATTTTCCGGTTCCCCCCGGCTGCATTCCGCCGCGGGAGGTGTCATAAATCGCAAGTCCCGGCGATTTGACCGGTCCAGGAAGAGATTGCGCTGAACGCTCCAATTCTTCTTGTCACGTCAACGAGGGCGCCTTGTCGTTTCCACCTCTGTCATCGGCGGTTCCGGTCGAAGCCCTCATTGGTTGGATGTTGCTGCTGACGTTCAAGCACATCATCGCCGATTTCGTCCTCCAGACCGCCTGGATGGCGCACGGCAAGGACCAGAAGCACGGCTGGGCCCTGCCGCTCCTGGTGCACTGCCTGGTTCACCTTGCGGTTGCGCTGCCGCTGATCCTGATCGTGGCGCCGAAATTCTGGTTTGTGGCGCTGATCGACTTCGTCATCCACATCACGATCGACCGCGCCAAGGGCCTCGTCTCAGCCAATTTCGGTGTCGATCTTGCGCATCCCTGGTTCTGGACCCTGATCGGTGTCGACCAGGCCCTGCACCATCTGACTGGCTTCGGCCTCTCCATCTTCATGGCGGCGAACTGACCGCTGGCGGCCTCGGCGCGTAGGTGGTCGTCCATCGGCATCCACAAGAGGTCGTCATGCCCGGGCTTGTCCCGGGCATCCACGTTCTTCGCGCCTCTCGGCTTTCCGTGGATGGCCGGGACAAGCCCGGCCATGACGCGTGGAGGCGTTCGCGCCTGACTCATCGGCTCAGATAGCGCGGCTGGATCCCCGCCCAGCCCATTGATTCGCGGCCCACGCGCAAGGACCCCCGGGTGACTACCGGGCAGCGTGGTTAACCTTTCATTAGAGAATTGCACTGCATCTTCCCAGACGAGGGAGAACTGCAATGTTTTCAAGCCGCGATACCTTTGAAGGCGATTCCTGCCCGGTCCGCGACGAACTCCTTGGCGAGATGTACCGCGCCAGCGAGAGTGGCCTGCCGAGGCTGGTTGAAAGTGTTTCCCCTGACGCGCGCGCCAGGCTGGCGCTGTTCTGCTATCGGCGCAGCCATCTGCACTCGCTGGCGGTCGCGATCGCTGGCAGCTGTAACGAGCGCGACCTGATCGAGAACGGCGGCCGTGTCGGTTCGACGCTCTACGCGCTTGCGCGCGAAGGCGCGGCGAAATCCTCGCCGTCGCTGTCGGGTGGCCGCAAGCCGATCACGCTGTCGACCAAGCCGCTCTCGGTGCTCGCGCCGCTGGACGACGAGATCGACGACGAGATCGGCGAAGCCGTCCCGGCCTAAAGCACGATCGATCGCGCTCTAGCTCTCTATTGGCGTATGATCTCGGCGGAAAACCGCTGCACACTTTTCCGGATCATGCGCCGGCGGCCTCTATCACCGGCAGCCCGAATTTCCGTCGCGCCATCGCGCATTCGGCATCGCCCGGCATGCAGGTGCGGCACACGTCCGGCCGCACTGCATAGATGCCGCACGCGGTCGCTTTTCCAATGTTCCCCTGCAACGCCGAACAGCGATCGCCTTCGCAGCGCATGCCGGATTGACGGTCGTTGACGAGCGCTTCGGGAATCGCGGCAAGCTCCTCGTCGCTCTCGATCGAGAAGCGCGGCCAGTTCGCCGAATAGCCGCAGCAGGCGCCGCAACTCTGGCAACAGCTCGACAGGTCGATCGGGGCGTTCTCATCCATCGTCACGTGTCCTTTGGCGGGCCCCAGACCAGGCTCTGGCGCCATTTCGCGCGCAGCACGTCGCGCCTTTCAGGATATCTCTCGTCGGGATAGCTCGCGTCGACCACGCGGTCGGTGCGGAAGCTGCGGAAGTCGCCGCGCAGCTCGCACCAGGCCGCGAGCAGGCGCACGGCTTCGAGATAGCCGATCGAAATCGGCCAGATCATGCGCTCGCTGGCGCGGCCCTGCTCGTCGCGATAGCGCAGCATGATCTTCTTGCCTTCGTGGATCTGGGTGCGCGTGCGAGCCATGTCCAAGCGGTCCGGCTCCCTGTTCCAGCTCGGTCGGGCCCGGCTTGCCGGCTCCAGCACGAACGGACGCAGGCGCTCAGGGACAGTGTCGGCGATCTTGGCCATCAGATCTTCAGCCGCACGCGCCAGCGCGGGATCGGCATGGCCGGCGACCCATTGCGCGCCCAGCACCGCCGCCTCGATTTCGTCGGGTGTCAGCATCAAAGGCGGCAGGTCAAAACCCTTTTCCAGGATGTAGCCCATGCCGGCTTCACCACGGATCGGCACGCGCTGGCCGATCAGCGTGGCGATGTCGCGATAGATCGTGCGCTTCGAGGTCTCGAGCTCGGCCGCGATGGCGTCCGCCGTCAGCGGCTTACGCGTGCGCCTCAGCACCTGGATGATTTGAAACAGCCGGTCGGCGCGTCTCATGACGGATCTCTTGTCGGTGGTTTTTCAGAAGGCGGCGCGCGGCTGCTGACAGGATGTTGGCAGCAGGGGAGTTCTATACCGGGACAACACGTCGACTGAAGAGGATTTGTCCATGATCATTCCAACTCATTTCGGCCCGGCCGCTGCGCTATGGCGGACCCCGCCTTTACAGGTCCAGCCTTTGCAAGTCCCGCGTTTGCAAGCCCGAGCTTGGTACGCATGGGCGTTCGGCCGCCTCGTATCCCTTGATCTCATGGTCCTCGACCTCCGCCTTGCGCTCGCGACCATGGTGGCTCGCTTCCTGGTGCAGGCCGCGGACGCGCTGGTCCGTCATGTCATGGCCCGCGCCTGGCGGGGGGCCCGTTTCGCAGAAGATATCACGGCTGCTGCCACCATGGTGGCAGCAGCCCGCGGTTAAGTTCCCTCAACTCTTTCGGTCGTTTCAGGAGAGCCTTCATGATCACGCTTTACGGCTTTGGCGCCGGCTTCGGCCTGCCGGAAATCAGCCCCTTCGTCACCAAGACGGAGGTGCAGCTCAAGATGGCGGGATTGCCCTACCGGAAGGAGCGGGCGATGCCACCCGCATCACCCAAGGGGCAGCTGCCCTTCATCGACGATGGCGGCGAGGCGGTGGCCGATTCCACTTTCATCCGCGCCCATATCGAGCGCCGCTACGGCTTCGATTTCGACGCCGGTCTGTCGCTCGTCGAGCGCGCGCAGGCCTGGGCATTCGAACGCATGATCGAGCATCACGTTTATTTTGCGCTGGTCGGGGCGCGCTGGGTCGATCCGGTCAACTTCGCCAAGGGGCCTGCGCATTTCTTCGACGGCGCGCCGGAGCACAATCGCGAGAAGTTGCGCGAGGACGCGCAATTCCGTGTCGCCGAGAACTACCTGCTCTCCGGACTCGGCCGCCACGCGCCCGATGACGACGTCGATCTCGCCGTGCGCTCGCTGTTTGCGCTCTCGGTGCAGCTCGGCGACAAGTCCTATCTGATGGGCAACAAGCCCTGCGGCGTCGATGCCACCGCCTTCGGTGCACTCGCCGGGATCCTGACGCCGTTCTTCGAATCCGCACTGCGCCGTCGCGCCGAAGGATTTCCGAACCTCACCGCTTATGTCGACCGGATGATGGACAGTTACTATCCGGAGTTCGCCTGGACCCCGCTGCGGCAGGCGGCTTGAGGCCTGGAATGAGACTCATCTAGCGCCCCGAGAAAGGTGTGTCCCCTCCCCCACAAGGGAGGAGGGAACTCAGAGAGCGGTGCTGTTGTTCAAACGCGATCCGGCATTACGCTCGCTGCAAACAAAAAGAGCCGGCCCATCGGGCCGGCTCTCGTCGTCTCAATCCTGCCGCTGCGTCTATTTCACCAGCGTGTACTTGCCGTTCTTCACCGTGAGCAGGATGCGCGAGCGCTCGTCGAGGCCGTAGCGATCCTTTTCGGTGAAATTGTAGACGCCTTGGCTCGCCGCAAGCTCCTTCTCCGACAGCAGCGCCTGGCGAATCGCCTCGCGGAATTCCGGCGTGCCTGGCTTCGCCGTCTTGAGTGCCGCCGGGATGATGCGCTTGAGAATCTCGAAGGCGTCGTAAGAGTGACCGGCGAACTGGCTGCGGCTGTTCGGGCCGTACTTGGCTTCATAGGCCGAGTTGAGCGCGAGGCCCGGCTTCTTGGTGGCGGCTTCGTCCGGCTGGTCCTCGGGATCCATGACGGGACCAGAGGCCATCAGCACGCCTTCCGCAGCTTTGCCGGCGATACGGATGAAGTCCATACTGGCGGCGCCATGGGTCTGGTAGATCAGGCCCTGATAGCCACGCTCGCGTAGCTCGGTCTGCGGCAGCGCGGCCGCGGTGCCGGAAGCGCCGACCAGAATGGCATCGGGATTCGCCGCCACGAGCTTCAGCACCTGTCCGGTCACCGACGTGTCGGGGCGAGCGAAGCGCTCCTCGTCGGCGATGGTTATGCCCATCGGCACGGCCTGCGCCTTCAAATCGTTGAACCAGAGGTCGCCATAGGAGTCGGAATAGCCGATATAACCGACGGTCTTCACACCCTTCGACTTCATGTGGTCGTACAGCACCTTGCCCACGATCGGGATCGGCTGCGGCATCGCCACCGACCACTTCATGCGCTCCGGCGTAATCGGGAACGGCGCCAGGCCGAAATGCGGAATGCCGGCTTCGTTGGCGACGTTGGACACCGCGATGGTCGGCGGCGTCAGCGCCGAGCCCATGATGATGTCGGCCTTGGATTCGGTCACGAAGCGGCGGGCGTTGGTGGTCGCGGTGGTCGGATCGCCGCCGTCGTCGAGTACGATCACCTTCAGCGGCACGCCGCCGATCTCCTTCGGCACGAACTCCAGCGCATTGCGCTCGGGAATGCCCAGCGCTGCGCCCGGGCCGGTCGTGGTGGTGGTGATGCCGATGGTGACCTCGGCGGTCTGAGCCCGCGCGGGCACGGCCGGCAGCGCAAGCGCAGCCGCGGTGACGGCGGCGGTCAGGTAAAAGCGTTTCATCTATTCCTCCCTTTATGTGTTTCTTTGAAAGCAGAAATCGGGGGGTAATTCAGCCCCCTCTTTTGGTGATGTGGCGATTTAGCTCCGGGCCTCGCTCCCCGTGAATTTGGCTACCATTTCCGCAGGAAACGGTGCCGATTTCAGTTTGTCGGGGTTAACGGGGTCGCGCCCGACCAGGACACGGGTCTCGAAACCCTCGATAGCCAGCGCCTCGCCCTTGAAGACGCTGTGCTTCACCTCGAAACTCGAGCGCTTGATGCTCTCGATCTTGGTTTCGATGGTGATCCAGTCGCCATAAGTCGAGGGGATGTAGAACTTGGCGCGTGTATCGACCATGGGAATGCCCACCAGGCCGTATTTCTTGACCAGGTCCTGCTTGGAGAAGCCGGCGACTTCGAACAGGGTCGACGTCGAATCGTCGAACATCGCGAAATAACGCGGGTAATAGACGATGTTGGCGGGGTCGCAGTCACCCCACTGGATCTGGACGTCGCGCCGGTTCACGAACATATGCCGCGCCCTATTTCGGCGCCATGCGCAGCGAGCCGTCGAGGCGCACCACTTCGCCGTTGAGGTAGGAATTCTCGACCATGTGCAGGGCGAGCGCCGCGAACTCGTCGGCGTGGCCGAGCCGGCGCGGGAACGGGATCGCGGCGGCGAGCGAGTCCTGGGCTTCCTGCGGCAGGTTGGCGAGCAGCGGCGTGAGGAACAGGCCGGGCGCGATCGTCAGCACGCGGACGCCGAACTGCGCCAGCTCGCGCGCGATCGGCAGCGTCATGCCGACGATGCCGCCCTTGGAGGCCGAATAGGCCGATTGCCCGATCTGGCCGTCATAAGCGGCAACGGATGCCGTGTTGATGATGACGCCGCGCTCGCCGGTTGCCTGCGGCTCGAGCTTGGACATCTCGTTCGCGGCAAGGCGGAGCATGTTGAAGGTGCCGATCAAATTGACCTTGATCACCTTGTCGAAATCGGCGAGCGCCATCGGGCCGTCGCGGCCGACGACGCGCTTGGCAACGCCGATGCCGGCGCAATTGACCAGCACGCGCGCGGGTCCATGGGACTTGGTCGCTTGGGCGATCGCAGCCTCAGCGGAAGCCGCATCGGAGACGTCGCAAGCCACAGCCACGCCCTTGATCTCGGCGGCGACAGTTTCGGCGAGCTTGGCATTGAGGTCGCACACCGCGACCCTGGCGCCCTGCGCCGCCAGCTTACGCGCGGTCGCCGCGCCCAGTCCCGACGCGCCGCCCGTGACGATGACAGCCTGATCCTTCAACAACATGGCGTTCTCCCTAGGTGCGACGTCCTCTTACCCGACCGATATCACACGGTCCGATGGATTGGCAGCGTAGAGCTCCTCGATCAGCAGGCTGCGATGCTCGAGCACCGCGCGCTGGTTGATCGAGCCCTTGTCGGTGACTTCGCCCTTGTCGATCGAGAGTGGCGTGTCCATGAGGATCGCGCGCGTGATCCGCGTCGAGGATCCCGTGGCCGCGCTGAGAAAGCGGGTCAGCCGTTCGCGAAATGCCTCGCGCACCAGCCGGTCGCGGGTCGCGACGACGAGATCGTCGGTCGGCAGCGTCGGGTTGATCAGCCGGCAGCCGTCGAGATCGAGCACGACGAGCGCGGAGATCTCGTCTCGGTTGATGCCGGCGATGACGACGTCGCGCACCAGCGGCGCGCAAGCCGCGACGAAGCGCGCGCGCAATGGGCCGACGCTGACCCAGGTGCCGCTGCCGAGCTTGAAATCCTCACCGATGCGGCCGTCGAAATCGAAGCCGGCATTGAGATCATCGGGATCGACGGGCTTGAGGGCATCGCCGAGCTTGTAGAAGCCTTCTTCGTCGAACGAATTTGCGGTGATGTCGGGCTGGCGCCAGTAGCCGGGCATCACGTTCGGCCCCTTGCAACGAACTTCCATCTTGCCGTTGTTCGGCACCAGCTTGGCGTCATTGCCGGATACGGGAAGCCCGACATGGCCGGAGCGGCTGGTGCGCGGGTTGACCGACATGAAGAACGGCGCGGTCTCGGTTGCACCGAGGCCGGTCAGCATCGGTACGCGGTAGCCTTTTTCCTTCACCGCCAGCTCGTCGAGGCTGTTCCAGACGAACGGCGACAGCGCCGCGCCCGAGAAGAACATCGCGTGCAGCCGGTCGAAGAATTTTGCGCGGAGGCGCTGGTCGTCGCGCAGATAAGGCAGCAGCGACTCGTAGCCCTTGGGGACGTTGAAATAGACCGTCGGCGAAATCTCCTGGAGATTGCGCACGGTTTCCTCGATGCCTCCAGGCACCGGCTTGCCGGCATCGAGATACATCGAGCCGCCATTGTAGAGCGTCAGCCCGATATTGTGGTTGCCGCCAAAAGTGTGATTCCAGGGCAGCCAGTCGATGATGACGGGCGGCTCGTCCCTGAGGAAGGCGAGTGTCTCGCGCAGCATCACCTGGTTGGCGCAGATCATGCGCTGGGTGTTGATGACCGCCTTGGGGTTGCCGGTCGAGCCCGAGGTCAGCAGGAATTTCGCGATGGTGTCGGGGCCGATCTTGCCGTGGACCTCGTCCAGATCGCCGCGGATCGGGGTTGCCATGAGGTCGGCGAGCAAGGTGACGTCGCGGCCCGGCACGTGGCCGTAGGACGCGGCGATCTCGGTGCCGAGCGAGACGTTGGCCGCGAGCGCGTCGGCGAACTTGTCGGCGTCCTCGGCGAAGACAAGGCCGGGCGTCAGCAGCTTCATCAGGTAGGAGAGCTTGCCGTAATCCTTCGATACCAGCGAATAGGCCGGCGACACCGGGCAGAACGGAATGCCGGCATAGAACGCGCCGAACGCGAGCAATGCGTGGTCGATCGAATTGCCGGAGAGGATGACGACCGGCCGCTCCGCCGACAGCCCGCGCGCAATGAGCCCTGAGGCGATGTGCCGGCTCGCGGCGAGCAGCTCGGCGTAGCTGATCTTGCGCCAGCCGCGGCCACCTTCGCGCTCGGCCATGAAGACGCGATCGGGCGTCGCGCTCGCCCAGTGATGCAGGCGGTCGGTGATGCGGGCCGGATAATCGCCGAGCGGCTGTTTGGGCCGCAGATAAATCGTGCCGTCGTCGCGCCGCTCGATATTGACGACGGGATCGCCGAACGAAATGGCCCGCAGCGGGGAAGTGCTCGCGCCGCGCTCCATGCTGGAAGAGGACGGCTGCGCGCTCATGATTTCGGCTTCACCTTTGCGGTCTTGTGTTCGAGGAACTCGCGGATCCTGCGTTTTGCCTCTTTGTCGCTCTGCGCCACCGTCGCCATCAGCGATTCCATCAACAGGCCGGTCTGCGGATTGGCCTCCGCGATCATCGGCAGCGCCTGGAGCACGGCGAAGTTGGTCAGCGGCGCGTTGGAGGCGACCTTGGTCGCAAGCTCCATCGCCTTGCCGAGCCCGTTGCCGGCTTCCGTGACATATTGCGCAAAGCCGTAGGAGGTGCCTTCGGTCGCGGAATAGACGCGGCCGGTCAGCATCATGTCCATCATCCTGGCGACGCCGATCAGGCGCGGCAGGCGCACCGAACCGCCGCCACCGACGAAGATGCCGCGCTGCCCCTCCGGCAGCGCGAAATAGGTCGAGGGTTCGGCGACACGGATATGCGCCGCGCAGGCGAGCTCCAGCCCGCCTCCGATCACGGCGCCCCTGAGCGCGGCGATCACAGGCACGCGGCTGTACTGGATGCGGTCGAACACCCGGTGCCACATCTGGGAATGGAGAAGGCCGCCACTGGCATCATGGTCGGTCAGTTCGGAGAGGTCGAGACCGCTGGAAAAATGGTCGCCGATGCCGTGGATGACGACGGCGCCGATATCCTCGGGCAGGGCCGCAAAACACTCGCCGATCTCCAGGATGATGCCGTCGTTGAGCGCATTGCGCTTGGCCGGCCGATTGAGGCCGACGGTCAAAACCCGGTCCGCCCGCTCGATCTTCAAAAGCCCGGCGGCGCCCGCGTCAGCGGTCTCGGCGTTTCCCTGTGTCATTTGCGTCCTTGTCAGAATAGTTATGTTGTATAACGAATTCAGGAGGAGTCAACAAGGGGCTAGGTGCCTCTTGGGTCAGTCAGGCGGGCAAAAGGCGCCCTCCAAATGCGGTGTCGTCCCGGCGGAGGCCGGGAGCCATAACCACAGGGAGAAGTTTGGCCAAGTCGTTCGGTACTCCGACTATTCGCGATCGACAGATCACGCGGTATGGGTCCCAGCCTTCGCCGGGACGACGGCGAAGGGCACTGAAGCCTTCACATCACCTGATGCACGTCGATCACGACTCGATCCGCATGACGCGCTGCTGACCCGACAAAAATGTGCTCCATCAGCCAGCGGTACTTCTCGTGCCCGGTCTCGAACCTCGGCACGGTGCGGAAATAGATCAGTTTGGGATCCACCGGTTCGCCGCGCTTGAGCTTTTGCAACAGCTCGACCGGGCCGAAGCGCATGCCCTTGTTCTCGACATAGACGGTGGCACCGTCGTCGGTTTCGAACGCGTACTTCGCTTCGAGATCAATCAGCTCATTCGGGCGGATGGTCTGGAAGTCCGCGCCGAACGGCAGCACCTTGCCGGTGATCGCACCCGTCACCTCGCCGCCGACGATCGGGATGATGCGGCGAATGCCGATACCGGTCTCGCCGGCGGTGACGACGTCGCCGATGCGTGCGGTGACGGTAAAGACGTATTTGGTCTCGAGGGTAGGGGCCGTCATCGGTCACCTTTCTGTATTGAACTAGCGCCGCTGTCCTTCCTTCTCCCTTGTGGGAGAAGGTGGCGCGAAGCGCCGGATGAGGGGTATGCCTCTCCAAACTCAGATCAGCGCTTGAGGAAATATACCCCTCACCCGTCTCGCCGCTTTGCGGCGAGCCACCCTCTCCCACAAGGGGAGAGGGAAAAGACAGCTCGCCGCTTTACCACCTCCTCAATGCGCCATCATCCGCGTCGGCAGCCATGTCGCCAGCAGCGGGAAGGCGATCAGGATCACCAGGCGCACCAGGTCTGTCGCCACGAACGGAATCACGCCCTTGAAGATGGTGGAGAAGGAAACGTCCTTCACCACGCTCTTGATGACAAAGACGTTCATGCCCACCGGCGGATGGATCAGGCCGAGCTCGACCGTCATGACGATGATGACGCCGAACCAGATCGGGTCGAAACCGAGATGCATGATCACGGGGAAGATGATCGGCACGGTGAGGATGATCATCGCCATGGCGTCCATCAGGCAGCCGAGCACGAGATACATCACCATGATCAACGCCAGCACGCCGTAGGGGCCGAGACCGAGGCCGGTGAGGAATTCCGTCACCTTTTGCGGGGTCTGCGTCACCGTGAGGAAATAGCCGAAGATCAAGGCGCCGATCAGCACGGTGAACACGGCGGCGGCCGTGCGCGTCGCCTGGAGCAGCGACGCCAGAATCTTCTCGCGGTCGAGCCGGCCGGTCGCCACGCCGATGATGAAGGCGCCGGCGGCGCCGACGCCGCCCGCTTCGGTCGGCGTGAAGCGCGGCAAATAGGGCAGGCCGTAAAGGCCGCCGATGACGAACACGAACAGCAGCACCGGCGCCCAGATGTCCTTCAGGCCGGCGAAGCGCTCGCGCCACGGCAGCTCCTTGCCCTTGGGCAGGAAGTCGGGCCGGAAATAACCGATCAGGAAGATCGTGATCATGTACATGGTCATCGCGAGGATGCCCGGGATGATGCCGGCGATGAACAGCTTGCCGATGTCCTGCTCGGTGATGATGCCGTAGACGGCGAGCACGGTGGAGGGCGGCAGCATCGCACCCAGCGTGCCGCCGGCCGCGATCACGCCGGTGGCAAACGACTGCGGATAGCCGAAGCGGCGCATCTCGGGGTAAGCGACCGCGGAGAAGGTCGCGGCGGTCGCGACCGAGGAGCCGCAGATCGCGGCAAAGCCGCCGCAGGCGCCGACGGTGGCGATGCCGAGTCCGCCGCGCAAATGGCCGACAAAGCCGTTGGCGGCGCGGAACAGCTCGCGACTCATGCCGGAATTGCTGACGAACGAGCCCATCAGCAGAAACATCGGAATGACGCCGAAGGTGTAGTCGGTCACCGTGCGCATCGAGGTCTGGCCGACCAGCTTCAGCGCCGGCGTGGCGCCGACGAGATAGGAAAAGCCGGAGACGCCGACGAGGCCCATGGCCATGCCGACCGGCACGCGCAGCAGCATCAGGGCGAACAGGGAAACGAAGCCGATTACGGCGACGGCATCGGTGCTCATGATTACTCCGTCGCCTTCAGCTTGGGGTCGTGCATCTCTTCGGGATGGAAGATCAACCGGTAGGTGCGGATCGCGATCAGCAGCACGGCCGAGACGTCGCCGATCCAGGCGATCGCGAAGAACGGCCAGGTCGGCATGTGCATGTCGAAGGTCTGGACGTTGTCGTTGTAGGTGCCGCGCACCTTGTCGAACAGCGTCCAGGTCTGCACCGTCACGACGAACAGCAGCACCAGGGTCGCGAACACGTCGATCCAGCGCTGGTAGCGCGGCCCGACATTGCCCCAGACGAGGTCGACGGTGATGTGGGTGCCGCGATAGGAGGTCGCGGCGATGCCCCAGAAGATCAGGATGCCGAGCAGCATGCGGCCGATGTCGAAACTATCGGGGATCGAATAGTTCAGCGTGTTGCGAAGCAACACCGACAGGAAGATGTCGAGCGCGACGATGCCGACGAAAGCCGCTGCAATCCATTCGATCGAATCGATAATACGATCCATCCAGCTGCGCTTCATGGGAGCTTCCTAAGAGATGCCATCCTCGGGCGGGAGAGGGAGAGGACGCGCGATGCGCTCCTCGCGTCTCGACCCGCGTGCAGAACAACGGCGGCGAGATGCATCCCGCCGCCGCATGTGTTTCGACGAAGAACTACTCCGCCAGCGCGTTGTACTTCTTCAGCGAGGCCTTCAGCTCGCTAAGCGCCGCGTCCGGATCCACGCCGGTCTTCTTCGCGCCGTCACTCCAGGTCTTCACCAGCGGCTCGGCGGCCTTCTTCCAGGCCGCGGTCTGCTCGGGCGTCAGCTTGTAGACCTCGTGACCGGACTCCGCCTTGACCTTGTCGATGCCGGCATCCTCGAACTTGCCCCAGTGCTCGCCGACCACGCCTGCCATTTCGACCGTGCAATTCTTGTCGATCGCGGCCTTCTGCTTGTCGGACATCGCATTGTACTTGTCCTTGTTCATGACGAACACGAAGGTCGTGGTGTAGAGCGGCGCCTCCATGTCGTATTTGGTCACCTTGTCGATGCCGAACAGCACCAGCGAGCCCCAGGGGAAGGTGACGCCATCGGCGACGCCGCGCTCGATGATGTCGCGCACTTCGGGCGCGGAGGATTGCACATTGGTGCCGCCGAGCGAGGTGACGAAGTTCGCCATGGTGGCGTGGGCGGGGCGGATCTTCAGGCCCTTCACGTCCTCCGGCATCACGATCTTCTTGGTGCGGGAATGGAAGGAGGAGGGCGAGTGGACGAAGGCGAGGCAGTATTTGACGTCCTTCATCTCCTTCTCGGCGTATTTGCGGTACCAGGCGTCGAGCCCCATCGAGCCGCCCTTGGCATCCGAGATCAGGAATGGCAATTCGCCAGCGCCGATGATCGGGAAACGGCCGGGCTGGTAGCCGGGATTGACATAGGTGACGTCGGCG
Source organism: Bradyrhizobium sp. 45 (assembly GCF_023073155.1). Classification (NCBI taxonomy): domain Bacteria; kingdom Pseudomonadati; phylum Pseudomonadota; class Alphaproteobacteria; order Hyphomicrobiales; family Nitrobacteraceae; genus Bradyrhizobium; species Bradyrhizobium sp. 45. Next base: position 166,554 of record NZ_JADPIX010000155.1, on the reverse strand, counting down.
ATGCCGTCGCGCGCCATGTCGTAATGGTCGAACGCCTTGCCCATCTGCTGGGCCGGAAACACCTTGCCCTTGATGGTGCCGCCGGAATCCTTCTCGACCGCAGCAGCCCAGTCCTCCAGCGATTTCTGTAGTGGATGCGAGGCCGGCACCCAGTGCGAGATCTTCAAATCGAAGGTCTTGTCCTGCGCGAACGCAGGGCTCACGCTTGCTGCCAGCAGCAACGCCAGACAGGCTTTCCTCATCACGCGTCTCTCCCTCTTTTGACGGCGGGCTTCGATGGCCCGGTCTCGTTAATTAACATGTTATCTAGTTGGCCGGCGCGTTCAAGCCGGAACTGGCGCGACGTGCCGCCGCGCACTCCCTTTTGCCCAACCGTTATATGATATAATTATCGTGCGCGGACGGCAGCGACAAGCGAGCCACGCCGAAAGCCTACAGGATCGGGAGGAGCAAGTATTGCGGACAAAAGTCGCAATCATCGGGGCGGGGCCGGCAGGATTGTTGCTTGGGCAACTGCTGCATCATTATGGCATCGACAATGTCATTCTGGAGCGGCAGAGCCCGGACTATGTGCTCGGCCGCATCCGTGCCGGACTGCTGGAGGAGGGAACAGTTGCGCTGCTCGACCAGATCGGCGCCGGCGCACGGGCGCATGCCGAAGGGCTGGTGCATGAAGGGATCGAACTCACCTTCTCGGGGCGCCGCCACCGCATCGACATGAAGGCTGCGACCGGCAAGACGGTCATGATCTACGGCCAGACCGAGGTCACGCTCGATCTGATGAATGCGCGCACGGCCGCCGGCCTCACCTCGGTCTACGAGGCCAAGGACGTGCAGCCGCAGGATTTCGACGGCGGTCACCCGCGCGTAACCTACGTGAAAGATGGCGTCACCCACACCATCGATTGCGATTTCATCGCCGGTTGCGACGGGTTTCACGGCGTCAGCCGCGCCAGCGTTCCGGCTTCGGCCATCGAGGAGTTCGAGCGCATCTATCCGTTCGGCTGGCTGGGCATCCTCTCCGAGACGCCGCCGGTCAGCCACGAGCTGATCTATTCCAACCACGCCCGTGGCTTTGCGCTCTGCACCATGCGTTCGACCAGGCGCAGCCGTTACTATGTGCAGTGCGCGCTCGACGACCACGTCGACCAATGGCCGGACGACCGTTTCTGGGACGAGCTCAAGCGCCGGCTCGACCAGGACGCCGCCGACAGCTTGGTCACGGGCCCCTCGATTGAGAAGAGCATTGCGCCGCTGCGCAGCTTCGTCGCCGAGCCGATGCGCTTCGGCAGGATGTTCCTGTGCGGTGACGCCGCCCATATCGTGCCGCCGACCGGCGCCAAGGGGCTGAACCTGGCCGCGAGCGACGCGCATTATCTGTCGAGTGCGTTTCGCGAGTTCTACGACGAAAAATCCAGCGCCGGCATTGATGCCTATTCGGCGAAGGCGCTGGCGCGGGTCTGGAAGGCCGTGCGCTTCTCCTGGTGGATGACCTCGATGCTGCACAAATTCCCCGACACCGGCACCATCGGCGCGCGCATCCAGCTCGCCGAGCTCGACTATGTCACGCAGTCGCAGGCCGCGATGACCTCGCTGTCGGAGAATTACGTGGGGCTGCCGTTTTAGGGCGCGCCGTCATGCCTCGCGAAAGCGGGGCATCCAGTACGCCGCGGCCTCTCCGTATCACGTCACCGTCTCTGGAATACTGGATCACCCGCTTTCGCGGGTGATGACAGGGATAGCGGGGCGACGGCGCCACTCCTTTCAAACACCCGCGCAAATTCCGTTTAAAACTTTGTAGGTGGTGCATCTGTCCCGTCTGCCGCGTTCAATGGCGGGAGCCACCAACGCGAGACGGACATGACCAGCACCGACATTCCCGCCGGCTTCGAGCCGCACTTTCGCAAAGCCCCGCTCACCGATCCTTGGGAGCCGCTTTACTCCAGGAAGACCGACAACGGCGTCACCGTGGGATTGCGGCTGGCGAAACCGCACACCAACGCGCGCGGGCTGATCCATGGCGGCCTGATCGCGGCGCTGGCCGATGCCGCCATGGGCTACAGCTGCGCGCAGGCGACGGGCTGGACGACCTCGTTGGTCACGATCTCGCTGTCGGTCGACTATGTCGGCGCCGGCGAGATCGGCCAATGGCTCGCGGTCGAGGGTGAGGCGATCAAGACCGGCAGCACGATCTGTTTCGCGCAGTGCCTCGCGAAGGCCGACGGCGCCGTGATCGCCCGCGCCAGCGGCACCTTTCGCGTAGTGCCGAAGAAGGGGTGAGGGCGTCACCCGAATTTCCACTCCGCGGTCTCCACCACGAGATCGACGAAGGCACGCACCTTGGCGGAGAGCAGGCGCGAGGTCGGGTAGACGATGTGGATCGGCAACGCCGGCTGCTCGTATTTCGCCAACACGATTCTGAGCCGCCCGCGCCGCAGGCCCTCGGCAGCCTGATAGGCCAGCACCCGGGTCACGCCGCCGCCCGCCTCGGCATATTGCAGGGCGGCGTCGGCGCTGTTGCTGGCGAAGCGTGGATTCGGCGCCACCTCGATGTCGCGGCCGTCCTGCACGAAGCGCCAGTTCGCGGATGGACCGAAGGCGATGGTCTGGTGCCCGAGCAATGCCTCCGGCGTCTTCGGCTCGCCATGGCGCTTGAGATAGCCAGGTGTCGCCACCACGATCCGCCGCATCTCGCCGACCTGGCGCGCGACGAGGGAGGAGTCGGCGAGATGGCCGATCCGCACCGCGACGTCGACGGCATCTTCCACGAGATTGACCAGGTTGTCCGACAGCCGCAATTCGCAGGCGACCTCGGGATAGCGCTTGAGGTAGGCGATCATGACAGGCCCGACATGGAGCCGGCCAAAGCCGACCGGCGCCGACACCACCAGCCGCCCGCTCGGTCGGTTGCGCTCCTCCCGTGCCGAGCCGTCGGCCTCCTCGACATCGGCGAGGATGCGACGCGCGCGCTCGAGATAGCGCGTGCCGACGTCGGTCAGGGTCACTTGACGGGTGGTCCGCTGCAACAGCCGCGCGCCAAGATGCTCCTCCAGCGCCGCGATCAGCCGCGTCACCGCGGAGGGGGACAGCCGCAGTTTTCGTGCCGCCGGCGCGAAGCCGCGCAGGTCGGCGACGGTGACGAAAACATGCATGGCTTCGAGGCGATCCATGGCATTATTGCATATAACGCAACGATGAAGTGTCAAGCGGGATGATTGTTTTAGCCGGCGGGAGGTCCATTTTGGATGGCGAAGACGCAGGGATGCGCCGGGATTTCAGGAGATGTTCCGATGACGGCAACTCACACCTACGCCAGCGACGTGGCGTTCACGCCGGCGGTGAAGTCGATCCAGACCCGAAAGGGATCACGCGAAGGCTATGCCCATGCCGAGCAGCGCGGCTGGCGCACCGAGGTCGATGAGAACCTCGCGGCGTTCCTGGCCGACGCCAACAGCTTTTATCTCGCCACGGCATCGGCCGACGGCCAGCCCTACATCCAGCATCGTGGCGGCCCGAAGGGCTTCTTGAAGGTGCTGGACAAGCAGACGCTGGCTTTCACGGACTACGCCGGCAATCGGCAATACATCACGCAGGGAAACCTGTCTGAAAATCCCAAGGCCTACATCTTCGTGATGGACTACGCCCATCGCCGCCGGGTGAAGATCTGGGGCGAAGCGCGGGTGGTCGAGGACGACGAGGCGCTGACGACATCGCTGATGCCGAAAGGCTATCGCGCCCGGCCCGAGCAGGTGATCCTGTTCAAGATCGAAGCGTGGGACACGAACTGCCCGCAGCACATCCCGCAGAAGTTCGACGCTGGAGATGTGGCGGCGGCGCTGGCGGCAAGGGATGCGAAGATCGCGGAGCTGGAAGCAGAGCTCGCGGCGCTGAAGGGTGACAAGGGGGCAAGCTAGGCCACGATCTTCGTCTCTCCCTGAATCCTCCGATGTCATGCCCCGCGAAGGCGGGGCATCCAGTACGCCGCGGCGCCTCGGTTCAAGCACAGGTCTCTGGAATACTGGATCGTCCGCCCCTGTGCGCAATTGCGCACTAGGCGGACGATGACAGATGAGTTTGAGGAAGCGCGTCTCGAAGTTACAACACACTCGCCCCTTCGTGCTGGAAGCCGAGATAGCTCGCCGCCACGCGCTCATTCGCCGCGATGTCGCTGGCCTTGCCGCTGAGCACGAACTCGCCGAGCTCCATGACATAGGCCTGATCCGCGATCTTCAATGCCGCCTGCGCGTTCTGCTCGACCAGCAGCACGGAGACGCCGGCGGCGCGCAGTTCGGTGACGATGCGGAAAATGTCGGCGACGATGATCGGGGCGAGGCCGAGGCTCGGCTCGTCCAGCATCAGGAGCTTGGGCTCGCCCATCAGTGCGCGGCCCATTGCGAGCATCTGCTGCTCGCCGCCGGAGAGCGTGCCGGCGAGCTGCTTGCGCCGCTCCTTGAGCCGCGGAAACAGCGTGTAGACCCGCTCCATCGAGGCTTTCGCCTTGCTTCTCTCGATGCGGAAGGCCCCTAACTCGAGATTGTCCTCGACATTCATGGTCACGAACAATTCGCGGTGCTCGGGAACGAGGCCAAGCCCCATGGCGACGCGGTCCTCGATGTCGAGCCGCGACAGGTCCTGACCTGCGAATGAAACGCGCCCTTTCAGCGGCAAAATGCCGATGATGGCGGAGAGCAGCGTGGTCTTGCCGGCACCGTTGGCGCCGACGATGGTGACGATCTGGTTCTGGCCGACTTCGAGCGAGACCGAGCGCACGGCCTCGACCTTGCCATAGGCGACATGGGCGTTGGCGACGGACAACAGCGCGCTCATGCCGCCACTCCGAGATAGGCCTTGATCACTTCGGGATTGGTCTTGATCGTGGCCGGCGTTCCTTCCGCGATCTTGGTGCCGAAATCGAGCACCACGATGCGGTCGGCGAGGTTCATGACGAAGCCCATGTCGTGCTCGACCAGCAGGACGCTCATGCCGCCGTCGCGCAGCTCGCGCAGCAGCGTCGCGAGCCGCTCCTTCTCCATGTGGCGCAGGCCGGCGGCCGGCTCGTCGAGCAGCAGCAGCATCGGATCGACGCACAACGCACGGGCGATCTCGACGATCCGTTGCTGTCCCAGTGAGAGCGAGCCTGCGAGCTGATGCATCTGCTCGCCAAGTCCGACCCGCTCGATCTGGCGGGTGGCTTCGGCGAGCAGCTTTGCCTCATCAGTGCGGTCGAGCCGCAGCATCGAGGAGATCGGCCCCGAATGGCCGCGCAGATGGGCACCGATCGCGACGTTTTCCAGCACGGTCATATCAGGCACCAGCTTGACGTGCTGGAAGGTGCGGGAGATGCCGAGCTTGACGATCTCCTGCGGCGGCGCCCTGTCGACCTTGTTGCCGAGCACGGAGATCGAGCCCGAGCTGGCCGACAGCACGCCGGTGATCAGGTTGAAGGTGGTGCTCTTGCCGGCGCCGTTGGGGCCGATCAGCGCGACGATCTCGCGAGCCTGGACGTCGAAGGAGACGTTGTTCACCGCGACCACGCCGCCAAATTGTTTCCGCGCCTTCTCGACCTGGAGCAGGACGCTGGATTGGCCGGGCGAGCGGGTGCGCTGCTCCAGTTTCAGCGAAGTGTCTGGCTTCTTGCCACTGGTACGCTGGGGCAGGAACGACATCAGCCAGGGCCAGACGCCGCCGGGTGCGAGCTGGAGCAACGCCACCAGCATGATGCCGAACACGATGGTCTCGACCTGGCCCGAGCCGGGCAGGATCAACGGCAGGTAGCTCTGCAGCACTTCCTTCAGGACCACGACCAGCGCCGCGCCCAGGACGCCGCCCCAGACATAGCCGGCGCCGCCGACCACGGCGATGAAGAGATACTCGATGCCCGCCTGCGCGCCGAACGGCGTCGGGTTCACCGCGCGCTGAAGATGGGCGTAGAGCCAGCCGGAGAGGCCGGCGAGCACGGCGGCATGGATGAACACCAGCATTTTCGCCCGCGGGGTGTGCACGCCGAACGCCTCGGCCGCGACATGGCCGCGCCGGAGCGCGCGGATGGCGCGGCCGGTGCGGGAGTCCAGCAGGTTCATCGTGAGCAACGCCGAGAGGATCACGGCAACCCAGATCGCGTAGTAGATCGAGCCGGGCGAGAGCATTTTGAACGAGCCGATCGACAGCGGCGGGATCGCCGAGATGCCGTCGTTTCTTCCCAAAAATTCCAGCTTGCTGAAGAGATAGAACAAGCCGAGTCCCCAGGCGAGCGTGCCGAGCGGCAGATAATGGCCGGAGAGACGGACGGTGACGAGGCCGAGCAGCACCGCCAGCAATCCGCTGACCAGCAGCGACAGTGGTAGCGTCAGCCAGGGCGACATGCCGTAGGTTGTCGACAGCACCGCGGTGGTGTAGGCGCCGAAGCCGACGAAGGCCGCTTGTCCAAACGAGGTCAGGCCGCCGACGCCGGTCAGCAGCACGAGGCCCATCGCGACCAGGGCCGCGAGGCCGATATTGTCGAGCAGCACGATCCAGAATGGGGGCATGCCCGGAACAAACGGGATCGCCGCCATGATCAGCGCGAAGATGAGGATGGGGAGCCGGCTCTGCATCTTGGCGTCAGTCCTTCTCTTCCTCGACCGCAGGCGCCGCGAGCGAGCGCAGCAGCAGCACGGGAATCAAGAGCATGAAAACGATCACCTCCTTGTAGTTGGAGGCATAGAAGGACGAGAACGCCTCGACGATGCCGACGACTAGCGCCGCGACGGCGGTGAGGGGGTAGCTGACAAGCCCGCCGATGATCGCGGCGACAAAGCCCTTCAGGCCGATCAGGAAGCCCGAGTCGTAATACAGCGTCGTGATAGGCACGATCATGATGCCCGACAGTGCGCCGATGACGGACGCCAGCAGGAAGGCGATCTGACCGGATAGCGTGGTGCGGATGCCGACGAGCCGGGCACCGAGCCGGTTCACAGCGGTCGCGCGCAGCGCCTTGCCGTAAAGTGTCAACCCAAAGAACAGCCACAGCCCGACGATGAAGGCGATGGTAATGCCATAGACCGTGATGCTCTGGCCGGTGAAGCGCAGCGCACCGCTGGTGAAGGAGCCGGACAGCACGGCAGGTCCGCGCTGGCCTTCGGCGCCGAAGAACAAAAGGCCCAAACCCTGAAGCGCGAGGTGAACGCCCACCGAGGCGATCAACAGCACCAGCACGGAGGTGTGCGCCAGCGGCTGGAATGCGATGCGGTAGAGAAACAGGCCGATCATCGCCACGATCACCAGCGACAGTGCGATGCAGACCGCAACCGGCGGCTTCTGAGCGGCGTAGTAGACGGTCAGCGCCAGCACGATGGCCGGCAGCACGATATTGGTGATGACGCTGCGCAGGATCAGGCGTCCGTGCAGCGCCTTGCGCGCGGCGAACAGGTCGAACGCGAAGGCGCCAATGCCCAGGGCGAGCGCGAGTTTCGCCGTACCCGGCATCTGGCCCGCGGCCAGCGAGGCATAGGTCAGCGCGCCATAGGTGACGAATTCGCCTTGGGGAATGAGGATGACGCGGGTGACGGCGAACACCAGCACCAGCGCCAGGCCGAGCAGCGCATAGATCGCGCCATTGGTGATGCCGTCCTGCAGCAGGAACAGCATGATGGTGGTATTCAAGACCGGACGCTCCCCCTCAAAGATTCAGGACCGGTCCCCTGATTGTGGTGGACGGTCCGCTCACAGCCATTGAACAGCGCTGACGATATTTGATATGGTCCATAACAATTATCAAATATAACATCAAGGGTGGCGAACGATCCTCCCGAACTTAACGGGATTGCGAGCATGAGGCGATGACCGTTTCCAAAACCGCTGAAAAGTCCTCTGAAAAACCCGCCGAGACCGCCAAGGGCCGCAAGGACGCGGCCGACGGGCCTGGTGAAGCCCTCCAGCTCGGCGAGCTCTCGGAACAGCTCGGCTATGTCCTGAAGCGGGCACAGCTCAAGGTGTTCGAGAACTTCCTGCGCTGCATGGCCTCGCTCCAGCTCACGCCGGCGCAGTTCTCCGTGCTGCTGCTGGTCGAGAAAAACCCCGGCCATAACCAGACCGAGATCGCCTCCACCCTCGGCATCCTGCGCCCGAATTTCGTGGCGATGCTCGACAATCTCGAGAGCCGCGACCTTTGCGCGCGGATCCGCTCCACCAACGACCGCCGCTCGCACATCTTGGTGCTGACCGACAAGGGCAAGGCCGTGCTGGCCCGCGCCAAGAAGCTCGTCGCCACCAAGCACGAGGCCCGGCTGAACGAGCTGCTCGGGCCGTCCAACCGCGAAGCCCTGCTCGGGATGCTCTCGAAGATCGCCAACGAGTTTTGACGGTTGATTGCCCGGCGACCGGGCATCAAACCCGGAAGCGCGGGCGGGCTGGCGGCGGTTATGCCGCAGAGCGAACCGGTCGGGCATGGCAGGTGTTTTCGCGGACAGGAAATGGCGCTCGATTTCCTCGGCGGGCAACGGAGGGCTGAACAAATAGCCCTGCATTTCCGTGCAGCCCTCCGCTGCGATCCGGTCCCGTTGCTCCTCGCTCTCCACCCCCTCCGCCGTCGTCGTCATGCCCATCCCGCGCGCCAGTGCCGCCACCGCCCGCACGATGCTGAGGGATGCCGCATTGTTTTCCACGCCGCTGACGAAAGACCGGTCGATCTTGATCTTGTCGAAGGGGAAGCATTGCAGATAGGTCAGTGACGAATAGCCGGTGCCGAAATCGTCCATGGCGACCTTGATGCCCAGCGCCCGGAGCTGGTGCAGCGTCGTCAGCGTTCCGTTCCTGTCCTGCAGAAACACGCTTTCCGTGATCTCGATCTCCAGCCGCCGCGGATCGAGGCCGGAGGCCGCCAGCGCGCCGACGATCACCTCCGTCAGGCCCGGCTGGCGGAATTGCACCGCCGAGATGTTGACGGCGACGTGCAGATGGTCCGGCCATCGGCTTGCAGTGCCACAGGCCTGCCGGATCACCCATTCGCCGATCGGCACGATCAGGCCGATCTCTTCCGCAAGCGGGATAAAGCTGTTGGGCGCGACCAGTCCGCGCCGGGGATGTCGCCAGCGGATCAAGGCTTCGAAGCCGCTGATCTCGCCGCCGTCGGTCTTCACGACCGGCTGGTAGTGCAGTTCGAACTGGCCGGCGGCAAGGCCGTTGCGCAGGTCCTGCTCCAGCCCGCGACGGCTTTGCGCTTCTTCGCCCATGGCCGGTTCGAAGAAGCAGTGCATGCCGCGGCCGTCGCTTTTCGCGCGATACAGGGCCAGATCGGCATTGTGCAGGAGTTGCTCGGGCGTCGAGCCGTCGCCAGGCGCAATCGCGATCCCGATGCTCGCGCCCGCAATGGTCTGGTGTCCGTCGAGCCCGAACGGAGCACTCAGCGTCCTGACAACGTCGCGCGCCAGCAGGTCCGCCTCGCTCGAATCGGAAATCGGCGTCTGGAGGATCACGAATTCATCGCCACCCATGCGCGCGACCGTATCGCTGTCGCGCGCGAGCTGCTTGAGGCGGCGGCTGACATCCTGCAGCAGGATGTCGCCGGCCTGGTGGCCCAGGGTGTCGTTGACGGCCTTGAACTTGTCGAGATCGACGTGGTGGATCGCGAACATCCCGCCCTGTTCGAGCGCCTGCTTGAGGCGCTGACCGAGCAGGGCGCGATTGGCGAGGTCCGTCAGCGCGTCGTAGTGCGCCATATGCGCGATCTGCAATTCCGCCTTGCGCTGCTCGGTGATGTCTTCGTGGGTCGCGACCCACCTGAGATCGGGCATCGGTCGGTGCCTGATCTGAAGGTTCGCCCGTTCTGCATCTCGACGATGCTGTCCATGGCCTCGGCTGACATGGCGACATCGGTCCGCCATTTGGCGTATTCCTCCCGCGTCATCGCCGGCACGCTGCCGACCTCGTAGCGTAGGTCGAGGATCTCCTGGAGCGGCGTGCCCGGACGAACGCGGTCGGGCGGCAGGCCGTACATCTCGATAAAGTGCGTGTTGCAGACCACCAGCCGATGGTCGGCGCTGAAGAAGCAGAGTCCGTGCGACATGTTGTTGATCGCGATGTCGAACTGAAAATTGCGCTCCTGCAACCGCCGACTGAGCTCTTCGCGCTCTGTAATGTCCTCGTGCGTCGCCATGCCGCCGCCGTCGGGCAGGGGATGAATGGTGTAGGCGATGATTCGTCCGTCGGCGAATTGCTGGACCGTCTGCTCACTGACGACCGAACCCTCGGTGCGGGCACGGACATAGGCGCCGGCTTCTCCGCCGATGCTCAGGCCCAGTTTGAGCCGATGCTCGATCAGGTCCTTGATCGGCGTGCCCGGGTGCACCTGGTCGGGCGAGAGCGCGTACATCTCGCGGTAGATCAGCCCGACAATTCGCCCAATTTCGGGACATGTTCCTGAAACTGCGGCGAACGCGAGGTTAAGGGCGGCGATGCCCGCCCCCTGGAAAAGAGGACACCGACGAGAATTCAGAGATCGTTAACCATGTCGTCCGCCGAACCGCGCGGGGCGCCGGCGGGATGGCGATGCCACCGTGTCAGTCGACCAGGATTACCCTGATGTCGTTCACATTGGTCAGCGTGGGCCCCGGCAGCAACAGGTCGCCCGTCGCCTCGAAGAACGTGGTCGCGTCGTTGTTGTCGAGATAGGCCTGCGGCTGCAGCCGCTGCGCCGCCATCTTCGCGAACGTCGCCGCGTCGATCAGCGCGCCGGCGGGATCAGTGGGATTGCCGGCACCGCCATCGGCGCCGTCGGTGTCGCCGGCGAGCGCGGAGATGTCAGGCGTGTCCTTCAAGAGGCCGGCGAGCGCCAGCGCGTATTCCTGGTTCGGGCCGCCGCGGCCATTGCCGCGCACGGTGACCGTGAGCTCGCCGCCGGAGAGGATCGCGACACGCTTGCCCTGCGCGCGGGCCTGAAGCGCCAGCCTGGCGTGATCGGCGGCAACGTCGCGGGCCTCCCCTTCGAGGTCGGCGCCGAGATCGATCGTCTCGTAACCGGCCTCATGCGCGAGTTTGACCGCAGCGTCGAGCGATTGCTTCGGACGTGCGATCAATTCGAAATGCGCGCGCGCGAAGGCGGCATCACCGGGCTTGCAGCTCTCGTTGGCGGGGTCGTCCAGCGCGCGGCGGACGGCATCGTCGATGTCGAGCTTGTACCTGGCGACGATGGCGCGCGCATCATTGAGCGTGGTCGGATCGGGCACGGTCGGACCGGAGGCGATTGCGGAGGGATCGTCATGCGGCACGTCGGAAATCGCAAGCGTCACGATCTCGGCGGCATTTTTGCCGGCGCGCGCCAGCCGCCCGCCCTTGATCCGCGACAGATGCTTGCGCACGACATTCATCTCGCCGATCGGCGCGCCGGAGCGGAGCAGCGCCTTGTTGACCGCCTGCTTCTGCCCGAAGCTGATGCCGTTGACGGGCGCGATCCAGTTCGCCGAGCCGCCGCCGGTGAGCAGCACCAAGAGCAGATCGTCCGGCCCGGCCTCGGCCGCGAGCGCCAGCGTGTCGGCCGCGCCCTTCAGGCCGGCTTCGTCGGGCACGGGATGACCGGCCTCGACCACGCGGATGCGGCGCGTCGGCACGCCGTAGCCGTGACGCGTGGTGGCGATGCCGACGAGGCGTTCCGGTGCGAGCCCGAGCGTGTCGAGATAATGCCGCTCGGCGGCGGCGGCCATCGCGGCCGCGCCCTTGCCGGCGGCGAGACAGATCACGCGTCCCTTTGGCGCGGGCCGCAGGTGCGGCGCCAGAATTGTGCTCGGATGAGCGGCGGCAACGGCGGCGTCGTAGAGCGCGCGGAGCAGGGGGCGTCGGTCGGTCATGACGAAGGGCCTTGAGCGGACAGGAAAGACTGGCGGCGAACGCGCCGCTCACCTGCCTACCGCATCATGCGCCAAAGCGTAAGCCGGCTTTGCCATCATTCGATTGTGCAATCGCGTGATCATAATCGCCGCGCAAGCAAAAACCCCCTGCGATGGTTCGCAGGGGGTTTCCGTCGTCGCGTCCTTGATGGGGCTAACCGCCGACGTCGGCGCTGATCACGTCTCCGAACAGCTCAAACTTCTCGCCTTTGAACTTCTCGAGTTGAAGCTGGCTGATCGGCGCGAAATCGGTCGGCGAGGTGTTGATCTTCACGCCCGGCAGCAGGGCCTCGGTGCGGAAGTCCTTCAGATTCGCCGCTTGCTTCATGACGTTCTCGCGCGTGAGATCGTCACCGCACTGCTTCAAGACCTGAACCAGGGTCTGGGCCACGGCATAGCCGACGATCGTGCCCTTATCGAGCTTGTCGCCCTCGGGGAAGTATTTGGTCATGAAGGCGAGAAAGTCCTTCATGCCGGCATCATTGGCCCACTGCGGATCCGATACGTCCTTCAGATAATCGGCCGAGATGATGTCCTGGCCGTTCTCGAAGCCGGCAGGCTTCATCACGCTGCCGACGGAGGCAGAGACGTTGTTGAGGAAGTGCAGCGGCTTCCAGCCGATCTCGGCGTTCTTCTTGATCGCCTGGGCTGCGAATTTCGGCGTCGTGATGTTCATGAAGACGTCGGCGCCGGTCGACTTCAGCTTGACGATGTGGTTGTCGATGGTCGGTTCGGAGGTCTCGTAGCTCTCCTCCACGACGATCATCGACGCGGCTTTGGCGCCGAGGCCGTCCTTCAGGCCCTTGAGATAATCCTTGCCGTAATCATCGTTCTGGAACAGCACGGCGATCTTGGCGTCGGGCTTGTTCTTCAGCAGCCACTTCGCGTAGATCTGCGTCTCGCTCTGGTAGTTGGGCTGCCACCCCATGGTCCAGGGGAAGTTCTGCGGATCGTTCCACTTGGTGGCGCCGGTGGCGACGAAGAGCTGCGGCACCTTCTTCGAGTTCATGTATTTGTGGATCGCCGAGTTCGGCGGCGTGCCGAGCGAGTTGAAGATGAACAGCACCTCGTCGCTCTCGACCAGCTTGCGCGCCTGCTCCACCGTTTTCGGCGGCGAGTAGGCGTCGTCGTAGCTGATGAAGTTGATCTTGCGACCGTTGATGCCGCCTTCGTCGTTGATCTTCTTGAAATAGGCGGCTTCGGTCCGTCCGATGATGCCGTAGGCGGAGGCCGGTCCGCTGTAAGGCATGATGTTGCCGACCTTGATCTCGGTATCGGTCGCGCCGGTGTCGTATTTCTTCTGGGCCGATGCAGTGGAGGCCGAGGCCGCAATGAGCGCGAGCGCCAGTGACGCGGCCGCAAGTTTGCCGGTGACAGCGGGCATTCCTATCTCCCTATTTTCTTGGTGTGTGTGCGTCCCTTTTCTTGTGTTGCCTGTTTTTGGTGACGCAGCCGCAATTCAATACGATTTACCTGATGCCTACAACAGAAAGCCCCTGCGGCGGGGTCGCGGGGGCTGCTTCTTTAGTAGTCAGGGGCGGCCGCGCGCTCGTGTGCGACTGCGAGAAGAGGCATCCGCTTGAGTTGATGAACCGATCAGGAGCGAGTTTGAGTTGCGCGGCTTCAGTGGTCGAGCTCGCTCGAGATCACGTCCCCGAACAGCTCCCACTTCTTGCCCTTGAAGCGCATCATCTGGAGCTGCTCGATCGGGGCGAAATCGTCGGCTGCGGTGTTGATCTTGATGCCTGGCAACAGCGTGTCGGGCTGGAAATCCTTCAAGGAGGCGGCCTGCTTCATGACGTTGTCGCGGGTGAGGTCGTCACCGCACATTTGCAGCACCTTCACCATGGTCTGCGCGGCGGCATAGCCGAACACCACGCCGGCATCGAGCTTGTTGGCCTTGGGATCGTATTTGGCGAGGAAGTTGTAGAATTTCTTCATGCCGTCATCGGCATTCCATTGCGGGTCGGAGGCGTCCTTGGTGTAGCTCGCCGACAGGATCCCTTGCGAGATCTCGAGCCCCGCCGGCTCGAGTACGCCGCCGACCGAGGCCGAGACGTTGGAGATGATGTGGACCGGATGCCAGCCGATCTCGGCCGCCTTCTTGATCGCCTGCGCTGCAAATTTCGGGGTGGTGATGCTGACGAAAATGTCGGCGCCGGAGGCCTTCAATTTCACAACGTGCTCGTCGATTGCCGGCTCCGACGTGTCGTAACCGTCTTCCAGCACGATCATCGAGGCCTTGGGTCCAAGGCCATCCTTCAGCCCTTTCAGGTAGTCCTTGCCGAAATCGTCGTTCTGATAGAGCACGCCGATCTTGCCGTCCGGCTTCTCCTTCATGATGTATTTGGCGTAGATGCGCGCCTCGCTGGCGTAGCTCGGCTGCCAGCCCATGGTCCAGGGATATTGCTTCGGATCGTTCCACTTCGAAGCGCCGCTCGCCACGAACAATTGCGGCACCTTCTTCTCGTTCATGTATTTGCGGATGGCGCCGTTGGTGGAGGTGCCGAGCGAGCCGAAGATCAGCAGCACCCCGTCGCTCTCGACCAGCTTGCGGGCCTGCTCCACCGTCTTCGGCGGCGAATAGCCGTCGTCGTAGGAGATGAACTTGATCTTGCGGCCGCCGATGCCGCCCTCGGCATTGATCTTGTTGAAATAGGCTTCCTCGGCCTTGCCGATCGCCGCATAGGCGGAGGCCGGGCCGCTATAGGGCATGATGTTGCCGATTTTGATCTCGGTATCGGAAGCGCCGCTGTCGTATTTCTTCTGCGCCAGGACCGGGCCGCTCATCGCAGTGCACAACGCGAATGCGGCCAGAACGCCCGCAACCTGAAATCGAACGGCAGTCATCTTTCTCCACCCGGAACGGATCGCCGCCGCATTGAACAAGATTGATGCGGGACGTCAACAAAAAGCCCCCGCGATTCGTTCGCGGGGGCTTCTCGATGTGTCGGACTATAGCGTCAGAGCGTCACTCCGTGGCGATGTCGCCGCTGATGATCTCGCCGAAGAGTTCCCACTTCTCGCCCTTGAAACGCTGCATCTGGAGCTGGGCGATCGGGGCGAAGTCGGTTGGGCTGGTGTTGATCTTGACGCCGGGCAGCAGGGTATCCGGTGCGAAATCCTTCAACGAGGCCGCCTGCTTCATGATGTTGGCCCGGGTCAGATCGTCGCCGCACATCTCCAGGACCTTGGCCAGCGTCGACGCCGCGCCGTAGCCGTAGACCATGCTGGTGTCGGACTTGTCGGCACCCGGCATGTACTTGTCGACGAACTCGTTCCACTTCTTCATGCCGGGGTCGTTGGCCCACTGCGGGTCCGTGGAGTCCTTGGCATAGGCCGCCGACAGCACGCCCTGCGAGGCCTCGAAGCCGGCCGGCTTCATCACGCTGCCGACCGAGATCGACACGTTGGTGAGGATCTGCAGCGGCTTCCAGCTCAGCTCGGCGGTCTTCTTGATGGTCTGGGCCGCGAACTTCGGCGTCGCGTAGATCAGCAGGACGTCGGGATTGGCCGCCTTGATCTTGACGATGTGACCGTCGATCGAGGGTTCGGACACCTCGTAGCTTTCTTCCATGATGATCATGGACGCGCCCTTGGCGCCCAGGCCGTCCTTGGTGCCCTTGAGGTAGTCTTTGCCGAAATCGTCGTTCTGATAGAGGATCGCGATCTTGGCGTCCGGCTTTTCCTTCAACAGCCATTTCGCGTAGATCTGCGCTTCGCTCTGGTAGGACGGCTGCCAGCCCATGGTCCAGGGGAAGTTCTTCGGGTCATTCCACTTGGTGGCGCCGGTGGCGACGAACAGCTGCGGGATCTTCTTGGCGTTGAGGTATTTCTGGATCGCGCTGTTCGAGGGCGTGCCGAGCGGGTTGAACACGACGATCACCTCGTCGCTCTCGACCAGCTTGCGGACCTGCTCGACGGCCTTCGGCGGCGAATAGCCGTCGTCATAGGTGACGAAGTTGATCTTGCGGCCGTTGATGCCGCCCTTGTCGTTGATCATCTTGAAGTAGGCTTCTTCGGTCTTGCCGATGATGCCATAGGCCGAGGCCGGACCGCTATACGGCATGATGTTGCCGATCTTGATCTCGGTATCGGACGCGCCGGTGTCATATTTTTTCTGGGCGAATGCGGCGCCGGAGGTGAGAGTGATGACCGCCGTTGCCGTCACCAGCGCAGCGGTTCGCAGTGTTCTTTCAAAAAACAATTCGGGTCTCCTTAGCTTAATCAACGGGTTGTCAGTTCTTTCTGAGCCGGCCGACGAGTTGCTGGCCCATGATCGCAATCTGCCTCGCGCCGTGCGGCACGAGGTAGATGACGGCGAACAGGAGTACGCCGAACACCGCGCCGGAGAGGCCCTTGGAGATGCCCTCCGCCATGTTCGGCACGAAAATGATGAAGGCGGCGCCGACGAACGAGCCGGGCAGCCAGCCGACGCCACCGACGACCATGCCGAGGAACAGCGAGATCGCCAGCGTGATCGTGTAGCTGTCGGGCGCGACGAACTGCACGGCGATGGCGCCAAGCGAGCCGGCAACGCCGGTGATGCCGGCGGACACGCCGAAGGCCAGCGTCTTGTACAGTGCGACGTTGACGCCCATCGAGGAGGCCGCGATCTCGTTGTCGCGGATCGCCATGAAGGCGCGGCCCGACCGGGAGCGCAGCAGGTTGACCGAGAAGATGTAGATCGCGAGCACGACGGCGAGCGAGAAGTAGTAGAGCCAGGTGTCCTGCGACATAGGCAGCCCGAACGGCGCGTCGGGCTTGGTGACGACGAGGCCCTGCACGCCGCCGGTCCAGTGCTCGAGGAAGTTCAGCTTCAGCAGCTGCGGCATCGCGGTGGCAAGCGCAAAGGTCGCGAGCGCGAGATAGACGCCCGACAGCCGCAGCGCCGGCTTGCCGAACAGGTAGCCGAATGCGAAGCAGACCGCGGCGGAAATCGGAATTGTCAGCGCATAGTTGACGTTGAAGTACTCCATCAGCACCGCCGACGTATAAGCGCCCACGGCGTAGAAGGCGCTCTGGCCGAGCGAGAACTGGCCGGAGCCGCCCGTCAGGATGTTCAAGGCCAGCACCGCGAGCCCGTAGATCAGGAGCATCGTCATCTGGAAGATGATGAAGTTCTTGACGAACACCGGCACGATCAACAGCACCGCCAGCACCAACAGAGAGGTGCCCGTGCCCAGCGTCATCGCCCGCTTCGGAACCGCCTCGACGGCCGGGGCTTCCGTGACGACGTCTTCTGCAGCGCTCATGATCAAACTCGCTTGACGATTTGCCGGCCGAACAGGCCAGCGGGTTTGACGACCAGGACGGAAATGATCAGCGCGAGCGCGATCGGAAGCTTCAGCTCGTTGCCGACGCCGGGAATGTAGGTGCCGGCGAGGTTCTCGAAGACGCCGACCAGGAAGCCGCCGACCACGGCGCCGAACGGGCTGGTCAGTCCGCCGAGCACCGCCGCGGCGAAGCCGTAGATCAGCACGCCGCCCATCATATTGGGCTCGAGGAACACGACCGGTGCGATCAGCATGCCGGCGATCGCACCGATCGCGGACGCCATGCCCCAGCCGAGCGCGATCATCCAGCTCGTGTTGATGCCGACCAGTCGGGCCGATTCAGGCACGGAGGCGGCCGCGCGCATGGCGAGGCCGATCTTGGTGTACTGGAAGAAGAAGTAGAGGCCGAGCAGCAGCAGCACGGTGACGCCGATCATGCCGGCCTGGTGGGTCGAGATCAGCTGGCTGCCGAGGAAGGGCGAGGAGCCGAACGGGGTCGGATACTGCTTAATGGTGAAGTCCCAGATCAGGCCGGCCGAGGAGTTGATGATCGCGAACAGCGCGATAAAGCCGGCGACGTTGGTCAGCACCGGCGCCTTGGCGAGCGGCTTGAACAGGATGCGCTCGATCGCGATGCCGCCGACAAAGGACAATGCCAGCGTGATCACGAAGGCAGCCCAATATGGGATGCCCCATTGCATCAGCTGCCAGGAGATGAAGGTCGAGAACATCGCCATCTCACCCTGGGCGAAGTTGAGATGGTCGATCGCCTGATAGATCATGACCACGGCGAGCGCCATGCAGGCGTAGATCGCGCCCGTGGCGATGCCGGCCAGCACTTGGTTGGTGAACAGCTCCATCGTGCCGGCTCCTCAGTAACCCAGGTAGGATTTGCGGATTTCTTCGTTGTTCGCGATGTCCTTGGCGTTGCCCGACATCACGATGCGCCCGGTCTCGATCACATAGGCCTGGTCGGCGAGCTCCAGCGCGAGCTGGGCGTTCTGCTCGACCACCAGGATCGACACCTTGTCCTCGCGGTTGATCTTGCCGAGGATGCCGAACAGGTCGCGCACCACCAGCGGCGCCAGGCCGAACGAAGGCTCGTCCAGCAGCATCAGCCGCGGCCGCAGCATCAGGGCGCGGGCGACCGCCAGCATCTGCTGCTCGCCGCCCGAGAGCGTGCCGGCCTGTTGGGTATGCCGCTGCTTCAGCACCGGGAAATGCGCATACATGCGCTCGATGTCGGAGACGATGCCGGCGCTGTCCTTGCGGGTGATCGCGCCGAGCTGGAGGTTTTCCTCCACCGTCATGGTGGTGAAGGTGCCGCGGCCCTGCGGCACATGGGCGATGCCGAACCGCACGATGCTCTCGGTGGAGCGGTTGTTCAGCGGCTTGCCGTCGAACTCGATGCCGCCGGTTGAGCGCACCATGTTGCAGATCGCGCGCAGCGTGGTGGTCTTGCCGGCGCCGTTGGCCCCCAGCAACGTGGTCAGCGATCCCTCGCTGAGCGAGAAGGACAGACCGTGGAGGGCCTGGACCTGGCCGTAATAAGCGCGCAGGTCCTTGACGTTGAGCAGCGTCGTCATTGGTCCTTGCTCCCGAGATAGGCCTTGATGACGTCGGGATCCGCCTGCACCTGGGCGGGCGTGCCTTCCGCGAGCTTCTTGCCGAAATTCAGCGCGACGACGTGGTCGGCGATCGACATCACGAGGCCCATGTGATGCTCGACCAGCAGCACGGTCATGTGGCGTTCGTCGCGGATGCGGCGGATGAGGTCGCCGAGCACGTAGACTTCCTCGTGGTTGAGGCCGCCGGCGGGCTCGTCGAGCAGCAGGATCTTCGGATCGGCAGCGAGCGCGCGCGCCAGCTCGACGCGCTTCTGCGTGCCGAACGGCAGGCCCGACACGACGGTGTGGGCGACGTCCTCGAGGTCGAGATAGGCGAGGATCTCGTGCACCTTCTTGTTGACGTCGCTCTCGCTGCGGCGAACCCAGGCCAGCCGCAGCGAGTCGCTGATGATGTCGCTGGAGGTGCGGGCATGGGTGCCGACGCGGACATTGTCCATCACCGACAAATTCGGAAACAGCGCCACGTTCTGGAAGGTGCGGCCGATGCCGATCTCCGCGATCCGGTGCGGCGGGCGCGTCAGGATGCTCGCGCCCTCCATCAGGATGTCGCCGGACGACGGCTGGTAGAGCCGCGAGAGGCAGTTGAAGAGCGTGGTCTTGCCGGCGCCGTTAGGGCCGATCAAGCCGAGGATCTGGCCCTTGTGCATGTCAAAGGACACACCATTGAGCGCGACGATGCCGCCGAACACGACGCTGACGTCGCGAACCGCGAGCAGGGGCGATGTCCCCTGCGCGAGCTGTGCCTGCGTCATCTCGTCTCGCCCACTGTGTTCAGTGAGCGAAGGGGCGATGTGAACCGCTCCCGATGATGACAAAGGCTATCTGATCCCCTCGGCCACACGCGCAACTTTCCCTCCTGATTTCAGCTTTTTGCTGACGTCTTTTTTGGAATGCGGCATCAGACCCCCGAGTGCCGCTTCGATGTTCCTTACCATCGCAAGCAGACGCGGTCCAATGTCGTTGATCAAACGCTCTTCCGTGAAGCGGAATGCGGGCGCGCCGCAATTGAATGCGTAAGGACCGGTTCCGTCGTTGAGTCTGAGCGCGACGCCGGCGGCGCCGATGTCGTCGTGCCAGTCGCCGACCGAAATCGCAAATCCATATTTCGCGACCGTCTCGCCGGAGCGTTCCAACCCGTCGCGCATCTTGGGCCAGCGGCTGCCGTAATGTTCGCGCAAGACACGAGACAGTTCAGCGCGATTGTCTTCGTCGAGTGCCCAGAAATAGGCGCGGCCCATCGCGCTGGTTGCAATCGGCACGCGGGAGCCGACGTCCAGTTGAACGCCAACCGTCTCGCTGCCACGGCTCTGTCCGAAATAGATCATGCTGTGCCGGTCGCGGCCGCCGATGGCGACGGCGCCGCCGGTCGCACGCATCATTTCCTCGCGAAACGGCTCGGACAAATGCCGAACGCCGAGATTGGACAACGCGGCGTAGCCGAGCGCCATCGCGGCCGGCGCAAGCTGATATTTCTCGAAGCGGGGAACCGGCGTCAGATAGCCGAGCTTGGTCAAGGTATAGGTCAGCCGCGAAACGGTCGGCTTGGGCAAATTGGTGCGGGCCGCGATTTCCTGATTGCCAAGAAGTCCGTCGCTGGGCTGGAATGCGCGCAATACGTCAAGTCCGCGGGAAAGCGCGACGACGAAATTCCGATCGGTCGCTGTCTTCTTTCCTGTACGCTTCATCCCTGATCTGCTTCTTGCGCGGAGTCGTTGACAAGCCACGTGCTTCAAAATAACCCTGCCGTCAAGATGCGGAATTAAATTCTGCAGTGCGAAATTGAACAAAGTTACCCCACCAAGGAGGGACACCGTGAGCGAAGTGGTCAAGCTTGAGCGTCATGACGAAGTCGGGATCGTCACGGTCGACAGCCCTCCGGTCAACGCGCTGAGCGCCGCGGTTCGTGGCGGAATTCTGGAGTGCATCAAGGCCGCGGTCGCCGATCCCGCCATCAAGGGCATCGTGCTGACCTGTGCCGGCCGCACCTTCATCGCGGGCGCCGACATCACCGAATTCGGCAAGCCGCCGAAGCCGCCCGCCCTTAACGACGTGCTTTCCGAGATCGAGAATTCACCGAAGCCGGTCGTGGCCGCGATCCACGGCACCGCGCTCGGCGGTGGCCTCGAGGTCGCGCTCGCCTGTCATTTCCGCGTCGCGGTGAAGGAAGCCAAGCTCGGCCTCCCCGAGGTGAAGCTCGGCCTGCTGCCGGGCGCCGGCGGCACCCAGCGCCTGCCGCGCGCGGTTGGACCGGAGCTCGCGGTCAAGATGATCGTCGGCGGTGATCCGATCGGAGCGGCGGAAGCGCTGAAGAACGGTCTGATCGAGGAGATCGTCGAGGGTCCGGCCGCCGGTGGCGAAGCCTTCGTACGAAAGCTGCTGGCTGAAAAGCGTCCGCTGCGCCGCCTGCGTGACGACGACTCCAAGATCGCGGCGGCCAAGGCCGACCGCTCGATCTTCACCAATGCGGTCGCCGCCATGACCAAGAAGTCGCGCGGCCTGGAAGCGCCGTTCGCGGCGGCCGACGCCGTCGGCTACGCCATCGACCTGCCGTTCGACGAAGGTCTGAAGAAGGAGCGCGAGGGCTTCCTGAAGCTCGTCGCCAGCGATCAGTCCAAGGCGCAGCGTTATGCCTTCTTCGCGGAGCGCGAGGCCAGCAAGATCGCCGGCGTTCCTGAAGGGACCAAGCCGCGGCCCGTGAACCGCGTCGCCATCCTCGGCGCCGGCACGATGGGCGGTGGCATCGCGATGTCCTTTGCCAATGCCGGCATTCCCGTCACCCTGATCGAGACAGGCGAGGAGCAGCTCAAGCGCGGCATGGGCATCATGCAGAAGAACTGGGAAGCGACCGCGGCACGGGGCGGCATCCCGGCGGATGCGCCCGCGAAGCGCATGGCGCTGATCAACGGCGTCGTGGGCATCGAGAACGTCGGCGACGCCGACCTCGTCATCGAAGCCGTGTTCGAGACCATGGCAGTGAAAAAGGAAGTGTTCGGCAAGCTCGACCAGTACGTCAAGCCGGGCGCCGTGCTCGCCTCCAACACCTCCTACCTGAACATCGACGAGATCGCGAAGTCGACCAAGCGTCCGCAGGACGTGCTCGGCATGCACTTCTTCTCTCCCGCCAACGTCATGAAATTGTGCGAGATCGTGCGCGCCGACAAGACCGCGCCGGATGCCCTTGTGACGGCGGTCTCGATCGCGCGCAAAATCGCAAAAGTGCCGGCCGTGGTCGGCGTCTGCGACGGCTTTGTCGGCAACCGCATGCTGGCCCAGCGCGGCAAGCAGTCCGAGAAACTGCTGTTCGAAGGCGCGCTTCCGCAGCAGGTCGACGCCGTCGTGACGAAGTTCGGCATGCCGATGGGGCCGTTCGCGATGGGTGACCTCGCCGGCCTCGACATCGGCTGGCGCTCGCGCAAGGACCGCGGCATCAAGTCGGAGATCGCGGATGCGCTCTGCGAAGCCGGACGCTTCGGCCAGAAGACCGGCAAGGGCTATTACAAATACGAAGCCGGCTCCCGTTCGGCGCTGCCCGATCCCGAAGTCGAGAAGCTGATCGACGAGACGCTGCTTCGTTTGGGCCGCAAGAAGCGCGTCGTCAGCGACGATGAGATCCTCGAGCGCATGATGTACCCGATGATCAACGAGGGCGCGAAGATCCTGGAAGAGGGCATTGCCGCGCGCCCGTCCGATATCGACGTGGTCTGGCTCTATGGCTATGGCTGGCCGATCTACCGCGGCGGCCCGATGTTCTGGGCCGACACCGTCGGCCTCAAGCACATCGCCGATCGGCTCTCCTTCTACGCCAAGGAGACCAACGATCCGAGCCTCGAGCCCGCGCCGCTGCTGAAGAAGCTCGCGGCCGAAGGCAAGACCTTCGCCTCGCTCGCGGCGGGCTCGAAAGCGGCGTGATTGGATTGGCGGTGGCTGTGATGTCTCGTCCCGGGCAACGCTCTCTCCGTTCCCTCCCCCGTTGTGGGGGAGGGTCAGGGACGGGGGCAGGCCCGGGCGCCGGCGTTTGTGGCCACCTCCTTCCCCAACCTTTCCCCACAAGGGGGAAGGGAGCCGGTCCGCTTGTGCCCACCTCACACGGTATCGTCGCGGCCGCCTTGCAGAGTAACGACCCCTAATGACCCATCCCGGCGAACAGTTTTATCCCGAGGGCGTGCGCTGGGACGACACCATCGTCCAGGGCACGCTGCCTGATCTGCTGGCAAAAGCCGCCGCCGAGTACGGCCCGCGCACCGCGCTGGAATTCCGCGACCATCCGATTACCTACAGCGAACTCGCCGCGATGGCTGAGCGCGCAGCCGCCGCCTTCCTGCGCGCCGGCTACGGCAAGAACAGTTCGGTCGCGCTGTTCCTCGGCAATACGCCGGACCATCCCGTCAATTTCTTCGGCGCGCTGAAGGCCGGCGCCCGCGTCGCGCATCTCTCACCGCTCGACGGCGAGATCGCGCTGACGCACAAGGTCTCCGATTCCGGTTCGCGCCTGCTCGTCACCTCTAACCTGGCGGCGTTGCTGCCGACCGCGCTGAAATTCCTGGAGAAGGGCCTGATCGACCGCCTGGTGGTCTGCGAGGACGATAATTGGGGTAAGGTCGGCACGCCGCAGGCTGCGATCCCCAGCGATCCCCGCATCGTCACCTTCAAGGCCTTTGTCGAGGGCGCCACCGCGCCGGCAGAGTGGCCGCAAGTGAGCGCCGACGATGTCGCGCTGCTGCAATATACCGGTGGCACCACCGGCTTGCCCAAAGGCGCGATGCTGACCCACGGCAATCTCACCTCGGCCGTGTCGATCTACGACGTCTGGGGCAAGCCGTCGCGCGCGACGCGTGGCGACGTCGTCGAGCGCGTGATCTGCGTGCTGCCGCTGTTCCACATCTATGCGCTCACCGTCGTGCTGCTGTCCTCGCTCAGGCGCGGCAATCTGATCTCGCTGCATCAGCGTTTTGACGTCGAAGCGGTGATGCGCGACATCGAAATCAAGCGCGCAACCTACTTTCCCGGCGTGCCGACGATGTGGATCGCGATCGCAGCCCTTCCCGATCTCGACAAGCGCGATTTCTCCTCGCTGGCGACGATCGGCTCCGGGGGCGCGCCGCTGCCGGTGGAGATCGCGAGTTTCTTCGAGCGCAAAGTCGGCAAGAAGCTCCGCAGCGGCTGGGGCATGACCGAGACCTGCTCGCCCGGCACCGGCCATCCGCCTACAGGTCCCGATAAGCCCGGCTCGATCGGCCTGATGCTGCCCGGCATCGAGCTCGACGTCGTTTCCCTGGACGATCCCTCGAAGGTGCTGCCGCCGGGCGAAGTCGGCGAGATTCGCATCAAGGGCCCGAACGTCACCAAAGGCTACTGGAATAAGCCCGAAGGATCCGCGGAGGCCTTCGTCGACGGCCGCTTCCTCACCGGCGACATCGGCTATGTCGATACCGACGGCTATTTCTTCCTGGTCGACCGCAAGAAGGACATGATCATCTCTGGCGGCTTCAACGTCTATCCGCAGATGATCGAGCAGGCGATCTATACCATACCAGGCGTGCACGAGGTGATCGTGCTCGGTATTCCCGACCAGTACCGCGGCGAGGCCGCCAAAGCCTTCATCAAGCTGAAGACGGATGCAAAGCCGTTCTCGCTCGACGAGCTGCGCGCTCAGCTCGCCGGCAAGCTCGGCAAGCACGAATTGCCGGCGGAGGTCGAATTCGTCCACGATCTGCCGCGCACGCCGGTCGGAAAGCTGTCGCGCCACGAATTGCGCCAGCGGCAGAAACCGTCACAATCCGCCCAACTTGCCACCCGACTTGCATCAGGAGATCGCGCTTGACCGACGCCGTCATCGTTTCCACCGCCCGCACCCCGATCGGGAAGGCCTATCGCGGCGCGCTCAACGCCACCGAGGGCGCAACGCTGCTCGGCCACGCCATCGGCGAGGCCGTCGCGCGCGCCAAGATCGACCCCAAGGAGGTCGAGGACGTCGTGATGGGCGCAGCACTCCAGCAGGGCGCGACCGGCGGCAACATCGCGCGCAAGGCGCTGCTCCGTGCCGGTCTCCCCGTCACCGTCGCCGGCACCACTATCGACCGGCAATGCGCCTCGGGCCTGCAGGCGATCGCGCTCGCCGCGCGTTCGGTGATCTTCGACGGTGTCGAGATCGCGGTCGGCGGTGGCGGCGAGTCCATCTCGCTGGTGCAGAACGACAAGATGAACGGCTTCCACGCGCAGGACCCGGCGCTGCTCGAGATCAAGGGCGAGGTCTACATGCCCATGATCGACACCGCCGAGATCGTCGCCAAGCGCTACGGCATCTCGCGCGAAAAGCAGGACGAATATTCGCTGGAGAGCCAGCGCCGCACCGCCGCGGCGCAGCAGGGCGGAAAGTTCAAGGATGAGCTCGCGCCGATCACCACCAGGATGGCGGTGACCGACAAGGCCACCGGTGCAGTCTCGTTCAAGGACGTCACGCTGTCGCAGGACGAGGGCCCGCGCCCCGAGACCACCGCAGAAGGCCTCGCCGGCCTCAAGGCCGTCCGTGGCGAGGGATTTTCGGTCACCGCCGGCAATGCCAGCCAGCTTTCGGACGGCGCCAGCGCGAGCGTGATCATGAGCGACAAGGAAGCGGCAAAGCGCGGGCTGAACCCGCTCGGCATCTTCCGCGGCTTCGTCTCCGCCGGCTGCGAGCCGGACGAGATGGGCATCGGCCCGGTATTCGCCGTGCCGCGCCTGCTCAAGCGTCATGGCCTGACCGTCGACGACATCGGCCTGTGGGAGCTGAACGAAGCTTTCGCGGTGCAGGTGCTGTATTGCCGCGACAAGCTCGGCATCGACCCCGACAAGATCAATGTCGACGGCGGCGCGATCGCGGTGGGCCATCCCTACGGCATGTCGGGCGCGCGCCTCACCGGCCACGCTCTGATTGAAGGCCGCCGCCGCAAGGCGAAGTACGCGGTCGTCACCATGTGCGTCGGCGGCGGCATGGGCGCGGCGGGGCTTTTCGAGGTGTTGCAGTAGCCGTCGTCCAGTAACCGTCGTCCCGGCGAAAGCCGGGACCCATACTCCGCAGCAGGAGTGTGGCACGCGAACAACAATGGCCTTCGCAAACCAACGAAGGCCGGTGGTTATGGGTCCCGGCCTTCGCCGGGACGACACATTCACAGGAGGATCCGATGGATCTCGCATTCACGAAAGAAGAGCAGGCGTTTCGCGAGGAAGTGCGGTCATTCTTCCGCGACAACGTGCCGCCGGATACGCGGCGCAAGCTGGTCGAGGGCCGCCACCTCTCGAAGGACGAGATGGTGACGTGGTGGCGCATCCTCAACAAGAAGGGCTGGGGCGTCAGCCACTGGCCCAAGCAATATGGCGGCACCGGCTGGACCTCCGTGCAGCACTATATCTTCAACGAGGAGCTGCAGTCCTATCCGGCGCCGCAGCCGCTCGCCTTCGGCGTCAGCATGGTGGGTCCCGTCATCTACACCTTCGGCAATGAAGAGCAGAAGAAGCAGTATCTGCCGCGCATCGCCAATGTCGACGACTGGTGGTGCCAGGGCTTCTCCGAGCCCGGCTCCGGCTCCGACCTCGCCTCGCTGAAGACGAAGGCCGAGCGCAAGGGCGACAAGTGGATCATCAACGGCCAGAAGACCTGGACCACGCTCGCCCAGCACGCCGACATGATCTTCTGCCTCTGCCGCACCGACCCGTCCGCCAAGAAGCAGATGGGCATCTCCTTCATCGTGTTCTCGATGAAGTCGAAGGGCGTCACGGTGCGCCCGATCCAGACCATCGACGGCGGCGCCGAGGTCAACGAGGTGTTCTTCGACGACGTCGAAGTGCCCATCGAGAACCTGATCGGCGAGGAGAACAAGGGCTGGGATTACGCGAAATTCCTGCTCGGCAATGAGCGCACCGGCATCGCGCGGGTCGGCGTCTCCAAGGAGCGGCTCCGCCGCATCCGCGATCTCGCCTCCAAGGTCGAATCCGGCGGCAAGCCGATCATTCAGGACGCGGCCTTCCGCGACAAGCTCGCGGCCTGCGAGATCGAGCTCAAGGCGCTCGAACTCACCCAGCTCCGCGTCGTCGCCGACGAAGGCAAGCACGGCAAAGGCAAGCCCAATCCGGCTTCCTCGGTGCTGAAGATCAAGGGCTCCGAGATCCAGCAGACCACCACCGAGCTGCTGATGGAGGTGATCGGCCCGTTCGCGGCACCCTATGACGTGCACGGCGACGACGGCTCGAACGAAGCCATGGACTGGACCGCCCAGATCGCGCCGAGCTATTTCAACAACCGCAAGGTCTCGATCTACGGCGGCTCCAACGAGATCCAGCGCAACATCATCGCCAAGGCGGTGCTGGGGCTTTGATCGTACACCATCAACACGCACTCACCGTCACGGCCGGGCCTGACCCGGCCATCCACGCCTAGCGCCACGAAAGAACGTGGATGCCCGGCATAAGGCCGGGCATGACGAAATCGATACCGGAGAGCAAAGAACATGGATTTTGATCTGAACGAGGAGCAGCGGCTTCTCAAGGAAAGCATCGACGGCCTCTTGACCGATTCCTACGATTTCGAGAGCCGCAAGAAGTACATGAAGGAGAAGGGCGGCTGGAGCAAAGCGGTCTGGGGCAAGCTCGCCGAGCAGGGCCTGCTCGGTCTGCCCTTCGCGGAGGCCGATGGCGGCTTCGGCGGCGGCGGCGTCGAGACCATGATCGTGATGGAGGCGCTCGGCAAGGCACTGGTGCTCGAGCCTTACCTCGCAACCGTCGTGATCGGCGGCGGCTTCCTGCGCCATGCGGGCAGCGATGCGCAGAAGGCCGCGCATGTGCCCGGCATCGTAGACGGCAGCAAGACGCTCGCCTTTGCCCAGCTCGAGAAGAACTCGCGCTACGATCTCTTCGACGTCACCACGACGGCGAAGAAGAAGGGCGACGGTTGGGTCATCGACGGCGAGAAGTTCGTCGTGCTCAACGGCGAGAATGCAGATACCCTCATCGTGACCGCGCGCACTAGGGGCGAGCGCCGCGACAAGAGCGGCATCGGCGTGTTCCTGGTGCCGGCCGACGCCAAGGGCGTCGCCAAGAAGTCGTACCCGACCCAGGACGGCCTGCACGCCGCCGACATCACCTTCACCGGCGTCGAAATCGGTGCCGATGCCGTGCTCGGCAATCCCGACGATTCGCTCACGCTGATCGAGCGTGTGGTCGACGAAGCTCGCATCGCGCTCTGCGCCGAAGCGGTCGGCCTGATGGACGAATCGCTCAAGACCACGGTCGAGTACATCAAGACGCGCAAGCAGTTCGGGGTGCCGATCGGCTCGTTCCAGTCGCTGCAGCACCGCGCCTCTGACATGTTCGTCGCCACCGAGCAGGCGCGATCGATGTCGATGTTCGCGACCATGGCGGGCGATTTCCAGGACGCCAAGGAGCGCAGCAACGCTATTGCCGCGGCCAAGGTGCAGATCGGCAAGTCGCTGAAGTTCGTGGGACAGCAGGCGATCCAGCTCCACGGCGGCATCGGCATGACCATGGAGGCGAAGATCGGCCATTACTTCAAGCGCCTGACCATGATCGAGAACTCGTTCGGCGACACCGACTACCACCAGCGCCGCGTGGCGGACGGTGGCGGGTTGATCTAGCTACAAGGTCGCTGTCATCCCCCGCGCAGGCGGGGGATCCAGTACGCTGCGGCTTCTCGGTTCTAGCCGCGCCGTCTCTGGAATACTGGATCGCCCGGGTAAGCCGGGCGATGACGTCTGAACAAGTGGCCTCAACGGAGCCCAACAACAATGAAGAACACCCCGTTCGATCTCACCGGCAAGGTCGCCGTGGTCACCGGCTCCAGCCGCGGCATCGGCCGCTCCTCCGCCGAGCTGCTCGCAAAGCTCGGCGCCAAAGTGGTGGTCTCCTCGCGCAAGGCCGATGCCTGCAAGGCAGTCGCCGACGGCATCAAGGCGGCCGGCGGCGAGGCCACCGTCATCCCCTGCAACATCGCGCGCAAGCAGGAGGTCGAGGCGCTGATCGCGGGCACGATCAAGCATTACGGCAAGATCGACATCCTCGTCTGCAACGCCGCGGTCAACCCGTATTACGGCCCGCTGCTCGACATCACCGACGAGGCCTTCGACAAGATCATGGGCAGCAACGTCAAGAGCAACATCTGGCTCTCCGCGCTTGCGATCCCGCAGATGGCCGACCGCGGCAACGGCTCAGTCGTCATCATCTCCTCGATCGGGGGCTTGCGCGGTTCGACCGTGATCGGCGCCTACGGCATCTCGAAAGCCGCCGACTTCGCGCTGTGTCGTTCGCTCGCCGGCGAATGGGGCCCGAAAGGCGTCCGCGTCAACTGCATCGCGCCCGGCCTCGTCAAGACCGACTTCGCCCGCGCGCTGTGGGAAGACGAAGCGAATCTGAAACGCCGCACGGCCACCACGCCGCTCCGCCGTATCGGCGAACCCGACGAAATCGCAGGCGCAGTGGCCTACCTCGCCTCCGACGCGTCGAGCTTCATGACGGGACAAACGATCGTCATCGACGGCGGCGTGACCACGGCGGCGCCGTAACTTCTGCTCTACTTGCAATTGTACGCCGGGCGCGCTTCACTTTTCCTCCGCTAGAGGGGGAGGGTCGCTTCGTGTTGCCCAGAGCGCAACGCGAGGCGGGGTGGGGTGAAGCCGCAAAGGCGGTATCGCTTGCGTCGACGAGACGGCTGCTGCTCATCAAGTTCGCGGATAGTCTGTCACCCCGCCCCGGTTCGCGTTCCGCTTCGCTGCATGCGAGCCCACCCTGCCCTCCAGGGGAGGGTGGGAGGACAGCCGTCTTGACCTTCCCGCCCTAATCCGCTCCCTTTGGCGAAACACAATAGCCCCTCACCGGACAACGCCGGGAAAACGCCAAAGAAACCCCAAGGTTTGCTTCCATGTCTTTCGTCCTCGCCATCGACCAGGGCACCACCTCCTCGCGCGCGATCGTGTTTCGCGGCGACATTTCCATTGCGGCGAAGGCGCAGGCCGAGTTTCCGCAGCATTTCCCTGCCTCGGGTTGGGTCGAGCACGAGCCCGAGGACATCTGGACCTCGACCGTGACGGTCTGCCGCGACGCGATCGCGCAGGCCGGCATCGGCGCAAAGGACATCGCCGCGATCGGCATCACCAACCAGCGCGAGACCACCGTGGTGTGGGACCGCGCCACCGGGCAGGCCGTGCACCGCGCCATCGTCTGGCAGGACCGCCGCACCGCCGACATCTGCGCCAAGCTGAAAGCCGACGGCCGCGAGCCCGTGATCTCGCAGAAGACCGGCCTGATCATCGACCCCTATTTCTCCGGCACCAAGGTCGCCTGGATTCTCGACCACGTCCCCGGCGCACGGGCGCGCGCCGCGCGCGGCGAATTGATGTTCGGCACCGTCGATTGCTATCTGCTTTGGCGTCTCACCGGCGGCAAGGTCCACGCCACCGACGCCACCAACGCCTCGCGCACGCTGCTGTTCAACATCCACACCGGCCAGTGGGACGACGAGCTCTTGGAGATCATCGGCGTGCCGCGCTCGATGCTGCCCGAGGTGAAGGATTCCTCCGCCCGTTTCGGCGAGAGCACGCCGGATTTGTTCGGCGGCGCCATTGCGATCTGCGGCATCGCCGGCGACCAGCAGGCCGCGACCATCGGCCAGGCCTGCTTCCGTCCGGGGATGATGAAATCGACTTACGGCACCGGCTGCTTCGCCCTGCTCAACACCGGCACCACGCCCGTGGCCTCGAAGAACAAGCTGCTCACCACCATCGCCTACCAGCTCGGGGGCAAGCGCACCTATGCGCTCGAAGGCTCGATCTTCGTCGCAGGTTCGGCAGTGCAGTGGCTGCGCGACGGCCTCGGCATCATCAAGCATGCCGCCGAGACCGGACCTCTCGCCGATCAGTCGGACTCCATGCAGAGCGTCTATCTCGTCCCGGCCTTCGTCGGCATGGGCGCGCCGTACTGGAATCCGCGCGTGCGCGGCGCCCTGTTCGGCCTCACCCGCAACACCGGCCCGGCCGAGCTTGCCCACGCCGCCCTGGAAAGCGTCTGCTACCAGACCTTTGATCTCTGGGCCGCAATGCGCGCCGACTGGCCGAGCTCGGAGGTGGCAAGCGTCGTGCTCCGCGTCGATGGCGGCATGACCGCATCCGACTGGACCATGCAGCGCCTCGCCGACCTGCTCGATGCGCCGGTCGATCGCCCCGTGATCCAGGAGACGACGGCACTTGGCGCCGCCTATCTTGCCGGCCTCGAGGCCGGCGTCTATCCCGAGCCGACCAAATTCGCCGATAACTGGCGGCTGGAGCACCGCTTCAAGCCCAACATGAGCCAGGCGACGCGCGAGCGGAAGCTTGCGGGATGGACGAGGGCGGTGAAGGGCGTGCTCGCGAGCGACGAGGGCGAATAACGGGCGCGCACGACGCGCCCAACAACAACAAACGGGAGAAACGACAATGAACACGGATTTCAACCGGGTCGTCCAAAAGCTCTGCGGCGCCGCGATCTGCGCCGCGCTGCTCACCTCGACCTC
Source organism: Bradyrhizobium sp. 45 (assembly GCF_023073155.1). Classification (NCBI taxonomy): domain Bacteria; kingdom Pseudomonadati; phylum Pseudomonadota; class Alphaproteobacteria; order Hyphomicrobiales; family Nitrobacteraceae; genus Bradyrhizobium; species Bradyrhizobium sp. 45. The sequence continues at coordinate 135,260 of NZ_JADPIX010000155.1, read as the reverse complement.
CCTCGCGCGTGAGAAGCCGGACCCGCTCGGCAGCGCGCGGCAGGTCAAGACCGACGTCGCCGGTCTCGATGCTCCCGCGCAGATTCTGGTCGATGTCTGGGGTATCCCCCACATCTATGCCGGCAATGAGCACGACCTGTTCTTCCTGCAAGGCTTTAACGCCGCGCGCGACCGGCTCTGGCAGATCGATCTTTGGCGCAAGCGAGGGCTTGGTCTGCTGGCCAAGGATTTCGGCCCGGCCTATGCCGAACAGGACAAGGCGCTGCGTCTCTTTCTTTATCGCGGCGATATGAATGCGGAATGGGCGGCTTACGGCCCCAAGGGGAAGACCTATGCGGAGGCATTCGTCGCCGGGGTCAACGCCTACGTCGCCGATGTGCGCGCGGGCAAGCGCCCGCTGCCGATCGAGTTCAGGATCGCCGGCACGATGCCGGATGCGTGGACGGCGGATGACATCGTCCGCATCCGCAGCCACGGCCTGACGCGCAATGTCGCCTCCGAGGTCAAGCGCTCCTTGGTCGCCTGCGCGGCAGGCCTCGATGCCGATCGGTTTCGCGTCAAGCTCGAGCCGGCGTGGACGACGAAAATTCCAGATGGTCTCGATCCCTGCAGCGTGCCGAAGGCGGTGCTGGCGCCCTACGATCTGGCGACGCGCCCGGTCGCCTTTGCCGCGCCGAAAGATCGCCAGGCCGCACTCGCGCACGATCCCGACAAGTACCTCACCGAGGCCGACCTGCAACGCGACACCATCGGCTCCAACAATTGGGTGATCGCGGCGTCACGGACCGCGACTGGGCGTCCGATCCTCGCCAACGATCCGCATCGCGAGCACAGCGTGCCCTCGCTGCGCTACATCGTCGGCCTCAATGCGCCCGGCCTCTCCGTGATCGGCGCGGGCGAGCCCGCGCTGCCCGGCATCTCCATCGGCCACAACGGCACCATCGCCTTCGGTCTCACCATCTTCAACGTCGACCAGGAAGACCTCTACATCTACGAGCTCAATCCGCAGAATCCCAACCAGTACCGCTATGGCGCTGGCTGGGAGGACATGCGCATCGTCCACGAGAAAGAGCAGGTGAAAGGCGAGAGCGATCGCGATCTCGAGCTGAAATTCACCCGGCATGGTCCGGTGATCTACGTCGACGACGCCAACAAGCGGGCCTTCGCCGTCCGCTCGATCTGGTTCGAGCCCGGCACCTCGGCCTATTTCGGCTCCTCCGACTACATGACCGCGAAGGACTGGAACGGATTCCTCGGCGCCATGCGGCGCTGGGGCGCGCCGTCGGAGAATCAGGTCTATGCGGACACCAAGGGCAATATCGGCTGGGTCGCCGCCGGCAAGACGCCGCGGCGCGCCAACTATGATGGCCTGATGCCGGTGCCCGGCGACGGCCGCTACGAATGGCAGGGTTTTCTCTCGCTCGACGAACTGCCCAAGACCTATCAGCCCAAGCAGGGCTTTCTCGCCACCGCCAACCAGATGAACCTGCCGGCGGATTATCCCGTCAGCGAGCGCAAGGTCGGCTTCGAATGGGCGGACAGTGCGCGCTGGCAGCGCATCACCGAGGTCCTGAAGGCCAACAGCAAGGTGACGCTGGCCGATGCCATGGATCTGCAGAACGACGACACCACGATGCTGGGCCGGCGGCTGGTCAAGCTGTTGCAGCCGCTCACTTCGGACGATGCCAACGTGAAGAAGGGCCTCGAACTGCTCAAGCCTTGGGACGCCCGTGATGCCGCCGACAATGCCGCTGCTGCGGTGTTCGAGGTCTGGATCTCCAATCATCTTGGACCGGTACTGCTGAAGACCACGGCGCCCAAGGCTGCCGACCTGATCGCGCCGGAGGCGTCCAGCATTTCGGCGCTTGTCGCCTTTCTGGAATCTCCGGACGCGTCGTTTGGCTCCGATCCCGCCACCGCGCGCGACCAGATCCTGCGCGACAGCCTCGGCGCCGCGGTGGCCGATGTCACAGCCAAGCTCGGGGCCGATTCCTCAACCTGGCGCTGGGGCCGCCTGCACGTCGCAAAATTCGACCATGCTCTGATGCCGCTGGCCGACAAGGCGACGGCCGCTCAGCTCTCGGTCGGTCCGCTGGCCTACGGCGGCGCCGCCAACGTGCCGCGCGCGGCCACCTATCGCCGCACCGATTATCAGCTGTTCGCTGGCGCATCGTTCCGCATGGTGCTCGACGTCGGCAATTGGGATGCGAGCCGCACCATCAACACACCGGGCCAGTCGGGCGATCCCTTCAGCGGCCATTATCGCGACCTCGCGCCGCTCTGGGCGACCGGCCAGTATGTGCCGCTGCTCTACAGCCGCGCCGCGGTCGAGGCTGCAACGGCGGAGGCGATCACGCTGACGCCGCGGTGAATGAGGCGTATCCAGAAATCCCGCCGTCGTCCAGGCTTTCGCCAGGACGACCCGGAATGTGTTGCCGGCGTTCAGCTTCTAAGGGACGCATCCCATGATCCTCCCCGACGGCTATTCCGACATTCCCGCCAGCAAGATCGCTGCCGTCGTCACGCATCTCGAGATGACAGCGCGTCCGCCGCTGCGTGACAATCCTCTTGGCGCATGGACCCTGCGCAAGGTCGATACTCCCGCGCTTCATTGGTATCGCGACCTCCATCGCCGCGTCGGCGAGGAGTGGCTGTGGTTTTCGCGGGCGCGCATGAACGACGGCGAGCTCGCCGCAATCATCCATGCACCGGGCGTCGAGGTATATGCGCTTGTCGTGGACGGCCACGATGAGGGCCTGCTGGAGCTGGACTTTCGCGAGGCCGGCCAATGCGAGCTGGTGTATTTCGGTGTCACCGCAAAACTGATCGGCAGCGGTGCCGCCCGCTTTATGATGAACCGCGCGCTTGAGCTCGCATGGTCACGCGACCTGTCCCGCGTCTGGGTGCACACCTGCACGTTCGACCATCCGTCCGCCGTCGCATTCTACCAGCGCTCGGGCTTCCGTCCGTTCCGCCGCCAGATCGAGATCGCCGACGACCCGCGGCTCGATGGCACGGCGCCGCGGTCCGCGGCAAAGCATGTGCCGATCATCGAATAGGTAGCAGCTGCCTCTCCGCCGTCATTGCGAGGAGCCCTTGCGACGAAGCAATCCAGTCTGGTTCCGTGGGAGATACTGGTTGCTTCGCTGCGCTCGCAATGACGGAGTGTGGCGCTGTCGTCGCGTTTCATTGGGGCTACGCGTGGCGGGATCACCGGATCACGCCAACACTCGGTTCCGGAAGATCATAGGGAGCGAGACGCCGTAATCGCTCGGTCAATGGCTGCACGGGCGGAGCATACAGCTCTCCGTAGCTGGAGAGCAGTGGGAGGCTAGGCTCCCAACGATGGATGACGAACACCACGCGATACTGTTTCGCCGCGGGCAGTCTTTGCTTGTAGTCGGTCTCGATCACCGTCTCGCCATCCGCGGTCAGGAACGTTTCGTTCCACGCCATCTCTGCGTGGCCTTCCGGGTTGGACGGATCGATTTGGGTAAAATCATGAGGATTGAACCGCGCGTCCGGATTCGCCACGAGCACCTCGAGAATTACAGCGTCATCCATGTAACCTCGTAGATTGTCTTCCAATTTCCGCCGGTCCTCACCAGTCAGAGGCACTATTTCATCGCCCCTGCCGGCTTTCCGCAGCAGAGCGTTCACCTCTTCGCTGAAATTGGGGGGATCGTGTGAGTCGATCAATTCCCGGATGAAACGGGCATAGGCAGCATTATCAGCGCTGAAGGAGTAGGCGCCTAGGAGAGTGAGTGAGGGAGGCTGGTCAGCAGTCAAATCGCTCTGCTCCGTGCGGCGATGAGTCCGCGATACCCGATCATGCGAAGCTCGCTAGCTGTTGAAATTCACCGCCGTGGTGTTTGCACCGCAAAGCAGCACCGCGACCCGCTCGCCGGGTGAGGGGCGATAGCGACCGGAGAGCAAGGCGGCAAATGCGGCGGCGCCGCCGGGCTCGGCCACCAGGCGCAGGCTCGACCACAAGGCCGACTGCGCCTGCTTGATCGCGTCGTCGGCGACCAGGACGACCCGCTCGACATGGGCCCGCGCAATCGGAAACATCAATTGTCCGACACGTCGCGGGGCGAGACTATCGGCGGCGATGCCGCCCGCCGGCGCATCGATCGGCGCGCCTGCCGCGAAGGCGGCGTGAAGCGTCGGCGATTGCTCGGGCTCGACCGCCACGATGCGCGTCCTGCCGGCGCTCCAGGCTGCCATGCCACCGATCAGGCCGCCGCCGCCGACTGCAACCAGCACCGTGTCAATGCCCGGTGCATCCTGCTCCAGCTCCATTCCGACACTGCCCTGACCGAGCAAGGTCTCGACCTGGTCGTAGGCATGCACCGCCATGGCGCCGGTCTGCGCGACATGGGTTTCGCTTGCGGCGAGCGCGTCGGCATAGCGGCTGCCCGCAATCACGAGTTTCGCGCCATAGCCTCTGATACGCTCGGCTTTGGCCGGCGAGGTGATGTCGGGCACGAAAATCGTGGCCGGGATGCCGAGCCGCTGCGCCGCATACGCCACCGCCGCGCCGTGATTGCCGCCCGATGCGGCGACGACACCGGCTTCCGGCAGCCGGCGCAACAGCAGATTGGCGAAGGCACCCCGCGCCTTGAACGATCCGGAATGCTGCAGCATCTCGAGCTTGAACGTGACGGGAGAAGCCGGCAGGCCAAAATCGGCGAGATCGGCCTCAACGAGCGGCGTGCGCCGTATGTGCGGACGGATGACGGCCTCGGTCGCCGCGATCCGCTCCCGATTGATGTCCATTGTTGCTGTCATGATGCCGTCCTTGATAACGCATCCGGCAGCCGCTGTCGCGGCGCCGTTGCATGCAGCGCAATGCTCCACTTCCATGATTTTGCTTGCGCCACTGCGGCCTTGCCGTGGAAACTGATCGGCCCTGCCTCGTCCAAAAGCCAGAGAAGAGCGCAAAACCATGTTCCTGATCGGCCAATATGATTCCCCCTTCGTCCGCCGCGTCGCGATTGCGCTGCGGCTTTACGGCCTCGCCTTCGAGCACAGGCCGTGGTCGACCTTCGGCGACGCCGACAAGATCGCGCCCTATAATCCGCTGCGCCGCGTGCCGACGCTGGTGCTCGACAACGGCGAGGCGCTGATCGAGAGCACGTTCATCCTCGATTATCTCGACGAGCTCGCCGGGCCGGAGAAGGCGATGCTGCCGCGCTCCGGCGCCGAGCGCCGGCATCACTTGCGCATCTGCGCGCTCGCGTCCGGCCTCGGCGACAAGGCCGTGAGCCTGCTCTACGAACGCGTGCTGCGGAAGGAGCAGCTTACGCTATGGGTCGAGCGCTGCCAGGCGCAGATCGCGGACGTGCTGAAAGCGCTGGAGGCCGAGCGCGCCAAGGTGACCACGCCGTACTGGCTGGGCGAGCGCATCGGCCACGCCGATATTGTGGTCGCCTGCGTCGTCCGCTTCACCCGCGAGGCCCATCCGCAGTTGTTCGAGCCATCGCGCTATCCGGCGCTGTCGGCGCATGCCGACGCGTGCGAGGCGCTGGCGCCGTTCAAGGAGATTGTGCAGCCCCTGGCACCGCCGAAGGGGTGATCGCCGCTATGCGAACCCGACCTTGATCAGGATCGTCAGGAAGAGGCCGCCGACAACCGCGCAGACCGCGGCACCGATCAGCGGCCCCAGCGCGCCTCCCCGGCTTGCAGGCTCCAGCACGGCTTGTCCGGGCTGGTCCGGATCGTAATAGACCTGGACGCTCTTCCCAGGCCGATATTTCGCCGCGGCCTCTTCGGCGGCCTCGCGCAGGCCGGAGATCATGGTGCCGTTCCAATCGACTTCGGTGCCGATGAAGTCGCGCTTGCCGACCCTGTAGGCGTAGCGCAGGTCGATCTGATAGCGGTGGACGAGCTTTGAAGTCGTCGGTCGATTGTCGTGCTCGGTCTTCTCTTCGATGATTTCCTCGATCACGTCGCAATGGGTGACCCTGCCCGACGCGGTCGGCCAGCGCAGGCTGGCGCTCGCCAGCCGGCGCGTCCGGACATAATCGGCGGCGAGGAACACCCCGCCCACGAGCACGATGATCGGCACCGCGAACGCGAACAGCGGGACGCCCTTGTCGGCGTAGAGCACGTGGCCCGCGAACGAATGCGCGGTCAGGGTGGCGGCGATGACGCCGAACACCATTGTGAACGCCACCAGGGCCGCGACGTTCTGCGCGGCGGCAGGCTCCAGCAGCGCCTCTGTCGGTTGCTTCGGATCGACATGGACCTCGACATGGGCGCCGACCGGATAGCGTCCGGTCAGTTTTGCGGCCAGGACCCTCGTCGTGATGACGGTGCCGCCGACAAAGATCTTGTCGCCTTCCAGCTCCTGGCCGCCGGCCTGATATCGATAGCGGATGATGGGCTTGGCGTCGTTCCGATCGTCCGAGGAATGCGCCGTCGGCTGGTCGACCGGGAGACCGTGATGATGCCCTCCACCTTGTCCCAGCTCCGCGCCGCCACCATCCGGCCCCGCATGCGGATCAGATTGAACAGCGTCAATCCAAACAGCAGCACGGCGATGCCGGCGGCAATCTGTGTCCACATCAATTGTTGGGCGTTCAGCATCCGATTCCCCTGCGCTTCGGCGACGACCGCCATTGGTCGCGGCAAACGCGCTTTGCGTTCGATGCTGTGCGTTGCCCCAGCACATGCCAGGCATTGCTTCACCAATGTCGTCCTGGCGAAAGCCACGACCCATTGCCCCAGCGGGTCATTTGGCGAAGATTGGTCGTTCGGTATTGCCTGCGATGGCCACCAATGGATCACCCGGTATGGATGGCTTTCGCCAGGACGACAGCGAACGTGTGGCACGCGCCGTGATGGCGACTGGCGAGGGAGTATCAAACGGGCACGGTCGGCGATGATGGAATGTTACAGGTGTTTTGCCCGACGCCGCAAGCAATTTCGGTAATATCGAAAAATTATTCGGTGACACCGCAAAAATTATCGAGCTTTTTCAACCCCATGCCTACTGTGCATGGGGTTGATTTCTCGTTTTCTGTTTGGAGGGCGCCTAACCCGCGCCCGCGCGCTTCTTCTGCCAGACCAGGTGCACCGCGCAGGTGCAGCCCGGCGGATGCGACGCAAGCTCCTTCGACGTCTCGTCGTTCGCCGGCGTTGCCGTGAACGCCGCCTTGTCGCTCCCACCCTCTCGCGTCGGGATGTAGTTCAGAATCGGCGCGAGCCAGCGCTCGGTCTCGGCGACGCTCATGCCCTTGCGCGCAGCATAATCCTCGACCTGATCGCGCTCGATCTTGCCGACTCCGAAATAATAGCTCTCTGGATTGGCGAGATAGAGCCCCGACACGGAGGAGCCCGGCCACATCGCATAGCTCTCGGTCAGCTTCACGCCGGCGGTGTTCTCGGCATCGAGCAGCTCGAACAGCGTGGCCTTCTCGGTGTGATCGGGTTGCGCGGGATAGCCGGGGGCGGGACGGATGCCCTGATACTTTTCGAGGATCAACTCGTCGGGGGAGAGCGTCTCGTCCGGCGCATAGGCCCAGAATTCGCGGCGGACGCGGGCATGCATGCGCTCGGCGAACGCTTCGGCCAGGCGGTCGGCCAGCGCCTTGCACAGGATCGAGGAATAGTCGTCATTGGCCATCTTGAAACGGTCAGCGACCACATCCTCGCCGATGCCGGCGGTGACGACGAAGCCGCCGACATAGTCGGGCACGCCGGTTGTGGCGGGCGCGACGAAGTCGGACAGCGCGGCGTTGAAACGGCCCTCGCGCTTCTCGAGCTGCTGGCGCAGCGTGTGCAGCGTCGCGATCGTCCTGGTCCGGCTCTCGTCGGCATAGAGCACGATGTCGTCGCCCTGCGCATTGGCCGGCCAGAAGCCGACGGTGGCGCGCGCGCGGAACCATTTCTCCTTGACGATCAGGTCGAGCATCTTGCGCGCGTCGCCGTAGAGCGAGCGCGCAACTTCGCCGACCTTGGCGTCGTCGAGGATGGCGGGGAAGCGTCCGGCGAGCTCCCAGGTCTGGAAGAACGGGGTCCAGTCGATATAGGGCACCAGCTCGGCGAGATCGTAGTCGTCAAAGCTTCGGGTGCCGAGGAAGGTCGGCTTCACCGGCTTGTTCGCGGTGAAGTCGACCGGCACGCGGTTGGCGCGGGCGGTCGCCAGCTTCAGCCGCTTCTTGTCGGCCTGGGCGCGCATATGGGCGTCCGAGATCTTTGCGTATTCGGCGCGCACCTCCGCGGCATAGGCCTCGCGCCTCTCGGGCGACAGCAGCGCCGACGCAACACCGACGGCGCGGCTGGCGTCGTTGACATGCACCACGGGGCCTGCGCGATAGCTCGGGTCGATCTTCACCGCCGTATGCACGCGGCTCGTGGTGGCGCCGCCGATCAAGAGCGGCAGCTTGAGGCCTTCGCGCTGCAATTCTGCGGCGAAGAACGCCATCTCGTCGAGCGAGGGTGTGATCAGGCCGGACAGCCCGACGATGTCGGCCTTCTCCGCCTTCACCGTATCGACGATCTTGGCCGCGGGCACCATCACGCCGAGGTCGATGACCTCGTAATTGTTGCACTGGAGCACGATGCCAACGATGTTCTTGCCGATGTCGTGGACGTCGCCCTTGACGGTCGCGAGCACGATCTTGCCGGCGGACGAGGAGCCTTCCGTGCCGATGCCGTTGGCGAGATTGCGCGCCTTCTCCTCCTCCATGAACGGCATCAGCCAGGCGACAGCCTGCTTCATCACGCGGGCCGACTTCACCACCTGCGGCAGGAACATCTTGCCGTCGCCGAAGAGATCGCCGACCACGTTCATGCCGGCCATCAGCGGTCCCTCGATCACGTCGAGTGGCCGCGTCGAGGCCTTGCGGGCCTCTTCGGTATCCTGCTCGATGAATTCGGTGATGCCGTGCACCAGCGAATGTGACAGCCGCTTCGCCACCGGCCATTCGCGCCAGGCGAGATCGGCTTCCTTGGTCTGAGTCTTGTTGCCGCGGAATCTTTCCGCAAGCGCCAGCAGACGCTCGGACGCACCGGGGTCGCGGTTGAGGATGACGTCCTCGCACACCTGGCGCAATTCGGGATCGATATCGTCATAGACGATCATCTGCCCGGCATTGACGATGCCCATGTCCATGCCGGCCTTGATGGCGTGATACAGGAACACCGAGTGCATGGCCTCGCGCACCGGCTCGTTGCCGCGGAACGAGAACGACAAATTGGACACACCACCAGAAATGTGCGCGCCCGGCAGATTCTTGCGGATCCAGCGCGTCGCCTCGATGAAGTCGACGCCGTAATTGTTGTGCTCCTCGATGCCGGTTGCGATCGCGAAAATATTGGGATCGAAGATGATGTCTTCCGGCGGGAAGCCGACGCGGTTCACCAGGATGTCGTAGGCGCGCTTGCAGATCTCGGTCTTGCGGGCGAACGTGTCGGCCTGGCCGACCTCGTCGAACGCCATCACCACGACGGCCGCGCCGTGACGGCGGGCGATCTTGGCCTCGTGAATGAATTTGTCCTCGCCTTCCTTCATCGAGATCGAGTTGACGACCGGCTTGCCCTGCACGCATTTCAGGCCGGCCTCGATCACGGAGAATTTCGAGCTGTCGACCATTACGGGGACGCGGGCAATGTCGGGCTCGGCGGCGACAAGGTTGAGGAAGGTCACCATCGCGGCTTCCGAGTCCAGAAGACCCTCGTCCATGTTGACGTCGATGATCTGCGCGCCGTTCTCGACCTGGTCGCGCGCGACCTGCAGCGCGGCGGTGTAGTCGCCGGCGGTGACCAGCTTGCGGAAGCGGGCGGAGCCGGTGACGTTGGTGCGCTCGCCGACGTTCACGAAGGGAATGGCGTCGGTCAGGATGAACGGCTCGAGGCCGGAGAGCCGCAAGCGAGGTTCGATCTCCGGCACGATGCGCGGCTTGTGCGGCGCGACCGCAGCCGCAATCGCCGCGATATGGTCCGGCGTGGTGCCGCAGCAACCGCCGACGATGTTGACGAGGCCATCGCGCGCGAACTCGCCGACCAGGCGGGCCATGTATTCCGGGGTCTCGTCATACTGGCCGAACTCGTTGGGCAGGCCGGCATTGGGATAGGCGCAAACAAGCGTGTCGGCGACGCGGCCGATATCGGCGATATGCGCGCGCAGATCTTCCGCGCCGAGCGCGCAGTTGAAGCCGATGGTGACGGGCTTGGCGTGCTGGACCGAATGCCAGAACGCTTCCGGCAACTGGCCGGACAGCAGGCGGCCGGACTTGTCGGTGATGGTGCCCGACACCATCACGGGCATGTCGATGCCACGTTCTTCCGTGATCTCGGCGATCGCGTACAGCGCCGCCTTGGCGTTCAGCGTGTCGAAGATGGTCTCGACCAGCAGCAGATCGACGCCGCCGTCGAGCATGCCGTTGATCTGCTCGCCATAGGATTTGCGCAGGTCGTCGAACGTGACGGCGCGGTAGCCGGGATTGGACACGTCGGGCGAGATCGAGGCGGTGCGGTTGGTCGGTCCGATGGCGCCGGCGACGAAGCGCGGCTTGCCGTCCTCGGCCTCGACGCGGCGTGCGGCGTTGCCGGCGAGGCGGGCGCCTTCTCGCGCCATCTCGTAGACGATGTCGGCGAGATCGTAATCGGCTTGGGCAATCGAGGTCGTGGAGAAGGTGTTGGTCGCGACGATGTCGGCGCCGGCGCGCAAGTAAGCGGCGTGGATGTCCTCGATCGCCTGCGGTTGGGTCAGGATCAAGAGGTCGTTGTTGCCGCGCAAATCGCGATGGAAGTTCTTGAATCGCTCGCCGCGGAAGGCGGCCTCGTCGAACTGGAGATTCTGGATCATCGTGCCCATGGCGCCGTCGAGCACGAGAATGCGCTCGCGCGCGGCGTTGAGCAGGGCGGTTCGCTTGGGAGAGGTGGATACGGTCATGGTGTCTTAAGCCGCCTTCTGCGCGCTCTTGGCGCGGATGCCGAGCAAATGGCTGATCGCGAACACGAGATCGGCGCGGTTCATGGTGTAGAAATGGAAGGTGTCGACGCCGTGCTTGGCCAGCTTCTGCACCTGGCCGGCCGCGACGGTCGCCGCCACCAGCTTGCGGGTCTCGGCGTCTTCGTCGAGCCCCTCGAATTTCGCGGCGAACCAGTCCGGCACGGAGGTGCCGGCGCGGGTGACGAAATTGCGAGCCTGCTTGAAATTATGCATGGGCATGATGCCCGGCACGATCGGGATGTTGATCCCGCGCGCGCGCACGCGGTCGAGATAGCGGAAATAGAGGTCGTTATCGAAGAACACCTGCGTGATCGCGCGGGTCGCACCTGCATCGACCTTGGCCTGCAGCGTGTCGATGTCATCGTCGAAGTCGCGCGCCTCGGGATGCTTCTCAGGGTACGCCGAGACCGACACCTCGATATCGCCGTGCCGCTTCTTGATGCCGGCGACGAGGTCGGCGGAGCTCTGGTAGCCATCGGGATGGCTAGAATAGGCCGTGCCAATGCCGCCCGGGGGATCGCCGCGCAGGCCGACGATGTGGCGGACGCCGACCTCGTGATAGCGGTCGACGATCTCGTCGATCTCCCCGCGGGAGGCGCCGACGCAGGTCAGATGCGCGGCCGGCAGCAGCGCGGTTTCTTTCAGGATGCGCGAGATGGTCGCGTGGGTCCGCTCACGGGTCGAGCCGCCGGCGCCATAGGTCACCGAGACGAATTTCGGGTCGAGCGGGGCCAGCCGGTTGATGGTGTCCCAGAGATTGCGCTCCATATCTTCGGTCTTGGGCGGAAAGAACTCGAAGGAAATCGCAGGCCGCTTCAGGTACCCGTCTTGCCCGCCGGTGTGGGCAGGCATTGTCGCGTCAGTCATGGGCACCACTCACTCTCCAAGGGCGCGCCGGGTCGTTGGCGGCCGGCGGTCAGGTCTAGATTGCGAAAGGCCAAGATAAGCCAAAGCGGCCGCATCCGACAGCCCATCGGTAATGGGAAGTGGCCCACTTTGGCGGTGTTGGCATAAAATATTCGGTGATTTAGAATCGAAGTGGGAAGCTCGGTTTGGTATAAAAAGATAAATATACCAGCCAAGTAGGGAGAACTTGCGGATTAACTGGCGCAATATATTGAGTGGGCAATATGAAAGTCATGTTGCCAGATTGATCATTGTCCCAACGCCGCGGCGCGGGTCCGGAGCGCGCGGGCCCTGGCCTGCACGTCAGATCTGCGCGCCCTCCCATTGCCGCCGCGCTGCCCTCCACTACGTTAGCGCGCCATGATCCCGCTCTCAGTCCTCGACCTCTCCGTCGTCACCACCGGCACAAAGCCCGCCGCGGCGCTGCGCAACAGCATCGACCTGGCGCGCCATGTCGATGGGCTCGGCTATGTCCGCTATTGGCTCGCCGAGCATCACAACCTCGCCTCCGTCGCGAGCCCGGCGCCCGACGTGATGATCGGGCAGATCGCGGCGGTGACCAAGCACATCCGCGTCGGCTCCGGTGGCGTGATGCTGCCCAATCACGCGCCGCTGGTCGTGGCCGAGCGCTTCAAGATGCTGGAGGCGCTGTTTCCGGGCCGCATCGATCTCGGCCTCGGCCGCGCCCCTGGCACCGACGGCGCCACGGCCTATGCGCTGCGCAGCCGGCTCGACCGTCGCGAAGGCGACGATTTCCTCGAGCGGCTGCACGAATTGATCCTGTGGCAGACCCGGGAATTCCCCTCGGGCCATCCCTATCACAACGTCGTTGCGATGCCCGACGATACGCCGTTGCCGCCGATCTGGCTGCTCGGCTCCAGCGATTATTCGTCGGAGCTCGCCGCGCAAATCGGCATGGGGTTCGCATTCGCCCATCATTTTGCGTCCCACGATGCGATCGATGCGATGGTGCATTATCGCAATCGTTTTCAGCCCTCGGCCTGGAGTGCGAGCCCGCGCGCGATCCTCGCGGTCGCCGTCATTGCGGCCGACACGGATGACGAAGCCGAAAAGCTCGCCGCGTCTTTCGACCTCAACCGCCTGCGCCGGGACCGCGGCCAGTATCTTCCGTTGCCGAGCGTCGAAGAGGCGCTGGCCTATCCCTATACCGACTCGGAGCGCGCCTCGATGCGGCGCAACCGTTCCCGTCTGTTCGTCGGCAGCCGGGCAACCGTGCAGAAGACGCTGCAGCCGTTGATCGATGCGAGCAAGCCGGACGAGTTGATGGTGATTACCGCCGTGTACGATCACGAGGCACGAAAGAAATCATATTCGCTGCTGGCGGAGGCGTTCGGGCTTAAGGCGGTCGGATAAGGCTCTGGTGCTCCGGCTCGCGCTTCGCGCGTCCGGGACACGAATCTATTCCATCGTCGCGCGGAACGGGTGCCCCGGATACACGCCAACGATGCGGAATTCGCGTGAGAAGAATTTCAGCTCCTCGATCGCGAAAGCGAGGCCCTTGTCCGCGGGGTGGCCGTCGACGTCGGCATAAAACTGCGTGGCGAAGAAATTGCCGTCGACCATATAGCTCTCGAGCTTGGTCATGTTGACGCCGTTGGTGGCAAAGCCACCGAGCGCCTTGTAGAGCGCGGCGGGCAAATTGCGCACCCGGAACACAAAAGTCGTGACCAACGGACCGGAGCCCTGTGCGGCCCATTTCGGTTCGCGCGCGAGCACCACGAAGCGCGTGGTGTTGTGGGCCTCGTCCTCGATGTCCTCCGCGAGGATGTCGAGGCCGTAGATCTGCGCGGCGAGGCGCGAGGCGATCGCGGCGACGGACTTGTCGTTACGCTCGGAAATGTCGCGGGCGCTGCCGGCGGTGTCGGCGTGCACGATTGGCTTGATGCCAAGCTTGCGAATGATGCGCCGGCATTGGCCGAGCGCGTGCACGTGGCTCTCGACGCTCTTGATGTCCTCGAGCCTGGTCCCCTTCACCGCCATCAGCTGATGCCGGACCGGCAGAAACCATTCGCCGATGATGAAGAGGCCGGAGGCCGGCAGCAAATGATGGATGTCGGCGACGCGGCCTGCGACCGAATTCTCGATCGGAATCATGCCGAGATCGGCTTCGCCCGACGAGATCGCCGACAAGGCGTCCTCGAAGGTGGCGCAGGGCATCGGCTCGGCGTCGGGATAGGCCTCGACGATGGCGATGTGCGAATTGGCCCCAGGCTCGCCCTGGAATGCGATTTTCAGCTTGCTCATGCTCGGCCTTGTAACAGCGGCTCAGGATTTGGAAAGGATGCTGCGGGCGGTTTCCAGGTCCGCCGGCGTGTCGACCCCGCGGGGCACGGTATCGACAATGGTGAAGTCGATGCGCATTCCGGCCTCGAGCGCCCGGAGCTGCTCGAGCTTCTCCTGCAATTCCAGCGGCGACGGCGGAAGCCGGACGTAGCGCTCCAGCGCGGCACGGCGATAGGCATAGAGACCGATATGGTGGTAGCGCGGTCCGTCGCCGGTCGGCGCGGTTGCGCGGGTGAAATAAAGTGCGCGCATGCGTCTGCCGCCGAGCGAGGTTCCGATCGCCTTCACGACGCTCGGCGCGAGGTCCTCCTCCTCGGTGTGGATCTGCGACGCCAGCGTTGCGATATCCACGGCGGGGTCTTGCAGCGGCGGCAACACCTCGCGGATGTTGTCGATCGTGATGGTCGGGAAATCGCCCTGCAGATTGACCACGATCTCGGCTTTGCCGTCCGGATCGAGCTTCTGCATGGCCTCGTGGATGCGGTCGGAGCCGGACGGATGCTCCGGGCGGGTCATCACGGCCTCGCCACCATGGGCGGTCACGACGGATGCGATCTCCGCGGTGTCGGTTGCGACCGCGACCCGGCCTATCCCGGCCGCTTCGGCACGGCGCATCACGTGCACGATCATCGGCTGCCCCGCGATATCGGCTAGCGGCTTGCCGGGCAGGCGGGTGGCGGCCATGCGGGCCGGAATCAGCACCAGGATGCGGGGATCGATCATCGGTTCAAGGGCCTGGAAACGGGGCGTTTTCCGCGCCGGGAAATGGGGTGGGGACGGGGGTGAAGCCCGCTCGCTTATACGGGTTGCCAGACCCCGGGCAAACCGATATCTCAATGGCAAAACTCGGGGAAACAGTAAGGAACGTTGATTCTCCGAGGCTCGTCCTGGCGGCCGCACTGGGCCGCTCGATCCTTCTTGCGGTGTGGGGCCTGGCCGGAAATGGACTCTTTCGAACTGAACAAGATTCTCGGTGCCGTGCTCGGCACCTGTCTCCTTCTGCTGGTGACGAGCTTCACCGCCAGTGCGCTGTTCTCGCCCAAGATGCCGGAGAAGCCGGGCTTCGAGATCGCCGTGAAGGAAGACGCCGGCCACGGCAAGGAAGGCGGCGCTGCCGCCGCGGCTGCCGAGCCGATCGAAAAGCTGCTCCAGACCGCCTCGGTCGAGAAGGGCGCCGCCGCTGCCAAGAAGTGCGGCGCTTGCCACACCTTCGAGAAGGGCGGCCCGAACCGTGTCGGTCCGAACCTCTATGGCGTCGTCGGCGACCATGTTGGCGAGGGCCGCGGCGGCTTCAACTTCTCGGCCGCGATGAAGGCCAAGGGCGGCACCTGGGACTTCGATGCGCTCAACAAGTTCATCGCCAATCCCAAGGCAGCTGTCCCGGGCACCGCGATGGGCTTTGCTGGCATCCCGAAGGATAGCGAGCGTGCCGACGTGATCGCTTACCTGAACAGTCTCTCCGACAGCCCGAAGCCGCTGCCGACCGCGGCGAAGTAAGGCCTATCGACTTCGATCTTAGTACGCGGCCAGGCTGAAAAGCCTGGCCGTTTGCTTATCCGGGCCTCGCGGCGTTGTTATCGGGGCGTTTGGCCGCAGCGATCGGCCAGCTGGCCCTCCAAGATGAGGAAAAAGCAACATATTCCGTCGAAACCTCGCCTATATTGGGAACTTAAAGGAGTAGCCTCCTTCAAGACAGGAATGTTGATTTGGCCCTTACCCGACGCGATCTCCTGCTCACCGGCACTGCTGCCGCAACGCTCCCCGCCCTTGGTTCCGTAGGGGGCCTTTCCGGCGTCGGCGTGGCACACGCGCAATCCGCCAACGAGCCCACCTGGCGGCACGCGCTGTCGCTGTTCGGACAGATCAAATACCCGGCGGATTTCAAGCGCTTCGACTACGTCAATCCGGAAGCGCCCAAGGGCGGCGTCGCGCGCCAGATCGCCGTCGGCACATTCGACAATTTCAACATCGTCGTCTCCGGTGTGAAGGGGCAAGTCGCCGGTGCCGTGGCGTTCATCTACGAATCCCTCACGACGGCCTCGCTTGACGAAGTCTCGACCGAGTACGGCGCGCTGGCCGAGGCCGTCAGCCATCCGGATGATTTCTCCTTCGTGACTTACCGCTTGCGGCCGCAAGCCAAATGGCACGACGGCAAGCCGGTAACCGCGGATGACGTGATCTTCTCGCTCGATTCCTTCAAGAAGCACCACCCGCAGTACTCGGCCTATTACAGCCATGTGACGAAAGCCGAGAAGGTCGGCGAGCGCGAGGTAAAATTCGTGTTCGACGCGCCGGGCAACCGCGAACTGCCGCAGATCGTCGGGCAGCTCACGGTCCTGCCGAAGCATTGGTGGGAGGGCACGGATGCGCAGGGCCGCAAGCGCGATGTCTCCGCCACCACGCTTGAAGTGCCTCTAGGTTCCGGCCCCTATCGGGTCAAGGAATTCGTTGCCGGGCGGTCGATCGCGCTGGAGCGCGTCAAGGATTATTGGGGGCGCGACCTCGCCGCCAATGTGGGCCGCAATAATTTCGACGAGCTGCGCTATGAGTATTTCCGCGACGCCACCGTGGCGATTGAGGCATTCAAGGCCGATCAGGTCGATTGGCGCACCGAGAACAGCGCGAAGAACTGGGCGACAGCCTACGATTTCCCGGCCGTCACCGAAAAACGCGTGATCCTCGAGGAGTTCGCCAATCGCAGCTCGGGCGTCATGCAGGCCTTCGTGCCGAACCTGCGCCGCGCCAAGTTTAAGGATCCGCGCGTGCGACGCGCGCTCAATTACGCGTTCGACTTTGAGGAGATGAACAAGCAGATCTTCTACGGCCAGTACAAGCGCATCAGCAGTTATTTCGACGGCATCGATGAGCTGATGGCGACCGGGTTGCCGCAGGGCAAGGAGCTCGAGATCCTCGAGACAGTCCGCGCCGAGGTCCCGCCCGAAGTCTTCACCACGGCCTACACCAACCCGGTCGGCGGCAGTCCGGAAGCCGTTCGCGACAATCTGCGCGAGGCGCTGCGCCTGTTCAAGGAAGCTGGCTACGAGGTGCGCGAGCGCAAGCTGATCGACGTCAAGACGGGCGCCCAGTTCTCCCTTGAATTGCTGAACTCGGATCCAAGCTTCGAGCGGATCACGCTGTTCTACAAGCCGTCGCTGGAACGGCTCGGCATTGCTGTCAGCGTGCGGACGGTGGATCCCACTCAGTACGAGAACAGGACGCGCGAGTGGGATTTCGACATCGTCACTAACTCCTGGGGCGAGTCGCAGTCGCCGGGTAACGAGCAGCGCGAATTCTGGTCCTCGAAGACGGCTGACATCGCCGGTTCACGCAACATCACCGGCATCAAGAATCCGGCGGTCGACAAGCTGATCGAGCGGGTGATCTACGCCAAGGGTCGCGACGATCTCGTCGCGGCAACCAAGGCACTCGACCGCGTGCTGCTGTGGAATCACTACGTCGTACCGCAGTGGACTTATACGAAGGTGCGCACCGCGCGCTGGGATCGGTTCGGCCGGCCGGCGGAATTACCCAAATACGGTCAGTCCGGCTTCCCGTTCATTTGGTGGTACGACGCGGACAAGGCGGCGCGGATCGCAAAGAAGTCGTGAAGGGCATTTCTCGCATGGCGCAGCTTTCACGCCGGCATGTGCTGGCCTTGGGTGCCGGTGGCGCGTTCAGCGCCGCCTGGCTCCGGGGCGCGACAGCGTCCGAGATGCCTGCAGAGGCCCACGGCATGTCGGCCTTCGGCGACCTCAAATATCCCGCCGACTTCCATCACTTCGACTACGTCAATGTCGACGCGCCGAAGGGCGGCACCTTCTCGCTTATCCCGTCGGTGCGCGCGTACAACCAGTCCTACCAGACCTTCAACTCGCTCAATGCCTTCATCCTCAAAGGCGATGGCGCGCAGGGCATGGACATGACTTTTGCGCCGCTGATGGTGCGAGCCAATGACGAACCGGACGGGATGTACGGGCTTGCCGCCAAGTCTGTAAATATATCGGCAGACAGGCTGGTCTATCGCTTCACCATGCGGCCAGAGGCGAAATTCCATGACGGCACCAAGCTTACCGCTCACGACGCGGCGTTTTCGCTGACGTCGCTGAAGGCCAAGGGGCATCCGCTGATCATCGTGCAGATGCGCGACATGGTCAGCGCGGAAGCCGTTGACGATGCGACGCTGGTCGTCACCTTTGCCAAGGGACGCGCGCGTGACGTGCCGCTCTATGTGGCGAGTCTGCCGATCTTCTCGAAAGCATATTATGCCTCTCGCGCTTTCGACGAAACATCGCTCGATATCCCGTTGGGCTCGGGCCCGTACAAGGTCGGCAAGTTCGAGGTCAACCGCTACATCGAATACGAACGCGTCAAGGATTGGTGGGCTGCCGACCTGCCCCCCTGTCGTGGCAGCTACAATTTCGACGTCGTGCGCTACGAATTCTACCGCGACCGCGATGTCGCTTTTGAAGGTTTCACCGGCAAGAACTATCTCTACCGCGAAGAGTTCACCGCTCGTATCTGGGCGACCCGCTATGACTTCCCCGCGGTCAAGGAGGGTCGCGTCAAGATGGAGGTCGTGCCCGACGACACGCCGTCCGGCGCGCAAGGATGGTTCATCAACACGCGGCGCGAAAAATTCAGGGATCCTCGCGTGCGTGAGGCACTGATCGACGCCTTCGACTTCGAGTGGACCAACAAGACCATCATGTACGGTGCTTATGCCCGCACGGTATCGCCATTTCAGAACTCGGACCTCATGGCGAGCGATGGGCCTCCGCCGCCGGAAGAGCTGAAGCTGCTGGAGCCGTTTCGCGGCCAGGTTCCGGACGAGGTGTTCGCCGCACCGTTCACGCCGCCCGTCTCCGACGGCTCCGGGCAGGATCGCAGCCTGTTGCGCAGGGCGCAGCGATTGCTGAGCGAGGCCGGCCTGCCGATCAAGGACGGCAAGAGGATGCTGCCGAACGGCGAGATCTTCAGGATCGAATTTCTGTTGGACGAGCCTTCGTTCCAGCCGCACCATGGGCCCTACATCAAGAATCTCGCGACGCTTGGCATCGAAGCGAGCGTGCGCCTCGTCGACGCCGTGCAATACAAGGTACGCCAGGAAGATTTCGACTTCGATATGACGACCCAGCGCTTCAGCATGTCGGCAACGCCGGGCGACGCCATGCGCTCGTTCTTCTCGTCGCAGGTCGCGGCAACGAAGGGCTCGTACAATCTTGCGGGCGTCGCCAATCCGGCCATCGATGCCATGATCGAGAAGATCATGGCGGCCGACAGCCGCGAGGAATTGACCGTCGCCTGCCGCGCCTTCGATCGCCTGTTCCGCGCCGGCCGTTATTGGGTGCCGCACTGGTTCAACAAGACGCACCGGCTTGCTTATTGGGACCAATTCGGTCATCCGCAGAAGCCGCCGCGTTATGCCAACGGCGTCGGCGCTCCCGACATCTGGTGGTACGATGGCGGCAAGGCCGCCAGGCTCGAGCAGGCGAAGCAGCCATGAGCGCCTACATCGCCCGCCGCATCCTGCTGATGATCCCGACCTTGCTCGGGATCCTCTTCGTCTCCTTCATCGTCGTGCAGTTCGCGCCGGGCGGCCCGGTCGAGCGCGTGATCGCGCAGCTCTCGGGCGCGGACACCGGCGGGACCTCGCGCATTTCGGGCGGCGGCGACTTTGCGCAGCGCGCCCCGGGGCAGTTGGGAGCCGGCGGCGACGCCATCAACTCGAAGTATCGCGGCGCGCAAGGCCTCGATCCCGATTTCATCAAGAAGCTGGAAGTGCAGTTCGGCTTCGACAAGCCGGCGCCGGAGCGCTTCGCGCTGATGGTCTGGAATTTCGCCCGCTTCGATTTCGGCAAGAGCTATTTTCGCGACGTCAGCGTCCTGCAGCTCGTCAAGGAGAAGTTGCCGGTCTCGATCTCGCTCGGCATCTGGCTGACGCTGCTGACCTACCTGATCTCGATTCCGCTCGGCATCCGCAAGGCGGTCAGGGACGGGACGCGCTTCGACACCTGGACGTCGAGCGTGCTCGTACTTGGCTACGCGATTCCCGGCTTTCTATTCGCGATCCTCCTGATCATCCTGTTTGCCGGCGGTTCGTTCTTCAACTGGTTCCCGCTGCGCGGACTGACGTCAGACGGCTGGTCGCAGTTTCCGTGGTATTGGAAGATCTTCGATTACTTCTGGCATTTGACGCTGCCGCTGATCGCCATGGGGCTCGGTGCGTTCACCACCATGACGTTCCTGACCAAGAACTCGTTTCTGGACGAGATCCGCAAGCAATACGTGATGACCGCGCGCGCGAAGGGCTGCAGCGAGAATCGGGTGCTTTACGGTCACGTTTTCCGCAACGCGATGCTGATCGTCATCGCCGGCTTTCCCTCGACCTTCATTCACGCCTTCTTCTCGGGCTCGCTTCTGATCGAGACCATCTTCTCGCTGGACGGACTGGGACTGCTCAGTTTCGAGAGCGTTCTCAATCGCGACTACCCCGTGGTGTTCGGCACGCTCTTCATCTTTTCGCTCGTCGGCCTCGTGATCAACCTGATCTCTGACCTGACCTATATGTGGATCGATCCACGAATCGATTTCGAGGCGCGGGAGGTCTGATGACGCTGGCCGCCCCCACCACGCCGATCGAAACCACTGCGAAGTCGCCGCTCGGCAGTGCCGTGCCGATCACTCGCAAACCGTTCGTGCCGTCGCCGCTCAACAGGCGCCGCTGGCAGAATTTCAAGGCGAACCGGCGCGGCTATTGGTCGTTCTGGATCTTCCTGATCCTATTTGTGGTGTCGCTGTTCGCCGAGCTGATCGCCAATGATCGGCCGTTCCTGATCAAATATGACGGCCACCTTTATTGGCCGTCCGTCGTCACCTATTCGGAAACCACTTTCGGCGGCGACTTCGAAACCGCGGCCGACTATCGCGATCCCTATTTGCAGAAGCTGATCAGGGACAAGGGCGGCAGCATCGTCTGGCCGCTGATCCGCTATTCCTACGACACCCACAATCTCGATCTGCCGACGCCGGCGCCGTCGCGGCCGACCTGGATGTTGACGGAAGCGCAGTGCAAGCCCGTCGTCGAGAAGAAAGGCCTCAAGAGCTGCCGCGATCTCGAATACAACTGGCTCGGCACCGACGATCAGGGCCGCGACGTGGTGGCGCGGCTGATCTACGGCTTCCGCATCTCAGTGCTGTTCGGCCTCTGCCTGACCATCGTCTCCTCCATCGTCGGCATCGCGGCCGGCGCGGTGCAGGGCTATTTCGGCGGCTGGATCGACCTGTTGTTCCAGCGTTTCATCGAGATATGGACTGCGATCCCTTCGCTCTATCTGCTGCTGATCTTGTCGTCGGTGCTGGTGCCCGGCTTCTTCGTGCTTCTCGGCATCCTGTTGTTATTTTCCTGGGTGTCGCTGGTCGGACTCGTGCGCGCGGAATTCCTGCGCGGGCGCAATTTCGAGTATATCCAGGCGGCGCGGGCGCTCGGCGTGTCGAACAAGGTCATCATGTTCCGGCATCTGTTGCCGAACGCGATGGTCGCGACCATGACGTTCCTGCCGTTCATCGTGTCGAGTTCGGTGATGACGCTGACGGCGCTCGATTTCCTGGGGTTCGGACTGCCGCCCGGCTCGCCGTCGCTCGGCGAGTTGCTGTCGCAGGGCAAGTCCAACGTGCAGGCGCCGTGGCTCGGTTTTTCCGGCTTCTTCTCGGTCGCGATCATGCTGTCGCTTTTGATCTTCATCGGCGAGGCCGTGCGCGACGCATTCGATCCGCGCAAGACGTTCAGGTAAGCCAATGGACGCGATCAACCAGCCTTTGCTCAGCGTGCGCGACCTCTCGGTGGCCTTCCACCAGGGGGGCGCCACCACGCTCGCGGTCGACAAGGTCTCGTTCCAGATCAAGCGCGGCGAGTGCCTGGCGCTGGTCGGCGAGTCCGGCTCCGGCAAGTCGGTCAGCGCGCTCTCGATTCTCAAGCTCTTGCCCTATCCAAATGCCTCGCATCCCTCGGGCAGCATCCACTTCAAGGGCCAGGAACTGATCGACCGGTCGGAGCAGGAGATGCGGGAGATTCGCGGCAGCGACATCTCGATCATCTTCCAGGAGCCGATGACCTCGCTCAACCCGCTGCATACGATCGAGGCGCAGATCGGCGAGATCATTCAGCTGCACAATCCGACCAGCAATGCCGAGGCGCGCAGGCGGACGCTGGAATTGCTCACGCAGGTCGGCATTCCCGAGCCTGAAACGCGGCTGAAGAGCTATCCGCACCAGCTCTCCGGCGGCCAGCGCCAGCGCGTGATGATCGCGATGGCGCTCGCCAACGAGCCGGACCTCCTGATCGCGGACGAGCCGACCACGGCGCTCGACGTTACCGTGCAGGCGCAGATCCTGACGCTGCTCGCAGAGATCCGCGGCCGGCTCGGCATGAGCCTGCTCTTCATCACCCACGATCTCGGCATCGTGCGCCGCATCGCCGACCAGGTCTGCGTCATGAAGGGGGGCGAGATCGTCGAGCAGGGGCCGGTCGAGCACGTCTTCAAGACCCCGAAGCATCCCTATACGCGCGACCTGCTCGCCGCGGAGCCGAAGCCAGATCCGGCGCCGCCGCAGCCGGATGCCCCGGTGGTGATGTCCGCCGACGACCTAAAGGTCTGGTTCCCGATCAAGCGGGGGCTGATGCGTAAGACGGTCGGCCACATCAAGGCGGTCGACGGCGTCAGCGTCGCCGTGCGCAAGGGCGAGACGCTCGGCGTTGTCGGCGAGTCCGGCTCGGGCAAGACCACGCTGGGGCTCGCATTGCTGCGGCTGATCTCCTCGAACGGACGCATTGTGTTCCTGGGAAAAGATATCCAGGGCCTGCGCTTCAAGGAGATGCGGCCGTTCCGGCGCGACATGCAGATCGTGTTCCAGGATCCGTTCGGCTCGCTCAGCCCGCGCATGTCGGTCGCCGACATCGTCGCCGAAGGCCTCACCGTGCATCAGCCGCAGCTCTCGCGAGGCGAGCGGGAGGAGCGCGTCGTCAAGGCGCTCGAGGACGTCGGACTGAAACCGGATACTCGCCACCGTTATCCGCATGAATTCTCCGGCGGCCAGCGCCAGCGCATCAGCATCGCGCGGGCGGTGGTGCTGGAGCCGGATTTCGTCGTCCTGGACGAGCCGACCAGTGCGCTCGACATGCTGATTCAGGCGCAGATGGTCGATCTGCTGCGTGAATTGCAGCGCCGGCGCGATCTCACTTACATGTTCATCTCGCACGATCTGCGCGTCGTCGCCTCGCTCGCCAGCCATCTGATCGTGATGCGTGGCGGCAAGGTGGTCGAGGAAGGTCAGGCCGCCGAGCTCTTCAAGAACCCGAAGACGGATTACACGCGCGCGCTGTTTGCGGCGGCGTTCCGGCTGGAGACGGCGGAGAACGGGTCCGCGGCGACGTAGCCTCCGTCAGAGCCGCTTGATCGCGGCGACCTCGCTG
Organism: Bradyrhizobium sp. 45; assembly: GCF_023073155.1. Lineage (NCBI taxonomy): Bacteria > Pseudomonadati > Pseudomonadota > Alphaproteobacteria > Hyphomicrobiales > Nitrobacteraceae > Bradyrhizobium > Bradyrhizobium sp. 45. The sequence goes on along the minus strand of NZ_JADPIX010000155.1, from coordinate 111,618 downwards.
CCGGCTTGCTTGATCCTTGCGATTGCCGGCTCGATCGGCTCGATCACCGTTGCCATGTGATGCGCATTGGCGTGAACCATGGTGCTGCCATCGCGGACGATGGCGACATGACCTTTCCAGAAAATGAGATCGCCGCGCAGCAAGCTGCTTTGCTCATGGGGCTCCAGCGCGCGGCCGAGGCCGGCCTGCTGCATGTCGCTGTCGCGCGGGCAGCCGATGCCCGCCGATGTCAGCGACATCTGGACCAGGCCGGAGCAATCGACGCCAAGGCTGCTCTTGCCACCCCAGAGATAGGGCGTGCCGACGAAACGCTCGGCGACTGCGACGAAATCCGGCTCGCAATGACCAAGCGGGGCGAGATGGGCCTTCGGCAGATAGTGTCCGTCGCGTGTCACGGCGAAGCTGCCGTCCTCGCGTGCAACCGCGATCTTCGATCCCATCACCAGCGTGTCTGCTGGCCGCAGCTTGATCGAGGGACCGGGGAAGGCAAAGGTTCGTAAAGCACTGACCATATGGGTCGGCGCGGCCGCGGGCTTCATGAGCGCTGCGTCCGGCAGCCAGCCGACATAGCCGTCACCTGAAAGTTGACCCCATGCCCAGCCTTCGCCGTTGCGGTCGTAAACCGTGACGCCCTCGCCGCGCAACGCTTGTGTCATTAGCATCGCGTTCGACGACGGCTGCTCGCGCACGGGCGCGATCGCCGCGATGATCTCGAATTCCTCGCCCGTGACGAAACGATCCGCCTGCACCTTGCTTTCGAGGTATTTCGCGGCGATGTCGCCGCGCGACGGTGTCAGCCTTGGATCGTATCTTGGATCGTGACTTGGATCGTGGCTTAGATCGTGTTCTGGATCACGCATAGCGCTCGCTCAGCAATGTGTAGATCGCGCGCGCGGCCTGGCACTCGCCGCCCTCGGGGCGTGCGGGCTTCGCCGACGGCGTCCAGCCGTAGATGTCGACATGCAGCCAGCTCCTGGCATGCTCGACGAAGCGTTGCAGGAACAGCGCGCAAATGATCGAGCCGGCAAAGCCGCCTGATGGTGCGTTGGTGATAGTGGCGGTCTTGGAATCCAGCCACGCATCGTAAGGCGGCCACAGTGGCATGCGCCACAACGGATCGTTCTCCCTCGCCGCGCATCGTGCGACGTCAGCGGCAAGCGTCTCATCATTGGTGTAAAAGGGCGGTAAATCCGGCCCCAGCGCGACGCGTGCCGCTCCCGTCAACGTGCCGAGATCGATCAGCAGGTCCGGCTTTTCCTCGTCCGCAAGCGCCAGCGCGTCGGCGAGCACCAGCCGCCCCTCTGCGTCCGTATTGCCGATCTCGACCGTGATGCCCTTGCGCGAGGTGAAGATGTCGAGCGGGCGGAAGGCATTGCCCGCGACCGCGTTCTCCACGGCCGGAATCAGCACGCGCAGTCGCACCTTCAGCTTCGCATCCATCACCATGCGCGCCAGCGCCAGCACGTTGGCGGCGCCGCCCATGTCCTTCTTCATGATCAGCATGCCGCTCGGAGGCTTCAAGTCGAGCCCGCCGGTGTCAAAGCAGACGCCCTTGCCGACCAGCGTCACCTTGGGATGAGCCGGGTCGCCCCAGCCAATGTCGATCAGCCGCGGCGCGCGGCTAGATGCCATGCCGACGGCGTGGATCAGTGGAAAATTCGTCTTTAAGTCGTCACCGATGGTGCAGGCAAAGCTTGCGCCGAATTCGGCGGCGAGATCCTGCGCGGCTGCGGCCAGCTCCTCCGGCCCCATGTCGTTGGCCGGCGTGTTGATGAGGTCGCGCGCCAGCATTGCGGCGTCCGCCATGCGATTGATGTCGGTCGCGTCGACGCCGTCGGGGGGAACGAGGCTGACCTCGGGGCGATCGGCCTTGCGGTACCGGGCGAAGCGGTAGCTGCCGAGCGCGAAGGCGAGTGCGGCGAGCCGTGCATCCTGCGGTGCATTGGCGAAGCGATAGATGCCCGGCGGCAGGAGGCCGGGCAGGGCGCCCGGTCGGAACAGGTCGCGCGATTTTGCACCCTCGTCCTCGAGCCCGAACAGCACTTGCGCGATCGCGCCATCGGGCGCGGGCAGCGCGAGATAGCCGCCCGGCTTTGCGGTGAAGGCGCTCGCGGTGGCGAACTGGCGTTGCGCCGCCGGTAGCCCCTCGGCGACCTGATCCCAGCTCGACTTGGTGACGAAGGTGATCGGGATGGCGGTAGGCGACGTCTCGAAGACAGAAGGCATTGGCGGGTCCGGATCGTCAGATCGAGCGGGTCATACGAACGGACGAGATTTCGCAGAGTTTTGCCGCCGCCGCAATCAGCTTTGCTGCCACCGTTCGGCGGTCCGCTACTCGCAGCAAAGGGGCCATGCTAGGTTCCGGCAACGGCCGTCAGGTGTGCAGATCTCCGGCGGCCGACGACAAAGCCGGCCGGGAGGAAATGCAATGGAATTTGTGTGGAGCGTGGTCACCTTCATCGGGCAGGCGGTCGAGGCGATTTTTGGCTATGTCGAGCATCATCATTGGATATTCGCGTTCCTTGCCGGCGGTTACGTCTTCTATCTCCACGACCGCTCCGTTCACGCGCGGTTCGATGCATTGGACAAGCGCATTGATGAAATTCGCAAGAGGCTCGCTATCGAATATTGATCGGGTGAGCGAAACCATCATCGGGCGAGCCCCGTCTCATGCCGAGGACACGATCCACGCGAGCGGCCGCAGGGCTTTACTAGCGCTGCGGTTGTGGCATTATTGCCCAATATTTTAGATTGTGTCGTACGGTTCTGCACGGAGTGCAACAACAGGGGATGGGGTCAATTCTTACCCGGCTCATCATGGCCCGGGCTGATTGATACCGGACTGAACCTGATCGTCGAAGGCATTTCTCTCATCGTTTGCGCGGCGCGGCATTCGCAAATAAGCGACGCAAAATGGATAGATCGTTCGTCATCGTACAGATTTCCGACCTGCATCTGGACGGGTCTGGTCGACTGCTTGCGACCATCGAGACGCTCAATGCCGCAATTCGCGAGAGGATGGCGGACTTCGCGGATGTTCCCGATCGCATCCTGCTGATCACCGGCGATATCGTGGACGACCCGGCGCCGCCTGCGCTCGACGAAGCGATCGCCGTCATTGCGTCCTTCCGGCAGACCGGGCTGTTCACCGACATCCAGGCAATTGCCGGCAATCACGACGTCAAGCGACCGAGCCAGCGTGCAGGTCGCCACGATGTTTATGATTACCTGCATTTGCCGCGGACCTCGAAGAGCGTCTACTACCGTCAGGCCGGCCTCGATCTGGTGCTGCTGGATTCCAACCGCGCGAGCCTCACGACGCTCGTGAGCGGCAACGTCGACCAGAGCGCCTATAGCGCCATGGTTTCGGATTCCGCGCGGCTGAGCGTCAAGCTCGCGGGCAGCCTCCGGTCGGGCGGCCGCGCCGATTATGCCGAGCCGGTGGAAAACCTCGTGCGCGTGCTGGCGCTGCACCATCATCCACTGCCGCAGGCGACCGGAGAAGGAAAGCGGTTTCTCGGCGTGCCCGACGAGCCGCTGATGTATCTCGCCGCGCCCGCGACCTTCCTCGAAGCGGCGACATCGCTCAATGTCGATCTGGTCCTGCACGGACACCGGCATGTCGAAGGGCTGACGCGTTATTCGATTCCCGATCCGCGCGCCACGTCGAGCGAGAGCGCTGAAGCATTCTGGCGCACGATCTACGTCCTGTCCTGTCCGTCATCGACCGGGCAGGCCGGTGACGATGCCGGCTTCAACGTCATCCATTTCGGCCCGATGTCCGACCCGATGTCCCATGGCGGCCGCACAGAGTATCGCTTCGCGATCGCCCGCTACTCACGTCCGCGCAAGGATGGTGTCTTCAGGCCGCTCGATTCCAACCTGCCGCACGGCGTCGTCAGACTGCCGGCCGGACGGGATTTTTCCCGAGATCCGGCCGTCCAATCGGGCATCGAGATCGACGCATGCACCACGCTGAAACGGAATCAGGTCGCAGCATTCGCGCGCCGGCTCCTGCTGCGCCGCGCCTTCTATGCCGACGACGAGGTGGATTGGGCCAATTTGCTCCACGTCTATCTCGTGACCTCTCATGTCTGGGCCGATCTGGAAAGCAAGTTCTCGAGATCCGCACGCAAGCATGATGTCGAGGCCGCGGTGACGTCACTACTGCGCCGACTGATCGAGCAATCTGCAAATGTGCTCGGCATCGACGACGTTCAGCTCGACGAGCTCCGCGCGAGGCGTCTGGTCAATCGTGACGATCTTCGACGCGAATTGCCGAGGGTCGTGCGTCCGGGCATCGATGTCGCGATCGAGACGCGGCAACGACTGCAATTGCTGCGGGACCTGAACGAGCAGGCGAAGGCGCTCGGCCTCGATGCGGGTCTCGGCGGCGAGGTGCCGCCGCAGGCGCCGCAGTGACGGGCCCGGGCCGGGAGCATTAACCGGCCGTTAGGGTTAACAGTCTATTGCTGGCGCGTTCGGCTCGATCAATCGGCTCGAGAGTCAAAGCGTCATGCGTCAACGGTTCAGTCGTGAACGGTTAAGTCTTGCCCGGCTTCTTGCGTCCACCTCGCTGGTCGCAGCGGTGGCCATGGGTCTCGGCGGCTGCACGGCGATGTCGAAACTCTCCGACGTCACGGGCTCGGTCGGGCCGCGGGCGGAAGCCGCTCCCACCGATCCCGCGCGCGCTGCTGAAGTCTATGGCGAGCGCTATCGTGCCAATCCCAAGGACGCCGACGCGGCGCTCGCCTACGGCCAGGCCCTGCGCGCCAACGGCCAGCGCGCCCAGGCTGCCGCCGTGCTCGAGCAGGCGACCATCGCCAATCCCGGCAACAAGGCGCTGATGGCCCAATACGGCCGCGCGCTCTCCGACAACGGCAATTTCCAGCAAGCCTTCGACGTGCTGTCGAAGGCGCATTCGCCCGATAACCCGGATTGGCGCCTGCTCTCGGTGCAGGGTACCGCGCTCGATCAGATGGGGCGTCACGAGGAAGCGCGCTCCTACTATGCGAGTGCGCTCAAGATCGCGCCTGGCGATCCCGGCGTGCTCTCCAATCTCGGCCTGTCCTACATGTTGTCGAGAGATCTGCCGAAGGCCGAAGACGCGCTGCGCCAAGCCTATGCCTCGCCGCACGCAAGCGCGCGGGTGCGGCAGAATCTCGGTCTTGTCGTCGGTCTCCAGGGCCGCTTCGCCGAAGCCGAGACTATTGTGAAGGCGGACCTGCCGCCGGACCAGGCTACGGCCAATGTCGCCTATCTCAAGGAAATGTTGACCCGCAGCGACGTCCGGCGTGGTGCGCCGAAGCGGACGCCGGTCGCCTCGCTCGGCCTGCCCGACTGATCAGACGTGATCTTCCGATCTTGATCTTCCAATCTTGAAGGCATCCTCGGACCGTACGCGGTCCACGTCTAAGGTCATTGCATCTCGGTGACCTTGATGCCAGTCGGTCCAAGGATGACGACGAACAGCACCGGCAGGAAGAACAGGATCATCGGTACCGTCAGCTTCGGCGGCAGTGCCGCGGCCTTTTTCTCGGCTTCGTTCATGCGCATGTCGCGGTTTTCCTGCGCCATCACCCGCAAGGATTGGCCGAGCGGGGTGCCGTAACGCTCCGCCTGCTGGAGCGCGAGACATACCGACTTGACGCCCTCGAGCCCGGTGCGCCGCGCGAGGTTCTCGTAGGCGACCTTGCGATCCTGCAAATACGACAGCTCGGCCGTGGTCAGGGTGAACTCCTCCGATAGCGCGATCGACTGGCCCACGATTTCGACCGCGACCTTCCGGAACGCCATCTCGACCGACATGCCGGATTCGATGCAGATCAGGAGCAGGTCGAGCGCATCGGGAAAGGCGCGCTTGATCGAGAGTTGGCGCTTGGAGATCGCGTTCCTGAGGAACAGCATCGGCGCCTGGAGTCCGAGATAGGCCGCACCGACGCAGATGCCGATCTTGATCGGCATGGACTGCTGCATATGCGCGATCAGGAACACGTAGACGACCGAACCGACGAACAGCACGATCGGGGCAACCAGGCGGGCAAACAGGAAGGTGATGTAGGGCGCCTGGCCTCGATAGCCGGCCATGATGAGCTTGTCCCGCGCAGCTTCCTGCGCGAGCCATTTGGTCAGGTTGAAGTCATCGACGACCTTCGAGACGAGCTGCTTCGGCGTCTGGCGCAGCGAGACTTTTTCACTCTTGTGGAGGCGCTCGCGCTCGCGCTGCCGGATGCGCTCACGTTCGTTCGCCACCGCCTTCATGCGCTTGGAAAGGCCCTCGCCGGCGAACAGCGGCATCACCAGCGTATAGACGGTGGCGCTGGCGGCAATGGCCGCCAGCAGCATCGTCATGAAGTGGACGTCGTGAAGTTTCGCAACGAGGAACTCTACCATAAGACACCATCAGAAGTCGAAATTGATCATCTTCTTCATCACCATGATGCCGATCGACATCCAGACAACACAGCCGACCAGCATGAGCTGGCCGGTGGGATGAGTCCAAAGCATCGAGATGTATCCTGGCGTTGTGAGGTAGACGAGGAACATCACGATCGGCGGCAGCGAGCCGATGATGCCGGCCGAGGCCTTGGCTTCCATCGACATCGCCTGGATCTTCTCTTTCATCTTCTTGCGGTCGCGCAGCACCTTGGAAAGGTTGCCGAGCGCTTCGGAGAGGTTGCCGCCCGATTTCTGCTGGATGGAGATGACGATGCCGAAGAAATTGGCCTCGGGCAGCGGCATGCGATCGTAGAGCCGCGTGCAGGCCTCGCCGAGCGGCATGCCGATCGCCTGCGTCTCGATGATGGACAGAAACTCGGAGCGCAGCGGCTCTGGCGCGTCGGCGGCGACCACCTTGATCGATTCGAACAGCGGCAGGCCCGCCTTGATGCCGCGGACGATGACGTCGACGGCATCGGGCAAGGCGGCCAGGAACTTGTTTTCACGGCGCTTCTTCAGGAAGCCGAGCGCCCAGCGGGGCAGACCGAGGCCGCCGGCAAACGCGAAGCCGGCGGCACCGAGCAGGCCGCCGCCGATGAACAAGGCGACTGCGAACAGCACGCCCGCCACGACGGCGGACACGATCCAGAATTTCTGCGGCGCCCAATCGAGGCCGGCCTGCGACAGGCGGACACTGAGCGGTACGCTCTTCTCCTGCTGGCGCCGCGCCTCGAGATCCTTGAGCGAGGTTTCGACCTGCTCGCGGCGCGAGCGCTGCGTCTTCTCGGCGGCGCGGGCCGTGGGCGCCTCGGCCCGCGAGATCGAGGCGCGGCGGCTCTCGGCCTTCCGTTCCCCGGACAGCATTGGATAAAGGAAGACCCAGGCGAGGCCGCCGACGGTGGCGGTGGCAAGGAAGGCGAGGGCAAGGACTTGCATGTTCATGGCTGCGTTGACCTGCTCACGTCGTGGGCGCCACTTCCGCCGCGTCGAGCGCCGCGGCAAGGCGCTTCTCTTCGCCGTAATAGCGGGCGCGTTCCCAGAATTTCGGGCGGCCGATTCCGGTCGACCGGTGCCGGCCGATGATCTTGCCGTTGGCGTCCTCGCCGACCATGTCGTAGAGGAACACGTCCTGGGTGATGATGGTGTCGCCTTCCATGCCCATCACTTCGGTGATGTGGGTGATGCGGCGTGAACCGTCGCGCAGGCGCGCGGCCTGGACGATGACGTCGATCGAGGCGCAGATCATCTCGCGGATGGTGCGTGAAGGCAGGGAGAAGCCGCCCATCGTGATCATGGATTCGCAGCGCGATAGCGCCTCGCGCGGATTGTTGGCGTGCAGCGTGCCCATCGAGCCGTCATGGCCGGTGTTCATGGCCTGGAGCAGGTCGAACGCCTCGGGTCCGCGGACTTCGCCGACGATGATGCGCTCGGGACGCATACGCAGGCAGTTGCGCACCAGCTCGCGCATGGTGACCTGGCCCTCGCCCTCGATGTTGGGCGGGCGGGTTTCCAGTCGCACCACGTGCGGCTGCTGGAGCTGGAGTTCGGCGGCGTCCTCGCAGGTGATGACGCGCTCGTCGTGCTCGATGTAGTTGGTCAGGCAGTTGAGCAACGTGGTCTTGCCCGAGCCGGTACCGCCGGAGATCAGCACGTTGCAGCGGACGCGGCCGATGATCTGGAGGATTTCCGCGCCTTCCGGCGAGATTGCGCCGAACTTGACGAGCTGATCGAGCGTCAGCTTGTCCTTCTTGAACTTGCGGATCGTGAGCGTGGGGCCGTCGATTGACAGCGGGGGCACGATGGCGTTGACGCGGGAGCCGTCGGCCAGGCGGGCGTCGCAGATCGGCGAGGATTCGTCGACGCGCCGGCCGACCTGGCTGACGATACGCTGGCAGATGTTGAGGAGCTGCTGATTGTCGCGGAAGCGGATACCGGTGCGTTGGATCTTGCCGGCGACCTCGATGTAGACGGTGTCGGCGCCGTTGACCATAATGTCGGCGATGTCGTCGCGCGACAACAGCGGCTCCAGCGGACCGTAGCCGAGGACGTCGTTGCAGATGTCGTCGAGCAGCTCTTCCTGCTCGGCGATCGACATCACGATGTTCTTGATCGCGATGATCTCGTTGACGATGTCCCGGATTTCCTCGCGCGCGGACTCCGAATCGAGCTTGGCAAGCTGGGCGAGGTCGATGGCCTCGATCAGCGCGCCGAAGATGGTCGCCTTGACCTCGTAATAATTGTCCGAGCGGCGGGCTTCCATGGTCGGCGCAGGCTTCGCCGGGGCGAGCGGCGGCGAGGAGATTGCCGGCGGCGGCGGCACGCGCGACATGGCGGGCGCCGAAGCCTGGGCAGGCTCTGGCGACACGGCACCGGGCTTCGGGGCCCGGGCGTCGGCGTCTGTTCCGCTACGCTTACCGAACACTTAAAAACTCCATGCGGCGACCTATTTTCCCCGCAACTTGTCAATCAGGGGTGAAAGCAGGGACGACTTTTGCTTCTTCGTTTCGCTGCGGCCGGTCAGGCGCTGGGCGATCTGAAGGAACATCTCGATCGACTTATGGTTGGCCGAGATCTCCGCGATCATCTGGCCGTTATTGGCCGCCGAGCCGAAGATCTGCGGCTCGAACGGAATCGAGACGACCGGCTGGCTCTCGATCGCCTTGGCGAACTCCGCCGCGGCGATTTCGGGCCGTTTCGGCACGCCGACCTGGTTCAGGCAGTAGAGCGGCGGCCGGTCGTTGGGGCGCGCGGCCTTCAGGAGATCGAACAGGTTCTTGGTGTTGCGCAAATTGGCGAGGTCGGGCGCCGCCACGATCAGGATGTCGTCCGCTCCGATCAGGGCGCGTTTCGTCCAGCCCGACCATTGGTGCGGAACGTCGAGGACGATGCAGGGCATCGTGGAGCGCAACGTGTCGAACACGGAATCGAAGGCGTCGGCGCCGAAATCGTAGACCCGGTCGAGCGTCGCCGGCGCCGCCAGCAGACTGAGGTGGTCGGTGCATTTCGACAGAAGGCGGTCGACGAAGGCGGTGTCGACGCGATCGGGTGAGAATACGGCGTCGGCAATGCCCTGCGGTGGATCCTGGTTGTAGTCGAGTCCGGCCGTGCCGAAGGCGAGGTCGAGGTCGGCGACGACCGCGTCCATCGCGAGATCGCGGGCGATCGCCCAGGCGACATTGTGGGAGATGGTTGATGCGCCGACGCCGCCCTTGGCCCCGACCACGGCGATAATGCGGCCGACGGCCTTGGCTTCCGGCGCCGAGAACAGGTTGCAGATCGAGCGCACGACGTCGATCGCGCCGACCGGCGCGAGCACGTAGTCGCTGACGCCGCGGCGGACCAGCTCGCGGTAGAGCGTGACGTCGTTGATGCGGCCGATCACGACCACGCGGGTGCCGGCATCGCAGACGGTCGCGAGATGGTCGAGCCCGCCCAGGAGGTCGTTGCGGCCGTCGCTTTCGAGCACGATCACGTTCGGCGTGGGGGCCGAGCGGTAGGCTTCCACCGCAGCCGCCATTCCGCCCATCTGGATCTTCAGATGGGCCTTGCCGAGACGGCGATCTTCGCCGGCTGACTGCACGGCGGCCGCCGTTTCCACGGTCTCGCAGAAAGCCTGGACGGAAACGCGGGGCGCCGGCGCAATATGCTCCTCGACCGGTGGGAGCGATGCCTCGGACTGATCTTCTTGGGGCTGGCGAGCGTAGCTGATCATCTGCCGGTGTCGCTGAGTTTGGCCTTGTCGGCCTCAGGATAGGCGACCGCCGTCGGCATTCCCTTGCGATACTTCTCGAACGCGGCGGTCCGCCGCGGCGTGTAGGACGGCGTTTCGGGCCGCGGCTGCTCGAGATCCGACGGATTGTCGACCATCGCTGCGAGGTTGCGCTGATAGGCGCAGCCGTAATTGTAGTAGTCCTTGTTCTCGAACCAGCTCTTGTTCTTCATCGAAGGGCCGATATCTTCCGGCCACAGGCCGCAGGGACCCGCGACTGCGGCGATCTTGGAATAGGTGAGGCGGATCGGCGGCAGGAATCGCTTGTCGTCCGGCGTGTAAGAGCGGGCGTTGATGCCGCGCGGCGGAACGCCCGCCGCCGACAGCATTGCCTGGATTTCGCGCATGGTGTCCGCGACCGGACGCGCGTTGGGCGTGCCGGACGGTACGTCGATCCGGATCGCGCCGGTGCCTTCGTGCATCCAGGCCGACGCGACGCCCATCACGTCGGCGCGCTGGGCGGCGGTCAAGCCGCCGCGGGCATGGCCGACGAAGACGACGATGGAACGATTCTGCTCCTCGATCGCGATCGGATGGCGCTGCTTGTAGTCGTCGGGAATGGAGGCCGTGACCGCTTCGTCATGCTGGCAGCCGCCTAGGGCGAGCGCCATGCCGACGAGCGCGCCGCCGAGGTGGATGGCGCGCCTGCGAATCTGGGGTGGTCTAGTGATCTTCATGAAGTCCCCGTTCCGCCTCAGTCGGTGATGAAGCCGTAGGTGCCGCGGTAGTTCTTGGCCGGTTCGGTCCGGCCGGGCACGCCGTAGATGCGGTTGATGTTGCCGAGCAGTTCGGCCTGCGGATCAGCCGGTGCGGAGAAGCCATCATCCGGCCGCGACAGGTCCTTTTGCGCAACTGCGCGAACGATGTAGGGCGTCACGATCACGACCAGCTCGGTCGCGTTGTTGACGAAGTCGCGGCTACGGAACAGCGTGCCGAGGACCGGGAGCTGCATCAGACCTGGCAGTCCGCTGACCGCTTGCTTGGTCTGCTGCTGGATCAGGCCAGCCATCGCCATCGCGCCGCCTGAGGGAATTTCCAGCGAGGTTTCTGCGCGGCGGGTCTTGATCGAGGGCACCGTGAGCGAGTTGACCGAGGTCGAGGTCACGGCCTGGGACAGCGTGATCGCGTTTTCGTTCGAGAGCTCGGACACCTCGGTCATTACCCGCAGGCTGATCTTGCCCTCCGTGAGAACGACGGGGGTGAAGTTGAGCGAGATGCCGAACTTCTTGAAGCTGATCTGGGTGGTACAGACGTGCGTGGTGGGGTCGCACGCATAGCCCGCAGGCACCGGAAATTCACCGCCGGCAATGAACGTTGCCGATTCACCGGAGATCGCGGTCAGGTTCGGTTCGGCCAGCGTCCGGATCACGCCCGCGGTCTCCATCGCACGCAGCGTGGCCTGCACCGACGGGGCCGCGCCGAACTTCGTGGTCAGGTTATTGCCGTCGACGAGGTTGTGGCCAAGAGCCGTGAACGGATTGGAGTTGCTGAAGCTGACGACCGAGGTGCCGTAGCTGAGGTTGGCGGTGAGGTCGATTCCGAGCTGCTTGACGATGCTGCGCTGCACTTCCGCGACCGTCACCTTGAGCATGACCTGATCGCGGCCGCGGACCACGATCGAGTTCACGACCTTCTCGGGGCCGCCGGCGAGGCGCACGGCGAGGTCGTTGGCCTGCTGGGCTTCGGCCGGATTCGCGGCCGAGCCGGTCAAGATGATGCCGTCGCCTAGCCCGTCGATCTGGATGTCTGAGTTCGGCAGGACCTGCTTCAGCGCGGCCCGCACGCCGTTGAGGTCGCGCTTGACCGCGATGTCATAGGCCGCGATCTGCTGGCCGGCGGAATCGAAGAACACGATGTTGGTCTGCCCGATCGAGGCGCCAATGATGTAGGCACGCTGCGCCGAGCGGACGACCGCGTTGGCGATCTTCGGATCGGCGACAAGCACGTCCTTGATGTCGCGCGGAAGGTCGATCACGATCGACTTGCCGATGCCGAGCGAGAGGAATCGCGCGTTCATCTGACCGTCGGCCGCAGCCTGCGCCACAGGGCGATAGTCGGCGGCGACCACAGGGGTGAGCACCGGGTTGAGCGCGAGCGCGACGGCGGCCGAAAACGACAGGGCGCGGACCACCGGGGTTCGCATCGTCGCCAAATTCGCCCTGCATTTCATGTCGACAGTCCTCATCGTGCCTTCGCCGTCGAGCTTGGGATACCGTACCGAATGATCGAAATGCCCTCGCGCTTCTGTGCGGAGTCATCGAGCGTGATCTCGCTCAGCTTGACATCGACGATGCTGCGCAGCGCCAGCGACAGCGTGCCGCTCTGGCGTGCGGAGGAGAACGTCGCAGTCTGCGCAGGATTGAGTTCGAGAGTGACGGTCTTGCCGACCACCGCGTTCTGGCCGTCCTTCTCCTTGGGAGCCTGGTCGATGGCCAGGACGCGGATATTGGCCAGGATGATCTCGGACGTGACGACATCGGGAGCGCCGCTGCTCTGGTCCGGGTTCTTGAGACGGCGCGTCAAAAGCACGTCGACGCGGTCGTTGGGCAGGATGAAGCCGCCTGCGCCGGTTTCCGGCGAGATCTCGGTCGAGATCGCCCGCATGCCGGTGGGCAGGATTGCCGCCATGAAGCCGGAGCCTTCGGCCTTGACCAGCTTCTGGTCCCGGATCGGCTCGCCCTGGATGAAGGGAGATCGTGCGATCGAGCCGGTGACCTGGGTTACCCCCTCGGGGCGCTCGTTGCGGCGGATGAAGGTGGCGCTGGCGGTCGCGGACGGCCAGGTCTGCCATTGCACGTCTTCCGGCTTGACGGTCTGGCCGAGGCCGATGTCGTTTTTCGCGACCAGGACGTCGACGGTGGGAAGCTGCGCGACCGGAGCAGGAGGCGGTGCAGAATTGTCCGAGCCGCTCGCCAGATACGCGGCGACACCGCCGGCGCAGATGGCGACCGTCAGGACGACAATGCGTGCCCTATTCATACGCTTCACTTTCCAACAAACGCCGCGACGCTGACGCCGCCGTAATCGGCAGTTGACCAGCTATTCGTCAAAGCATGGTTAATGAGGCGTATCTAAATCGCCTTAACGCCGGGTTTACCCGATGCGTTCAGCGCAATGCGAGGTGAGCGAGGTCGATCGCCTTCACCCATTCGGTCTCCGGGTAGACCATCAGCGCGCTCAGTGCGAGCGCGATGCCGTAGGGAATGCCGCTGTCCTTGGCGTGCAGCCGCGCGAGCCAGGTCTGGCCAGCGAGCCCGTAAGGCAGCGGCCACTGCCGGAACTGGAGCAGGAGCAGCGTCAGCGCCCCGCCGAACAGCGAGGCGTAGAGCAGGAAGTTCATCAGCTGTGCGAACCCGAACCAAAGCGCGACGGAGGCCGCCACCTTGGCATCGCCGCCACCGACCCAGCCCATCGCAAAACAGGTGAAGGCCACGACTAGGACGAGCGCGCCGGCGCCGACATGGCCCAGCATCTCGTAAGGTGCCATGCCACCGGCGAGAGCGAGCGCGAAAAAGCCGGCGACCAGCGCCAGCGATACGCGGTTGGAGATCGTCATCGTGAAGAGATCGCTTGCGGCGGCAAACGCCATCAGGGCCGGGAAGAGCAGAAGGCGCGCAAGGTCGAGGATCATGGGCTGCGTCTTGAGGCCTGGGTGTGCCGCGGAGCTGGCGTCGCCGGATTCTAGCCGGCAGTGCTAAACAAACCGAAAACGGCGGCGGCGGTCTTGAGGGGTAGAACCAGCCGAAGGCGTGCTCACCAGAGGGAGGCGATGCGTGCGGCGAGCGCGACGGTCGCAAGCAGCAGGGCCAGGCAGACCCAGTAAGCCGGCGAGCCGGTCTGCGCCGCCTCGGCCGCGTTCGCCGCGACCACGGCATCGGTTCTGTACTTGCTCAACGCCACTGGAACTCGCCGTCTTAAAAACAAAGGCCCCGGAAATCCGGGGCTTTTGCAGTCGTTGATCGATCGCCTACTTCAGCGAGCTGCTGATCGAGGTGAACTTGGCGTTCAGCGTGGTGCCGAGATTGTTGACGACGGTGATGATGGCCAGCGCGATGCCGGCGGCAATCAGACCGTATTCGATGGCGGTGGCGCCGGATTCATCTTTCGCGAAACGCGCAATCAGGTTCTTCATGAACAAAACTCCATCTGGGGTGGGATCGCCTCGTTCGGCGGTGTGCTTGACGCAACGACCATGAGATCCGAGCTCTTTCGGGAGAGTTAATTCGATCGGGCAAACGCGCTTGCCGCTGGCCAGAGTGAATTTCGCCTTAAGGCAGCCAGCTGCAATTCGTTCCGGTTCCGGATGTGCAGCAAGCGCAGCACCGGCTTCACCCTCCCTTAAATTTGGGGGAGTACGCGTAGGCGGGACCAGCAATTCGCAAGAGAGGCGACAATGTCGAGCCTGCCCATGGAAATCGCCCTGATGCTTGGCGAGACCATCGCGAAGGTGATCCCCGCGACCTTCGCGCTCGCGGTGGTCTTCACCGTGCTCGAGCATGTCTGGGCCTGCAATCCCGGCGTGCCGTGGTGGCGCAAGCGGGAGATCGTCACGGACATCTGCTACTGGTTTATCGTTCCGGTGTTCGCACGTGTCATGCGGATCGGCCTTCTGATCGTCGGTGCGAGCTTCGTCTTCAACATCCATGATGCCGACGGGCTCATCGCCTTCTACGACAATGGCCACGGCTCGCTGGCGCTATTGCCGCTCTGGGTCCAGGCCATGCTGTTCCTGGTGCTGTCCGATTTCATGCTGTACTGGCTGCACCGGTTGTTCCACGGCGGTGGGTTCTGGAAGTACCACGCGATCCACCACTCCTCGGAGGAGATCAGCTGGATTTCTGCGGCACGCTTCCATCCCGTCAATCTCGTGCTCGGTACCATCGCGGTCGACGTCGTGCTGCTGATGGCCGGCATTTCGCCGAACGCCATGGTCTGGCTCGCCCCGTTCACGACCTTCCATTCGGCCTTCGTGCACGCCAACCTGAACTGGACCTTCGGGCCGTTCAAATATGTGTTGGCGACGCCGGTGTTCCACCGTTGGCACCACACCGCGCTAGCAGAGGGCGGCGACACCAATTTTGCCGGCACGTTCCCGATCTGGGACTTGCTGTTCGGCACTTTCCGCATGCCCGAGGGGCAACTGCCGCAGGATTACGGCAAGGATGAAGCCACCATGCCGAAGGAAATCGGAGGGCAGCTTGCCTATCCGTTCCGCCGCTAGGTTCTCGAGAGCCGCGAACGCCAGTCCGTTCAAACAATAGTCCGAGAGTTTGCGGAACGTTCACGAATTGAGGGCAGGTTAGCCGGGTCGGGCACCGGCTCGGCTGTTATCTGATCGCTTCTGCCGGTTTGTGACGTCCCGGGGGTAAGAGTATGCGTAAACAACTGCTGCGCCGTCATGCGCGCGTCTGTCTTCTGGTTGCGACAGCGGTGCTGGCATCGCCGGCTGCCGTCATTGCCGAGTCCGCCGATACCATCGCCGTCAATGTCGACCAGGCCAAGCTGGTGCGGCTGCCTGGCAAGGTGGCAACCATCGTGGTCGGCAATCCCCTGATCGCCGACGTCACGCTCCAGCCCGGCGGCATGATCGTCGTCACCGGAAAGGGCTATGGCGCCACCAATTTCATCGCGCTCGACCGCGGCGGCGAGATCCTGGTCGACCGCCAGGTCCAGGTCGAAGGTCCGAGCGACCGGCTCGTTACCGTCTATCGCGGGATCGAACGCGAGTCCTACAGCTGCGCGCCGCTTTGCCAGCGCCGCGTGACGCTCGGCGACAGCGACACCTACTTCAACAGCACGATGAGCCAGGCCGGTTCGTTGAGCAGCTCGGCGAGCGGCAGTGCCGGTGCGGGCGCCAAGACGAACTGACTAAGGCGAACTGAGCAAGACGAACCAAGTAAGACGAACCAAGTAAGACCAACCAGCAAGTTTGATTGGCGGATTTGGGGGCAAGGATCGTCCCCGCCCGCCGCACGCGCGCGAGTTTCTCTTTCCGTGTCCTCGTCTCCCTGGTCCGGGTCGTTCGCGGTTAACGCGCTCTTAACGGCCCGGGCCGCCGGGTGCGGATCGCCTGAAACACTTAAACAATCAGTTTCCGCTATTGAACATGGCAGATGATTGCTGCTGCTGGGGAATTTGATGCCTTCGCCTGCACCTACGAGATTCAGGCTCCTCGCCACGTTGCGCCGGTTTCGTGGCAGCCGCCGCGGCTCCGCAGCCGTCGAGTTCGCGCTCGTTGCGCCGATGTTCTTTGCGTTGCTGTTCGCCATCATCGAGTCGGCGCTGATGTTCCTGGCGAGCCAGGTGCTCGAGAGTGCCTCGCAAAATTCTGCGCGCGTGTTGCTGACCGGGCAGGCGCAATCCGGCACGCTCACGGCCTGCGCGGTCTCCGGCGTCAGCACACCCTGCTCGCAAACGACGTTCAAGGCTTACGTCTGCAGCCAGATCCCGGCGCTGTTTGATTGCACCAAGCTCTACGTCGACGTCGTGAGTACAAACTCGTTCGGAGCGCTGAGCCTCACCAATTATGGTGATTCCTGCAGCTTCAATCCAACCGGCGTGCAGTACAGTGCCGGGGCCGCCAACCAGGTCGTCGTGGTGCGGCTGTTCTATCAGTGGCCGCTCTTCGTCACTGGCCTTGGCTTCAACATGGGCTGCAACAACAAGCGGCTGCTGATTGCGACCGCGGCCTTCAAGAATGAACCCTTCTGAGACAGATGGATCCGAGCGGACAGATGCAGGCGATTGCGAATATCTGGAGGAATGCCCGTAACTCCGTGCGCGACTTCGTCGCCGACACGCGTGCGATCGCGGCGACCGAGTTCGCGGTCATCGTGCCGCTGATGCTGGTGATGTTCTTCGGGACCGTCGAATTTTCATCGGCCGTGGCGATCAATCGCAAAGTCACAATGATTGCACGGACTCTGTCCGATTTGACGTCGCAGTCGACATCGGTCGACGATGGCGACATGCAGGACACGTTCACGGCAAGCATATCGATGATCATGCCGTACGACGCTACGCTCGTGAACGGCACGGTCCTTCAGATCTATATCGACTCAAGCAAGGTCGCCAAGATTCAATGGAGCAAGTCCGCCACCATTGCCAACGGTGCGACGCAGGCCACGCTGACGGCTCCGCCCCCGACTCTGGTAGCTGGCACCACGGTCACCTCGATGATTCCGCCATCGCTCTTGATCGCGTCGACCTACCTTATCTTCAGTCAGGCGAGTTACGTCTACACGCCTTGTGTCAAATTCGTCCTGAAGACGGGCATCACGCTGAGCGATGTCTCCTACACGCGGCCGCGCCAGGTCACCTGCGTTCCTTACACGGGTGTAAAGTCGCCGTGCTGAAATACGAGAGCAGATCCTGGAATAAAAAAAGGCCGGGCATCGCGCCCGGCCTTTTCATTGATTGGTTCGCTCGAGCCGATCGGGGCCCGTAAGCGGTAGGCTCAGCCGGCGGAGCGGAGGTTGTCGGCTGCCGACTTGCCGGAACGGCGGTCGGCGACGATCTCGTAGGAGATCTTCTGACCTTCGCGCAGCGTGCCGAGGCCTGCACGCTCCACAGCGCTGATGTGAACGAACACGTCCTGGCCGCCATCGTCGGGCTGGATGAAGCCGAAGCCTTTGGTCGCGTTAAACCACTTCACGGTTCCCATGCTCATGGGGGTAGTCCCTTCTCAGATAACACAATGTCAGAGCCCGCTTGCGCGGACAGGTTAGATCGAATTTTTGGAAGGGTCGTCAGCGTGTCTGAACCGGCTGTACCGGTGGATGCTAATGTCGTCCGGCCGAAAATCGATTAAGTCATTTTATTGGAAACAGACACCCAAAACAATGCTGACGTGCACGATTTTTTGATCCGCCGTGATGGTCACGGCGGATCAGCATACACGTCGGAATTACAGGTCCGCGCTCGCGCGCTGGGCCCCCGCTAGCGGCGGCGGAACTGGCCGCCGCGCTGTCCGGGACGCGGAGGTCCGCCCATCCCGCTCGGACGTTCGTCCTTGTGGCGGAAAATCAGCCGGCCCTTTTCGAGGTCATAGGGCGACATCTCTACCGTCACGCGGTCGCCCGCCAGAGTCTTGATGCGGTTCTTCTTCATCTTGCCGGCGGTGTAGGCGACGATCTCGTGTCCGGCGTCGAGCTGCACGCGGTAGCGCGCGTCGGGGAGGATTTCGGTGACCAGTCCTTCGAACTGGATCAGCTCTTCCTTAGCCATGAATTTCTCCAGGTCGTGGACGGCTAGTGCGAATGGGGTTTGCGGTTCGGTTGGCCGTTCGGCCGACTCTCGCGGCGCAAAAAGGCAACGCCTTGTATCCCATCAGACGCCCCGGCGCTATGCGCGGAACGCTGTTCCGGACGGGCGTTTGGCGAAGAATGCGCCTTGCCTCCGGAGCGGCTGCGAGGAGCTGCCTTCGGGCCACTGCCGGGCCTTCCGTCGCCCTGCTTGGCGGCACTGTGGTGGCGCCCGTCCGCATGCCTTTCGTCGGCACGGCGACCGTCAGCGTGGCGTCCCTCACCATGCCTTGCGCCTTGCGGACGCTGGCCCGGGCGGCCCGGCCGACCCTGTCGTTGCTGCTGCGGGGGAGGGCCCGCATCGCGGCGGCCGGCGTCGGTGCGGCGATCCTCACGCGGCAGCGCCACTTTGATCAGCCGCTCGATGTCGCGGAGATAGGCGAGTTCCTCGCCGCCTGCGACCAGCGAGATCGCGGTGCCCTCGGCACCCGCGCGCGCGGTGCGCCCGATGCGGTGCACATAGGTCTCCGGCACGTTGGGCAGATCGAAATTGATGACGTGGGTGATGCCGTCGACATCGATGCCGCGGGCGGCGATATCGGTGGCGACCAGGGTACGGATCTCGCCGGTGCGGAACAGAGCGAGTGTCCGTTCGCGGTGGTTCTGCGACTTGTTGCCGTGGATGGCGCTGGCGGGGATGCCGGCCTTCTCGAGCGTCTTCACCACCTTGTCCGCGCCGTGTTTGGTGCGGGTGAAAACCAGCGCGCGGTTGACCTGCTCCTGCTTCAACAGCTGGGCGAGGAACGCCGGCTTGGCGGAGAAGTCGACCTGGATGATGCGCTGCTGGATGCGCTCCACGGTCGAGGAGACCGGGGTCACCGCGACGCGGGCGGGGTCGCGCAGCATGGCGTCGGCCAGCTCGGCGATGTCCTTCGGCATGGTGGCCGAGAAGAACAGCGTCTGCCGCTTGATCGGCAGCTTGGCGACGATTTTGCGGATGTCGTTGATGAAGCCCATGTCGAGCATGCGGTCCGCCTCGTCGAGCACGAGGAATTCGACGCTGCCAAGCTTCAGTCCGTTGCTCTGCACGAGGTCGAGCAAACGACCGGGGGTGGCGACCAGCACCTCGACGCCCTGCATCAGCGAGCGGACCTGACGGCCCATCGGCACGCCGCCGATGGCGAGCGTCGAGGACAGGCGGATGTGACGGCCATAGGCGTTGAAACTGTCGAGGATCTGGCCGGACAGTTCGCGGGTCGGCGACAGCACCAGGACGCGGGTCGTCTTCGGCTGCGGCTTGATGCGATTCTCGAGCAGGCGGTGCAGGATCGGCAGCGCGAAGGACGCGGTCTTGCCGGTTCCGGTTTGGGCGATGCCGACGACGTCGCGGCCGGTCAGCGCGGTCGGAATTGTCTGGGCTTGGATAGGGGTGGGGGTGACGTAGTTCTCTTCGGTGAGAGCACGGGCGATGGGCTCGGCGAGGCCGAAATCCTGAAACGAAGTCAAAAGATGGGTTCTTTCCATGTCAAAAGCGGGCTCCCGGCGCATTCGGCGCGGCGCGCGCAAAAGGGTGTCGAGTGGGACACCTGCGTGTTTGGGGTGTCGGATGGCTTGATGGGATGGGGCAAGCCAGACGCCCGTAAGGGCTTAAGAACACGCGGCTCGCAACGGTCTCCTGATTCGCAAGAGACCTCGACCTCATATGGAACATTGAGGCGGCGCTTTCAAGGCACGCCCCACAGAAACGGCGATCGCGGTGCAGAAATAGTTATGCCGGAAATTTAGCCAGAGTGACAAATTTGCTCAGAAAATAACCTGCCTGCCGCATTCGCATACATTAGAGTTGCTCAATGTTTAGGCGGCGCGGCCTGTGCGATACTTCGTTTTCTGTCAATTTCACCAGCAAAAACAATCGGTTGAAGGGTGTCTAATCCATGGCACAGTTCTTGCGAATCCGTTAATCGCAGGCGGCCGTTGGGGCCGTTTCGCAGCGTTTTTCACGTCTGCGTCAGGGAGATGAGACACTCATGCATAGCAAATCCACTCACGATATAGCGGCGCCATTTAGCCGCCGTGGCGTTCTCGCCGCGACCGCCGGACTGATGCTTGGTCTGGCTTCCATTTCTGGTGCGAAAGCCGCGGACGACACCATCAAGGTCGGCGTGCTTCACTCCCTCTCCGGCACCATGGCCATCAGCGAAACCACGCTGAAGGACACCATCCTCTTCCTGATCGACGAGCAGAACAAGAAGGGCGGCGTCAACGGCAAGAAGCTCGAAGCCGTGGTCGTCGATCCCGCTTCGAACTGGCCGCTGTTCGCCGAGAAGGCGCGCGAGCTGATCACCAAGGACAAGGTCTCGGTCGTGTTCGGCTGCTGGACCTCGGTGTCGCGCAAGTCGGTGCTCCCGGTGTTCAAGGAGCTGAACAGCATCCTGTTCTACCCCGTGCAGTACGAGGGCGAGGAGAGCGAGCGCAACGTGTTCTACACCGGCGCCGCGCCGAACCAGCAGGCAATCCCCGCCGTCGACTATCTGATGAAGGACGAGAAGGTGAAGCGCTGGGTGCTCGCGGGCACCGACTACGTCTATCCGCGCACCACCAACAAGATCCTGGAAGCCTATCTGAAGTCCAAGGGTGTCGCCCAGGAAGACATCATGATCAACTACACGCCGTTCGGTCATTCCGACTGGCAGACGATCGTGGCCGACATCAAGAAGTTCGGCTCGGCCGGCAAGAAGACCGCTGTGGTCTCGACCATCAACGGCGACGCCAACGTTCCTTTCTACAAGGAGCTCGGCAACCAGGGCATCAAGGCGAAGGACATCCCGGTCGTCGCGTTCTCGGTGGGTGAGGAAGAACTCGCCGGCATCGACACCAAGCCGCTGCTCGGCCATCTCGCCGCCTGGAACTATTTCCAGTCGATCAAGTCGCCGGAGAACGAGAAGTTCATCAAGGCGTGGCAGACCTACACCAAGAATCCGAAGCGCGTGACCAACGATCCGATGGAAGCGCACGTGATCGGCTTCGACATGTGGATCAAGGCGGTCGAGAAGGTGAAGTCGACCGATCCGGACAAGGTGATCGATGCGCTCCCCGGCATCGAAGCCAAGAACCTGACCGGCGGCACCTCCAAGATGCTTCCGAACCATCACATCACCAAGCCGGTGTTCATTGGCGAAATCAAAGCCAACGGCCAGTTCGACGTGGTGTGGAAGACCCCGGGTCTTGTCGCGGGCGACGCCTGGTCGAAGGAGCTCGACGGCTCCAAGGACCTGGTCGGCGACTGGGTCGGCAAGAAGTGCGGTAACTTCAACACCAAAACCAACAAGTGCCTCGGTTCGGGCTCCTGATCCGGATCTGACGCTCCATTGCACGATCGGAGAAGGCGGCGATCCCGCCGCCTTCTCCACCCTTTTCTGCCGGGGTCTTTCACAGTGCCAGCCAATTTGTCCGCCCGCCTCTGTTCGCTCCTGCTCTCGTTCTTCCTGATCGCGTTCGCACTGCCGGCCTTGGCCGGCCCGTTCGAGGATGCGGTCGCCAAATTCGCCAACGACGATTATTCCGACACGGAGGAGGCGATCGGCGTGGTCGCAAGCAGCGGCAATACGCTGGCCTTTCCGATCATCAGCGCGCTCCAGGACGGCCGGCTCATGGCCGACCCTGATAGCAAGAAGGTTTACGTCAGCGGCACCGACGGCAAGTCGATCGATGCCACGACCGGTCAGGCCGTGGCCAGCGTGCCCGACAGTGCGAGCGCGGTCCGCCTCAACAACCGCCTTCGCCGCAGCGTCGATGCGGCGATCGGCAGCCTGACGCTGCAGTCACCCGACATCGGAGCGCGGCTCCAGGCCGCGCAATCCGTCTTCAAGTCGCATGAGGAGACGTCGCTCGAAGCGGTCGATGGCGCGCTCGCCAAGGAAACCAACCGATCCGTCAAGGCTGCGCTGGGCGACGCCCGCGCGGCGATCCTGTTGTTCAAGCCGGATGCCACCGAGCTCGAGAAGCTCGAAGCCGTTGCCACCATCAAGGCGCGCGGCGACCAGGAGGCGATGGCGCTGCTGACCGGCATGGGCGACCAGCCGGCCTCGGTGACCAAGGCTGCCGCGAGCGCAATCGGCTCGATCCAGAGTTCGCTCGCGGTCTGGTCGATGGTGCAGAATGCCTGGTACGGCCTCTCGCTCGGTTCGGTGCTGCTGCTTGCTGCGATCGGGCTTGCCATCACGTTCGGCGTGATGGGCGTCATCAACATGGCCCATGGCGAGATGGTGATGATCGGGGCCTACACCACCTTCGTGGTGCAGGAGGTGATCCGTACCCGCTATCCCGTCCTGTTCGACTATTCGCTGCTGATCGCCGTGCCGCTCGCCTTCCTGGTGGCCGGCGCGCTCGGCGTCGTGATCGAGCGCAGCATCATCCGCTTTCTCTATGGCCGTCCGCTGGAGACGCTGCTGGCGACCTGGGGCCTGTCGCTGGTGCTGCAGCAGGCCGTGCGCACCATGTTCGGCCCGACCAACCGCGAGGTCGGCAACCCCTCCTGGATGAGCGGCGCGTTTGAGATCGGCCAGATCACGGTCACCTATAACCGGCTCTGGATCCTTGTCTTCACGCTCGCGGTGTTCGTCATTCTGCTCGCGATGCTGCGCTACACGGCACTCGGGCTCGAGATGCGCGCGGTGACACAGAACCGGCGCATGGCGGCTTCGATGGGCATCGCCACTTCGCGGGTCGACGCGCTGACTTTTGGTCTCGGCTCGGGCATTGCGGGCATCGCCGGCGTGGCGCTGTCGCAGATCGACAATGTCAGCCCCAATCTCGGCCAGAGCTACATCATCGACAGCTTCATGGTCGTGGTGTTCGGTGGCGTCGGCAATCTCTGGGGCACGCTGGTCGGCGCCTTCACGCTCGGCATCGCCAACAAATTCCTGGAGCCGGTCGCCGGCGCCGTGCTCGGCAAGATCGCCATCCTCGTTCTCATCATCCTGTTCATTCAAAAACGGCCGCGCGGCCTGTTCGCGCTCAAGGGCCGCGCGGTGGAAGCATGACCCCTCACATGCTGACGCGATCGCTGGACCGCGGCGCGACCATCTTCCTTGCCATCGTCGTGGCCTGCGGCATCCTCATCCCGCTCTCCAACCTGCTGCTGCCCGCAGGTTCGTTCCTGCAAGTGCCGACCTATCTCGTCGCGCTCTGGGGCAAATATGTCTGCTACGCGATCCTGGCGCTCTCGATCGACCTGATCTGGGGCTATTGCGGCATCCTCTCGCTCGGTCACGGTGCCTTCTTCGCGCTCGGCGGCTACGCGATGGGCATGTACCTGATGCGGCAGATCGGCAGCCGCGGCGTCTACGGCAATCCGATTCTGCCGGACTTCATGGTGTTCCTGAACTATTCGAAGCTGCCCTGGTACTGGTACGGCTTTGACATGTTCTGGTTTGCCGCGCTGATGGTGCTGATCGTGCCGGGCCTGCTCGCCTTTTCCTTCGGCTGGCTCGCCTTCCGCTCGCGCGTCACTGGCGTGTATCTGTCAATCATCACCCAGGCGATGACCTATGCACTGCTGCTCGCCTTTTTCCGCAACGATTTCGGCTTCGGCGGCAACAACGGCATGACCGACTTCAAGGACATCTTGGGCTTCAACGTGCAGGCCGAGGGCACGCGTGCTGCGCTGTTCGCGCTGAGCTGCCTGGCGCTGATCGCCGGCTTTCTGATCTGCCGCGCCATCGTCTCGTCCAAGCTCGGCAAGGTGCTGATCGCCGTGCGCGATGCGGAATCGCGCACGCGCTTCCTCGGCTACCGGGTCGAATCCTACAAGCTGTTCGTGTTCACAGTGTCGGCCTGCATGGCCGGCGTCGCCGGCGCGCTCTATGTGCCGCAGGTCGGCATCATCAACCCGAGCGAATTCGCGCCGGGCAATTCGATCGAGGCCGTGATCTGGGTCGCGGTCGGCGGCCGCGGTACGCTGGTCGGCGCCGCGCTCGGCGCCGTCGTCGTCAACTACGCAAAGACGTTCTTCACCTCCGGCATGCTCGCGCCCTACTGGCTGTTCATGCTGGGTGCCATGTTCATCCTGGTAACGTTGCTGCTGCCTAAGGGCATCGTCGGCACTTTCAACGCCTGGTGGGACTCGTCGAAGGAAAGGCGCGACGCCGCGACCATTGCGAGCGCCGCGGCCGAAGACGGCGTCACCCAACCCAAAATGGCGGAGGAGGCGCAATGAACGTCATGGACACCCGCGCGACCTCCGCAATGCTGTATCTCGACGGTGTGCACGTCTCGTTCGACGGCTTCCACGCCATCAACAACCTCTCGTTGACGCTCGAGCCCGGCGAGATGCGCGCCATCATCGGCCCGAACGGCGCCGGCAAGACCACGATGATGGACATCATCACCGGAAAGACCAAGCCCGACGAAGGCACCGTGCTGTTCGACGGAGTCACCGATCTGACGCGACTGGACGAGACCCGCATCGCCGAGCTCGGCATCGGCCGTAAATTCCAGAAGCCGACCGTGTTCGAGAGCCAGACCGTGCAGGACAATTTGCTGCTCGCGCTCAATGTCGACCACAGCGTCAAGGGTACGCTGTTCTGGCGCGGCAGCCGGGCGGAGGCCGAGCAGATCGACAAGGTGCTGGAGACGATCCGCCTCACCGATGCCCGCAACCGTCTCGCCGGCAGCCTCAGCCACGGCCAGAAGCAGTGGCTCGAGATCGGCATGCTGCTCGCCCAGGATCCGAAACTACTGCTCGTCGACGAGCCCGTCGCCGGCATGACCGACGTCGAGACGCATCTCACCGCCGAGCTGCTCAAGGAAATCAACAAGACCCACACCGTGATGGTGGTCGAGCACGACATGACATTCGTGCGCGAGCTCGGCGTCAAGGTCACTTGCTTGCACGAGGGTACCGTGCTCGCGGAAGGCACCATCGACCAGGTCTCGTCCAACGAGCGGGTCATCGAAGTTTATCTGGGGCGCTGAGCGATGCTTGAGGTCAAGGACATCAACCTGTTCTACGGCGCGGCGCAGGCACTACGCGGCGTGTCGATTGCGGCCGAGCCCGGCAAGGTCACCTGCGTGCTCGGGCGCAACGGCGTCGGCAAGACCTCGCTCCTGCGTGCCATGGTCGGGCAGTACCCGATCTCCTCGGGCGCCATCGTGCTCGACGGCAACGATATCACGGGCCTGAAACCCTATGAGCGCGCGCGCAAGGGTATCGGCTTCGTGCCGCAGGGGCGCGAGATATTTCCGCTTCTGACGGTCGAGGAGAATCTCAAGACCGGCTTCGGGCCGCTCAGGCGCGAGGACAAGCACATTCCGGACGACGTGTACTCCCTGTTTCCGGTGCTGCAATCCATGCTCGGACGGCGTGGCGGCGATCTCTCCGGCGGCCAGCAGCAACAGCTCGCGATCGGGCGCGCGCTGGTGATGCGGCCGAAGCTGCTGCTGCTCGACGAGCCGACCGAGGGCATCCAGCCCTCGATCATCAAGGACATCGGCCGTGCCATCTCGTACCTGCGCAATCTCGGCAACATCGCCATCGTGCTGGTCGAACAATATCTCGACTTTGCCTGCGAACTCGGCGACAGTTTTGCGGTGATGGATCGCGGCGCGGTGAAGTTCACCTGCGACCGCTCCAATCTCGACGCGAGCGAAATCAGCCGCCAGATGGCGCTGTAGGCCATTCTGCCGCGACCGGCTGGGGGGCGGATGCGCAGCGACGTTCTAACGGCATCTTCGGTGTTCGACGCCAACCGTGCCCGCGGCGCGGTGCGCTTCGACGTCCACGCGCGCGACGGTGTGACACGTCGCGGGATATTGCATGAGTCCGGCTCCCTGCGCGTGCGCTTCCCTTCGCCGGAGGACGAGGGGCTCTCCGGCGTGTTCGTCAACACGGCCGGTGGTGTCGCCGGCGGCGATCGCTTCGACATCGAGATCGCTGCCGCAGATGGTTCGAAGCTGACGCTGACGACGGCGGCCGCGGAAAAGGTCTATCGCGCGCCCGGTCAGGCGGCGGAGCTCAATATCGCACTGAACGTTGCCGCAGGCGCACATCTCGGCTGGCTGCCGCAGGAGACGATCCTGTTCGACCGCGCGCGCGTGCGTCGTCGCTTCGACATAGACCTCGATGCGACTGCCTCGCTCCTGCTGTGCGAGATCGTGGTGTTCGGCCGTACCGCGATGGGCGAACGGATGGAGCAGGGTGAGTTCGTCGATCGCTGGCGGCTGCGTCGCGGCGGCAAGCTAGTGTTCGCCGAGACCGTCAGGCTCGACGGCAATATTGGCGCAAAGCTTGCGCGATCGGCGGTGGCCAGGGGCGGCGCTGCGATTGGCACGGCGCTGATCGTGCCCGGCGACGAGGCCCTGATCGAGCGCATCCGCGAGGCCTCGGAATCCTTCGCCAGCGAGGTCGGGATATCCGCCTGGAATGGCTTTGCAATGGCGCGGTTCTGTGCCCAAGATGCGGCGCGTCTGCGCGCAGACATGATGACCGTGCTGGCGCGCACCGGCGCGGCGCTGCCGCGGCTCTGGTTGAATTGACGAAGTGAACGGAAGAGATTTCGTATGAACCTGTCTCCTCGCGAAAAGGACAAGCTTCTGATCTCGATGGCGGCGATCGTGGCCCGCCGCCGGCTGGATCGCGGCGTCAAGCTCAACCATCCGGAGGCGATCGCGCTCATCTCCGATTTCATCCTCGAAGGCGCGCGGGATGGCCGCACCGTCGCCGAGTTGATGCAATCGGGTGCGCAGGTTCTCACCCGCGACCAGGTGATGCCGGGCATTCCCGAGATGATCCACGACATCCAGGTCGAGGCGACGTTTCCGGACGGGACCAAGCTCGTCACTGTGCACGAGCCGATCAGGTAGGAGCGAAGCATGATCCCCGGCGAACTCTTCATCCAGGACGGCGAGATCGAGCTCAACGCCGGCCGCAAGACGGTGACGCTGACGGTCGCCAACACCGGCGACCGCCCGATCCAGGTCGGCTCGCACTACCATTTCTTCGAGACCAACCCGGCCCTGAAGTTCGACCGCAAGAAGGCCCGCGGCATGCGCCTCGACATCGCCGCCGGCACCGCGGTCCGCTTCGAGCCCGGCCAGACCCGCGACGTCCAACTCGTCGCGGTGGCCGGCAAGAAGACCATCTACGGCTTCCGCGGCGACGTGATGGGGAAGCTGTGAATTCCACAGGAACGAGCGTGGCGCGGCATGGTTGAGGCGAAAACGGAGGACTTTGCCATGCTGTCACCTGTCCGCCTCGTCTCCGAAGCCGCCGAACTCGCCGCGCGCCGTCACAACGGCATGGCGCGCAAGGGCCGCGGTCATGAGCCTTACATCAACCACCTCGCCGAGGTCGCGAACCTGCTTGCGACCGCGACCGACGGCGCCGACGCCGAACTGGTTGCAGCCGGCTGGCTGCATGATGCGATCGAGGACACCGACACCACGCGCGAGGAGCTCGCGCAAAAATTCTCCGACCGTGTCGCGTCGCTTGTCGACGAGTGCACCGACGATATGAGCCTGTCGAAGCCGGAGCGGCGGCGGCGTCAGGTGCTCGACGCACCGAAAAAATCGGCTGGCGCCAGGCTGATCAAGATCGCCGACAAGATCAGCAATATCGGCGCGCGCGTACATTCGGATCCGACGGCCGAGGAACGTGACGATCTCGTCGATTATACCGACTGGGCCGAACAGGTTGTCGCTGGTTGCCGCGGCGGTAACTCTTGGCTCGATACGACCTTCGACGACATGGTGCTCACAGCGAGAACCTCTCTGTGAGCACCGATCCAGAATTCAAACGCAAACGGGGCTTGTGATGTCCGTCAAAATAAAGCGTTCCGTCTATGCCGACATGTTCGGCCCGACCACCGGCGACAAGGTGCGGCTGGCCGACACGGATCTCATCATCGAGGTCGAGAAGGACTTCACCAGCTACGGCGAGGAAGTGAAGTTCGGCGGCGGCAAGGTGATCCGCGACGGCATGGGCCAGTCGCAGGTCACCAACAGGCAGGGCGCGGCCGACACAGTCATCACCAATGCGCTGATCGTCGATCACTGGGGCATCGTGAAGGCCGACGTCGCGATCAAGGACGGCATGATCGCCGGCATCGGCAAGGCCGGCAATCCCGACATCCAGCCCGGTGTCACCATCATCATCGGCCCCGGCACGGACGTGATCGCGGGTGAAGGCAAGATCCTCACCGCGGGCGGCTTCGACAGCCACATCCATTTCATCTGTCCGCAGCAGATCGAGCACGCGCTGATGTCGGGCGTCACCTCGATGCTAGGGGGCGGCACCGGCCCCTCGCACGGCACGTTCGCCACCACCTGCACGCCGGGGCCGTGGCACATGGGGCGGATGATCCAATCGTTCGACGCATTCCCGGTCAATCTCGGCGTCTCCGGCAAGGGCAACGCCTCGCGGCCCGCCGCGCTGGTCGAGATGATCAAGGCCGGCGCCTGTGCGCTGAAGCTGCACGAAGACTGGGGCACCACGCCTGCCGCGATCGACAATTGCCTGTCGGTCGCCGACGACTACGACATCCAGGTGATGATCCACACCGACACGCTCAACGAATCCGGCTTCGTCGAGGATACGATCAAGGCGTTCAAAGGCCGCACCATCCACGCCTTCCACACCGAGGGCGCCGGCGGCGGTCACGCCCCCGATATCATCAAGGTCGCAGGGCTGAAGAACGTGCTGCCGTCCTCGACCAACCCGACGCGGCCCTTCACGCGCAACACCATCGACGAGCATCTGGACATGCTGATGGTGTGCCACCACCTCGATCCCTCGATCGCGGAAGACCTGGCGTTCGCCGAAAGCCGCATTCGCAAGGAGACCATCGCGGCCGAGGACATCCTGCATGATCTCGGCGCGCTCTCGATGATCTCCTCGGACTCCCAGGCCATGGGCCGCCTCGGCGAGGTCATCATCCGGACCTGGCAGACCGCCGACAAGATGAAGAAGCAGCGCGGTTCGCTGCCGCAGGACAAGGGCAAGGACAACGACAATTTCCGCGTCAAGCGCTACATCGCCAAATACACGATCAATCCCGCGATCGCCCATGGCGTTTCGAAGCTGATCGGCTCGGTGGAGAAGGGCAAGCTCGCCGATCTCGTGCTGTGGTCGCCGGCCTTCTTCGGCGTCAAGCCGGATTGCGTCGTCAAGGGCGGCATGATCGTCGCCGCTCCCATGGGCGATCCCAACGCCTCGATCCCGACCCCGCAGCCGGTGCATTATCAGCCGATGTTCGGCGCCTTCGGCAAGGCGCGCACCGCGTCCTCGGTGGTGTTCACCTCGAAGGCCGCCATCACCGGCGGCCTCGCGCGTAAGCTCGGCATCGACAAGAAGCTCTATGCGGTCCAGAACACCCGCGGAAAAATCTCGAAGAAAAGCATGATCCACAACGACGCCACGCCCAATATCGAGGTCGATCCTGAGACCTATGAGGTCCGCGCCGACGGCGAGCTTTTGACCTGCGCCCCCGCCGAGGTGCTGCCGATGGCGCAGCGATATTTCATGTACTGAAATAGCGCCTCAACGCATGTCCCAGGACCATGTCCTGGTCGCATATCCGGGAGCGGCTTTTCCGGGTTTTGCGTTCGATCCCGCCTGGTCTAAGGTCCCGCCCGGTATCTGAAGCCCAGAAGAAAAGCCGGGAGGATTTCTCGTGATCTACGTCGTCGCCACCTTGACCATCAAGCCTGAAACGCGCGCCGAATTCATTGCAGCCGCCACCGCCTGCATCAAGGAGACGCGGAAAGAGCCCGGCAATATCGCCTATGATCTGCATGAGAGCGTCACCGATCCCGCCAAGATGGTGTTCGTCGAGCAGTGGGAGAATGCCGAGGCGCTGGTGCCGCATCGCGCCATGGAGCACATGAAGACGTTCGGCCGCGTCGCGGTGAAGTGTTTTACGGCGCCGCCGAAGATCGAAGTGATCACGCCCGAGAAGGTCGAGACACGGTAACGGGGTAAACGCGGATGATCCGGGCGACGCAGGTCAGGGGACAACACCGCTTCGCGGAAGCGCCGGCGGATACGGTCGTGCTCGATTTCGACGATCGGCACCGCCGCCGCATGGCAATGACGGGGACGCGGGGACTCGAGTTCCTGCTCGACCTGGAGAATGCCGTCGCGCTGCGCGGCGGCGATGCGCTGGTGTTGGAGGACGGCCGGCTGGTCGAGGTGGTCGCTGCGCCCGAGCCGCTGCTCGAGATCCGCGGCCACGATCCGCACCACCTTATTCGTGTCGGCTGGCATCTCGGCAATCGCCATCTGCCGACGCAGATCATGGCCAAGAGCCTGCGCATCCGCCGCGACCACGTCATCGAAGCCATGGTGAAGGGCCTCGGCGCGCGCGTGATCGAGATCGAGGCGCCGTTCGATCCCGAAGGCGGCGCCTATGCGGATGCCGGACATGCGCATGGACACGACGACCACGCGCATCACGATCACGGCCACGATGATCATCACGGTCATGATCACCATCATGATCATGCCGCACATGGCGACGGTCACGATCACCATCACCACCACGACGAGCATTGCGATCACCCGGACCATCACCACGGCCACAAGCATGCTCATGACCACAAATGAGCCGGTCGCGGCCCGCGACCTCGCGGAGTGCGAGGCGGCGGCGCTGTACCGGTTGATGACCTGGCTGTCGCCGGCGTTTCCCGTCGGGGGCTTTTCCTACTCCAGCGGCATCGAATGGGCGGTCGAAGCCGGTGACATCAACGACACCGCGTCGCTGGCGGACTGGCTCGATGCGATGCTTCGCGATGGCTCTGGCTTCTGCGATGCGACGTTTCTGGTCCACGCCTATCGCGCCACTGAAGCGGGCGAGGGCGACACCTTGGGCGATATCGCCGAGCTCGCCGC
The DNA here is from genome assembly GCF_023073155.1 of Bradyrhizobium sp. 45. Taxonomy (NCBI): domain Bacteria; kingdom Pseudomonadati; phylum Pseudomonadota; class Alphaproteobacteria; order Hyphomicrobiales; family Nitrobacteraceae; genus Bradyrhizobium; species Bradyrhizobium sp. 45. The sequence continues at coordinate 80,282 of NZ_JADPIX010000155.1, read as the reverse complement.
GGCCTTCGTGCCGTCGCGCGAGCGGCAGCTGGAGACGACATCGCAGGGCCGTGCCTTCATCGACATCGCCCGCGCCGCGTGGGATGCAGACGGGCTGGATGCGATGGTTGCGGCATGCCGTACGCCACTGGTCTATCCCGTTGCCGTTGGCGTGGTCGCTGCGATGCACGGCGTGCCGCTGGCGCCGACGCTGCACGCCTTCCTGCATGCGCTGGTCTCGAACTGGATTTCCGCGGCCAGCCGGCTCATTCCGCTCGGCCAGACCGACAGCCAGCGCGTGCTGGTGAGGCTGGAAGCCGCGGTTGCCGCGACGGCGAATCGTGCGCTGAATGCGACATTGGACGATGTCGGCGGCGCGACGTTCCGCGCCGACCTCGCCAGCGTGCGGCACGAGACGCAATATACGCGGCTGTTCAGATCTTGAGCGGGTTCGTCGCTTTCACTGTCGTCCTGGCGAAAGCCAGGACCCATAACCACGGGTGCGCGTGGTTATGCACAGATGTGGCTGCAGCGTGCCGTGACAATCGGATTCAGTGGTAACGGGTCCTGGCTTTCGCCAGGACGACGATAGGAAAAAAAGCAATGGCTACATCTCACGGCCCCTTGCGTGTCGGCATCGGCGGTCCGGTCGGATCGGGCAAGACTGCGCTGATGGACCTGCTCTGCAAGACCATGCGCGAGCGCTACGACATCGCCGCGATCACCAACGACATCTACACCAAATGGGATGCGGAATTCCTGGTACGCTCGGGCTCGCTGACGCCGGATCGCATTGCCGGGGTCGAGACCGGCGGCTGCCCGCACACCGCGATCCGCGAGGACGCCTCGATGAATCTCGCCGCGGTGGCGGATATGCGCGCCAAGTTTCCCGGACTCGATCTCGTGCTGATCGAATCCGGCGGTGATAACCTCGCTGCCACTTTTTCCCCGGAGCTCGCCGATCTCACCATTTACGTCATCGACGTGGCGGCCGGCGACAAGATCCCGTCCAAGGGCGGCCCCGGCATCACCCGGTCCGACCTCCTTGTCATCAACAAGATCGACTTGGCGCCCCATGTCGGCGCCTCCCTGGAAAAGATGGAGACGGACGCCAGGCGGATGCGCGGCGAGCGGCCGTTCGTCATGACCAACCTGAAAAAGAGCCAGGGGCTGGACCGCATCATCGGCTTCATTGAGGCCAAAGGCGGCTTGAAACGGGCCGGCTGACCGGCGCGACGACCTAACGCAGGCGTTTCCCCCGTTAACACCGTGGGCAGAGCCGTGTCCGCGGAACAAATTTCGGTCACGGCAATTGATTACCTCCGGTGCCCGGAGCAAATCCAACTCGGCCGGACCATCGGCGGGCCGATTTAAGCTTCTCAGGCGACCAAGTTGCGTACCGATGCCTCCTCCTTCATTATCTCGGCGATTGGGGTTCACCCTGTTTCGGCACGTGCCCGTTCGAGCGGCGTCCATATGCTCCGTATTTATTGCCGACCTCCTGCTTTCGCCTGAGTAGTCGCGTGGTCCGGCTGGGTTTCATCATCGGCTTCATTGCTCTTCTCGGGGCCTTGCTCTCCGGGCTTGCGGCTTATCGCGTCCACGACCAGGAGCTGGCGCTGGACCGGATCGCGCTGGCGCGCGCGATCGATGTCCATGCGAGCCTGGTCCAGGACCGGCTCACCGAGCGCGAACTGCTCGCGCGGGTTGCCTCCGGCCTGTTCCGGGCGCCGTCGGTGCTCAAGCCCAACATGCTCGAGCCGCTGCGCTCGGCCATCTACGCCTTCAAGACCGATTTCGTGGTGGCGGGCTGGGTCGCCCGCCTGAAGCCGAACGAGCTTGCCGCAGCACAAGCCGCGATCGCGAGCGCCGGCTTCCCCAATCCGCGAATCCGCAGCTATGAGGACAAGCCGATCGATCCGGCAGGTGTCACCCAGCCGATCGATGTGCTGATGGATCTCGAGCCGCGCAGCAACGAGACCAAGGGGCTGCCCGGCCGCAGTTACGACCAGGATCAGGTGCGCGGCGCCATGCTGGCGCGCGCCAGAGTGGAGAAGAGGTCGGTTGCCTCAGAACCGGTTGCCCTCCTGCGTGGCGACGGGTCGATCGGCATCATTGTGGCGGCTCCCGTCATCCCGGAGGGCGCGACGGAGCCGGCGGGCTTCATCACATTTTCCTATGAGCTCTCTTCCCTGATGCTGACCAACGACGACATGTCGTTGTTCGCGGTTGCGCTGAAGGATCCGCGCCGGGAGGGTGGCGAGTTGGTCGCCAACGATCAAGGCGTGGTCTCGGCCCGCCCGACAGCGGCCGATGGGCCGGCGCCGTCGGCGACGCGCACGGTGAGCTTCGGTGGTCGCGACTGGCAGCTCGGCTATTACGCCAAGACCAATTCGGCGCGCCGCGCCGAGCAGACTGCGATCATCGTGGCGGCGATCGGCCTTGCGATCACCGCGATGGTGTGCGGCCTGTTCGGCTATGTCGCCTACAACAATTTGCGGCTCAGCCGGGAAATCCAGGTCAGAATCGGCTTCGAGCGCCGGCTGACGGCTGTCATCGACGAGCTCAACCATCGGGTCAAAAACATCCTGGCGGTGATCCAGTCGATCGTGACCCGCACGCTGCGCCATGGCTCCGACATCGATGTCGCGCGCGAGCTCCTGATCGGCCGCATCCACGCCATGTCCAACGTCGTCTCGCTGCTCAGCGAGAGCCAGTGGCAGGGTGTCAAGCTGAAGGGCCTGTTCGAGGCGCGCGCCATCCCGCATGCCGACCGCATTGCCGTCACCGGTCCTGATATCGCAGTCAGCGCGCGCGCGGCGCAGAGTCTGTCGCTGCTGTTCTTCGAGCTCGCCTCGCACTCCGACGAGGGCCTGTCGCTTGTCGGCAAGCATCCGCACATCACTGCCAATTGGACGGTGACGAACGAGGGGTCCGGCGAGGTCTTCTATTTCCGCTGGGAGGAGTTCAACACCAGCGAAGCGACGCGCCGCCCCGATTCCGACTTCGGCCTGATCCTGCTCGACCGCGTCGCGCCCGAGGCGCTCGGCGGCACCGCCAAGCGCTATTTCACCGATGTCTCCTATGTCTACGAGCTGACCGCGCCGATGGAGACGGTCGAGGACATGACCGAGCGCGACCGCACCGACAAGCTGTCAGCACCGATCCGGCCTGCGCGGTAATTCGAGGCTAGCTCTTCGGCCGCAGCACGAGGTCAACCAGGGTCCGCGCGTAGGCCGGCGTGATCGGCGCGATGCCGAAGACGTAGCGGTAGAACAGGCTGCCATAGATCGCGTCGTAGAGATCCTGGGGCGGTGCTTCCGCCAGAATGCTGCCGTCGTTCTGGCCCGCGGCGATCATCTCGATCAGCGCGTCGCGGCGGAATTGCAGGTAGCGGGCGTAGAACAGCTCCGCCGAGCCGGTCTTGGAGATGCATTCGGAGATGACGGCGAGCTGGACCTTGCCGAACTCGCCCTGGAGGGCTTCGGCATAGGCGGCGGCATGGCGGCGTGCGCGCGCGGCGGGGCTGCCCGAGCTTGCATGCGGCAGCGGCAGCATCTGCGCGGCATGGTGAAGAAAGGCGTCGATCAGCAAGGCTTCGCGCGACGGCCACCATTTGTAGATCGTCATCTTGGAGACGCTGGAGTGGCGCGCGATCGCGTCAATGGTGGTGGCGGCAAGGCCGGTAGTGGCCATCAGCGCATAGGCGCTTTGGAGAATGGCGTTGGTGGTCTCGATCGACCTTGGCCGGCCGCGCCGGGGCGCGCCGTCGGCTCCCTCATCCCCGCCATTCGCCATCACCACGCCCGGCCTCCCCATGCAATCCGCTGCCGCTCCGCATAGCCCAGCCGTAATGGCCGGCCTAGGGGAATCGGAAGGTGCCGGGTTAGGCCTGTTGCCGCAAGGCCGCGGGCAGGTCCTGCCGCTTCGACCAGGCGATGTAATATGCGACCGCGGCCATCGCCGCGAAGCCGGCCAGGCTCACGGCAATCTGCATCACCACCAAATTGGCGCCGGTGATCAGGATGAGATGGCCGGCAAACGACAGGAACACGCCGACGCAGAACACCGCGAGCCATTCCTCGCCGCATCTGATCACCGCCTGAAGCGGCTTCAGTCGCAGGCCGGGATGATCGGCCGGGACGAAATATGTCGCGAGGAAAGCGAGCGCGAGGAAGTGGACCACGCGATAGGGGGCGAGGTCTTCCTTGTCGGTCGGCGTGATGGTGTTGAGCGCGATATCCGGCAAATAGGCCGCTAGCGTCGGCGAGTGTCGCATCAGCGTGATTGCCATCGCGAATACGAGATAGGCGCCTGCGAGCACGCGCAGCCAGGACAGGCCATGCAGCGCGCGGCCCGACGTGCCGGTCACGGCAAACCAGCCGCCCAGCACCATCAGCATCTGCCAGCAGAACGGGTTGAAGGTCCACTCCTGGTCCGGATAAACCCGGAAATTCCAGCCGAACCAGCGCGCCGCAACGTACAGCGCGACCGACGCCGCCAGCGTCAGGTTCGGACGCCGCAACAGCCCCCACAGCGCGAGTGGAAGGAGGGCCATCAGCGGGATCATCAGCTGAAGAAGATCGAGGTTCAGCGGCTCTTCCTGAAGCACCAGTCCGCGTATCAGGATCCGCAGCGGATGCTCGATGATGCCCGAGATGTTGTATTCGTTGATGATCTCGGGCGCCATCGATTGCGAGGCGACATAGGCGATGGCGTCGATGTAGATCACGAACAGGACGACATAGGCGGCGTAGAGCCGCCACATGCGCTGGAAGATGCGCGTCGCCGCGACGACGTAGCCGCGCTCCAGGGCGATCTTGCCGTGAATGATGGCCATGCCATAGCCGGCCACGAACACGAACAAGTCTGCGGCGCCGCTGAAGCCGAAATTGCGCAGCGTCAGCAAATTGACGACGTTGTTCGGGATGTGGTCGACGAAAACCGACCAGTTGGCGATACCGAGCGTCAAATAGAGCCGGGGGTCGTGTTGAAATGCGGCGAGGTTCGCCTGGACGGACGGTTTCATCGAAAAAATGGCTTTTGGAATCAGGGGCGCTGCTTTTAGCGGCAACCGCCTGCCTATCCGAGTAGCGTTTGCGTGATGGCGCAGGCAAACGGCGCGAAATTGGCGCGGGGCCGCCGGTGCCGATTGGATAGGCGCGTTCGCGGGACCCGTGACGAAATTTTCTAACCCGGTAGCTGCTACTCGGCAGGCTCAGCCGAGGCCTCGTCGGGTACGCCGGCGCGGCTCGCCATGAGTCCGAGGGCGACGCCGCCGATCGCCAGGATCGGCAACAGCCGCTTGATCCCGATGGCGCGAACGATCTGGAGACCGGTGGCGAGCAGCATGGGGTCCGCGAGCATGCTCGAGGCCGCCGATTTCGTGGCGCGCTCGGCCGCGATATGAGCTTGCTTGCGCAGCTGCCGTTTGTAGACCCAATAGCTCACCGCCGCGGTGAGGGTCAGCAGAAAGAAAATGCCCGCACCGGCGAGGCAGGCCTGCACCGGACCATATTTGTTGAGCACCGAAATGAATGCCGCCGCGCACAGGAAGCACGTGGTGATGAAGAGTGCGAACGCCGCGCCTGCTGCCAGCGAGGTCAGCCGCACAGTGGTGCCGGTGGATGCGCTGATCCCGTCGATGATGCGCTGAAACATGGTCTTGCTCCTCAGATCCCCACAAGCCGGCACCGGCGGCGCCGCTGCGCCACCGTCTCGATACCCGTTCGCGATCTCAGCGACGCCAGACCGCGCCGATCAGGAAGCCGATGCCGAGCGCAAGCCCGACGGTCGCGAGCGGCCGCTGCGTGATCGCGTCCTCCAGCGTCTCCTCGATCGAGCCGTAGGCCTCCTGTGCCGCGCCCATCATCGCGCTGCCGCGTTCCGACATGTCGTCGATCGCGGAATCCACGTTTTCGCGCGCTTGGCTATAGCCGCGGCGGGCTTGCTTGCTGGAGGAGTTGGCAAAAGTATTGAGCGCGTCGGTGATCTGATCAGTGAGGGCGGCGATATCGCTTTTCACGGCTGCTACATCCTTCTCGAGGCGTTCTCTGGTGGCTTTGTCGGTCCAGTCTCTCATCCCGGCTTCGGCATTGGTGGTGGACATCAGGGGCTCCGGGCTGTTGACGGTTGAGACAGCCGGGAAACGTTTCGTCGTGGTGTAAGTTCCGTTCACGGAAACCGGTCAGTCCTGCGGGAGCTGCGGCGAATCCTCAGGCAACAGATGCTCCTTCAGGATCAGGGCGACGATCAGCAGCGGCGACGATAGGAACGCGCCCATCGGGCCCCACAGCCAGGTCCAGAACGCCAGCGCCAGCAGCACCGCGAGCGCATTGAGCGCCAGCCGCCGGCCGATGATGGTCGGCGTGACGAAATGTCCCTCCAGGAAGGTGATGCCGCCAAAGGCGAGCGCCGCCATCAGGCCGCCGCTGACGGTCGGGAAGGTGACCAGCCCCACCACGACCAGAATGGCGAACATGGCCACCGGTCCGATGATCGGAATGAAATTGAGGGTGGCCGCCAGCGCGCCGAGGCCAGCCGGATTGGGCATTCCGGTGAGGGCGCAGACGATTCCGGCGGCGACGCCGACGCCGACGTTGATCAGGGTCACAGTCAAAAGGTAGTTGCCGAGATGGACCTCGATCTCGTTGAGGATGCGAAGCGTGCGCAGCCGTGCGTCGTGATCGCTGAAGGTCATGATCATTGCCCGTCGCAGGTCGCGCCAGCTGGCGATGAACAGGATCAGGGTGACGAAGAACAGCAGGAATTCGGTAAAGGTCGGTGACAGGAATTCAATCGTTGGCTGCACCCACTCGAATTTCGGCATCTGGAAGCTTGGCAATCCCTCCGAGCCGCCGAGCATCGTCTGCAGCTCTCGCCACAGCGCCAGCGGCCGGTCGAACACGTGGACCTTGTCTTTCAACTGCGCGCCGAGTTCGGGCAGGCGCGAGCTCCATTCCATCGCCGGCGAGGCGATCAGCGCGACGATGAAGCCGACCACGGCGGTCACCGCGAACACGATCAAGACGGCGGCAAGCCCGCGCGGCACTTTCCGGTACTCCAGAAAGGTCGCTGCCGGCGAGAGCATCGTGCCGGTGACGAACGCCATCACGACAGGCAAAAAGAACGCCTTTCCGACATAGAGCACCGCGACGATTGCGATGAGGAGCAGTCCGGCGAGCGAGAAGGCGACGAGTTCGGTGCGGCGGATCACCGGCGGGAGTTCGCCGTGGCTCTCGGGAAGCGGAGTGCCTTCGCCATTGCCGGGAGTCATACGTTCACTGGGAAGGACGCGCACAATACCTCTCCGGCACGGAGACTTCAGTCCTCGCGCCCATGACCAGGGGAGAACGTCCTCGCGCCCTGCGGGTTCCATCGCGGCTTCGCGAAGAAGCGCTCGCTTGACTCTGACGTCGCTGCTGCATCCCGCCGCGGAACTTGTAGCGGTTGGACCGCGTTGAACAAACCAGCGCATCACCCTGATGCAGGCATCCACACGGGGCAGCACATGACGAAGTTCTCTGCAGTCCGACGCCGCTTATCGCAGCGCCGCATCACCGCTTTTGCCTTTGCAACCGCTTTGCTGGCAGTGCCGTTCGGCGCCGCAAGCGCACAGACGCTGGGCTACACCTATCCGCAAGATCAGGCTTACCCGCAGGACCAGGGCTATTCGCAGGGTTATGCGAGCCCAAGCTATGCGAACCAGGGCTATGCGAACCAAGGCTATGCAAGTCAGAACGCGCAAGCGCCCGACGAGGATGCCGCGCTGCCAGATCGCCTGCGCAGGCAGATTGTCAGCTTCGACCGCAGCGAGCCGGCCGGCACCATCGTCATCGATACCAACAATACTTACCTTTACTATGTGCTCGGCCAGGGCCGCGCGATCCGTTATGGCGTCGGCGTCGGCCGCGAGGGCTTCACCTGGTCGGGCGTGCAGAGCGTCAGCCGCAAGGCGGAGTGGCCGGACTGGCATCCGCCGGCTGAGATGATCGCGCGCCAACCCTATCTGCCCCGCTTCGTCGCTGGTGGCCCCGGCAATCCGCTCGGCGCGCGTGCGATGTATCTCGGGTCGAGCGAATACCGCATCCATGGCACCAACGATCCCACCACGATCGGGAAGTTCGTTTCGTCCGGTTGCATCCGCATGACCAATGAGGATGTCACCGACCTGTTCGGCCGTGTCAATGTCGGCGCCAAGGTGGTCGTGCTACCGAAGAACGCGCCGCTGATGGCGAAAGGCAGTGATTCCGTGCGCAAGCGCCCAGCCGTGACCGCGCTGCCCTCAGGCCGGCAGGCGCTGAACATTTCGAATTCGGCCGTGAACTAAGGGTCGAGTGAGGTCACATGAAGAGACGTTCGATCGGCAAACTCGCCGGGGGCGCGGCGGCGTTCGTCGCCATTGCCTCCTTCGGCCTCGCGCTGACGCCATCCGCCCATGCGGAGGACTTTTTCTCGGCGCTGTTCGGCGGCTTCCGCGGACGGCCGGCGCCCGAGATTCGCATGCCTTTCCAGACCGATGACACGCCGCGCTACGACCCGCCGCGCCAGCGGGCCTCCTACGGTGGCGGCACGGCCTATTGCGTGCGCGGCTGCGACGGACGTTATTTCCCGGCGCAGGGAAACGATTCCGAGAGCAAGGCGCAATCCTGCAAGAGCTTCTGCCCGGCCTCGGAGACCTCGCTGGTCTATGGCGGCAACATCGACGACGCGACGACGGATAAGGGGAAATCCTATTCCGACCTGCCTAACGCGTTCCGCTATCGCAATGAGATTGTCGCAGGCTGTACCTGCAACGGCAAGGATCCGGTCGGGCTCGCTCAGGTCAAGGTCGACGACGATCCCACCTTGCGCAAGGGCGACATCGTCGCGGGCGCGGACGGCCTGGTGGTCGCCAGCCGCAATGCCAACGACCGCCGCGGCGTCGCGATGAATTTCTCGCCGCTGCCCGACTCGGTTCGCGCAAGATTCCGCCAGGTGCCGGTGGTGGCGAAGGAATAGGCCTCAACGTCGTCCTGGCATTCGCCAGGACGACACCAAGAGTGTGGGCTATGCCGCCCGGATCTTGCCGAGGAAGTCGCTGACGTCATGGCCGAGCTGGCGGCTCTGGCTCTCCAGCATCTCGGAGGCGTGTTTCACGTTGTCGGCGGCAGCGGCAGCAGCGTCTGCATCGGATTTGACGCCGGTGATGTTGTCCGAGACGTTCTTGGTGCCCTGCGCCGCAAACTGGGTGCTGCGGGTGATCTCTTGGGTGGCCGCTCCCTGCTCCTGCACGGCGGCGGCGATTGCGGTCGCGACCTCGTTCACTTCGCCGATGATGCCGCCGATGGTCTGGATGGCGCTGATGGCGTCGGCCGCGACCCTCGATCGTGGCGTTAAGCGCGAGCAAATTGGTCTGCTGCGCAATGGTGTTGATCAGGCCGACGACCTCGCCGATGCGGCCGGCCGACTTTTGAAGTCCCTGCACGTGCCGTCGGTCTCGCGCGCCTGGGTCACGGCGCGGCTGGCGATGCCCGCGGCATGCGCGGCCTGCTGACTGATGTCGTTGATCGAGGCGCTCAGCTCTTCGGCGGCGGCGGCGACGCTGTCGACGCTCATGGAGGCGTCATTGGAGGCCTTGCCGGCGATCTGCACGCGGTCGTTGGTCTGCCGCGACACCGCGGAGAGATCGCCCGAGGTCTTGCGCATCTCGCCAGAGGCTTCGCTCAATTCGCCGAGCGTTTTGCGCACCGCGCCCTCGAACTCGCCGACATAGGTCTCGACCGCGCGCTGGCGCGCGGAGGCGCCCGCATTGCGTTCGCGCTCCTGCGCCTCGATCGTGAGCTTGTCGTTGGCCTGCTGCTTGAAGGTCTCCAGCGCGCCGGCAAGCGCGCCGATCTCGTCGTTGCGGTCGAGATAGCCGCTATCGACGGCAAGGTCGCCGCCGGCGACCTTCAGCATGGCGTCCCGGATGGTGTTGAGCGGAGTGATGACGCGGCGGCTGACCAGCATGATCGCGCCGACGGCAAGCCCCACGGCGAGCGCCAGCAGCGTAAGCTGCACGATCAGTGCGCGCTGTGCGGCGCCGCGCTGCTCCTGCGTGTGGATCTTGGCAGCATCGAGCGCACCTTCTGCCACTGTGACGGCGCTCGCCATACGGGCGACCGTGAGCGGGCTCCATTGGTTCGCCGTCATCTCGGGCTTCTCACCCTTGACCAGCGCGTCCGTGAGACGGTCGCGCAAGGCCAGATATTGCGGCTCGAAATACGAGGTCTTGGCGGAGGCCATCGCGGAGGCGAGCCCCGACGGCAACTGCATGCCGGACGTCGACAGCTCCAGCGCCTTCCACATCGCGCTCGTGCCGCCGACATGTTGGGTATAGGCGTAGCGGCCCTCCGTCGTGATCTTGCCGGCGGCCAGCCCGGTCGAGACGATCAGCGATGCTTCGCCTGCGGTGTTGCGGAGCAGCCAGGCGTTCTGCTTGATCGACAGCAGCTGGTCGATCGCGGCGTCCAGGTGATTGACCGTGGCGGCCAACGTGTTCGAGAGCTTGTCGAGCGTGTCGAGCAGGCCCTGCGTTGTCTCCATATATTCCTTGGGCAGACCGGCGCGGCGTTGGTCCTTCGGCTTGGCTACATCCTCCCAGAACTGCTTCTGCTCCTCGATCAGCAGCTTGTAGAGGCGCGCAAGCTCCGGTACCAGCGTGCCTGATTGCGGAAAGTCCATGGCCGGCAGCAGCTCGATCGCGCGCGCCATGGCGGGCATTTGGGCATCGCGCAGCGCGCGCAGATATTTCTCGATCTCGCCGTCCATCGGCTCGGTCGCATTCAGGAGGCGGACCGTGGTCGAGCGGTCGGTGCGCAGATTGTGCATCGCCTTGAACAGATCGGCGGACGTGTCGGCGATCTGCGAGATGCGGTTGGCGGTCTTCAGGCGATCCCAGGACTCGTAGGCGGTGAGCGAGAGCGCGATCACCACGCAGATCGACGTGATCGCGATCACCGCCTTCAGCAGCGCGGATACGGTCAGTCGATTCAGCATCGAAGTCCCCCAATTCCCAATACAAAGTTCGTAAAGGCGCCCCGGCAACAGCAGAAAAAGGGGCCCGTCAGACAAGGCAATCGCATGCCGTTTGCGGCTCAGGGCCCAAACGGTTTCCGCATCTGAAAGGAAAAGGGTAAAGTTTTCAGCAGGCCGGCTGATCGTAGAAGTACGTATTTACTAGAAGTTGCAAAGGGTTGCGTCGATGGAACCAAGCCACGAGCTGCGCGTTAGGAGACTGTCAGCAATTTTGCCTAAAGGGGGGTCCTAGCGATGCTGGTCGGCGTACTCGTCACCTTTCTCGTCGTCATTCTCGTACTTTACCTCATCAACATGCTGCCGATGGACGGCCGCGCCAAGCAGATCGCGCGCGTCGTCGTCATCATCATCGGCATCGTCTCGCTGCTGAAATATCTGGCAGTGTTTTAGCCGGGCGCTTAGCTAGCGCAACGAAAAAGCCCCGGCGCGAGCCGGGGCTTTTGGTGTTCTAGTCGGGTCGGCAGGCCGCCTTGTCAGCCAGGGCGTTGTCAGCCAAGGGCTTTGGCCTCGCGGCGGCGGGCGGTGAGGATGTATTCGGTGTAGCCGTTCGGCTGCTCGCGTCCCTTGAAGATGAGGTCGCTGGCCGCCTTGAAGGCTGTGCCGTCGAAGGCGGGCGCCATCGGCTTGTAGATGGGATCGCCCGCATTCTGCTTGTCGACGACCACCGCCATGCGCTTGAGCGATTCCATCACCTGCGCCTCGGTGATCACGCCCTGGTGCAGCCAGTTGGCGAGGTGCTGGCTGGAGATGCGCAAGGTGGCACGGTCTTCCATCAGGCCGACGTCGTGGATGTCAGGCACCTTCGAGCAGCCGACGCCCTGGTCGATCCAGCGCACGACATAGCCCAGAATGCCCTGGCAGTTGTTGTCGATCTCCTGCTTGACGTCGTCGGGCGCCCAGTTCGACTTCGACACGGGGATGGTGAGGATGTCTTCGAGCTTTGCCCGTGGGCCGCCCTTGGCGAGCTCCTGCTGGCGCGCGGTGACGTTGACCTGGTGGTAGTGCAGCGCGTGCAGCGTCGCGGCGGTCGGCGAGGGCACCCAGGCGGTGATAGCACCGGCCTGCGGATGGGCGAGCTTCTGCGCCAGCATGTCCGCCATCTTGTCCGGCGCGGCCCACATGCCCTTGCCGATCTGGGCATGGCCGGGCAGGCCACAGGTCAGGCCCATATCGACGTTCCAGTCCTCATAGGACTTGATCCAGGGCTGCGCCTTCATCTCGTTCTTGCGGATCATCGGACCCGCCTCCATCGAGGTGTGGATCTCGTCGCCGGTGCGGTCGAGGAAGCCGGTGTTGATGAACATGATGCGCTTGGAGGCGCGCTGGATGCAGGCCTTGAGGTTGACGGTGGTGCGCCGCTCCTCGTCCATGATGCCGACCTTGAGCGTGTTCTCGGGCAGCGACAGCATCTTCTCGACGCGGTCGAAGATCTCGCAGGTCAGCGACACCTCGTCGGGGCCGTGCATCTTCGGCTTGACGATATAGGCCGAGCCGGTGCGGCTGTTCTTGACCTTGGAGTTGCCTTTCAGATCATGGACAGCAAGAAGCCCGGAGACGGCGGCGTCGAGCAAGCCTTCCGGAATCTCCTCGCCCTTGTCGTCCAGCACCGCGTCGGTGAACATGTGGTGACCGCAATTGCGCATCAGCAGCAGGCTGCGGCCGTGCAATTTCACTTCGCCTTTGCCGTCAGGCATCTTGTAGCTGCGGTCGGCATTGAGCGAGCGCGTCAGCGTCTTGCCGCCCTTCTCGAAATCGGCCGACAGCGTGCCGTTCATCAGGCCGAGCGTGTTGCGATAGACCAGCACCTTGTCCTCGGCATCGACGGCAGCGACCGAGTCTTCCATGTCGAGAATCGTGGAGACGGCGGACTCCATGACCATGTCCGCGACGCCGCCCGGATCGTCCTTGCCGATCGCGCTGGTGCGGTCGATTTTTACCTCGACGTGCAGGCCGTTGTTGACGAGCAGTACCGCGCTCGGTGCGGCTGCGTCGCCCTGGAAGCCTGCGAATTGCGCGGCGTTCTTCAGGGCGGTGGCGTTGCCGCTCTTCAGCTTCACCGCGAGCTGGCCCGCGACCACGCTATAGGCGGTGACGTCGGTGTGACTGCCGGTCGCCAGCGGCACGGCGGCATCGAGGAACGCTTTTGCCTTGGCGATCACCTTGTCGCCGCGCGCCTTGTTGTAGCCCTTGCCGCTCTCGGATGGATCGTGCGGGATCGCGTCGGTGCCGTAGAAGGCGTCATAGAGCGAGCCCCAGCGCGCATTCGCCGCGTTCAGCGCATAGCGTGCGTTGGTCAGCGGCACGACGAGCTGCGGGCCGCAGATCTTGCCGATCTCCTCGTCCACATTGGCGGTCTCGACCTTCTGCGTCGCCGGCTCCGGGAGGAGATAGCCGATCTCCTTCAGGAAGGCGGTATAGGCGTTGAGGTCGAACGCCTTGCCCTTGTTGGCCCGGTGCCAGTCGTCGATCTTGGCCTGCAACGTGTCGCGCACCGCCAGCAGCGCGCGGTTCTTCGGCCCCAGCTCCTTGATGATGGCGGCGAGCCCGGCCCAGAACGCATCCGGCGCGATCCCCGTCTTCGGGGCCGCTTCCTTGGCGATGAAATCGAACAGGACGGGAGCGATCTTCAGTCCGTGGGCGTCGACGCGTTTCATGATGGGCTTTCTTGTTGGAAATGGCTGTTTTTGGCTGCTTTTGACCCGACAGCAGCAAAATGCGCTCCAAGGAGCGGCTTTCGGGGTCTTATTAGCCCCAAAATCGGGGCCGTGAGAAGGCCCCCAAAAGTTGTCAAAATGTCAAGGCGAGGTGGGCGGCCCACGCACGGTGTCATTCCCCGCGAAGGCGGGGAAATCCAGTACGCCGCGGCCTCTCGCCTGAATCACTGCTGTCGGTGGAATGCTGGGTCGCCCGGTCAAGCCGGGCGACGACAGCGGAGCAGCAGCCCGGCTTCAAATATTCGCGGCGAGGTCCACGAGTTCGTCGAACAGCACGCCGGTCGTCTTGAGCATCTGTTCGATCTCGTCCGCCGCCTCGGCGACCGTCCGCGTCGAGGTGTCGATCACGAGCTCGGCGGCCTCGGGCCGCTCGTAGTCGGTGCCGATACCGGTGAACGACGCGAGCGTGCCGGCGCGGGCCTTCTTGTAGTGGCCCTTGGGGTCGCGCTCCTCGCAAATTTCCGCCGGCGTCGCGACGTAGATCTCGCGGAACGACGTGTCGGCGATGCGGCGCGCGGTGGCGCGGTCCTCGCGGGCGGGCGAGACGGCGGCGACAATGGCGATGTGGCCGTTACGGGCGAGATGCGTCGCGACTTCGGCGAGGCGGCGGATGTTCTCGCTGCGATCGGCGGCCGAGAAGCCGAGATCGCTGTTGAGCCCGGCACGCAGCGTGTCGCCGTCGAGCAGGATCGGTGAGCCGCCATTGCTGAACAACCGCCGCTCCAGCGCCTTGGCTAGAGTCGACTTGCCGGAGGCGGGGAGGCCGGTGAGCCAGACCACGGCGCCGTTGTGACGATAGCGCGCGGAGCGTTCGTCGGGCCGCAGCGCGGATTCCACCGGCACGATGTCGACGGGCAAGGCGCGCTGGCCGGCATCGACCGACAGCACGAGACCGCCGCCGGCGATGCGCCCGGACACCTCGATCACGAGACGGCCGGTGCGCGGATTTTCCGTGTAGGGATCGGTGGCAATCGGATTCGAAAGGGATATGTCGATCTCGCCGACATGGTTGCGGCCGATTGCCTTGTTCTCGACGCTCGACAGCTCACCGGGATCGACCGCCTTCTCGATGGCGACGACGGTGGCACGGCTTTCCTTCGGTCCGCAGCGAACCAGGAGCTGGTCGCCCTTGGCCAGCGGCTTGTCGTGCAGCCAGAAGATCCGCGCGCGCAGCCGTCGTGTCTCGCGCGGCGCGCTGTTGGCATGCGCGATGATGTCGCCGCGCTCGAGGAACAGCTCGCGGTCGAGCGTGATGCCGACCGAGCGGCCCGCACCCTGGCGGCCTGCGACCGGCGTCACCGGCCAGCTCTCGACCGTCTTGATTCTGGCGATCTTGCCGGCGGGCATGATCACGATTTCGTCGCCGGCAACCAGGCTGCCGGATTCGATCCGGCCCGCCACGATGCGGCGATCGTCGAATTTGTAGATCGCCTGCACCGGCAGCCGCAGCGCCAGCGCTTCCAGCGGCCGGGCCGGCTCGAGCCGGTCAAGCGCTTCGACCACGGTCGGACCCTTGTACCAGCCGATGCGGTCGGTGCGCTCAGCGACGCCGTCGCCCTCGCGGGCGGAAATCGGGATCACGGCCGTGGGCTTCACACCGAGGCCTTGCAGATGCGCCGAGATCTCGTCGCTGATCTCCTTGAAGCGCGCTGCGGAGAAGTCGACGCGGTCCATCTTGTTGACGACGACCGCGACCTGCTTCACGCCGAGCAGATGCAGGAGATAGCCGTGCCGCCTCGTCTGGTCGCGCACGCCTTCGAGCGCGTCGATGATCAGCACCGCGCCGTCCGCCTGCGAGGCGCCGGTGATCATGTTGCGCAGGAATTCGGCGTGGCCGGGCGCGTCGATCAGTACGATGTCGCGCGAATTGGTGCGGAAGCGGATCTGCGTGGTGTCGATGGTGATGCCCTGGTCGCGCTCGGTCTGGAGCGCGTCGAGCAGAAACGACCATTCGAACGGCATGCCGCGCCGCGCGCTGACGGCCTTGAGCATGTCGAGCTTGCCGTCGGGCAGGCTGCCGGTCTCGTGCAGCAGGCGGCCGACCAGCGTCGACTTGCCGTGGTCGACATGGCCGACGATGACGATGCGGACCTGCGGACGCGTGGTGCCGTTCGGGGTGGCGGGCGATGCGGGGGTGACGATCATGTTCATACGACGCTCGCGTCCTTGATCAGAGATAGCCGGCGACGCGCAGGCGCTCGAAAGCGTCCTCGGTCTCGTGGTCGAGCGCGCGGCCGGAACGTTCCGGCACCTTGGTCTGCTCGAGTTCGATCAGGATCTCGTCGATAGTCGACGCGTTTGAGGCGACCGGATTGGTGATGTCCTGATCGCCCAGCGAGCGATAGCGTTTGCCGTTTTGCGACAGATACAGCGGGATGATCGGGATGTTCTCGCGCTTGGTGTAGGCCCAGATATCGGACTCGGTCCAATGCAGGATCGGATGGATGCGCAAATGCGCGCCCTGCGGCGGCGACGCATTGAAATGATCCCAGAACTCCGGCGGCTGGTCGCGCACGTCCCAATTACCCTCCAAGCCGCGCGGCGAGAACACGCGCTCCTTGGCGCGCGTCGCCTCCTCATCGCGGCGAATGCCGGCGATCAGACCGTCGAAACCGTATTTGGCGAGCGCCATCTTGAGGCCCTCGGTCTTGCGCGCGGCGGAACGGGCGGCGGGCGGCAGCGTTGGGTCGACGGCATCAATCGGCGGGCAGGGCTCGACGCGCAGATCGAGATCCCATTCCTTGCCGTAGTGATCGCGGAAGCGATACATCTCCGGAAACTTCTTGCCGGTGTCGACATGGAGGGCCGGGAACGGCAGACGGCCGAAGAATGCCTTGCGCGCCAGCCAGATCATGACATTGGAGTCCTTGCCGAGCGACCACAGCAGGGCGATCTTCTTGAGGCGGCCGAAGGCTTCGCGGAAGATGTAGATGCTCTGGGCCTCGAGCTGGTCGAGATGGTCCATGCTCGGGGCAAGGTCAGAAGAAAATTCTTGCGCGGGCACGCGCTCGGCGAGAGCGGGGCTGTTCAGCCCGCCAGCAGTGGAATTGTCCTTGAGAAGATGCATCTCTGCCACTTTGCGTTTGGAGGCGAAAATTCTATAGTTGCGGTGCAAGAGAGAAGAAAAAATTTTCTCTTTGCGCGCCTGAAACGACACATATATAGAAAATAATTCCAGTCAACCCCGCATGTGGGGTAAGCGAGTATCGTATGCGGTTCTTGCCCGTGTTCCTCGATCTCAAGGCCGGTCCGGTGGTCCTCATCGGTGCGGGTGAGCTTTTGCGCGCCAAGCTGCGCGTGCTGACCGCTGCCGGTGCGCGCATTCGCGTGCATGCGATCGATGGCAATCACGACCTGGGTCTGAGCTCCGAGGACGCGGCGCGTATCGACATCTCGGCCACCGATCCGCTGACCGCCGATCTCTCGGGAATCATCGCGGTGGTTTGCGCCGGCGCCGGCGATGTCGGCGTGGCGATGTCGGTCCGCGCCAAGGCGCTCGGCCTGCCGGTCAATGTCATGGACGATCTCGAGCATTCGAGCTTCATCTTTCCGGCGATCGTCGATCGCGGCGATGTCGTGGTCGCCGTCGGCACTGGCGGCACGTCGCCGGTGGTGGCGCGGCGCGTGCGCGAGAAGATCGAGGCGCTGCTGCCGGCGCGCATCGGCGAGCTCGCCGAGTTCATCGGCGGCTTCCGCAAATCCATCAACGAACGTATTGCCGAGTTTCCGCTGCGCCGCCGCTTCTGGGAGCGCGTCATCGACGGCCCGATCGGTGCCGCCGTATTGGCCGGCCGCAAAGGCGAGGCGGACGCAGCGCTCAAGGCGATTTCAGATCCATCCGCGTTCGCGCGGGCCGACAAGCCGGAAGGATCCGTCGCGCTGGTCGGCGCCGGGCCTGGCGATCCGGATTTGCTCACCATCAAGGCGTTGCGCGCGCTCCAGGATGCCGACATCGTCTTCCATGACGAGCTGGTCTCGCCTGAAATTCTCGACCGCATCCGCCGTGACACCACGCGCGTGCCGGTCGGCCGCCGCGTCGGCAAGCCCGGCATCGGGCAGGACGCCATCAACAAGCGCATGATCGAGGCCGCGCAATCCGGCCAGCGTGTGGTGCGGCTGAAGGGCGGCGATCCCTTCGTGTTCGGCCGCGGCGGCGAAGAAGTCGAAGCACTTCGTGCCGCCGGCCTTGCCTATTCGATCGTTCCCGGCATCACCGCAGGTCTCGGCGGCGCCGCCGATTTCGAGGTGCCGCTCACCTATCGTCACGAAGCAACGCGCATCACCTTCCTCACCGCGCACAAGGCGCGCGACGCAGAAGTCGTGGACTGGTCGACGCTGACCGACGCCAGGATGACCGTCGTGGTCTACATGGGCATGACGGCTGCGCCGGCCATACGCGCCGGCCTCTTGGCCGCCGGCCGTTCGCCGGAGACGCCGGTCGGCGTATTCGCCCGCGTCACGCGTCCCGATGCGCAAGGCGAGATCGGCACGCTGCGCGATCTGCCCGAACTGGTCCGCCGGACCAACGGCGGTCCCGCCATTCTCATCATCGGCGATGTGGTCCGGCATGCCGGCTCGCTTCGCCGCCAAACCCCAAAGCAAATCATCTCTGACCTATTGGATGCAGCCGAATGACCTCCCCGCTTGAACAGAAGAAGATCAAGATCGCCGGCCCCTCGGTCGTGACCGCCAACCGCACCTGGGACGGCATCGTGGTTTACCGCACCGCCGCCAAGAGCTGGTCCGCGGACCTGTCGGAAGCCGCGATCGTGCGCAACTCCGACGAGGCGAAGGCGTTGCTTGCGGAATCCGTTGCCGATGACGTCGGCGCGATCGGCCCCTATATCGCGCCGGTACAGGTCGGTGCAGACGGCAAGGTCGAACCCGGAAATCTGCGCGAACAGATCCGCCGCACCGGCGTGACCATCGGACAGCCGGTTCAGGTTTAAGGCGCTTTCTTATGTATGCTTACGATGAAATCGACCGCACGCTCGTCAACGAGCGCGTCTCGGAATTCCGCGACCAGGTGAAGCGCCGCCTCTCCGGCGAGCTCACCGAGGACGAGTTCAAGATCCTGCGGCTGCAGAACGGCGTCTATCTGCAACTGCACGCCTATATGTTCCGCGTCGCGATCCCCTACGGGACGCTGGCGTCGAACCAGCTGCGGGCGCTCGCCCACGTCGCGCGCAAATACGACCGTGGCTACGGCCATTTCACGACGCGGCAGAACATCCAGTTCAACTGGATCAAGCTCGCCGAATTGCCGGATGCGCTGGCCGATCTCGCCGAGGTCGGCATCCATGCGATGCAGACCTCCGGCAACAACATGCGCAACGTCACCTCGGATCAGTGGGCCGGCGTCGCGCCCGGCGAGATCGAGGATCCCCGCATCTGGTCGGAGCTGATCCGCCAGCACACCACGTTGCATCCGGAATTCTCGTTCCTGCCGCGCAAGTTCAAGATCGCGATCACCGCGTCGGACCACGACCGGGCCGCGATCAAGATCCACGACATCGGGCTGAAGCTGATCAAGAACGAGAAGGGCGAGACCGGCTTTGAGGTGCTGGTCGGTGGCGGGCTCGGACGCACGCCGTTCATCGGCAAGACCATCAAGCATTTCGTCCACGGCCGCGACATTCTCAGCTACATCGAGGCGATTCTGCGCGTCTACAACCAGTACGGCCGCCGCGACAACATCTACAAGGCGCGCATCAAGATCCTGGTGCACGAGCTCGGCATCGAGAAGTTCTCGCGCGAGGTCGAGGAGGAGTGGCAGCACATCCGCAACTCCTCGCTCCAGATCGACGACGAGGTGGTCGAGGACATCCGCTCGCGCTTCACCTATCCTGCCTACGAGAAGCTGCCGCACATGCCGGACGAGCTGCGCCAGGCCGCGGCCGATCCCGATTTCGAGGCATGGCGCAAGAACTCGGTGGCCCCGCACAAGGCCCAGGGCTATTCCATCGTCACGATCTCGCTGAAGCCGATCGGCGCGCCTCCGGGCGATGCCACCGCCGAGCAGATGGATGCGCTCGCCGATCTCGCCGACGAATACTCCTTCGGTGAGATCCGCGTCGGCCACGAGCAGAACCTCGCTCTGCCGCATGTCGCCAAGCGTGACTTGCCGGCGCTGTGGAAGGCGCTCGACAAGCTCGGGCTGGCGACGCCGAACGTCAATCTGATCACTGACATCATCGCCTGCCCGGGTCTCGACTATTGCTCGCTGGCCAATGCGCGCTCGATCCCGATCGCGCAGGAACTGACGCGGCGCTTCGCCAATCATGAGCTGGCCAATCTGATCGGCCGGTTGCACATCAACATCTCCGGCTGCATCAACGCCTGCGGCCATCACCATGTCGGTCATATCGGCATTCTCGGCGTCGAGAAGAACGGCGAGGAGGTCTACCAGATCACCATCGGCGGGCGCGCCGACGAGAGTGCCGCACTCGGCAATCTGATCGGCCCCGGCGTCAAGTTCGACGAGGTCGCCGACGTCGTCGAGGACATCGTGGAAGCCTATCTGGCGCTGCGCGAGCGGCCCGAAGAGCTGTTCATGGACACGGTAAAACGCCTCGGCGTCGAACCCTTCAAGGAGCGCGTTTATGCCACTCGTTAACGGCGGAAAGATCGCCGACGACAGCTTCGTCAAGCTCGCCGTCGACACGCCGCTGCCCGAGGGCGGCGACATTCTGGTGCCGGCCGAGCGTTTCGTTGGCGAGGCGGATGCGTTGCTCAAGCGGACCGGCAAGGTCGGTGTGATCTGGCCGAACAATCGCGACATCGCCGAGCTGGTGCCCTATCTCGGCAAGATTGCCGTCGTCGCGCTGGTGTTCCCAACCTTCCGCGACGGACGCGCCTACAGCCAGGCGCGGCTGCTGCGCGAGCGTTACAATTACCGCGGCGAGTTGCGTGCGACGGGCCAGATCCTGCGGGACCAGTTCGTGTTCATGCTGCGCGCTGGCTTCGATTCCTTCGACGTCAAGAAGCAGGCCGACGCGGAAGCGTTCATGCAGACCGCGAAGCGCTATTCGGTCTTCTACCAGCCCACCGGCGATGGCCGCATCACGGCGCTGCACCGGCGCATGCAGCTGCGTCATTCCGAGGGTGTCGGCACGTGAACGCAATCGCGTCTCCAATTTCGGCAATCTCCGCCTCGGCGCTGCCCTCGGCGGAGGACCTCGATCGCGCCTTGCGCGATGCCTCGCCCGCCGAAATCATCGCCGCTGCGCTGAAGACGGTCGGGCGCGACAAGCTTGCGCTGGTGTCGTCCTTCGGTACGGAATCGGCGACGCTGCTCAAGGTGATGGCGGATGTCGATCCGGCGATCCCGGTGATCTTCCTCGACACCGGCTGGCTGTTCGAGGAGACGCTGGCCTATCGTGATACGCTGATCGCGACGCTGGGCCTGAAGGACGTCCGCTCGATCAAGCCTGCCGAGGAGACGCTGTCGCGCGGAGATCCCGACCGCGACCTCTGGTTTTCCGATCCCGACGCTTGCTGCCGTATCCGCAAGGTCGAGCCGCTGGCGCGGGCGCTGAAACCGTTCGATGCATGGCTCAACGGCCGCAAGCGCTTCCAGGGCAACTCGCGCGCCGACATCCCGGTGGTCGAGGACGACGGTACGCGGTTGAAGTTCAATCCCTTCGCCAATGTCTCGCGGGAGGAACTCGAGGCGATTTTCGCCCGCGCCAAATTGCCGCGTCATCCCCTGGTCGCGTCGGGATTTCTATCGGTTGGGTGTATGCCTTGCACGAGCAGAACGGCCGAAGGCGAGGATGAGCGTGCCGGTCGCTGGCGTGGCCGGGCCAAGACGGAATGCGGCATCCACACGATGAAGACTTCGTAGCAAAGTTACGCTGCCCGGCTACGAACAAGAAAATCCGGTTCCGTTGACTTAAGCGCGTTTCGCCCCGAGTTATGCCTGCCATCGATGACGCCGACGTCATTGATGTGAATGGAGATGGACATGATGCGTCGTATCGTTCCGCTCGCGGCAGGACTGCTCGTGACAGGCTTGTTGGCAAGCGCGGCTCTTGCCGCTGACATCACTCTGCTGAACGTCTCGTACGATCCGACGCGCGAGCTCTATGTCGAGTTCAACAAGGCGTTCGCGAGTGCCTATCAGAAGGAAACCGGCAAGAGCGTCGAGATCAAGCAGTCGCATGGGGGCAGCGGTTCGCAGGCGCGCGCCGTGATCGACGGATTGCAGGCCGACGTGGTGACGCTTGCGCTCGCCTACGACATCGACGCCATCGCGGGCAAAGGCCTCACGACGGCCGACTGGCAGAAACGGTTGCCGCAAAACTCGTCGCCCTATACCTCGACCATTGTGTTCCTGGTCCGCAAGGGCAATCCCAAGGCCATCAAGGACTGGGACGATCTGCTCAAGCTCGGCGTCGCCGTGATCACGCCGAACCCGAAGACGTCAGGCGGCGCGCGCTGGAATTATCTGGCCGCCTGGGGCTTTGCGCAGAAGAAATACGGCTCGGCGGACAAGGCCAAGGATTTCATCGGAAAGCTCTATCAGCAGGTGCCGGTGCTCGACACCGGTGCGCGCGGCGCGACCGTGACCTTCGTCGAGCGCGGCGTCGGCGACGTGCTGCTCGCCTGGGAAAACGAGGCGTACCTGGCGCTCAAGGAATTCGGTCCGGAGAAATTCGAGATCGTGGCGCCGCCGCTCTCGATCTTGGCGGAACCGCCGGTGACGATCGTCGATAAGGTTGCCGATAAAAAAGGCACCCGTAGTGTCGCCGATGCCTACCTGCAATATTGGTACACCAAGGAAGGTCAGGAAATCGCGGCGCGCAACTTCTATCGTCCGCGCGATCCCGAGATCGCCAAAAAACATGAAAACTCCTTCGCGAAGGTCGAGCTGTTCACGATCGACGAACTTTTCGGCGGCTGGACCAAGGCGCAGAGGGAACATTTTGCCGACGGCGGCGTCTTCGATCAGATCTACAAGAACTGATCGGGCGCTGTCGGCGGGGCTTAAACAGGGGGCCTGGTGAGCGCAATCGCAGCACGACGCCGGACATTGCCGGGCTTCGGTCTCACCATGGGGCTGACGCTATCCTGGCTGTCGATCATCATCCTGATTCCGCTCGCCGGCCTGTTCCTGAAATCGGTCGAGCTGAGTCCCGAGCAGTTTTGGAACATCCTCTCCAGCCGCCGCACCCTGAATGCGTTGCGCGTGTCCTTCGGACTCGCCTTCGCAGCCGCCTGCGTCAATCTGGTGATGGGCAGCATCATCGTCTGGGCGCTGGTGCGCTACCGCTTCCCCGGTCGGCGGCTGTTCGATGCCATCGTCGACGTGCCGTTCGCGCTACCTACGGCGGTTGCCGGCGTCGCGCTGACCGCGTTGTTCGCCGAGAAGGGCTGGCTCGGCGCGCCGCTTGCGGCGGCCGGCATCAAGGTGGCGTTCACGCCGGTCGGCATCTTCGTCGCCATGATCTTCATCGGTATCCCGTTCGTGGTGCGCACGGTGCAGCCGGTGCTCCAGGATCTCGACCCAGAGATCGAGGAGGCCGCGGGCAGCCTTGGCGCGAGCCGCTGGCAGACCATCATTCGCGTGATCCTGCCCTCGCTCGGTCCGGCGCTGCTCACCGGACTCGCGCTCGCCTTCGCGCGTGCGGTCGGCGAATACGGCTCGGTGATCTTCATCGCCGGCAATCTGCCCAACGTCTCCGAGATCGCGCCGCTGCTGATCGTGATCCGGCTCTCCGAATTCCGCTATGCCGATGCGACCGCCATCGCGGTTGTCATGCTGGTCGTGTCCTTCGTCATTATCTTCGCGGTCAACCGGCTCCAGCGCTGGGCGCAGAGCCGGATTCCGGTGCGGTGAGGACGGGGCCATGACGATGCAGATCGCAGATTCCGTCCCACTCCCGGCCTCCGACGCCAAGGCACGCGCGTACGCAGCCGCCGCGCGGAACAACCTTCGCACCGAACCGCGCGCGGTCCGCATCGTCATCATCGCGCTGGCGATGACCTTTCTATCAGTCTTCGTCGTGTTGCCGCTGGTCGTGGTGTTCGCGCAGGCCTTCTCGAAGGGAATTGGCGCTTATTTCGCCGCGCTGACCGACCCGGAGGCGCTGTCCGCGATCAAGTTGACGCTGTTGGTTGCTGCAATTTCCGTCGGCCTCAATCTCGTCTTCGGCCTGGTCGCGGCTTGGGCGATTGCAAAATTCGAATTCTCGGGCAAGACCTTCCTGATCACGCTGATCGATTTGCCGTTCTCGGTCAGCCCGGTGATTTCGGGCCTCGTCTTCGTGCTGCTGTTCGGCGCGCAGGGCTATTTCGGCGGCTGGCTGCGCGATCACGACATCCAGATCCTGTTCGCGGTGTCGGGCATCGCGCTTGCGACCACCTTCGTGACCTTCCCCTTCGTGGCGCGGGCGTTGATCCCGCTGATGCAGGAGCAGGGCACGCAGGAGGAGGAGGCCGCGATCTCGCTCGGCGCCTCGGGCCTGCAGACCTTCTTCCGCGTCACGCTGCCCAATATCAAATGGGGCGTGCTGTACGGCGTCCTGCTCTGCAACGCGCGCGCGATGGGCGAGTTTGGCGCGGTCTCCGTCGTTTCCGGCCATATCCGCGGCGAGACCAACACGATGCCGCTCCTGGTCGAGATTCTCTACAATGAATATCAGTTCGTCGCGGCGTTCGCGATCGCCTCGCTGCTCGCGATGCTGGCGCTGATCACGCTGGTCGCGAAAACCGTTCTCGAAAATCATCTCGACGAAGGACATGACGCAAGTGAGCATTGAAGTCAGGAATCTCGTCAAGAAGTTCGGCAGCTTCAAAGCTCTCGACGGCGTCGACCTCAAGGTCAATGACGGCGAGCTGCTCGCGCTGCTCGGTCCGTCTGGCTCCGGCAAGACCACGCTGCTGCGGATCATCGCGGGGCTGGACTGGCCCGATTCCGGGGAGGTATCTTTCAACGGCGAGGACGCGCTGGCGCAGGGCGCGCGCGAGCGGCACGTCGGATTCGTATTCCAGCACTACGCGCTGTTCCGCCACATGACGGTGTTCGAGAACGTCGCCTTTGGCCTCCGCGTGCAGCCGCGCGCGATCCGCAAGGACGAAGCGACCATCCGTGCGCGCGTCAAGGAGCTACTCGATCTCGTGCAGCTCGATTGGCTCGCCGACCGCTACCCGAGCCAGCTCTCCGGCGGCCAGCGCCAGCGCATCGCGCTGGCCCGCGCGCTCGCGATCGAGCCACGTATCCTGCTGCTCGACGAACCCTTCGGTGCGCTTGATGCCAAGGTGCGCAAGGAGCTGCGTAAATGGCTGCGCTCGCTGCACCACGAGATCAACGTCACCTCGATCTTCGTCACCCATGACCAGGAGGAGGCGCTCGAAGTCGCCAACCGCGTCGTGGTGATGGACAAGGGCAAGATCGAGCAGATCGGCTCGCCCGATGACGTCTATGAGAGCCCGGCGACCGCCTTCGTCCACAGCTTCATCGGCGAATCCATCGAGCTTCCGGTCCTGATCGCCGACGGCGTCATCAGGCTTGGCGACCGGCCGCTTCAGCTCGCGGCAGATGGGCTTGCGCCTGGCGCGTCAAGACTGTTCGTGCGGCGGCACGACATGCTCGTTGGCCCGCCCGGCAGCGGTGCCTTCGAGGGCGCCGTGCAGCACGTCCGGAATTTCGGTCCCGTGCAGCGGGCCGAGGTGGCATTATCAGGCGGAGAGACCATCGAGATCGACGCTCCGCGGGACAGGGAACTGCGCGCCGGCGACACGATCGGCCTGGAGCCCCGCCGCTACCGGATATTTGGGGGCGCCTGAGCGGGGTCAACCGGTCAATTTTTCCTCAATATTCACCTTTCAGCCACGGTTGGTATGCAACAACGGCGCCTGATTTGGGGGCTCCTGTTCATGCGCGTCGCGGCCGCGATATCAATCCTTTTGCTGCTCGCCGGCTGCGCCGGCAACGAAGCATCGGTCCAGCAGCCCTCGATGTATGCCGATATGGCTGTCCCGGGCGCAAAGCTCGACGCGCAGGCCGCAGCGATCATGATCTCGCAATACCGCCAGAACAACGGGCTCGGCACCCTCGTGATCGACCCCGAACTGATGCGGCTCGCCGAATCTCAGTCCCAGGCCATGGCTGCCGCCAACAAGATGGACCATGACGTCCGCGCGCCGCTGGCCAAGCGCCTCAGCGCCGGCGGCTATCCGGCGACCGTTGCGGTCGAGAACGTCTCGGCCGGCTATCATACGCTGGCGGAAGCGTTTTCCGGCTGGCGCGACTCGCCCCCGCACCGCGCGAACATGCTCAAGAGCGGTGTCACAAAATTGGGCATTGCGGCGGGCTATGCTCCCGGCACCAAATACAAGGTGTTCTGGACCATGATCCTGGCCTCGACGGACTCCCGATAAGCCAGACTTGATCACGGGATGCATTGACGCCGCGGCAGACTGTCGCCACGGTCGCTCGCCATCTGCTACTGTTCCCGCATGACCGATCATAGCCCGGAAGTCGCAACTATCCCCGCGAACGCGCAACGTGTCCTGGTCCTCCAGGGCGGCGGCGCGCTCGGCTCCTATCAGGCCGGCGCCTATCAGTCGCTCTGCCATGCCGGCTTCGAGCCGGACTGGGTCGCCGGCATCTCGATCGGCGCGGTCAACGCCGCGATCATCGCCGGTAACGAAGGGCAGACGCGCGTCAAGCGGCTCAAGGAATTCTGGGAGATGGTCTCCGCGCCGGTGCCGTGGAAGCCGATCGGCAAAAGCGAGCACAGCCGCGAACTGTTCAATTCGACCAGCGCCGCATTGATCGCGACCTTCGGCGTGCCCGGCTTCTTCGTTCCGCGCATGCCGCCCGCGCCGCTCTGGCCGCCCGGCAGCCCCCAGGCCGAGAGCTATTACGATACTGCACCCCTGAAGAAGACGTTGGAGCGTCTGGTCGATTTCGACCGCATCAACGATCTGAAGACGCGGCTGTCGGTCGGTGCAGTCGGCGTTACCTCCGGCAACTTCAAATATTTCGACAATTTCGAGTTCAGGAAGCTCGGCAAGAAAATCGGACCCGAGCACATCATGGCCTCCGGCGCGCTGCCGCCCGGCTTTCCGTCCATCGTGATCGACGGCGAGCATTATTGGGACGGCGGCATTGCCTCCAACACGCCGCTCGACTACGTGCTGGACGCCGAGACCGACCGCGATCTCCTGATCTTCCAGATCGACCTGTTCAGCGCCCGCGGCGATCTGCCGACCTCGCTACTCGAGGCGACCGAGCGCGAGAAGGACATCCGCTTCTCGAGCCGCACGCGGATGAACACCGACAAGAACAAGCAGGTGCACAACGCCCGCAGGGCCGTGCGCGACCTGATTTCCAAATTGCCCGATTATCTCAAGAACGACCCTTCCGTGGAATTCCTTGCCAAGGTATCGCGCGAAAGCACCGTGACTGTGGTGCACCTGATCTACCGCAGCAAGAACTACGAATCCTCGTCCAAGGATTACGATTTCTCGCATGTCGCCATGGTCGAGCATTGGGAAGCCGGCGTGCGTGACGTGCATCTGTCGATGCGCCACAAGGATTGGCTCGAGCGGCCGCAATCCGGCGAGACCATGGTGACCTACGATCTCACGGGGGACGTCACTGCGCCCCCGCCAAGAAGGAGCGAATAATATGGGTAGTCTGTCAGGCAAGAACGCCGTCGTGACCGGGTCGACCAGCGGCATCGGACTTGCCTATGCGCGCGCCTTCGCCGCCGCCGGCGCCAATGTCGTCATCAACGGGTTCGGCTCGCCGGAGGACATCGAGAAGGAGCGCGCCAAGATCGAGTCCGATTTCGGCGTGAAGGCGGTCTATTCGCCGGCCGACATGACCAAGCCGGCCGAGATCGCCGGGATGGTCGCGCTCGGCGAGAAGAGCTTTGGTTCGGTCGATATTCTCGTCAACAATGCGGGCATCCAGTTCGTCTCGCCGATCGAGGAATTCCCGCCGGAGAAATGGGATCAGATCATCGCGATCAACCTGTCCTCGGCGTTCCATGCCATTCGCGCCGCCGTCCCGGGCATGAAGAAGAAGGGCTGGGGCCGCATCATCAATACCGCTTCCGCGCATTCGCTGGTCGCCTCGCCCTTCAAGTCGGCCTATGTCTCGGCCAAGCACGGCATCGCCGGCCTGACCAAGACCGTGGCGCTCGAGGTCGCGACCAGCAAGATCACCTGCAACTGCATCAGCCCCGGCTATGTCTGGACGCCGCTGGTGGAGAAGCAGATCCCCGACACCATGAAGGCCCGTAACCTCACGCGCGACCAGGTCATCAACGACGTGCTGCTCGACGCGCAGCCGACCAAGGAGTTCGTCACCTCCGAGCAGGTCGCAGCCCTCGCGCTGTTCCTGTGCGGCGACGATGCCGCGCAGATCACCGGCACGAATCTGTCGATCGACGGCGGCTGGACCGCGGAGTAGACCGCGATCGCTGGCGAATGGCGGAAGCCGAGCTCCGCCATTTTCGTTCAGTGCGTCCAGGCCAGCGCCGTCTCGAATGCCGAGGACAGGTGCAGCTCCGCGAACATGATCTTGCCGGCGACCACGAACAGCACGCTGGCGAGTGTGAGGCGCAGCACCGTCTCGGGCACGCGCGTCGCGCTAAAGCTGCCGACGACGATGCCGGGCAGCGAGCCCAACAGCAGCACGCCCATCAGCGCCCAATCCACGTCGCCAAGCGCCCAGTGCCCCATTCCGGCGATCAGCGTCAGCGGGACCGCATGGGCGATGTCGGACCCGACGATGGTCGCCACCGGCAGGCGCGGATAGAGCAGCAGCAGAACGGTGACGCCGACCGCGCCGGCGCCGACCGATGAAATCGAGACCAGCACACCGAGCACGATCCCGGTGACGACCGTCGCGATCGCCGTGGCGCGGTCATCGACCTGCTCCAGGCGCCGGCGATAGCGCTCCATGATCGATCTGCGGAAGATCAGCGAGGTCGCTGTCAGCAGCAGCGCGAAGCAGAGCACGAGGTTGACGAGATTGCGCTCGGAATCGCTCTTGAGGTCGAGCTTCCAGAGCACCAGCAGCGTCAGCGCGCTCGCCGGAAGGCTGCCGCAGGCGAGCCGCAGCACCGCCGGCCAGTGCACGCTGCGCGACCAGCCATGCACCACGCTGCCGCCGGTCTTGGTGGCGGCAGCATAGAGCAGGTCGGTGCCGACCGCGGTCGATGGATGAATCCCGAACAGGAGGATCAGCAGCGGCGTCATCAGCGAACCGCCGCCGACGCCGGTCATCCCGACCAGCAGGCCGACGCCGAAACCAGAGGCGACGTAGAGTGGATCGATCATGTCCAGGGAATCTTAGGTTTATCTCGTCAGTTGGGCAATACGACGTAGAATAAACTTTCCCTGCGGTGCAACCGCTTGGGCCAAATAAGAAAAATCGTGCTGTGCCCTTGGCAATAAATAGGTGTTTCGCGTTGTTCCCGGGCATGCTTCGAAGCAGCCGTTCCCCGAGAGCAGCACGCGAAGGCAGTCGGAAGTCTATTTCCCAAACGCCAGCACGTGCAGGCCGAGCCGCTGTCGCACGATCCAGAACAGCAGCACCGTCTCGAAACTGAGCGAGATCGAGGTCGCGGCCGCCGCGCCATGGCCGCCGAAGCGCGGCACCAACGCGATGCAGAGCACCAGGTTCATCGCAAAGGCCAGCGCATAGGCCAGCGCGCAGATCTTCTGCTGGCCGAGCATGTTGAGCAGCCGTTCGACCGGGCCGATCGCGGCACGGACCACGAGGCCAATCGCGGCGACGAACATGATGTCGTAGCCGATCACGAATTGCGGCCCGAACAGCCAGAGCAGGGGCTTGCCGAGCGCGAGCAGCACGATGGTCGCCGCCAGCGACGGCCAGAACGTCCAGTTGATGGCATGCGCCACGTAAGCCGACAGCCGCGCCTTGTCGCCAGCCGCGTTGTATTCGGCGAAGCGATGCGCGGTCGTCGCCGACATCGCGTAGTGGATGAAGGAGACCAGCGCCAGCGTCTTCACCACGGCGAAATAGACGCCGACCTCGTCGGAGGGGCGGAATTGCTGAAGCACCAGCACGTCGGTATAGGACAGCAGCAAATAGAAGCTTTCGACCAGCAGGATCGGCAGCGACACGGCGAGCCAGCCGCCGACGTCGTAGGCCTTGGGGCCCGCCTCGATGTGATCGGCGAGCTTGCGGTTCAGCACCACCATCTGCCCGGTCATCGCGATCCACACCGCGCCTGCGCTCGCGATCATCGCGGCAACCGCGCCGAGATGATAGCCGAGCAGGAAGGCGCAAGCCGTGATGCCGATGATTAGTGTCTGGCGGATGATGAATTGCGGCATCAGGCCGAGTTGCATCCAGTCATGCGAACGGGCGATGCCGTCCTGGGTGTTGGCGACGACGAAAGCGGGCAGCGTCATGCAGCCGATGTAGAGCGGCAGCACTTCGGCGGGATCGATCCAGGGCGAGAGCAATTTGACGATGCCCGCGAGGCCGAGCGAGACCAGCGTGGAGGCGCAAAAGGTCAGCCAGCGGCTGCCCGAGAGAAAGCCGCGCAGCAGCGCATGCTCGCCACGGCTGCGGTATTCCGGAATGATCTTTTGCGCGGAGGCCGAGATGCCAAAGTCCATCATGCTGCCGAGCAGCAGCACCCAGGTCCAGACATAGACATAGACGCCGTAGTCCGACGTCCCCATCCAGCGCGCGAGCAGGACCTGCGAGAAATATGCAAGGCCGGCGCTGATCACGCGGATGAGGAAGATGGTGCCTGCCAGCCGCCGCGTCAGCGACGCTTCGCTCGACCCGCCCGTCAATTTGTCGCGCAGCCGCGCGATGAGGCCGGCAGGTCCGGTCGTTGCGGGTTCTGCATCCATCACGGCCAATTCGAAGGATCCCCGAGGCGCACACGAATGCTGCGGCAGACTTGCCGCAGTAGCCCTGGGGATTAGCAACCATTCGTTAAGATTCGGTTGGATCAAAGATGTCGTCCGGGCGAACGCCAGGACGACCACTCACTCCAGATTGGTATTGAACTCGTACGACTTCTCCGGTCCGACCAGCGTGAACTTCAGCGCTGCGCCGCCGGGCTGGGCGCCCGGCGGCAGGCCGTCGAGTTCGAAAGAAAATCGCTTCACGCCCGGTGGGCTGGGCTCGACCGGCGCCGGGATGGGCAGCGCCCAATCGGGCGTCGGACCTTCCACGAACAGACTGACGGTGCGCGCATCCGGAACGACCACGTCGACCACCACATTCTTGGGCCCATCACGCTTCACGTCGCGGATGGTGAGCGGATTGGGATCGCCGATGGCGGCAGGTTTGGGCACGGTGTCGAGCGCTGCACGCAAATTGGCGTCCTCGGTCGAGGCGACGCTGTTGAAGCCAAGCTCGGCGCGGGCCTCGACGGGAATGCAAAGCTTTTCGCACACCGCATAATTGATCTCGGCGCGCAACGTCACCGGCTTGTCGGCCGCCTTGGCGATGATGCGCAGGGGCAGCACGATCTGGTCGTGATAGCCGATCGAATGGCCGCCCGCGCCGTCGTCGAATTTCTGCGGGGCCGGCCACATCACCGTCACCGCTTCGACATTGTCGGACTTCGAGAAATCGAAGCGCGGCGGAACGCCGGAATCGCCCGGCATGCGCCAATAGGTTTTCCAGCCGGGCTGGATCTGGAAGGCGATACCGCCGAGCAGGACGGCGCCGCTGCGCGATCCTGCCAGCAACCGCACCGCGGAATGTCCGTCGCGCTGCCACGGCGATGCGTCGTCGGCATGGGCCGCAAGCGCCAGCGAGGACGCGAGCAGGGTTGTCGCGACGCCAATCGCCGCACGCCGGGGAACTCTTGTCAGCATGGTACGTCTTTACAGGGTCGCCCGGCGGCAAACCATTGAATTGCTTGTGATGGATGCACTTGAATCAAGTCCCTGAAAGCCTTGATTTGACAGCGGCCCGGCCCGACATCAGGATAGGAATTGAAACCGGAGTGCTTCACCGATGGCTCCCACAGGCAAGAGGACGGGCGAAAGCACCCGCAAGCCAGCCCCCGCGCTCCCGAGTTCGGCGGGCTACCTCGACGGCCAGCTGTTGATCGCCATGCCCGTGATGGGCGACGAGCGCTTCGAGCGCTCGGTGATCTATCTCTGCGCCCACTCCGCCGAAGGCGCGATGGGCATCATCGTCAACCATCCGGCCGGCAGCATCGACTTCCCCGAGCTGTTGCAGCAGCTCGGCATCATCAACAAGGGCGAGCACATCAAGCTGCCGGAGAATGCCGAAAGCATGAAGGTGCTGCGCGGCGGTCCGGTCGATACCGGCCGCGGCTTCGTGCTGCATTCCAGCGATTTCTACATCGAGAATGCGACGCTCCGGATCGACGACGGCGTCTGCCTCACCGCGACCGTCGACATCCTGCGCGCGATCGCCAACGGCTCCGGCCCCAAGCACGCCATCCTGGCGCTCGGCTATGCCGGCTGGGCGCCGGGCCAGCTCGAGACCGAGATCCAGAGCAATGGCTGGCTGCATTGCGACGCGGATTCGGATTTGATCTTCGGCGACGACGTCGACGAAAAATACGGACGCGCGCTGCGTAAGATCGGCATCGATCCTGGCATGCTCTCGAACGAGGCGGGGCACGCGTAGCGCCTCAGTGTCGTCCTGGCGAAGGTCAGGACCCATTACCCCAGGCTGCAATTGTTGAAGCAGGCTGGCAACCACCAGCCTTCGCCGAACTGGACATCGGTGGTAATGGGTCCTGGATCGGCGCTGCTTCGCTCGCTGGTCCAGGACGACTGGAGAACTACTCCGCCGCCTGCTGCTGCACCGTTGGCTCCGTGCCCGCCACCGTCGCGCGGCGCATGTCACGGGGCTGCGACTGGTCGTAGCGGCGGACGCGGTGCATGGTCTGGCGGTTGTCCCACATCACGAGGTCATGCAGCTTCCATTTGTGGACGTAGACGAACTCGCTTTGTGTGGCGTGCTCGTTGAGATCGCGCAGCAGCAGCCTTCCCTCGGGGACGCTCATGCCGACAATCTTGCCGGCATGCGATGAGAGATAGAGCGACTTGCGGCGATGGACCGGGTGGGTGCGCACGAGACGTTGCATCACCGGCTTGAACATCTCCTTCTCCTCGTCGGTGTATTCTGTGAAGCCCAGCGATCCCCGCGAATACATCAGCGAGTGCTCGCAGACGAGATCCTCGATCTCCGCCTTGGTCTCGTCGTCGAGCGCGTCATAGGCCGCCCGCATGTCGGCGAATTCGGTATTGCCGCCCTTCGGGTTGAGCACGCGGGCCGACAGCAGCGAGAATTTTGCCGGGATAGGGCGGAACGAGCTGTCGGAATGCCACAAGCAATTGCCGAGGTTGAACAGGTGCGCGCGGCTGTCCTTTGCCAGCGGCTTGCCGTCCTTGCCGAGATTGGAAACGTCGTTCAGGCCCGATTGGAGCCGGTAGTCCTTCTCCTTCGTGACCGTGCCGCCGCGCGCGTCCTCGCGCTGGCCGAAGTTTAGCGCAAAGGCCATCTGCTGTTCGTCGGTGATGTCCTGGTCGTGGAACACCAGCACTGCATATTTGTCCATGGCGGCTTCGATCTCGCGCGCCTCGGCCTCGGTGAGAGGTTGCCGCAGGTCGAGGCCCGAGACCTCGCCGACAAAATGTTTGTGAAGCTGCCGGATGGCGATCGTCATGACGTTTCTCCCGCGAACCGCGAGCGGTTGGTCCCGCTCTGTCGAGGAAAAAGTTACTCCCGTAACAAGCGATGTCAACGCTGGGCGCGCATAGCTGCCCGTAGCCCGGATGGAGCGAAGCGTAATCCGGGGAGTCTTCCTGCGATGTGAGAACCCCGGATTGCGCTGCGCTCCATCCAGGCTACGCACCTTTGGTGCCGCTTACGCGTTGCGCGCCATCAGGCCGCCGTCGACAGGGATGACCGCGCCGGTGAGGAAGGACGCTGCCGGCAGGCACAGGCTCAGCGTCATGTGCGCGACCTCTTCCGGATCACCGTAGCGGCCGAGTGCCGTGCGGCGCTTGGCGTAGATGGTCTTGTGCTCTTCCGAGATCCGGTCGGTGATGGCGGTGCGGATCGGCCCCGGGCAAATGCAGTTGACGGTGATGCCCTCGCGGCCAAGCTCCACCGCGAGCGAGCGGGTGAGGCTGGCGACGCCGCCCTTCGCCGCCGAATAGGGGCCGTGCAATGCGGTGGCGCCGAGCGCCTCGGTCGAGGCGATGTTGACGATGCGCGGGCTCTTCGACTTGCGCAAGTGAGGCAGCGCGGCGCGGATGATGCGCGGATGCGCCGTCAGCATCACCGCGAGGCCCTTGGCCCAGGCTTCCTCATAGGCGTCGTCGTCGATCGCGACGCGCACGGAGATGCCGGCATTGTTGACGATGATGTCGAGTCCACCGAAATGTGCAGCGACGTCGCCGACCACGCGCTTGATCTTATCGCCGTCGGCAACGTCGAGCTTCCAGGCTTTCGCGGCGCCGCCGCTTGCCACGATCTCCTTCGCGACGGCCAGCGCGCCCTGCTCGTCATAATCGGTGACGGCAACGTTCGCGCCCTCAGTGGCAAACACGCGCGCCGTCGCGCGTCCCATGCCGCTGGCCGCGCCGGTAACGAGAACGGTCAGGCCCTTCACGGACCGGCTGAGTTGTTTGAAATCGGCCATGCTGTTTCCTCTGAGCCCTGCTTGTTCTTGTTGTGATTGACAAGGCTGTCATCGATCCGCAGACAGGTCAAACAAGCAAGACAATGAGGGAGGCCAGCGATGACGAACGAGCTCGATTTCTCAGGCAAGCAGGTGCTGGTTGTCGGCGGATCCAGCGGCATCGGCAACGGCATTGCGCAAGCCTTTCGCGTCAGGGGCGCGCAGGTTGCGGTCTGCGGCACGCGTGCTCACGCGAAGGAATATTCGCAAGCTGAAGGCTCGGATCTCACCGGTCTTTCCTATGCGCAGCTCGACGTCGGCAATGCCGGAGCGGTCGAAGCGTTCAAGCCGTCGTTCGATCGGCTCGATATCCTGGTGCTCGCACAGGGCGCGGTGCTCTATCGCCGCGGCGAGTTCGAGATGGCGGGCTTTCGCAAGGTCGTCGAGGTCAATTTGATGAGCCTGATGGCCTGCGCCACGCGCTTCCATCCCATGTTGCGGGACGCGCGGGGATCGCTGATTATGGTGTCCTCGACCGCGGCCTATCATTCCACCATGGGCAATCCCGCTTACAACGCGTCGAAGACCGGCGCGGTCGGACTAACGCGGACGCTGGGCGAGGCCTGGGCCGAAGATGACATCCGCGTCAACGGCATCGCGCCCGGTCTGGTCGACACCAAGATGACGAAGGTGACGACCGACAATCCCAAGCGGCTCGAAGGTGCACTTTCACGCATTCCGCTGCGGCGATTGGGCACCCCGGCTGACATGGCGGGCGCGGCGCTGTTCCTGGCATCGCCGCTGTCGTCCTACATCATCGGCCAGACATTGGTCGTCGACGGCGGGCTGATTCTCTGAGTCCAATTTCAAGTCAGATGGAACTGCGCCGCTCCTGATCGGTTACTTGGGCTGACCCCCGAGGAGGAGCATCATGGATAAGGATCGGATTGTCGGATCGGCCAAGGAATTCGCCGGACGCGCGGAAGGCGCTATCGGAGATTTGGCTAGCGATACGCAGACACAGGCGTCCGGCAAGGCACGCGAAGCCGCCGGCAGTGTGCAGAATCTTTACGGCCAGGCCAAGGATGCCGTACGTGACGCCACGGACACCGCGGCAAGCTATGCCAAGGACGCCTACGACAAGCCGGCCGAAACCTTGCGTGACGGCTCGCAGGCGATTGCCCAGAAGGTGCAGGACAACCCGATGGGCGCGCTGCTGGTCGCCGGCGGCATCGGCTTTGCACTGGCACTGCTGATGGCGCGGCCTTCGCGCCGCCCGCCGCCGCGCTGGCGCTACTAGGCTAAAGCCAACGCGCGATAAGCATCAGGGCCCCGGACGCAGCGCGGCGCGTACGCCGCGTTGCCGAGCCGGGGCCCATTCTTTTTGTGACTGTCGGACGAGCTGGGTCCCGGCTCTGCGCAGCAGCGTTTCACGCTGCAGCGCGTCCGGGACACGAGAGCTCAGCTTAGAAAATTATCGGAACACTTCCGCCGATCGCCCGACGTTGCCAGGCGGACGCGGGATCGCAGGGTTGGGATTCGGATTGCGCGGCGCCGGCGCCAATTGACGCGGCGGGGGCGGCGGCGAGCCAAAGCCGAAGAAATCGCGCATCGATGGCGCTGCCTGTGCCGGTTGCTGCGGCGCCGGTGGCTTCTTCGGCGCAAGCTTTGGCGGGGCGATCGCCGCGGCCGCACCCGGCGTACCGCCATCGGGTGTCGTCGTGGCGACCGGCGTATCGCCCTTGGCCTGCTCGCGGCCGACTTCGCGGCGCGGCCAGGCATAATCGTCGGCGCGGCCGGCGGGCGCAGCCAGTGGCTCGCCCTTCACCATCGTCTTCGCAGCGAGCGCATCGACGGCGGCAGGACGTGAGCCCGGCCCACCCAGCAATTGATCGGTCGAGATCGAGGCCGCAACCAGCGGCACGATCGGACCGGCCAGCGGCCGCGGCGCGGGCTTGCCGGGTTCGGCACTGGTGTCGGGGGTCGCCGGTTCGCTCGGCAGCGCGATCGGGCCGGAGCGCCCGGCGAGCAGGCGGGTGATCTCGCGCTCGACATAGTGGGCGAGCTTGCGCGCGCCGGGTTTCGTGAAATAGACGCCGTCACCGCTGCGGAGCTGACGGATCTGGCCTTCGAAGTCCGGGCCCTTCTGCAAGAAGCGGCCGGCTTCGTCGACAAAGCCGTCCCAGACGTCGACATAGGTGATGCCGGCCTTGGCCGCGCCTTCGCGATAGAGCGAATCCAGGAACAGCATGTCCGCGGTGCCCTTGGGGCCACGGATGGCGGGCAGGCCGACCCAGAGCACCGGCACGCCCTTGGACTTGAGGACGTTGGCGAGCTCCTCGATCTTCTTGCCGTAGAGCTCGACCCAGCGCTCGTCGCGGAATTCGTAGAGGCCGTTCGGGTTGCGCGCGGTCTTCTCGGGCGCGGCGACCGCCGGTGCGTCAGCGTTGTCGGCATCATCCTGCGGCAGGTCGGCATCGGCCGGCTTGTCATCCGGCTTCGCGGCGGTGTCGCCGGGCTTGGCATCGCCAGGCTTGGCCGGTGGTTTGCCGCGCGCGCCCTTGTCGTTCTTCTTGTCCTTGTCCGTCGCCTTGTCCGATTTATCGGGTGCTGCCGCCTCGCGGATCGCGATGCGGTCGTTGAGGCCGAGCATCACCACGATCACGTCGGGCTTCTCGGTCTCGAGAATGCCTTTCGCAGCAGCGGTCCAGTCCGAGGGCTCGCCCTTGGGCTGGTACTTGATTAGGCCCGACGTGGTCTTGTGCTTGCGGATCACGCCCATGTCGGGCTGCTCGGTGTAGGCGTCCTCCAGGCCGTAGGCGAGCCAGTCAGCCATGGCGTCGCCGATCACCAGCACGTTCCTGTCGGGAATGGTGTCGCGCTTGGCCGGCGCCGGTGCGCGCGAAAAATCCTGGCGCGGCGCTTGCGGCTGTTGCTGCTGGAACGGCGCGAAGAAGTCGCCGCCGAACCATCCGCCGCCTCCGCCTCCGCCGTTGCGCGGCGGCGGCGGAGCCGAGCGCTGCGGCGGGCCGCCGAAGCCGGGGAAGTTGAAGAACTGCGCCGAGGCGGGTCCCGCGACCGACACCAGAATCGCAAGCGCCGTCCCCAGCGCGATCAGCGGGCCGGTCTCGGTCAGCACCTTGAACAGGGACTTCTTCGACATGCGATCTCGGCACGTGCAATAGGGATCAGGACAGGCTCGATATAATAACGGAATCGGGCGCCAAACGGGCAGATTCTCTTTCAGATTCTCTTCAGATCCTTGAGATTCTGGGCCCAGATTCTCGGCCCAGAATTATTGGCCCATACACGGCGAACCGCCGCCCCGGTCAAGACCGCCGGCCAAAATCCCTGTTCAGGGTTACTTTCGGCGCGATTTTACTGCCCCCGCAGCCGATTCAGCGCGTCGGAGGAGGCAAATCCATCCGCGGGGACCCCGATCGAGGCCTGGAAGTTGCGCAGGGCTTCCCGGGTCTGGCCGCCGAACTGGCCGTCGGGGGTGCCCCTGTAGAAGCCGCGCTGGGCCAGCAGCTGCTGGAGTTCCAGCCGCTCGGTCCGGGACAGCTCCCGTTCCTGCCGCGGCCAGGGCTGAACGAACGGCTGGCCGCCGCGGAGGCGATCGGCGAAATGGCCAATCGCCAGCGCATAGGCCTCGGCCGGGTTGTACTTCATGATGACCCGGAAGTTCTGCAGCATCAGGAAGCCGGGCCCTTGGGCACCGGCCGGCGCCAGCAGATAGGCCTTCTCGGCTGGATGCGGGAAGGGCTGGTTGGTCGGGCGCTTGAGGCCGAGCTTCTCCCACTGCGCTACCGTCATCGCCTTGGCGCGGTCGGCCAGCATGTAGTTGAAGCCTTGGGGCACCACGACCTCGTAGCCCCAGGTCTGGCCGGCCTGCCAGCCGTCCTTCTTCAGATTG
Organism: Bradyrhizobium sp. 45; assembly: GCF_023073155.1. Classification (NCBI taxonomy): domain Bacteria; kingdom Pseudomonadati; phylum Pseudomonadota; class Alphaproteobacteria; order Hyphomicrobiales; family Nitrobacteraceae; genus Bradyrhizobium; species Bradyrhizobium sp. 45. Next base: position 41,991 of record NZ_JADPIX010000155.1, on the reverse strand, counting down.
TTGGCGGTCGACGCAATCAGGTCGGAGGGATTGTCGACGACGTCACGCCGGCCGTCGCCGTCGCCGTCCACGGCAAAGCGCTTGAACGCGGTCGGCATGAACTGGGTCGGGCCGAAGGCGCCGGCCCAGGAGCCGCGCAATTGTTCGGGCCTGAGATCGCCGCGGTTGAGGATCTCCAGCGCGGAGAGGAATTCGTCCTTGAAGTAAGCCTGGCGGCGGCCGATGCAGGCGAGCGTCGCGGTCGATTGCAGCACGCTGCGGTCGCCCATCTGCGTCGAGTAGTTGGACTCGATGCCCCAGATCGAGGCGATGACATAACGATCGACGCCGGTGGCTTTTTCGGTGGCCTCGAACTGCGCCTTGTATTTGGCCAGGACCTCGCGGCCCTTGGCGAGGCGGTTGTCGTTCACGAGGATGTCGAGATAATCCCAAATCGACTTGGTGAACTCGGGCTGCGAATCCATCAGGTCCATGATGCGCAGATCGGGCGCGAGGCCTTCAGTGAAGCGCTGGAAATTTTCCTGCGTGATGTTGCGCCGTGCGGCATCGGGCCACATGCCTGCGACGCAATTGTTGAAGTTACCCGCGGCCTCTCGGATCGCGGCGGCTGTCATCAGCGGATGCCCGGAGGCGCCATCCTCGCCGGTCCAAGGTTGAACTCCCGTTTGAGCGCCGCTGGGCCCGGGCGCTGCTGGCGAAGGCGCCTGGTTCGGGCCGGAGAAAATACCGCCGAACAGATTGGACAAACCGTTCTGAGCCTGCGCGCTGGCGGGAAGTGGGAACAGCAGGGCGGTCGCAATCATCGTCGCACCGGTCACGGACCCGCCCCGTTTTGCCAGCCCTGCCATTGATTGCATCATGTCCACACCTGTCCGGCCAAAATCCGCCATCAGGAGGCCTGGTTACGGTTGCCAACAGCTTAACAAAGGTGAAATTTTGATGGTGGCCTTTTTCTTAACTCTGTGAGGATGAGGCCCCACATCCGCCTTTGTTGGCGGCTGCAAACAAGCTAGCAAGATGCCATTGCTCCCTTCACGTGTTCCTCAGGTATTCGATCAATCCCATGAAAATCCGCAAAGCCGTATTTCCCGTTGCCGGCCTCGGCACCCGCGTCCTGCCCGCCACCAAGGCGATGCCGAAGGAAATGCTGACGATCGTCGACAAGCCGCTGATCCAGTACGTCTATGACGAGGCCCGGGAAGCCGGCATCGAGCACTTCATCTTTGTCACCGGCCGCAACAAAAGTGTCATCGAAGATCATTTCGACCGGATGTTCGAGCTCGATGCGACGCTGGCCGCGCGCGGCAAGAAGACCGAGCAGGACGTTCTGGCGCAGAACCAGCCGGAGGCCGGCGCCGTCAGCTTCACCCGCCAGCAGGCGCCGCTCGGCCTCGGTCACGCGGTCTGGTGCGCACGCGACATCGTCGGCAACGAGCCGTTCGCGGTCGTGCTGCCGGACGAGCTCGTGCTCAATTCGCCCGGCTGCCTGAAGCAGATGATCGACACCGCCAGCAAGCTCGGCGAAAAATCCAATGTCATCGCGGTCGAGGCGGTGCCCGACCATCTGACCCATCAATACGGCATCTGCGGCGTCGGCAAACGCACCGGCAAGATGTTCGAGGTCGACGGCATGGTCGAGAAGCCGGCCAAGGGCACCGCGCCCTCCAACCTCTCGATCACCGGCCGCTACATCCTGCAGCCGGAGATCTTCAAGATCCTGGAGACCCAGGAGCGCGGCGCCGGCGGAGAGATCCAGCTCACCGATGCCATGATCGGCCTCGCCAGATCGCAAAGCTTCTACGGCGTCGAGTTCGAGGGCGAGCGCCATGATTGCGGCTCCAAGCCCGGCTTCCTCCGCGCCAACATCGCCTACGGCCTGAAGCGGCCGGAGCTGCGTGACGGGCTCATTGCGGAAATGAAGAAGTATCTGGGGCAGTAGCGCTCCGCTCGTCATTGCGAGGAGCGAAGCGACGAAGCAATCCAGGCTGTCTTCGCGGAGACAGTCTGGATTGCTTCGCTTCGCTCGCAATGACGGAACGAAACCCTCACGCCACCAGCGACAGCTTCGGCAAGCTTGCGACCACCGACTGGTTGCGGCCGCCGGCTTTTGCGGCGTAGAGCGCCTTGTCGGCGGCGGCGACCAGGATCGGCCAGTCCATGCCGGTGGTGGGAACGAGGCTCGCGATGCCGCAGGACACCGTCGAGCTCGTGTGGTCGTCGGACCATCCCTGCACCTTGGCGCGGATCGTCTCGGCCACCAGGAGGGCGTCCGTGACCGAGGTGCCCGGCAGCAGCACGGCGAATTCCTCACCGCCATAGCGCGCGGCGCAGTCGCCGGCGCGGCTCACCGAATCGGAAATGCAGATGGCGATGCCGACCAGCACCTGGTCGCCGGCCTGGTGGCCGAACGTGTCGTTGTAGGCCTTGAAGTGATCGGCATCGATCATCAAGAGCGCGATCGGCGTCTGCTGCCGCATCGCGCGGCGCCATTCGACGTCGATCACCTGGTCGAACTTGCGGCGGTTCTTCAGGCCGGTGAGCGCGTCGGTCGTCGCCATCTCCTCGAGCTTGCGCTCGGCCTCGGCGCGCCGGCCGATCTCGCGCGCGAGCACCAGCGTCGATGCCAGCATGAACAGGCTGAGCGCCACGACCACGGCGCCGATGCGGTAGGCTTCCCTCTGCCAGAGCTCGAACACGGTGTTCAGTGGCTTACCTGCCACCACGAATAGCGGGCTGGTCCCACCGCTGCGGACATAGAGCCGCGGCGTGCCGTCGATCGGCCCCTGTCCGGCGAATGCGCTGCCGACCTTCAGATTTTCGGCCTTCCAGACCGGCCGGTCGGCCAGATTCGTGCCGATCACGTCGAGATCAAACGGCCGCCGCATCATGACGGTACGGTCGCGCCTGAGCACGGTGATGGTATCGTCGGGATCGAGGCTCAGCCGCTCGAACAATTCGTGGAAATAGCTGAAGCGGATCGATCCGGCGACGACGCCGAGAAAGCCGCCGTCGGTATCGCTGATGCGCCGGCTCAGCACGATCGAATAAGCGCCGCGGAACAGCATGGGACGGCTGATGAAGAGCCCGGCTTGCGGATTGTCCCGATGGGCCTTGAAGTAATCCTCGTCGCCCCGGTTCACGACAACGGGATCGAGCGTCGAGGCGTCAATGGTCAACCGGCCGTCGGCGTCGAACACCTGGATCGCGCCGAAATGCCTCGCCGTGGTCGAATGGTCGAACAGGATGAGGTGACGGATCGGCTTCGAGACCGTGGCGATTTCCGGCAGCAGCATGTTGCTGGCGACCGCCTTAAGGGCCAGATCGTAGATCTCGATGTTGCGGCTGACGTCGGACTCGATGGTCGTCGCCAGGTTTTCCAGCGTCTGGCGGGCGAGCGCCTCCTCGCCGCGGCGCATGTCCAGCATGACGTTGACGCAAATGGCGGAAAAGCCGATCACCGTCACCACGGACGAGATGATCAGCAGCTTCGCCGAAAGCCGCCATGGCCGGCGGGCCGTGACGTCGCGCCATCGAGACAACATCGTTTGCTCCCGACACCAGTGAATGCGCCCGAAAGCTTGAGTAGTGTTTAAGCCGGGACGGCGCTGCCGGAATGAGTTAAAAATTGGTTTCCGCGGCTCACGTTTTTGGGCAAAGCGGAGCTTCGACCAGCGAAGAGGACAGCGGTGAACGACTACGACGCGTTGCGCGATTATCTGATGCGGCAGAAGCAGGCGGAATTCGTGCTGACCTATGAACAGATCGAAGAGATTATCGGCGCGGCCCTGCCGCGCGCGGCGAATCGTGCCTCATGGTGGGACAGCCTGCGCAGCCCGGATATCCAGATGCCGCAACGCGAAGCCTGCCTCGCCGCGGGTTTCAAGGCGATGCGGATGCCGGACGGTGCGAGCGTGCGGTTCACCAAGCTGAAGAGTGACCGGCGCAGGCCTGGGTGAGGCGAAGGGAAAGTCAGCTCGCCGCTTCCAGGCGCACTTCCGTGAGCAGGCGCATCGCGGCGTCGGCATCCATGGGTTCGCCAAAGGCAAACCCTTGCGCGTATTCGCAGCCCATCTGGTAGAGCTCGACCGCGTCGGAATCGGTCTCGGCACCTTCGGCGACCACGTCCATGCCGAGGTCGTGCGCGAGCGCGATGATGGACTTCAGGATCACCGGGCGGGTGCCGCGGTTGGTGGTGCGCACGAAGGACTGGTCGATCTTGATGGTGTCGAACGGGAAGCGCTGCAGATAGGCCAGCGACGAATGGCCGGTGCCGAAATCGTCGAGCGACAGCCCGGTGCCGAGTTCGCGGATGCGCGTCAGCATCTGCGCCGCGTGCTCCGGATTCTCCATCACCAGCGATTCCGTCAGCTCCAGCTTCAGCGTGCCGCGCGCGACCGAGGAGCGCGACAGCACGGTGCGGATGTCGTGGATCAGATCGTGGCGCAGCAATTGGCGCGAGGAGACGTTGACCGATGCGAAGATCGGCTCGCGCGAGCGCATCGCGCGCTGCCAGATCGAGAGCTGCTTGGCGGTCTGGTCGAGCACGAACATGCCGAGGTCGATGATCAGGCCGGTCTCTTCCGCGATGGTGATGAATTCCGAGGGCGCCATGCGTCCGAGCTTGGGATGATCCCAGCGCACCAGCGCCTCGAAGCCGGCGACCGAACGGTCTTCAAGCCGCACGATCGGCTGGTACAGGATCGTGAGCTCCTGCCGCTCGATGGCGCGGCGCAGTTCGCTCTCCAGCGTCAGCCGGTCGGTTTTTCGCGCGCGCATCGCGGACTTGTAGACGTCGATGCGGTCGCCGCCGATGCGCTTGGAGTGATACATCGCGAGCTCGGCGTCCTTGATGATCTCGTCCGTGAGCTGAACTTGCGGATCGGACAAGGCGAGGCCGATCGAGGCCGTGAGAAAGATTTCGCGTTCGTTGAAGGCGATCGGCGCGCGGATGGTCTTGCGGATGGTCTCGGCGAAGGCGGTGATGCGGGCGGGGTCCTGCTCCGAGAGCAGGATCAAGCCGAACTGGTCGCCCGCGAGCCGCGCCAGCGTATCCTGCGGCTTCAGGATGCGGGTGAGGCGGCGGGCCAGCGTCAGCAGGATGGAATCGCCGACCGCGATGCCGACGGAATCGTTGACCTGCTTGAAGCGGTCGAGGTCGATCACCATCAGCGTCGGCCGCAGCGTCGGCATGGTCTTGGCGAAATGCGCGACGGCGCCGAGCCGGTCCATGAACAGCTTGCGGTTGGGCAGGCCGGTGAGATTGTCATGCACCGAATCGTGCAGCAGGCGCTCCTCGGCGTTGCGCAGCTCGGTGACGTCGGTGAGGGTGCCGACCACGCGCGAGACCTCGCCGTCGGAGCCGACCACCGGGCGCGCCTTCAGCGCGAACCACATGAAGTGACCGTCCGGCGTGCGCAGGCGGAAATCCTGCACCAAGCGGCCGCGGCGCTGGTCGAGCACGCTGTCGAGCGCGGCGCGGAAACGGTCCTGGTCGAGCGGGTGCAGCACTTCGAGCCAGGAGGCGGCCGGGCCTTCCAGCGTGCCGCGCTTGAGGCCGAGCAGGGCCTCGGTCTCAGGGCTGGTAAAGACCTTGTCGGCGGACACGTCCCAGTCCCAGATCAAATCGCCGGAACCGGCCAGCGCCAGCGCGCGGCGCTCGATGTCGGAGACGACGCCGGTGGTGGCGCCGCCGCCGGCGAACGCATGCTGCATCACCGTGAAGCCGATCAGCATCACGATCAGCACGAGGCCGCCGAGCAGCGCAGGGCCGACGATGTCGTTGGTGACGGAGCCTGCGACCGTCATGCCGGCCGCGACCACCCAGACCACCAGCAGGAACCAGGTCGGGATCAGCAGCACAGCGCGGTCGAAGCCGTGGGTGGAGAGATAGACGATCAGCGCGAAGCCGGCGAAGGCAATCAGCACCAGCGATATGCGCGCGATGCCGGAGGCCACCGCAGGGTCGAACAGGGCCAGCGCCACCAGTGATCCCAGGAACGCGAGCCAGCCCACGGTGATGTGGGAATAGCGCACGTGCCATCGACTGAGATTGAGATAGGCGAACAGGAACACCAGCAGCGTCGCCGCCAGGATCGCCTCACCCGCCGCGCGCCAGATGCGCTCGGCGTTGTTCGACATGTCGAGCACCTTGCCCCAGAAGCCGAAATCGACGCCGATATAGACCAACACCGCCCAAGCCAGCGCCGCGGCGGCCGGGAACATGATGCTGCCCTTGACCACGAACAGGATTGTCAGCACCAGCGCCAGCAAGCCGGAGATGCCGATCACGATGCCCTGGTACAGCGTGAACGAGTTGACCTTGTCCTTGTAGGATTCCGGCTCCCACAGATAGAGCTGCGGCAGCTTGTCGGTGCGCAGCTCCGCGACGAAGGTGACGACCGCGCCGGGATCGAGGGTGACGCGGAAGACGTCGGCGGTCGGGCTCTCCTGCCGCTCCGGCCGGTCGCCGGTCGAGGGCGTGATGGTCGCGATGCGCGACAGCCCGAGGTCGGGCCACAGCAGCCCCGAGGAGACGATACGGTAATGCGGAGCGACGATCAGGCGGTCGAGCTGGTCGTCGGTGTTGTTGGCGAGCGCGAACACCACCCAGTTCTGGCCGCCTTCGCGGGCGCGCACCTCGATGCGGCGGACGATGCCGTCGGTGCCGGGCGCGGTCGAGACCTGGATGCGGTCGGCGTCGCTGCGCTGATGCTCGAGCACGCCGGTGAGGTCGATCGCGGGCGCGTCACCGCGGACGCTGACAGCGTCCAGCGCGCGCGCCGGGAACGCGCAGACGAGAATCATGAGGCCCAGCGCTATGGGCGCGAGGCACCTGATCAGACGCAAGGTCAGTTCTCCGCGTTCGACGCAAACTCTTCGGTGCAGGCTCTTCGGTGCACGGCGTTTTCCGAACGGAACAAGGTGGTTCGGTGCGTCGCGATAGATGCCACGAAAGCAAGGAAAATCAAAGGGTTTCCCGCTTGCCCTGTGGGCCGTTGGCCTAGACCTCCAACACAATTTTGCCAATATGTGCCGAGGTTTCCATCCGCCGGTGCGCGTCGGATGCCTTTTCCAGCGGGAAAGTGCTGTCCATCAGCGGCTTGACGCGGCCTTCGCGCAAAAGCGGCATCACTTTCGCCTCGATCGCGGCCACCATCGCCGCCTTGTCCGCATTACTACGGGGGCGCAGCGTCGAGCCGGTATGGGTCAGGCGCTTCACCATCACCTTGGCGATGTTGACGGTGACCTTGGGCCCGTTGAGGGTCGCGATCTGCACGATGCGGCCGTCGAGCGCTGCGGCGTCATAGTTGCGATCGACATAGTCGCCGGCGACCATGTCGAGGATCAGATTGGCGCCGGCATTGTTGGTCTCCGCCTTGACCACGGCGACGAAGTCTTCGGTCTTGTAGTTGATGGCACGATCCGCGCCGAGCTTGAGGCAGGCATCGATCTTGTCCTGCGATCCCACGGTGACGATCACCTTGGCGCCGAAAGCTTTTGCGAGCTGGATCGCCATGGTGCCGATGCCGGAAGAGCCGCCGTGGATCAGCAGCGTCTCGCCGGCCTTCAGGGCGCCGCGCTCGAACACATTGTGCCAGACCGTCATCAGTGTTTCCGGCAGTGCGCCGGCTTCCTTGATCGACAGCGACGGCGGCACGCTCATCGCCTGACCGTCCTGCGCGATGCAGTACTGCGCATAACCGCCACCGGCGACCAGCGACATCACCTTGTCACCGATCTTGTGCCGCTTGGCGTTGCTGCCGACGGCCACCACTTCGCCGGCGATTTCGAGGCCGGGCAGGTCGCTGGCGCCGGGCGGCGGCGGATAGGCGCCGGAGCGCTGCGCGACATCGGGCCGGTTGACGCCGGCGGCCTGCACCTTGACCAGGATCTCGTCGGGGCCGGGCTGCGGCAGCGCCCGTTGTTCCGGCACCAGCACCTCCGGTCCGCCGGGTTTCGAGATGGCGACCACGGTCATTTGCGCGGGCAGCTTGTCCATGATGTGTCCTTGAGCAAAGGTGCGGGATGGAACGAGGCCATTGCTTAGCCAGCGCGGTGCAGGCTGGCAACCGCCTCAGCCGCTTGTGAGGCGAACGCAGGAGGAACCAGGATGGCGATGGAAGACGACGACCGCCCGCGCAAGAAGATCAGCCATGACATCGGACAGGATCTCTCACTCTTGTCGGTGGAGGAACTGACCGACCGCATCGCGCTTCTCAAGGGCGAGATCGCAAGATTGGAAGAAGCCGCAACAAAGAAGCGCGCCTCGCGTGATGCGGCCAACAGCGTTTTCAAGAAGTAGCGGATTGGAAGAGGAGCGCCAGCCACTTCCACGGCGTCATGGCCGGGCACGTCCGAAGGACGGCGTCGCTTCCGCTCGCCTATGTCCCGGCCATCACGTTCTTGATCTTTCGCCGAAGGAGAGGACGTGGAAGCCCGGGCATGACGGGCAGTTTGTTCCGCGGGCCCACTCGGCCACTGACCGACATGGCTAACGAACCCTCAAGATAATCGCTCGTTTACTCCACATTAAGCTTTCGAGTTTATGACTGGGAACTGTCCTCGTTTGGACACCGAGTGGCTCCTGTCCACTCTGTTTGACGCCTCCCTGTTATCAACTTTCAAAGCCGCCGGTTTTCCGGCGGCTCTTTTTTTGCGCCCAGCTCCGCCTTTTTGCGTCTCGCCGCGGTTGAATTCCGGGCAAAGACCCGCGGAAACCATATCCGCGCTTGTCACTGGACTCGGCGTCTCGCCCGCGCAATGATTTGTTCATCATAAGCCGGTGCCAAAGCCGGGCGTCAGACAGTTGCGTAAGGGGCGTTAACCATGGAACGTTTGCAAGCCGAAGGCGCTCTCGTTCAACTCAGCGAGCGGTTCACCAATTCTGCGGCGTTCGGCGTCCTCTTCCGCGAGGGCATGGACTTGGTCGAGGAGACCGCCGCCTATCTCGATGGCGCCGGCCGCACCGAGGCCAAGGCGCTCGATCGTGCCGTCAGCCTCACCTATGCGACCGAGAGCATGCGTCTGACCACCCGCCTGATGCAGCTCGCCTCGTGGCTGCTGCTGCACCGCGCCGTGAAGGAAGGCGAGATGACGCTGGGCCAGGCCAATCGCGAAAAGACCAAGGTCAAGCTCTCCGCCGCCGATCCCGGCTCAACCGACACCATCGAGAAGCTGCCGTCGCAGCTCCAGGACCTGATCCATCGCTCGATGAGCCTTCAGACCCGCGTGCGCCGCCTGGACAACACCATCCACACCCCGCCGGTCGATCATTCCTCGATCGGCAACCCGCTGGTGCCGCATCTCAACGCGTTGAAGGCGGCGTTCGAGCGGTAAGCTCCCGTCATCGCGACGAGCGCCCCCAAAACAAAAAACGCCTCCGGCTCTCCGGGGGCGTTTTCGTCTCCAGCCTCGAGGGGCCGGATCAATCCTTTTTGAGAAAGCCAGAAAACTTCTTCTGGAAGCGCGAGACGCGGCCGCCGCGATCCAGCAGCTGCGCGTTGCCGCCGGTCCAGGCCGGGTGCGACTTGGGGTCGATGTCGAGGTTCAGCGTGTCGCCTTCCTTGCCCCAGGTGGAGCGGGTCAGGTACTCGGTTCCGTCGGTCATCACGACCTTAATCGTATGATAGTTCGGGTGAATTTCGGCTTTCATGGCAATTCCTCGGCGCCCCGGCGCCTCACTTGAGTGGCTATCGAATGACGGATTTGGCGGGGTCTATACCCCACGGCCCCCTGTAAAACAAGCCATTGCAAGCCTTTTGAGGGCCTTAGCGGGCCGGGCTGCCCCCTAAGGGACTTCCCGGATTTGCCACTCCCGCTCGCCCGGCCTATTTGGGACGGACCACCTTCTCTTTGTCTTTTGGTCGGATCTCATGAGCGCAGTAGAACGGCTTGAAACCGGGCCCGCGGAAGCCCCGTCGATCGAGGCCGACCTGATCGAGGCGCCGGCGAAGAGCCGCGCGAAGCTGCGGCCGCTGTTGGCGCTCGCGCCCTATGTCGCCCGCTATCGCGGCCGGGCGGCGCTGGCCTTTGTCGCGCTGACGATCGCGGCGCTGACCACCCTGCTGGTGCCGGTCGCGGTGCGCAGGATGATCGATTTCGGCCTGACGCCTGAGGGCATCGAGCTGATCAACAGTTACTTCTCGGTGATGATCGCCGTCGTCGCCGTGCTCGCGCTGGCGAGTGCCGCGCGCTACTACCTCGTAATGACGATCGGCGAGCGCATCGTCGCCGATCTCAGGCGCGACGTCTTCGCCCATCTGCTCTCGCTGTCGCCGGCCTTCTTCGATTCCGCGCGCAGCGGCGAGCTGGTGTCGCGCCTCACCGCCGACACCACGCAGATCAAATCCTCCGTTGGCGCCTCGGTCTCGATCGCGCTGCGCAATCTGATGATGTTCTTCGGTGCCGCGGCGATGATGGTGATCACCAGCCCGCGTCTGTCGGGATTCGTGCTGCTGGCGATTCCCCTGATCGTGCTGCCGCTGGTCGCCTTCGGGCGCTGGGTGCGGCGGCTGTCGCGCAACGCGCAGGACACGCTGGCCGAGGCCTCCGCCTATGCGAGCGAGCTGGTCGGTGCGATCCGTACCGTGCAGGCCTATACCAGCGAGAGCCTCGCCGAGAGGCGCTTCGGCGGCGAGGTCGAGCAGGCCTATGAAGCCGCGCGCACCTCCACGCAGGCGCGTGCCGTGCTCACCGCCATCATCATCTTCATCGTGTTCGCAAGCGTGGTCGCGATCCTCTGGATCGGTTCGCACGACGTGCTGACCGGCACCATCACGCCGGGCCGGCTCGGCCAGTTCGTGCTCTATGCGGCCTTCGCCGCGGCCGGCCTCGGCCAGCTCAGCGAAGTCTGGGGCGAGATCTCGGCGGCATCAGGCGCTGCCGAGCGCCTGTTCGAGATCCTGCATGTGCAGCCCGACATCACCGCGCCCGCGTCGCCGCGCGCGCTGCCGGTGCCGGCGCGCGGCGAAGTCGGCTTCGACCAGGTCAGCTTCGCCTATCCGGCGCGGCGCGACGTCAATGTGCTCGATGCCGTGTCGTTCGCCGTGCGTCCCGGCGAGAAGGTCGCGATCGTCGGTCCGTCCGGCGCCGGCAAGAGCACGATCTTTCATCTCTTGTTGCGCTTCTACGATCCGCGCAGCGGCGCGATCTCGCTCGACGGCGTGCCGGTCAAATCCGCCGATCCCCGTGAATTCCGTTCGCGCATTGCGCTGGTGCCGCAGGAATCCAACGTGTTCGCGGCCAGTGCCCGCGACAACATCCGCTTCGGCCGGCCCGATGCCACCGATGCCGAGGTCGAGCGCGCGGCCGAGCTGGCGCACGCCGCCGAGTTCATCCGCCGCCTGCCCGAAGGTTTCGACACCCCGCTCGGCGAGCGCGGCGTGACGCTGTCCGGCGGCCAGCGCCAGCGCATCGCGATTGCGCGCGCGATCCTGCGCGATGCGCCGCTGCTGCTTCTGGACGAAGCCACCTCCGCGCTCGATGCCGAAAGCGAGACGTTGGTGCAGACCGCGCTGGAAGAGCTGATGCGCCACCGCACCACGCTCGTCATCGCGCACCGCCTCGCAACCGTCTTGTCGTGCGACCGCATCTTGGTGATGGACCAGGGCCGGATCGTCGAGCAGGGCACGCATGCGGAGCTCGTCGCTGCGAACGGGCTCTATGCCAGGCTGGCGAGGTTGCAGTTCGAGGGGGCGTGAGGCGAGGTAGTCTGGACTGCCGCTTCATTCAGGCTGTCATCCCCCGCGCAGGCGGGCGATCCAGTACTCCGAGACGGAAGTGATCAAGCGATAAGCCGCGGCGTACTGGATTCCCCGCCTCCGCGGGGAATGACAGCGGAGCTTTTGGCGAGAGCGTCGCACCACGTGGTCTCCCTTCGTAGCCGGGTCGATAGCGGACATTTGTCGATCTGATCGGCTGCGCGATTCGAATCGGCCACATCGTAAGGTGATCGATGGAAGCGGCGCTGCTGGCTGTCGCAGAACATGGGCGTCGTCGTTTTGATGAGTTTCGGAATGCTCGTCGTTGGCTTCCGGAATTTCGGACAGCGTTGGCGCGCCCGGAGGGAGTGGACGGCCGCGGCTGCTGAAGCTAGGGTTCGGGCCGACCCAGGAGACGCCAAATGCCTTATTCGACAGCCGACCAGACCCGAGGCGAGCGCAACGGCAAGCTTGTCGCCGACGTCTTCTGCGCGCTCTTGCTTGCTACCTTTTCCGTGGTCTTCTTCGGTTGGCTCGGCGGTCTGGCCGCCTTCATTGTCGTCGAAAGTTGCCTGCTCGCAATCGATTGGGTGGTTCCTAGCAAGAACGATGCGGCAGGCGTTGTTCGTTGAGCTGACGGAGTGGACGGTGTTGTGAATGATTGTTCTGATCGGTCCGGTACTGTTCATCCTCCTCATCCTGTTCGCTATTCGACAGCAGATGCGCGGCCTTGCGGGGTGGAAAGCGGCGCTGCTTGTTGTCGCTGGTAGCGGCGTCATCGTTGTGCTGAGTTTCGGATTGCCCATCGTGGGCTTCCGGAATTTCGGATAGGGCAGCCCGCGCCCTGAGCCGAGTGGATGAACCTTGCAGTTCCCCCGGATGTGGCGCCTAATCAGGTATCGCCGGCCAAAGGCTCGTCCGTAGGCGTCGGTGCCTGAGAGATGATTTGTGCTCCCGCCTCAATGGGAGTGCGCCTCATGGCCCCGCCATTCAGCAAGGAAACCCACGAACTTTTGGAGCGGGCGCAGCGAGCGATCGATGAGTCGATCCGGCTTCGCGAAGACAGCCAACGCGCGATCCGCCAAGCCGAAAGCTGGCAGTTCGAGCTTGAACTCCGCTTGAGCCGAGAGCGCACCGCGGCGAGTTGACGGCAGCACTGCTTATCAGCACTTCGGCGACAGCGCCGGCACGTTCGGCCATGGCCAGTTCTTCCAGCTCCCGTCCTCATCAACGCAGGCCGATGGCCCAAGGCCATTCGTCGGAGCACTCGTCGTCTTGACCGGCGTGGCGAGGTGCTGGTCGACATAGCTCGTCGAAACATATCCGGCGACGATGACGCCGAGCAGGACCGAAGACCCCTTGGCCAGATCGCTCAATTTCATCGGTCATCTCCATCCGCTTGCCGGCGCAACTTGCGGGCACAACGACTAGCTGACGTCCTGGGATCCCGACGTGACGGCCGTCACGCGTCCAGAATCAAGATCGCCAGAATCTAAGGTTGCCAAATCATCTTCAGCACCGGACGTCCCGAGGTCGGGTTCACCTCGTCGCCGGCATGCGCGAAGCCTTTGCGCTCGTAGAAGCGGATGGCGCGGCTGTTGTCCTTGTTGACAAGCAGCGTCACGCCCGCCGGTGACAGGCGCTTGGCCTCATCCACCAGCAGCCGCGCCGCGTCCGAGCCCCAGTGCGCGGGATCGACCACGAGCTGGTCGAGATAACCGTCGCCGTCGATGGTGACGAAGCCGGTCAGCGCGCCGTCCTGCTCCGCGACCACGATCGAAGCCTTCGGCACCAGCTCCTTGCGCCAGCGCTCGCGCCACCAGTCCAGGCGGGCCGCGAAGTCGATCTGCGGATAGGCCTGCTGCCAGGTGCGATGCCACAGGTCAATCGAGGCGGCCTCGTCCTCGGGACGGTAACGGCGGAGGTGGAGGGCGCTCACTACCGCTCCGTCAGCTTCAGCTCGATGCGGCGGTTGCGCTTGTAGGCTTCCTCGGTGTTGGCCGTGTCGAGCGGCTGGAATTCGCCGAAGCCGGCGGCGACCAGGCGCTGGGCCGGCACGCCGAGCGAGATCAGGTACTGCACCACGGAGATCGAGCGCGCGGCCGAGAGGTCCCAGTTCGACTTGAAGTTCGGACCGTTGACCGGGCGCACGTCGGTATGGCCGTCGACACGCAGCACCCAGGGGATCTCGTTCGGGATTTTCTTGTCGAGATCGATCAGCGCGGTTGCGAGCGTGTCGAGCTCGGCGCGGCCTTCGGGCAGCAGCACCGCCTGTCCGGTGTCGAAGAACACTTCGGACTGGAATACGAAGCGATCGCCGACGATGCGGATGTCGGGGCGGTTGCCGAGGATGGCGCGCAGGCGGCCGAAGAATTCCGAGCGATAGCGCGACAATTCCTGCACGCGCTGCGCCAGGGCGACATTCAGGCGAGAGCCCAGGTCGGCGATGCGATTTTGCGATTCCTTGTCGCGCTTCTCGCTAACGTCGAGCGCCTCTTCCAGCGCGGCCAATTGCCGCCGCAGCGCGCTGATCTGCTGGTTCAGCACCTCGATCTGCGCCAGCGCCCGGGCCGAAACCGCCTTCTCGGAATCCAGCGCCTTGCCGAGCTCGGAGGACTTGCCTTGCGCATCGTTGCCGGCCGCGGCGAGCCCCTCATAGAGGCCCTTGATGCGGTCGCGCTCGCTCTCGGCCGAAGCGAGGCCGGCTTTCAGTGACGAGACCTGGTCGTCGAGCGTGAGCTTGCCGAGCTTCTCCAGCGACAGTAATTCGTTGAGCTGCGCGATCTTGGCGTTGAGCTGCTCCAGCGCCTTGTCCTTGCCGGTGACCTCCTGCGACAGGAAGAACTGCACGACCAGGAACACCGACAGCAGGAACACGATCGACAGCACCAGCGTCGACAGCGCGTCGACGAAGCCGGGCCAGTAGTTGAAGGAGGTATCGCCGCGGCGACCGCGCGCCAGTGCCATGTCGCTAACCCTTCTCGGGCTGACGCGCGATGCGCTCCAGCAGGCGCCGGATCTCGCGGTTCTGCTCGCCCTGGCCGTCGGCCCATTCGCGGATCATCTGCTGCTCGGTCCGCATATGCGAGACCAGCGCCTGGATGGCTTCGGCGAGGCTCGCCATCGCCGCGGTGGTGCCGCGGCTGCCGCTGCCTTCCTCGAGCACGGAGCGTAAGCGCTCGACGACGGCCTGAAGCTCGCCGCTGGCAATGCCACCGCCAGTGCCGGCAACAGCCACCTCGCCGCTGCCATATTCGCGCACGGTGGTGGCAAGCCAGTCTTCGAGGTCGGTGTAGAAACGGTTCTGCGCCTGGCTCGATTGCAGGTCGAGGAAGCCCAGGATCAGCGAGCCGGCGAGGCCGAACAGCGAGCTCGAGAACGAGATGCCCATGCCGCCGAGCGGGGCGGCCAGCCCCTCCTTCAGCGTGTCGAACAGGGCGCCGGAATCGCCGCCGACCTTGAGCCCGTCGATCACCTTGCCGACCGAGCCGACCGTTTCGATCAGGCCCCAGAAGGTACCGAGCAGGCCGAGGAAGACCAGAAGCCCGGTCATGTAGCGGGAGATGTCGCGGGCCTCGTCGAGGCGGGTCGCGATCGAATCGAGCAGGTGCCGCATGGTGGTCTGGGTGATCGACATCCGCCCGGTGCGCTCGCCGCCGAGGATCATCGCCATCGGCGCCAGCAGCTTGGGGTGGCGGGCGGGCGCAAGGCCGGGATCGGCGATGCGGAAATTGTTGACCCAGGAGACTTCGGGATACAGCCGGATCACCTGGCGGAAGGCCAGGATGATGCCGATGAACAGCACGCCGCCGATCAGGGCATTGAGGCCGGGATTGGCGAAGAAGGCCTGGATGATCTGCTTATAGAGCACCACGCCCACCAGGGTGCAGAGCACCAGGAAGACCAGCATCCGCACCAGGAAGACGCTGGGCGAGGATAGCTTGGTGTATTCGATGTCGAGGGAGGAGCGGGGCGAGGCGCCTGGCGGCATGGCCGGTATCATCCGTTAACTTGCTTGCGGCGCGCACTATGGCACAGCGCCAGCCCAAAAAAAGCGCCGGATGCGCCGATTTCGGGGAGAGCTGGGGAACCCAAGGCTGAAACCGGCTTTGGTAAGGACGTACTTTGCAAATCGTCGGCATTCCACAGGTTCAAGTCGCACTTTTCCCCTGGCGCCAAAACCCGCCGCCCAAGACGGAGTCGTCGCATGAGCGTCGTGTCCGCGATCATCGGGACTGCCGAACGGGTGCCGTTGCCTGATGTCGTGATCCGCGCGGCGATCCAGCGCCTGTGCTCGCGCACGGTGACGCGCCTGTCCGCGCTGGGCGGGGCGGACGATGCCGCCTTCGCCGGGCGGATGATGCTGCGGCCGATCGCCGAGGACGCGGATGCCGAGCACGACGAGGTGCCCGCTTCGTTCTTTGCGAAGGTGCTCGGCCCCAACCGCAAATACTCCTGCTGCTTCTACAAGACCGACGCGACCACCTTGCGGGAGGCCGAGGAGGAGGCGCTGCGTCAGACCGCCGAGCATGCCGCTCTCGCCGATGGTCAGACCATCCTCGAACTCGGCTGCGGCTGGGGCTCGCTGTCGCTGTGGACGGCGCGGCAGTTTCCGCACGCCAAGGTGACGGCGGTGTCGAGCTCGCAGGCGCAGCGCGCCCATATCGAGGAAGAGGCGCGGCTGCGCGGTCTTCTTAATCTGCGGGTGGTCTGCGCGGACATCAACGTGTTCGCGCCCGACGGGCAATTCGACCGCATCGTGTCGGTCGAAATGTTCGAGCATGTGATGAACTGGCGCAAGCTGATGACGCGCTTGCGATCATGGCTCGCGCCGGAGGGGCGGTTCTTCATGCACATCGTCGCCCATCGCTCCGGCTCTCACCTGTTCGACCGGGCCGATCGCGACGACTGGATCGCGCAGCGCGTCTCCACGGGCGGGCTGATGCCGAGCCATCACCTCGTCAGGCAATTCGACGATATTTTCACAGTCGAGAAGGAATGGTGCTGGAGCGGCACGCACTATCAGCGCACCGCCAACGACTGGCTCGCCAATTTCGACGCGCATCGCTGTTTCATCGAAGCGGCCTTGCGCAACATCCATGGCGAGGAGACCGCCCAGCGAATGCGACGCTGGCGCTGGTTCTTTCTCGCGACCTCGGGCCTGTTCGGCTATGCCGACGGAACCGAGTGGGGCGTCAGCCACTACCGCATGAAGGCGGCGGGGTAATTGCGGTCTTCTGACGCAGCACGCGGTGATGGAACCGGACTCACAATCGGGTGAGACGCGAAAAACGCCGTGAACTCAGCACCCTAGGCCGTGTGACATTGGGCCGCCCGCAAGGTGCGTTGCGTCGCAGCACGTCCGCTCTATTTTGACCGCATCAGCCGCGTGCCATGGCCCAGAACGGGCCTCGCGCCGAGCGGGATCGGTTTCAACAATATCGGGGCACCCCATTTCATGTCAGGACTTCGCGCGCGATCGGCATGCGTTGCAATGATGCTCGCGGCCTTTACGCCGCTGTTGGCGGGCTGCGACGAATCCAGCTCCGCCATTTCAGCCGCCCAGCCCAACGACCCCGACGTCAGCATCGTCATCGTCAAGCCGCAGCCGCGTGCCGTGGTGCGCGAGCTGCCGGGCCGCATTGCGCCGACGCGCGTCTCCGACGTGCGGCCGCGCGTGTCCGGCATCGTGGTCGAGCGCCTGTTCCGGCAGGGCAGCGAGGTGAAGGCCGGCGATCCACTGTATCGGATCGATCCGCGTCCGTTCGAGGTCGAGGTGATGGCCAACGAGGCTGCGGTCGCCAAGGCCGAGGCCGCGTTGATGCAGTCCCAGCAGCAGGCGCGCCGCATCGCCACGCTCACCAGCCAGCGCGCCGCGCCCGAAGCCGAGAACGAGAAGGCGATCGCGGCCGAGCGCCAGGCCCATGCCGAGGTCGAGGGCCGCAAGGCCGATCTCGCGCGCGCAAAGCTCAATCTCGACTATGCCACCGTACGCGCGCCGATCGACGGCGTCGTCGGTGCCGCCCTGGTCAGCGAGGGCGCGCTCGCGGTCCAGAACGAGACCAATCTGGCCACCATTCAGCAGCTCGATCCGATCTATGCGGATTTCACCCAGTCGGTGAACGAGCTCAACCAGCTCCGCCGCGCCTTCGAGAGCGGTGACCTCGAGCGCATCGCGCCCGACGCCGCCAAGGTGCATCTCGTGCTCGACGACAACACCCTCTACTCGCTCGACGGCAAGTTGCTGTTTTCGGATGCCAAGGTCGACGCCAATACCGGTCAGGTGACCTTGCGTGGTGAGTTCCGCAATCCGAAGCGCGAGCTGCTGCCGGGCATGTATGTCCGCGTCCGCATCGACCAGGGTCTCGATAGCGATGCGATCGCCGTGCCGCAGCAGGCGATTCAGCGCAATGGCGGCGGCGGCAGCGAGGTGTTCGTCGTCAAGGACGACAATCGCATCTCGGTGCAGCCGGTGCGCACCGGTTCGGTGCAGGACGGCATCTGGTTCGTCACCGACGGCCTGAAGGCTGGCGACAAGGTCGTGGTCGAAGGCTTCCAGAAGTTCGCCGCCGGCGACAAGGTCAAGCCGCAATCCTGGTCGGAAGCGGATGCGACCGCCGACAACCGGCACGCCCAGAAGCTGATGCGGTAATAGACCATGGCGAGCTTCTTCATCGACAGGCCGATCTTCGCCTGGGTCGTCGCGCTGTTCATCTGTCTGGTCGGCGCAATTTCGATTCCGCTGTTGCCGATCGCGCAGTACCCGATCATCGCGCCGCCCTCGATCTCGATCTCGACCAGCTATCCCGGTGCCTCGCCCGAGAACCTCTACAACAGCGTCACGCGGCTGATCGAGGAGGAGCTCAACGGCGCCTCCGGCATCCTCAATTTCGAATCGACCAGCGACTCGCTCGGCCAGGTCGAGATCATCGCCAATTTCGTGCCGGGCACCGATACCAGCGCCGCCTCGGTCGAGGTGCAGAACCGCATCAAGCGCGTCGAGGCGCGGCTGCCGCGCGCGGTGATCCAGCAGGGCATTCTGATCGAGGAAGCCTCCAGCGCGGTGCTCCAGATCATCACGCTGAACTCGACCGACGGCAGCCTGGATGAGGTCGGCCTGGGCGACTTCATGATCCGTAACGTGCTGGGCGAGATCCGCCGCATCCCCGGCGTCGGCCGCGCCACGCTGTATTCGACGGAACGTAGCCTGCGCGTCTGGGTCGACCCGGCAAAGCTGGTCGGCTATGGCCTGACCGCCGACGACGTCAACAAGGCCATTGCCGCGCAGAACGCGCAGGTCGCTTCGGGCAGCATCGGCGCCGAGCCGTCGACCTCGACCCAGCGCACCTCCGCGCTGGTGCTGGTCAAGGGCCAGCTCTCGTCCCCGGATGAATTCGGTACCATCATCCTGCGCGCCAATGCCGACGGGTCGACCGTGCGGCTGCGCGATGTCGCGCGGATCGAGGTCGGCGGCCTCAGCTACCAGTTCAACACCCGTCTCGATGGCAAGCCGACCGCCGGTCTTTCCGTGCTGATGTCGCCGACCGGCAATGCGCTGGCGACCGCGAGCGCCGTCGAAGAGAAGATGAAGGAGCTGTCTCGCTTCTTCCCGGCCAATATCGGCTACGAGATTCCATACAACATCACGCCCGTGGTCGAGGCCTCGATCAAGAAGGTGTTGTCGACGCTGGTCGAAGCCATCGTGCTGGTGTTCGTGGTGATGTTCCTGTTCCTGCAGAACATCCGCTACACCATCATTCCGACCATCGTGGTGCCGGTGGCGCTGCTGGGCGCCTGTACCACGCTGCTGCTCGCCGGCTATTCCATCAACATGCTCTCGATGTTCGGCATGGTGCTCGCCGTCGGCATCCTCGTCGACGATGCCATCGTCGTAGTCGAGAACGTCGAGCGCATCATGGCCGAGGAGGGGCTGCCGCCCAAGGAAGCGACGCGGAAAGCGATGTCGCAGATCACCGGCGCCATCATCGGCATCACGCTGGTCTTGATGGCCGTGTTCGTGCCGATGGCGTTCTTCCCGGGCTCGGTCGGCATCATCTACCGCCAGTTCTCCGTGACCATGGTCGCCGCGATCGGCTTCTCGGCCTTCCTCGCGCTGTCGCTGACGCCGGCACTGTGTGCGACGCTGCTCAAGCCCGTCGCGGCCGGTCATGGCCATGCCAAGAAGGGCGTGTTCGGCTGGTTCAACCGCATGCTCGACGGCAGCAAGGAGGGATATTCCCGCACCGTCGGCTTCTCGCTGAAGCGCACCGGCCGCTTGATGCTGGTCTATGTCGCGCTGCTCGCCGGCCTGTCCTGGGCCTTCGTCAATCTGCCCGGCGGCTTCCTGCCCGTCGACGACCAGGGCTTCGTCACCACCGACGTGCAGACGCCGTCGGACTCGTCCTACGGCCGAACCGAGGCGGTGATCGAGAAAGTGGAGAAATACCTGGCGCAGCGTCCGGGCGTCGACAACGTCACCTTCCTCACCGGCTTCAGCTTCTCCGGCCAGGGCATGAACACCGCGCAGGCCTTCATCACCCTGAAGGACTGGTCGGAACGCGGGCCGAAGGATTCTGCGGCCGCGATCGTCGCCGACATCAACCGCGATTTGTCGTCGTCGATCCGCGACGCAAAAATCTCCGCGCTGCAGCCGCCGCCAATCGACAATCTCGGCAACTCCTCGGGCTTCTCGTTCCGTCTCCAGGACCGCGGCCAGAAGGGTTATCCGGCCTTGATGCGCGCCGCCGATCAGTTGATCGCGGAGGCCAATGCGAGCGCTGTGCTGCAGAAGGTCTATGTCGAGGGCCTGCCCGAGGCCGGCGTGGTCAATCTCGTGATCGACCGCGAAAAGGCGGGCGCCTTCGGCGTCACCTTCGAGGACATCAACAATACGATCTCGACCAATCTCGGCTCGAACTACATCAACGACTTCCCGAACCGCGGCCGCATGCAGCGTGTCGTGGTGCAGGCCGATGCCCGCGACCGCATGCGGACCGAGGACATCCTCAACTACAACGTCAAGAACAGCCGCGGCCAGCTCGTGCCGTTCTCGTCCTTTACCACCGTGGAATGGGCGCGCGGACCGACGCAGATCGCCGGCTTCAATTATTATCCGGCGGTGCGCATCTCGGGCGAGGCGAAACCCGGCTTCACCTCGGGCGATGCCATCGCGGAGATGGAACGGCTTGCCGGCAAGCTGCCGCGCGGCTTCGGCTATGAATGGACCGGGCAGTCGCTCCAGGAGAAGCTGTCGGGCTCGCAGGCGCCGTTCCTGCTCGGGCTCTCGGTATTCGTGGTGTTCCTGTGTCTGGCCGCGCTTTACGAGAGCTGGACCATTCCGCTCGCGGTGCTGCTCACCGTGCCGCTCGGCATCGTCGGCGCGGTGGTCGCGGCGATGCTGCGCGGCCTGCCCAACGACGTCTATTTCACCGTCGGCCTGATCACCATCATTGGCCTTGCGGCCAAGGACGCGATCCTGATCATCGAGTTCGCCAAGGATCTGCGGAAAGAAGGCAAGCCGCTGGTGGACGCCACCATCGAGGCCTGCCGCCTGCGCTTCCGCCCGATCCTGATGACCGGCCTTGCCTTCATCTGCGGCGTGCTGCCGATGGCCATCGCCCATGGCGCCGGCGGCGCCAGCCAGCAGGCGCTCGGCAGTGTCGTGATGGGCGGCATGATCGCGGTAGTGATCCTGGCGCTGCTGATGGTGCCGGTGTTCTTCGTCTCGGTGCAGCGCGTGCTGGGCGGGGATCGGGAGAAGGCGGCGAAGCAGGGCGAGATGTACGGGCCGCCGGCGCCGGCCGAGCTGTAAGGTGAGGTGTCATGCCCCGCGCAGGCGGGGCATGCCGTACCCCGCGGCCTTTCCGTATCCGAGCGGCGTCTCTGGAATACTGGATCATCCGCCTTCGCGGATGATGACCGTCGGGTTTGCGCTGGTGAGAGTCGGCCATTGAACGCCGGATCGGTCGGCTTGATTTCTCGGAGGCCTCAATCCAGACTGCACCCCTGGATTGAAACATCGTATTCGCACCTTACTGCGAATGCGGAGATAGCCCGCCGATTGAGAGCATGTGATGCGTCCGACCGACATTGCGATCTCGAACTATCGCTCCATTCGGCGGCTCTCCATACCCATCCATCCCCTGTCGGTGTTCGTCGGCGAAAATGGAGTCGGCAAGTCCAATCTCTACAAGTCCTTGTCGCTGTTGCGCGACGCGGCGACCGGTCAGATCACCCGCACGATCGCCGATGAAGGCGGTTTGAATTCGGTCTGCTGGTCCGGCATACGCAAGCGAGGCGAAGACGGGCGGCTGCGGCTGTCGGCGACATTCGACGGCATGAGATATTCCATCGAGCTCGGATTTCCCAGCCCGCTTCAGGCGGCATTTTCCGGCGAGCCGATGATCAAGGCCGAAACGATCGAAACGACGCGCGGCAAACGCACGGTCAAGCTGATGGAGCGGATCAATTCGCTCATCAGCGTCCGCGGCGAGAGTGGCGCCTGGAACGCTCACAAGGATGCGGTGCTGCCGTCAGAGACCGCGCTTGCGGCTTTTTCCGATGGCAAGCAATGCCCGGAAATCGACCTGATCAGAAATGCAATGCTGGGCTGGCGATTCTATCATGACTTTCGCACTGATCCGGCGTCACCGATACGAAAGCCTTGTCTGGCGATCGCAACGCCCTCGCTCAGCGCCGATGGCATCGATCTGGCTGCCACCCTGGCGACCCTCTATGTCATTCGGGAAGACGCCGACGACCTGCAGGACGCGATCCAGGATGCATTCCCGGGTGCCGAACTCCGCGCATGGGAAGAAAATGGCAGGTGTGAATTCGATCTGCAATTGCCGGATATGCCGCGGCCGTTCAGGGCTCATGAACTATCCGACGGGACGCTGAAATACATCTGCCTGCTCGCGGTATTCATGGGCTATCGGCTGCCGCCGTTCATTGCGCTGAACGAACCCGAGACCAGCCTGCATCCGTCGCTGCTTGCGCCGCTGGCCCGGCTCATCGCCAAGGCATCGCGCCGCGCCGACATCTGGATTGTCACCCATTCGGAACAGTTGATGGACGCACTGCGAAGCGAGAGTTCGGTCCCGCTCCGCCGGGTGATCAAGTCGAAAGGCGCCACGGCGATCGAGGGCCTGACCATCGGCGGTGAATATCGCGACGACGAAGCCGACGAGGACGATGAGGACGACGATTCCTAACCGTCGTCGATCGAGCCGTCGTGCTGCTGCGGCCTACTTCCGCAAGATCTTCACCAATTCCCCGTGCACGTATTCATTCCCGCACACGACATTGCCTGTCACCAGCGCGTCGCCCGGCGTATCGATGTCGGTGATCGTTCCGCCCGCCTCGCGCAGCATGATCAGACCCGCCGCGATGTCCCAGGATTGCAAATTGCGCTCCCAGTAGCCGTCGAGGCGGCCGGCGGCGACGAAGGCCAAGTCGAGCGAGGCGGCGCCGAAGCGGCGCAGGCCGGCGACGCGCTCCTGCATCGCGGTCATCTCGCGACGGAATTCCTCGTGGTCGCCGCGGCCGATATGAGGCAGGCCGCAGGCCACCACGCATTCGTTGAGCTGACGGCGGCCGGCCACGCGCAGCCGCTGGTCGTTGAGGAAGGCGCCCTTGCCGCGCTCGGCGATGTAGAGCTCGTCATTGGCGGGATTGTAGATCACGCCGGCGATGATCGTGCCCTCGCGCGAAAGCCCGATCGAGATCGCGAATTGCGGGATGCCGTGCAGGAAGTTGGTGGTGCCGTCGAGCGGATCGACGATCCAGGTGTGGCTCTTGTCGGAGCCCTCGCGCGTTCCGCCTTCCTCGCCGATGAAGCCGTAGCCGGGCCGCGCCTTGGCGAGGTCCTGGTAGAGGATCTCCTCGGCGCGCTTGTCGGCCAGCGAGACGAAATTCGCCGGTCCCTTCAGCGAGACCTGGAGATGCTCGATCTCGCCGAGATCGCGCTTGAGGCTGCGGCCGGCGCGGCGCGCGGCCTTGACCATGACGTTGATAGTTGCGGAATATAGCATGAGCTTCCGGTCTTGATCGGGGGAAATGGCGCGAAATCGCGCCTGTTTGAGGGATGGGGTGCCCTGCGGGGGCCTCAACGTCAAGTCATTTGGCCCCGAGCCATTTCCTGGCGGCGGCCTCGGCCTTGGCCCGGTCCTCGGCCGGCAAATCGGACAATTGCTTGTCCAGCTCCGGATCGCCCTTGCCGGAGGTCTTGGCCACCAGATGCCACTTGAAGCCTTCGACCTTGTCCACGGCCGTGCCCATGCCGTTGATCAGCACCCAGGCCAGCCGGTTCTGCGCGATCGCGCTGCCCTGGCGGGACGCCTTGCGGAGCAGGGCGACGGCCGCCGGCTGGTTCTTCGGCGTGCCGGTGCCGTTGAACAGCGCGATGGCGTATTCGACCTCGGCATCGACATTGTCGGTCAGCGTGGCGACCTGGAGCAGACGCACCGCCCGTTCCAAATCCTTCGGCACGCCAGTGCCT
Organism: Bradyrhizobium sp. 45; assembly: GCF_023073155.1. Lineage (NCBI taxonomy): Bacteria > Pseudomonadati > Pseudomonadota > Alphaproteobacteria > Hyphomicrobiales > Nitrobacteraceae > Bradyrhizobium > Bradyrhizobium sp. 45. The sequence continues at coordinate 17,793 of NZ_JADPIX010000155.1, read as the reverse complement.
TCCTTGTAGAAGGTCGCGAGCGCGTATTGCGCCTCGGGCAGGCCGGCATCAGCCGCCTGGCGCAGCAGCTCGGCGGAGCGCTTGACGTCCTGCGGCAGGGTCTGGCCGTCGAGATAGAGCAGCGCGAGATTATAGGCCGCCTTGGGTTCGCCGAGCTTGGCGGCGGACGCCATCAGCTTGACCGCCTCATTTTTGTCGACCGGGCCGCCGCGGCCGGTCATCCTCAGCATGGCGAGCGCGAACATCGCCTCGCGGTCTCCGGCGTCGGAGGCGCGCTTGTACCATTGCAGCGCCTTGGTGTAGTCGCGTCGGATGCCCATGGCGTTGGAATAGAGCTCACCCAGCATGGTCATCGCTTTGGCATCGCCGGTTTCGGCACGGGCCGTGGCGAGTTCGAAGGCGGTCTTGTACTGGCCGCGCTGATAGGCGCCGTACACCAGATCGACGTTGGGGTTGTCGGTCGGCGGCGCCGGAATCACGGTCGCGGCCGGAGCAGGCTTTGGGGAAGCGGAAGGTTTCGGGGAGGCTGAAGGTTTGGGTGCCGGCGGCGCTTCCTTCTTCTTGGTGATGGTGTGCGGCGTGGCCTTCGGCTTGTCTTTGGTTTTCTCGGCCGAAGCGCCCGGCGTTGCCACCGGCGGCGTGATCTGGAGCTGCGCGGCCGCGGGCGCCGTCAGCAGCAGCGTGGCCAGCATGATGATGCGCGGGAGCTTCATGTCGGGCGCTAGCCGTGCTCCTGGTCTGCAAGCGCAGTCGCATGAGCCTTCTTGATCGCAGCGTCGGCCTCGATCAGCGCAGCCTTGGGTCCGCGCGGATCGGCCCAGATGAAGTCGCCCACCAGCACGAAATCGGCGCCGCTGGCGGCGAATTCGTGGGCCTCCTCCAGCGAGATGGCAAAGCCGACGCAGGGCGGTTCGAACAGCTCGGCCCACCAGTCCAGCCGCTCAGCGATCGCTTGCGACGACGGCCGCTGGCCCTTTGCGTCGGGTTCGCCGAACAGCACGTAATCCGCGCCAATCTCGCCCGCATCCATCGAATGGTGCCGCGTCGTCAGCCCGCCAACGCCCGCGATGCGATCGGGCTTCAGCGATGGCAGCGCCTCTTTCAGCGCGGCGATGCCGGGCAGATGCGCGCCGTCGGCGCCGCCGCGTGCGACGAGCTCAGGATGGCCATCGACAAGCAGCGCCGCGCCCGCTTTCTGAGCCGGCGGCGCCAAGGCCTTGATCCGCGAGATCATGGTGCGCTGATCGGTCTGCTTCAGCCGCAGCAGCACGGCCGCGACATCGGCGGCGGCGAGCAGGCCGGGCAGCTCGGCCAGGAGCGAAGCGGGATCGTCGACGACAGGCGTCGCGAGATAAAGGCGCGGCGCCGGGCGCGGCGGAGGAGATTTGTTCGACAAGATCTAGGCCGCTTTCTGTTCCAGGCTGCTTTGCCATTCGCCTTTGCAGGCGAGGCCATTCATGCGCGCGCGGTGACTGAATGCGCTTTGTCCGGCCGCGACGTTCTCGGCCTTGCCTGACCAGGCCTTCTGCGGCGCGGCCTGGAGTGCGCGACCATAGGAGAAGGTCAGGCCCCAGGGCAGCGGGCCGAGCTTGTGCATGGCGTTGAGATGCGCCGTTGCCTCTTCATCCGATTGGCCGCCGGAGAGGAAGGCGATGCCGGGCACCGCCGCGGGCACGCACGCCTTGAGCAGCCGTATCGTCTTCTCCGCGACCTCCTCGACGCAAGCCTGCTTCGCGCACTTCTTGCCGGAGATGGCCATGTTCGGCTTCAGCACCATGCCCTCGAGCGCGACGCGCTGCACGCGCAATTCCTGAAACGTCTTGTTGAGCACACGGCTCGTCACCTCATAGCAGCGATCGATGTCGTGATCGCCGTCCATCAACACTTCGGGTTCGACGATCGGCACGATCTGCGCGGCCTGGCACAGCGCTGCGTAGCGCGCCAGCGCGTGGGCGTTGACGCTGATCGCAGTCATGGAAGGGATGCCACTGCCGATGTCGATCACCGCGCGCCATTTGGCGAAGCGTGCGCCGCGCTCGTGATATTTCTTCAGCCGTTCGGCGAGCTTGTCGAGCCCGACGGTGACGAGCTCGCCCGGACACATCGGCAGGGCTTGGGTGCCTTCGTCGACCTTGATCCCGGGGATGGCGCCGCTGCTCTCGATCAGCTTGACCAGGGGCGTGCCGTCCTTCGCGTTCTGCCAGATCGTCTCGTCATAGAGGATGACGCCGGAGATGTAGCGGCTCATGGCTTCGTTCGAGCGGAACAGCATCTCGCGATAGTCGCGGCGGTTCTCTTCGGTCGATTCCACGCCGATCGCGTCGAAACGCTTCTTGATGGTGCCGGAGGATTCGTCGGCGGCAAGGATGCCCTTGCCGGGCGCGACCAGGGCGGTCGCGATCCTGTTCAGCTCAGTCAGATTCATCGAGATGTCCTCCCAAAACGATTCTGCCCTTGCCGGTGAAAATAGACCGTTCTCGGGCAAATGCCGAGTTAACGTTCGTCGCAGGGTAAGGGCTGGGGCAGCGTTGGGCCGGCCGGGCGACTCTTCACCTCGCCCCGCTTCGGGGAGAGGTCGGATCGCCCTTGCGATCCGGGTGAGGGGGGTACAGGTCCCGCAGTCATCTCATCTGCCGAGAGAGCCCCTCACCCCAACCCTCTCCCCGCGAAGGGCGGGGAGAGGGGAAGGATAGAGCAGCTTACGCCACCTTCGGGGCGAGCTCGCCCTTGGCGTAGCGCTTGGCCATCTCGGCCGTGGTCAGCACCTTCTTGATCTTGGAGGCTTGGCCCGCGGTATTGAATTCCTGGAGCCGCTGCTTGCACAGCCTGGTCATCGCTTCCATCGCGGGCTTCAGGTACTTGCGCGGATCGAACTCTTCGGGATTGTCCTTGAGCACTTTCCGGATCTGGCCGGTCATCGCCATGCGGTTGTCGGTGTCGATGTTGATCTTGCGCACGCCGTTCTTGATGCCGCGCTGGATCTCGGCAACAGGCACGCCCCAGGTCGGCTTCATCTTGCCGCCATAGGCGTTGATGATGTCCTGGAGGTCCTGCGGCACCGAGGAGGAGCCGTGCATGACGAGATGCATGTTCGGCAGCTTGCGGTGGATCTCCTCGATCACGTTCATGGCGAGGATGTCGCCGTCGGGTTTGCGGGTGAATTTGTAGGCACCGTGAGACGTCCCCATCGCGATCGCGAGCGCGTCGACCTGGGTCTCCTGGACGAACTTCACGGCTTCATCCGGATTGGTCAGGAGTTGGTCGTGGCTGAGCTTGCCCTCGGCGCCGTGGCCGTCTTCCTTGTCGCCCATGCCGGTCTCGAGCGAGCCGAGCACGCCAAGCTCGCCCTCGACCGAGATGCCGCCGAGATGGGCCATGTCGGTTACGGTCTTGGTGACGCCGACATTGTAGCCCCAGTCACCGGGGGTCTTGCCGTCGGCCTTGAGCGAGCCGTCCATCATCACCGAGGTGAAGCCGGCCTGGATCGCGGTCATGCAGGTGGCCGGCTCGTTGCCGTGGTCGAGATGCACGCAGACCGGGATGTGCGGGTAGATCTCGGTCACCGCGTCCATCATGTGCTTGAGCATGACGTCGTTGGCGTAGGAGCGCGCACCGCGCGAGGCCTGGATGATGACGGGCGCGTCGACCTGGTTGGCCGCGTCCATGATCGCCAGCGCCTGCTCCATGTTGTTGATGTTGAAGGCCGGGACGCCGTAATCGTTCTCCGCCGCATGGTCGAGCAATTGACGCAACGTGATCCGAGCCATCTGTGTTTTTCTCCCGTTTGGGCCTGCAAGGCCACTGCTTGAAGGCGGCTGACGACTTGCCGACCGATTACTTGGTGCGCAGAACTTCGACGCCGGGCAGGGGCTTGCCTTCCATCCATTCAAGAAATGCGCCACCGGCGGTCGAGACATAGGTGAACTGACCGGCCACATGGGCCTGGTTGAGAGCCGCGACGGTGTCGCCGCCGCCCGCGATCGAGATCAGCTTCTTGGCCCTGGTGCGCTCGGCGGCATGCTTGGCGGCGGACATCGTGCCGCGGTCGAACGGCTGCATCTCGAAGGCACCGAGCGGTCCGTTCCAGACCAGCGTCGCCGCATCGTCGATCGCGGCATGGACACGTGCGATCGACTGCGGACCGACGTCGAGGATCATGCCGTCGGCCGGGATCGCGTCGAGGCCATAGGCGTGCGACGGCGCGTTGGCCGCGAAATGATAGGCGACGGTAGCGTCGACCGGCAGGATGATGGCGCAGTTGGCGGCTTCGGCCTTTTCCATGATGCGCAACGCGGTCGCGGCGAGATCCTTCTCGGCCAGCGACTTGCCGATGCCGACGCCCTGGGCGTGCAGGAAGGTGTTGGCCATGCCGCCGCCGATCACGAGCGCGTCGACCTTAGTCACGAGGTTTTCGAGCAGGTCGATCTTGGTCGAGACCTTGGCGCCGCCGATGATAGCGATGACAGGCTTGGTCGGTGAGCCCAGCGCCTTCTCCAGCGCGACCAATTCGGCCTGCATGGTGCGGCCGGCATAGGCGGGCAGCTTGTGGCCGAGGCCTTCGGTCGAGGCGTGGGCGCGGTGCGCGGCCGAGAACGCGTCATTGACCCAGATGTCGCCGAGTTTTGCGAGCTCCGCGACAAAGGCCGGATCGTTCTTCTCTTCCTCTTTGTGGAAGCGGGTGTTTTCGAGACAGAGGATGTCACCGTCCTTCAAGCCGGCAACGGCCTTGACCGCGGGCTCGCCGATGCAGTCGTCGGCGAAGGCGACGGGCTTCTTCACCACCTTCGACAGCGCCTCGGCCACGGGCTTGAGCGAGTCCTTGGCATCGCGCCCTTTCGGCCGGCCGAAATGCGCGAGCAGGATGACCTTGCCACCCTTGTCCGAGATTTCGGTGATGGTCGGCGCGACGCGCTCGAGCCGGGTTGCGTCGCTGACGCGGCCGTTCTCCATGGGCACGTTGAGGTCAACGCGCAGCAGCACGCGCTTGCCCTTCACATCGACGTCGTCGAGGGTGCGGAATGATTTCGTCATCGGAGGCCCTTGTCCCGGGCGCACCGCGGCGCGTAGTGCCGCCGTGCAGAACCGGGACCCAAATTGCGGCGAGTCCCGCGGTTAGTTAAACGGGCCCCGGCTCTGCGACGCAGCGCTTCACGCTACGTCGCGTCCGGGACACGAGAGCGGAGTTAGATCACCTTCGACATCGCGACGGCGGTATCCGCCATACGATTCGAGAAGCCCCACTCGTTGTCGTACCAGGACATCACGCGCACCAGCGTGCCGTTCTGCACCTTGGTCTGGTCCATGTGGAATGTCGAGGAGTGCGGGTCGTGGTTGAAGTCGATCGAGACGTTCGGCGCGGTGGTGTAGCCGAGAATGCCCTTGAGCTGCTGCTCGGAGGCACGCTTCATCGCCTCGTTGATTTCCTTCGGATCGGTGGCGCGCTTGGCCACGATCTTGAGATCGACGACCGAGACGTTCGGGGTCGGCACGCGGATCGCGACGCCGTCGAGCTTGCCCTTCAGTTCCGGCAGCACGAGGCCGATCGCCTTGGCGGCGCCGGTCGAGGTCGGGATCATCGACATCGCAGCCGCGCGGCCGCGATAGAGATCCTTGTGCATGGTGTCGAGAGTCGGCTGGTCGCCGGTATAGGCGTGGATCGTGGTCATGAAGCCGGTCTCGATGCCGACGAGGTCGTTCAGCACCTTGGCGATCGGCGCAAGACAGTTGGTGGTGCAGGAGCCGTTGGAGACGACCAGATGTTCCCGGGTCAGCGTGTCGTGGTTGACGCCGTAGACGATGGTGGCGTCGGCGCCGTCGGCGGGCGCAGAAACGAGAACGCGCTTGGCGCCGGCAGTCAGATGCGCGGAGGCCTTGTCCTTCGAGGTGAAGATGCCGGTGCATTCCATCGCGATGTCGATGCCGAGATCTTTCCAGGGCAGCTTCGAGGGATCGCGCTCGGCGGTCACCTTGATCTTGTTGCCACCGAGGCTGATCGTGTCGCCATCGACGGTCACGGTGCCGGGGAAACGGCCATGGACGCTGTCGAAGCGAAGCAGATGGGCGTTGGTCTCGACCGGGCCGAGGTCGTTGATGCCGACGACCTCGATGTCCTTGCGGCCGGACTCAGCGATGGCCCGCAGAATGTTGCGGCCGATGCGGCCAAAACCGTTGATTCCGACGCGGACTGCCATGTTTCGTCTCCTTCAATGACCGTTGTCATCCCGCACAACGCGCTAGCGCGCCTGCGAGGGTTTTTTTAGGGCGGACGCCCGGTTCGGCCGGGCGGGGCTTGATCATATGGGACGTTAGGTAGTCCTTTTTTTCGGTAATCTCAACTCTCAGGAAACGCGTTTCAGAACGGCGTTAACCGCGGCCTCGGCGGTAATGCCAAAGTGCTGGAATACCTTGTTGAGAGGGGCGCTGGCGCCGAAGGAGTGCATGCCGATAAACTCGCCATCCTGGCCGATCACGGCGTCCCAGCCCCAGCGCACGGCGGCCTCGATTGCGACCTTGATGGGGGCATTGCCGATGATCTCGTCGCGGCGCTCCTTTGGTTGCGCTAGCAGGAGCTCGAGCGAGGGAACCGAAACCACCCGGGTCGGAATGCCGCGCTCGGCGAGCTGCTTCTGGGCGGCCACGGCCATCTCCACTTCGGAGCCCGAGGCGAACAGCGTCGCCTTGGCTTCGCCCTGGGCGGCCACCAGCTCGTAGGCACCGAACCGGCAGGGGCTCTCGTTCGGTGCGGTGGTGCGCAGTTGCGGCAGGTTCTGACGGGTCAGCGCCAAGACTGTCGGGCCGTCGATGCGGTTGAGCGCGAGCTCCCAGCACTCGGCAACCTCGATGGAATCGCACGGACGGAACACGCGCATGTTGGGAATGGCGCGAAGTGCTGAGAGATGCTCGACCGGCTGGTGGGTCGGGCCGTCTTCGCCGAGGCCGATGGAATCGTGGGTCATGACATAAACGACCCCGGTCCCCATCAATGCGGCGAGCCGCATCGCGGGCCGCGCATAATCGGTGAACACCAGGAAGGTCGCGCCGTTCGGCGCAAAACCACCGTGCAGGAAGATGCCGTTCATCGCCGCGCACATGCCGTGCTCGCGGATGCCGTAATGGATGAAGCGGCCCTTCGGCGTCTTGGCCGAGAACGCGGTTGCGGACTTCGCCTTGTTGTTGTTGGAGCCGGTGAGGTCGGCCGAGCCCGCCAGAAATTCCATCGGCATCGCGCCGGCAATCACTTCGATCACGGCTTCGGAGGATTTGCGGGTCGCCGCATTCATCGGCTTTTCCAGCAGCTCCTTCTTGTAGGCGCGCACCGCCTTCGCGAGCGCGGCCGGGCGCTCGTGGCGCAGGCGACGCTCGAACTCGGCGCGCTTGCGGCTGCCGAGTTCACCGAGCCTTGCTTCCCATTCCTGTCGTGCCGCCGCGCCGCGGCTGCCGGCCGCGCGCCAGGCCTTGAGCACGTCGTCGGGCACCGAGAACGGCTCCAGCGAAATGCCGAGATTTTCCTTGGCGGCCTTGAGCTCGTCGGCGCCGAGCGCTTCGCCGTGCACCTTGTTGGTGCCGGCCTTATGCGGGGCGCCGAAGCCGATGGTGGTGCGGCAGGCGATCAGCGTCGGCTTGTTTGATTTCTGCGCGCGCGTGATCGCGGCGGCGATTGCGGCCTGGTCGTGGCCGTCGATCTTTTCGGCGGCCCAGCCCGCCGACTTGAACCGCTTCACCTGGTCGACGGAGTCGGAAAGCGAGGTCGGACCGTCGATCGAAATGCCGTTGTCGTCATAGAGCACGATCAGCTTGTTGAGCTTCCAGTGCCCGGCCAACGCGATCGCTTCCTGCGACACGCCTTCCATCAAATCGCCGTCGGAAGCGATCACATAGGTATGGTGATCGACAATCTTCTTGCCGAACTCGGCGGCGAGCATCTTCTCGGCGAGCGCCATGCCGACGGCGGTGGAAATGCCCTGGCCGAGCGGACCGGTGGTGGTCTCGATGCCCTTGGTGTGGCCGTGCTCGGGATGTCCGGGTGTCAGCGATCCCAACTGGCGAAAGTCCTTGAGCTGGTCGATCGTCATCTCTGGGCTGCCGATCAGATACAGCAGCGAATAGATCAGCATCGAGCCGTGCCCGGCCGAGAGCACGAAGCGGTCGCGGTCCGGCCAGTCCAGCGCGGCGACGTCGAATTTCAGGAATTGCGTGAACAGCACGGTCGCCATGTCGGCGGCGCCCATCGGCAGGCCCGGATGACCCGATTTCGCCTTCTCGACGCCGTCCATGGCAAGGCCGCGGATCGCATTGGCCATACGGTTGTGATCGACCTGCGTCATGTCTGAAAATCCGTCTGAAATGAGGCGCTTGTGGCTGGATTTGGCCGCGCCGGAAGGAGCCTTTCGGCCGCTGGGGTCGCGGCTGGGATAGCATCTCGGTTCCGACAGGCCAAGGCAATCAAACGCCGGTTTGGCCGCAAAAGTTGCTTAGCAGTGCATAGGTTTCGCGGCGGCGTTGCGATTCCCTAGCTTGCCACGTAAATTTCTGCTTCTAACCGCTTGCCGAACCGAGTCTTTTGCCGGACGGCAAGCCCCAGGAAAAGCCCAAAGGAAAACTCCAAGGGCAAGGCCACAGGTTCCGCCGCTGACTGCATGAACGATCGCGTATCCAACAGCTCTGCCATGACCGAGTCCTCGGCCGTCGAGATCGAGATCGCGACCCGCAGGCTCATGGCGGCGCTCGACTCGCTCGAAAGCGCGGTGGAGCGGCGGCGCGATGCCGATCGCGACGAGAACGAGCTCGCGGCGCGGATTCAGGCGCTCGGCGCGGACCGCTCGCGGCTTGCCGACGAGCTCGACGGCGCGCTGGTGAAGGCACGCAAGCTCGAGCGCTCCAGCCGCGAGATCTCCGATCGGCTGGATTCCGCGATCGTCACGATACGTTCGGTGCTCGATACCGGAGAGGACGGATGAGCCACATCAACGTCACCATCAACGGCCGGCAATACCGCATGGCCTGCGAGGAAGGCCAGGAGGTGCGGCTGCTCAAGCTGGCTGAAAGCCTGGAGACGCGGATTCAGTCGCTGCGCGGAAAGTTCGGCGAGATCGGTGATGCCAGGCTCACCGTGATGGCGGCGCTGACCGTCTGCGACGAACTGGTCGATGCCGGCAACCGCATCCGGACCATGGAGCAGGAGCTGACCGAACTGCGGGATTTCCGCAACGCCGCCGTCGAGCGCGCCCGGTTGACCCAGACCGCGGTCGTGAACGCACTGAACTCTGCCGCCGAGCGCATCGAGAAGTCGACCCAGGTCCTGAACCGCACCGTCGGCAACGGGATCGCCATCGGCTGACCCTTCACCGGGCTGGCGATTCGTCAGCATCGTTGTTACATTGCCCAAGCGGGGCTGCGACGCGCGTCAGGAGCCATTATCCCCGGGGCCTTATCGATCCTTTAGGGAACTGTCCCTGGCCGGGCCCGTGGGCTCGGACATATGGTGCCCACCTACTTTCGTAGGGAACTCCGGGATCGAGTGCTTCAACGGCGTTCGCGGCTTCGCACTTTTGTTTTTCTTCCTTCTGGTTCGTGCCTGTCGAAATTGCGTCCCCGACACGCTCGCGGTTTGATTTCGGTGTCATGCCCCGCGCAGGCGGGGCATCCAGTACGCCGCGCTGTCGAGGTTTTTGCATTGGCGTCTCTGGAATACTGGATCACCCGCCCCAGTGCGCAAGGGCGCACAAGGCGGGTGATGACGGCGGAGCAAGGCTCAGCCTTCGGAGCAAGCGCGCATGACCAACACCAAAGCCGAACTCCGTGCCAAAGCCCTCGCGGCGCGCGATGCGCTGAGCGAAAAGAAACGCATCGCCGCCGCCGCCAAGCTCGCCAAGCGCGGGCTGCCATTCCAGCTTCTGCCTGGCAGCATCGTATCGGGCTATTCGCCGATCCGCAGCGAGATCGATCCGATGCCGCTGCTGAAGAAGCTCGCCGAGCAGGGTGCCAGGCTTGCGCTGCCTTGCGTCACTGCGCGGGGCCAGGCGCTGATCTTCCGCATCTTCCATCCGAACGATCGCCTGATGCTCGGCCCGCTCGGCATTCCCGAGCCGTCGCCTGGGGCCGCTGAAGTCATTCCCGACATCATGCTGACGCCGCTCGCTGCCTTCGATCGTCTCGGCCATCGCATCGGCTATGGCGCGGGGCACTACGACCACACCTTCGCGCATCTGCGAAAAACCAAGACCATCGTCGGCATCGGGCTCGCTTTTGCAGCGCAGGAGATCAAGGCGGTTCCGGCACTAGCCCACGACGTGGCGCTGGATTATGTGCTAACGGAATCGGACGTATTCGATTTCCGGAGTTCTGAAGTTGCGCATTCTCTTCGTGGGTGATGTCGTCGGCCGTGCCGGGCGCAATGCCATCGCCGAATATCTGCCTGGCATGGTCAAGGACTGGTCGCTCGATTTCGTCGTCGTCAACGGCGAGAATTCCGCCGGCGGCTTCGGCATCACGGAAGCGATCTATCAGGAGTTTCTCGACGCCGGCGCCGACGCGGTGACGCTCGGCAATCACTCCTGGGATCAGCGCGAAGCACTGGTGTTCATCGAGCGCGCGGAGCGCCTGGTGCGGCCGGCGAACTATCCGCGCGGGACGCCCGGCCGTGGCGCCGCGTTGGTCGAGACCAAGAACGGCAAGCACGCGCTCGTCGTCAACGCTTTGGGCCGCGTCTTCATGACCCCGTTCGACGATCCCTTCGCGGCCCTCGAGCGCGAGCTCGGCGCCTGCCCGCTCGGCATTGCCGCGGACGCCATCGTCGTCGACTTCCATTGCGAGGCGACCAGCGAGAAGCAGGGCATCGGCTTCTTCTGCGACGGCCGCGCCAGCCTCGTCGTCGGCACCCACACCCATGTGCCGACCGCCGACCACCAGATCCTGTCGGGCGGCACCGCCTACATGACCGATGCCGGCATGACCGGCGACTACGATTCCATCATCGGCATGCAGAAGGAGGAGCCGTTGCGCAGGTTCACCTCCGGGATCCCCTCAGGCCGCTTCGAGCCGGCAGCGGGCGCTGCGACGCTCAGCGGCGTTGCGGTCGAGACGGATGACGCGACGGGGCTTGCGCTCCGTATTGGGCCGGTGCGCGCCGGCGGCAGGCTGGAGCCGACGACGCCGAAATTCTGGCTGAGCTGAATTGCAGCGGCAGATCCCGCTGCACCTTCTCCCCTTGTGGGAGAAGGTGGCGCGAAGCGCCGGATGAGGGGTCGCTTCCGCGAATTCAAATGCGAGTTGGACGCGTGGAGACAACCCCTTACCCGGCTTCGCTTCGCGAAGCCACCCTCTCCTGCAAGGGGAGAGGGTGCAGCGTCAGTCGGCGCGAGAATTACTCCGCCGTCTGCTCCCGCAACTCCGCAACATCCTTCGCCGTCAGCTTCGAGCCCTTCGCGCCGAACCGCGCTGTCACGTAGTTCGCCACCGCCGCGATCTCGTCGTCGCTATAGGCCTTGCCGAACGCCGGCATCGACAGCGCGCCGTCCGGCGTGTCGCGCTTGGTGCCTGACAGCACGATTTGCGCGACGTTGGTGGCGGCGGGGTCGTTGACGGCCCAGGTGCCGGTCAGCGTCGCCATCGGCGAGACCGGGCTTTCGCCGCTCCAGCCATGGCAACTGGCGCAGGCGCTGGCGAACACCATTTTGCCGCGCGCATCCGCCGTGACGCCGTCCTTGTGCGAGGCGGGTGCGACGGGCGCGGTGATTGCGGGCAGGTCGGGCGAGGGCTGCGGCGGCACGCTGCGCAGATAAGCGACGATGCTGCTTATGTCCTCAGGCGCGAACTGGCTAAAGCTGTGGTCGACCGCTTCGCCCATCGGACCCGACGCCGAGCCGTGGCCCGGCGCATGGCCGAGCGACAGATAGGAGACCAGGTCCTCGTCACGCCAGCTGCCGAGGCCGGTGGCCTTGTCGGAGGAGATGTTGAAGGCGCGCCACCCGGCCGTGATCGCGCCTGCAAATTTCTTGCGGTTGTCCAGCGCAAAGCCGAGATTGCGCGGCGTGTGGCATTCGCCGCAATGCGCCAGCGCCTCCACGAGATAGGCGCCGCGATTCCACTGCGGGCTCTTCGACGTATCGGGCGCAAAGCGCGTGTCCGGATTGAACACGGCCGACCAGACAATCATCGCCCAGCGCTGGTTGAAAGGGAAGGACAGCGTGTTCTCCGGCGGCTTCGCGCGCACCGCAGGCAGGCTGAACAGATAGGCCTTCACCGCCAGCACGTCGTCGTCGGTCATGTAGGTGTAGGACGTGTAGGGCATCGCCGGATAGAGCCGGGCGCCGTCATGGCGCTTGCCGCGCTGGACGGCGTTGAGAAAATCCTGGTCGCTGTAATTGCCGATGCCGGTGTCCGTGTCCGGCGTAATGTTGGTGGAATAGAGCGTGCCGAACGGCAGCTTGAAGCCGAGCCCGCCGGAATAGTCCGTCTCGCCGGGCTTGGTGTGGCAAACCATGCAGTCGGCCGCCTTCGCCAGGTATTCGCCGCGTTCGACCAGGCTCGCCTTCTCCAACTTTGCCGGCACGCCGGCCGGTTTGCCGGCACGGTAATCCGCCAGCGCCACCTTGGTGCCGCCGGCGAAGTCGAGCGGGCCGGGCCCGCGGATGATCCAGACGCCGAGCGCCACGACGACAATGGCGATCACGACGATGCCAGTGAGGATACGCATCTTGCCGCTCATGCCTTTTTCCCCGCAGCCAGCAGTTTCCGATCGATCGGCAGGCGCCGCAGCGCCACGCCGGTTGCTGCGTAAATGGCGTTGCGCAGCGCCGGCGGGCCGGCGTTGACGCCGGCCTCGCCGATGCCGCCGGGCGCTTCGCCGCTCTTGACGACGACGACCTCGATCTTCGGTGTCTCATTGATGCGCATCATGCGGTAGTCGTGGAAGTTCGACTGCTGCACGCGGCCCTTCTCGATGGTGATCTCGCCATAGAGTGCGGCGGTGAGGCCGAACACCAGGCCGCCTTCGATCTGCGCCTTCACCGTGTCGGGGTTGACCGCGATGCCGGTGTCGACCACCGAGACGATACGGCGGAGCACGATCTCGCCGATATCGTCGATCTCCGCTTCCACCACGGTGGCGAGGAAGCTTGCAAACGACGGCTGGACGCAGACGCCGCGGCCGACGCGCGGTGGCAGCGGTTGGCCCCAGCCAGATTTCTCGGCGGCAAGATTGAGCACCGCGAGCATGCGCGGATTCTTCGTCAGCATCGAGCGGCGGAATTCGACCGGATCCTTGCCGGCCTTGCGCGCGAGCTCGTCCATCGCGCATTCGACCGCAAACACGTTGTTGTTCGGACCGACGCCGCGCCAGAAGCCGGTGGGCACCGCCGGCGGTTCGGCGCGGACATATTCGACATGGAAGTTGGTGAAGTCGTAGGGTGCATCCACGGCGGCATCGACCGCGTCGATGTCGATACCCTTCTGGAACGCCGGCGGCAGCCAGCGCGCCAGCACGGCGGAACCGGCGACCTTGTACTTCCAGGCCGCGACCTTGCCGTCGACCAGCGACGCCGTGACCTGGTCGCGATAGACCGGACGGTAGACGTCGTGCTGGATGTCCTCCTCACGGGTCCATATCACCTTGACGGGATAGTCGACCTGCTTTGCGATCTTCACGGCGGCCACCACCATATCCGGCTCGAGCTTGCGGCCGAAGCCGCCACCGAGCAGATGCTGGTTGACAATCACCTTGTCGACCGGGAGGCCCGCAGCCTTCGCCGCCTCCGACTGCACGCGCGTCATGATCTGCGTGCCGGTCCAGATCTCGCAGGCATCCGGCCTGACGTGAACGGTGGCGTTGATCGGCTCCATCGAGGCATGCGCAAGGAACGGCAGTTCGAAGCTTGCCTCGAACCTGTCGCCGCTGGCGAGCCCCTTGGCGATGTCGCCGACCGATTTCGCGACCACGCCGTCCTTCTCGCTGGCGGCGCGCAGATGCTGCCAGACGTCCTTCGTGCTGAGCTTCGCGTTCGGTCCCTCGTTCCACTCGATCTTGAGCGCATCGAGGCCCTTCTTTGCGGCCCACATGTGATCGCCGATCACCGCGACCGCATCCTCGAGCACCACGACCTTGCGTACGCCCGCAATTTTGACCGCCGCGCTGTCGTCGACCTTGCCGACCTTGCCGCCAAAGACCGGGCAATTGGCGATCGCGGCGATCTTCATGCCGGGCAGGATCGCGTCGATGCCGTAGACGACCTTGCCATTGACCTTGTCCGGCGTGTCGAGCCGCTTCAGCGGCTGGCCGATGATGACGAAGTCCTTGGGGTCCTTCACCCGGACGTCCTTCGGCGGCGTTTGGCCCTGTGCGGCCAGTGCCAGTTCGCCATAGCCGAGCTTGCGGCCGCTTGCGGCATGCACGACCTCGCCTTTCGATGTCGTGCAGCTTGCCGGCTCGACCTGCCATTGCGCCGCTGCGGCCTGCACCAGCATCGCCTTCGCGCTGGCGCCGGCGGCGCGCAACGGATTCCACCAGGCGCGGATCGAGGTCGAACCACCCGTGGCCTGCAGGCCGAACGCCGGATTGGCGTAGAGCTTGTCGTTGGGCGGCGCGTGCAGCACCGCAACCTTTGCCCAATCCGCGTCGAGCTCTTCGGCCAGGATCATCGCAATCGAGGTATAGACCCCCTGGCCCATCTCGACTTGCGGCATCAGGAGCACGGTGCGGCCGGTGTCTTCGACCCGGATGAAGGCGTTCGGCGCGAATTTGCCGTCGGTCGTGTCCTTCGGCTGCTCCGGCTCGTTGACGGCGGCGCGGAGCGGCAGATGGAAGGCGAGCAGGAAGCCGGTGGCGAGACCGCCGGTCAGAACCGCACGGCGGGAGACGTCAGGAAGAGTCTTGTCGGTGATCATGGCGGACCTCACGACTGACGGCCGGAGGCGGCTTGCTTGATGGCCTCGCGGATGCGCACATAGGTGCCGCAGCGGCAGATGTTGCCGGCCATCGCGGCGTCGATGTCGGAATCGTCAGGGCTGGGCGTTGCCGCCAGCAGTGCCGCGGCCGACATGATCTGGCCGGACTGGCAGTAGCCGCACTGGATCACTTCGGCATCGAGCCAGGCCTTCTGCACCTTTGCGCCCGCTGGCGTGCTGCCGACATGCTCGATCGTGGTGATGGCGCGGTTCGCGACCGCGCTGACCGGCAAGACGCAGGAGCGGACTGCCTTGCCGTCGACGTGCACGGTGCAGGCGCCACACTGCGCAATCCCGCAGCCGAACTTGGTGCCGGTCATCCCAAGGACGTCGCGCAGCACCCACAGCAGCGGCATGTCAGGTGGCGCGTCGAACGATTTCGTTTCGCCGTTGATGGTGAGAACAGTTGCCATATGCATCCCCTTGCTCGCTCGATCGCTTGCGGCGATCTAGTCAGCGAATTTGCGCGCACAATAATCATATCGATGCGAAACGATGAAGCGTCGACATGTCCGGCAATGCATTTTTGCGCAGTGAGCGCGTTAGGCCATGACGTTCACGAATTTGTGCGGCGATCACTGCAGTAATTTTGGGCTAATTGATATGATAATCGTCATTTTCTGACGCATTTTGCTCACAAGCGTCATTGATGGCCACAGAAGATCGTGCGAATGCGCAAAATCATGCGATGACGAAACTCGTGCGATTGTGGAAGTCGATCGACGGCGCGATCAATTGCCGCGACTCATTGTTGTGCCCTCTCCCCTTGTGGGAGAGGGCAGCGAGGCCGGTAGACGCAGGCTCATTCGGGTGAGGGGTCCGTCTCCGCGTACGGGCGCCGTTTTGGATCAAGCGACAAAGGGAAGCCTGATCGCGAACGAGGCACCGCCATGCTCCCGATTGCTCGCTGATATGAACCCGTTGTGTGCTTCGATAATGGTGCGCGCAATGGACAAGCCCATGCCCATGCCTTCCGCTTTACTGCTGTAAAACGGCTCGAAAACCTGTTTCAATTTGTCTTCTGGAATGCCGGGTCCGCGATCTGACACGGATAGCTCGGCGAATTGCTCGACGCGCGCGGTCCGGATGCTGATAGTGCGGCTTTCGTGAGACGTGTCCTTCATAGCCTCGACCCCGTTCAGCACAAGGTTCAAAATGACTTGTTGAAGCTGAATGCGATCGCCGAGGATCGGTAGCGCATCTGGCGTGATCACGTTGACCATTTCGAATTTTCGGCTGACGGTTAGCGCCGAAAGAAATCTGACCGTCTCTTGCACAACCTCATTGAGGTCCAGTTGCTTCAATTCGAACGGCGCCTTCTTTAGGAGGCTGCGCATCCTGCGAATGACCTCGGTGGCACGCCGGTCATCCTGTAAAATATCGTTCACAATTTCCCTGAGTTCAACGACATCGGAAAGTGCAGCGATATCGGGACGCTGCGATTGCAGGATCGCGGCTGCGGTTTCGGCGTTCGTCAGAATAGACCCAAGCGGCTGGTTGATCTCGTGAGCAATCGAGGCGGTCAGTTCGCCAGCGGTCGCGAAGCGATTAACGTGGGCCAGTTCAGTCATGCGCTGTCGCGACTGTACTTCGGCGAATTGACGACGGCGATGCTCACGTAGCAGGATAGCAATAAGCCCGGCTTGTATGAGAAAAACCGCGACGACGGATGCGATCAGCCATAAATACCGTTCCCACACCGATGGCTCGCGGAAGTAGACCGTGCTGCCGGGCGGCAGGTGGCTGTCGCTGATCCCGAACCGCTGCATTTGCCGCCAATCGAACCTTGGCAGCTCGAATTGGCTGGGTGCGACCTTTACGTCGCCAGCTTTTTCACCGTTTAGAATACGGATTGCCGCCGCGGCTGCGATAGTCATGCCCTTCTCGATCGAATGCATAGAGCCGCCGACAATCGAGCCATCAAAAAATCCGTCAAGATAGGAAAAGATGGGAGCATCGGCGGCAGCCGAGAGCCTGTGCAAGGCGGCAGTGCCCTCATGTGTAACACCCGCCGCATCAACGCTCATCAGATGCCAGAAGATGGCGCTGTGAGGTGGAAGATGTGCCGCGTCTTTCAGGATATCTTCAAATGACAGCTTGTTATACCATCGTAGTTCAACCCGCCCGCTGAACGGTGCGAGTTCTCGCTCCAATACCCCTTGCCAAAATGTTTCATTGGGCGAAGCCCCATTCACGACGGCGATCACTTTCGTGTCGGGCAACACCTTCAGAATAGTTTCGATGGCGGCAGGAAAATTATGAGCCGCAGCGGCCACGGTGTCATACTCGGTCAGCTTGTCGTATTGGACCCGTCGCGCCTCGACGGAAGTAAACATCATTGGTGTCTTGGGGAAAAGCTGAGCGCGATACCGCTGCACAAACTCGGCAGCTGGCGCACCGAGGGCGACAATGAGGTCGGGAGGTTTGGCCCCGTACAATGCTTGGAGGTAACCGATAAAGGGTGCGAGCGCCTTGTCGTCGTCCACAAGGGCGCTTAGCAGCGAGTGGTCCTGAAAGTCGATTGGGACTTTCGATTGCTTGATCATTTGAGGGCGAAGAAACTCAGCGAAATCGGTCCACGGTTTGAAGCGGAGGCCGAATGATTGCAGCATCAAAACGCGCTTGGGCTCAGGATCAGCCGCCCGACCCGGCCCCAGTGTTGCCAGCAACAATGCGACGACCAGCGGGGCGGCGAAGGTCCGCCTGCAAAAGGATCGCCAGGATAGTGAGAACAGGCAAAACCGCATTGCCATCCTAGCATTACAGTTGCTTTTTTGATTTGAAGTGGGCGCGTTGAGCGGCAGCCTGGTGAGCTCTGCGCCAGAAGGACCATGCGATGATGTGTGCGGGTTG
>NZ_JADPIX010000073.1:0-10307 GCF_023073155.1 Bradyrhizobium sp. 45 | reverse complement strand
AACGTTGCTCACGATCGCCTGAAATCGCTGCTCACGATCCTCTGAAATCGTTGCTCACGATGCGCTGAAATCCGTGCTCACGATCCCGCGAAACGCGCATCTTGACGATGAACGGCTTGTACAGGCGATGGAGGAGGGGGATGAGCGACAATCTCACCAGTGGGGACCAGCGCGACCGTAGCAAGATCAACATGCATGAAGAGTTCCAGGCAAGTACTGGACCAAGCAACCTGGCGTCTCCACGGACGAACTGAGGAAGGCCGTCGACAAGGTAGGCAATTCGGCCGCCAAGAATTGGCGGCGCAACCGAGGCGCGCGGTATGCTTGCGATCTTTGGAGCAAGGCCCGCGCGCTTTTTCATGCCATGACCGATCCCAACTGTCCCATCTGCTTTGGCTTAGGCTTTGTCTGCGAGAACCACCCGGACCGGGGATGGAGCGCAGAGTTCGGCTGCCAGTGTGGTGCCGGTGATCCGTGCGCCTGCAACAGGTCGCCGGACATAGACGCGGGAATCGAGAGCCGGATGCCAGCCAGATCATCGAAGACGCAGGCGTGAAGAAGCGCCGTCATTGACGGGCCGCTTGATCGGTCCACGATCCACATCCTGTGAAGCGAGCGATAACGAGAACGTCGCCAATGCGTCGTCAATTCAACGGCAAACTTGGTCGTGGGTCGCGCATAAACGCTCCTCGGTCGGATGCACCCACCTGTTAGGCGCGATCTGCCGCGCATCGGTCAACTTGATCATGCGTGCGGGCGGCGAAGAGCGGGGCGTTCGACCGGCCCGACATCTGAGTGAAGCTTCCAGCTTCCAAAGCGGCGTATCCAGTGGGCGGCGGATCGTGTTCAACGGCAGGCTGGCCCGCGTCTTACAGCGGGCGCACTAAATGAGCTTCACCCTGCGAGCGGGACTGTCCATTTTTCCTAGAGCGAACGTCGGGTCCGCTGTCAACGTGGCGTCGGAGGCGGCAGCTCGGCACGCTTCCCATCGCCGTCTCGCGTATCGGCGTTGTTGCGCCTGCGCAAAAGGATGATCGCAAGAGCGCGTCACTGTCGCTGTAAGCCGGTCGCTAGCTGAAATTGGCTCGAAGGCAGCTTCTGACGCGAACCGGACGTCCATTCAACACCACCGCAACAACTTGTAAGGGCCGTGAACCTAGTCAGCAACCTTGACCCACGCAAAACCTCAAAACTCTGCTAGGTTCGAGCATCCGGGCGTTTGGCCCCTGCGGGGAGGCAATGGTGACAGACTCTGAAGTCTCCAGCGACCGACCGAATAAACCAGCATCCGATAGTGACCCACTGAACAAAACGCCATCTGACGACGAGCCTCCGGACCAACCGGCATCGAGGCGTAAATTTAAGGGTCGCTTCCGGGTGCGAATGCAAATGATCGGCGGGGCGCTCGCTTCGATTGCGGCTGTCGGTGCGATCGCGGGTGGCTTCGTCGGCTATTGGACTGTGTGGAAGACGCTCCGCACCGACGTGTTTCCGGACAAGCAACAGACGCAGAGGGAAGCTACTGCCCGGCCTGACATTGCTCCCCGCTTGTCACTTGTCATTCTGCCGTTCGCAAACGTCAGTAATGATCTGGAGCAGGACTATTTCGCCGATGGCATCACGACCGACCTGACGACCGACCTCGCGCAAATGCCCGGCGCGTTCGTTATCGGACGCGGAACGGCGTTTACATACAAGAACAAGCAGATCGACTTCAGGACGCTCGGCAAGGACCTTGGCATCCGCTGGGCGGTCCAGGGCGCGGTGCGGCGCAACGGGGATCAGGTTCGGGTCAACGTATCACTTACGGATATCGCGAGCGGTCGGGACGTCTGGTCCGATCGTTTCGACGGCGACCGTACGAACCTCGCCGCCTTGCAGGACCAGATCACAGCGCGGCTCGCGCGCTCGCTTAACATCGAACTGATCCAAGCCGAAAGCCGTCGCAGCGAAGTGGACCGATCGAGAAATCCAGACGCCACGGACTTCACGATGCGCGGCTGGGCAAAGCTCTATGGGCCGCAGTCGAAGATCCAAAATGGTCAGGCAATGGACCTATTCGATAACGCGCTACGCCTCGATCCGGACAACGTTGAAGCCATGATTGGCAAAGCGCGGTGTCTGGCGGCTGGTGTGAACAACCGATGGTCTTCGTCCGTTGTTGAAGACAAAAAGCAAGCGATCTACCTCATCGACAGAGTTCTGTCCAAAAGCCCGGCAAGCGCGAGTGCTCATACTACCAAGGGAACCATTCTTCTATTTGGACGTCCTGAGGAGGCATTGGCTGAATACGATGCGGCGCTCGAAATTGATCCTAATAATCCAGCTGCCTACGCTGCTAAAGCAATTGCACTCGTCGCCTCCGGGCGCGCGCGCGAAGCGTTCTCGCCGGTCCAATTGGCTCTCCGTCTCAGCCCGAGAGATCCTTTTGCTTTCCAATGGCACTTCTGGCTCTGCCATGCACACTTGCACTTGCACCAATATGGAGAGGCCATCGAGGAATGCGGGCGCTCGGTCAATCTGAACAACTCGCACATGTACGCTTATGTAGATCTGACTTCGGCTTATGGAGTCACGGGGCAATTGGAACAGGCACAGCGGAGCTTGACTGAATTGAACAAACTGCGACCAAACTTCACGGTCCAGTGGTACCGTGATCTTGTTTACTCAATGTCAACGAACCCGCAGTTTCGTCGAGAGATCGACGACATTCTCGATGGGCTGAGGAAGGGAGGGGTTCGGGAGCAATAAGAAGCAGGGCTATTCGCTTGCCCGTGGCGGACATCGCTCTGTTGAGCTATAAGCGCAGGAGCGAACGCCCTTTTGGCATCATCTGATGGGCCAGCAAGGTCAGTGGCAGGTCGCTGGTAGTGCGCCCGAAGTGTACGAACGGGAGTTGGTCCCGGCTGTGTTTGCGCCATGGGCCACCATCCTGATAGACCCCGCTCGACCGAAGTTGGGCGAACGCGTAGTCGATATTGCTTGCGGCACTGGAATAGTGGCGCGCCTCGCGGCGGTGAAGGTGGGCCCAACCGGGGTCGTGACGGGCATCGATCTCAATCCTGGCATGTTGAACGTGGCACGATCGCTTGGAATGGCCGATGACGCTGCCTCGGTTCAGTGGCAGGAGGCCAATGCAGACAAACTGCCGTTACCCGACAGCGCGTTTGATATTGTGTACTGCCAACTGGGCCTCCAGTTCTTCGCCGACAGACCAGCTGCTTTGCGCGAAATGCGCAGAGTTCTATGTTCAAGGGGAAGGCTCGTCCTCATGGTGTGGTGCGGCATTGATCGACGTCCCGGGTTTCAATCATTAGCCAAAATACTGGAGCGCCACATCGGTCCAGCGGCGGCCACGATCATGCGAGCTCCATTTGGACTGGCCGATGCCGATGAGCTGAGCCGACTTGTCGCTGCTGCGAACTTTCAGGACATCACGGTTCAACGGAGGGTCGGTGCCATCGAGTTTCCATCCGTCGAACGATTTGTATCCAGCTATGTTGCGGGTTCGCCACTGGCCAGTCATGTGTCGCAAGCAAGCGATGCGGCTCGGCAACGGCTGATATCCGATACAAATGCAGCTTTAGAGCCATATGTTGATAGTCGTGGGTTGTCGTTCCCAATAGCCGCTCACTTGCTTACTGCAACCGTCTAAGTGTGGCCTTGGCCTACCCGGACATAGGGAATGACGCAACAGCTTCAGCGTGTGCTCCTCTCGGCTAGTCTAGCCTGGATGACGCTCGTTGGATGGACGACGCAGTCCGCCGATCGGCCCGCGCAGCGCGTACCGTGTCCGCCATGGGACTCCAAGCAAACCACCCCGAGAAAGCGCGAACGTCGGCGGGCGTCCCCTCCAGCCGGACCTGCTGCCTATGCAAGGCTTCGGAGAAGCTTACTCGCCCCAGCCAAACTTTATAAAACGCCACGATGTCCGTCGAGACAATCACATCGATATCGAAGCCGGGGTTCTTGAGACAGACCGAAACGTCTGCGCGTTTGATCAGGAGCCAATAGCGCTGCCTCGGCCCGCCACCGAAATCGAACTGGATCACCACGCGGCGTTTCCCTATGGCTTCGATGCGCACGCGGCGCCGCATCCACCACAGCAGGACGACGGGATCGAGTTCGTTCGGCCGAGGATCACCGAAAGCCCAGCGCGCTCCCCATCCGCCAAATTGGTCGATAATCGATTGCAGGTCGCGCCCGGCGGATGTCAGTCGGTATTCAGTGTGCTTGCCCCGCGAGCCTCCGCGCCGTTCCAGCACGCCGGCTTGCTGCAACCGCCGCAGCCGTCCCGCAAGCAGCGTGCGGGACATGTGAGGAAGACCCGCTCAAGTTCGTTGAAGTGATTAACGTCGGCAAGCAGCTCGCGCACGATGAGCACAGTCCAACGGTCGGCAAGGATTTCCGCCGCTCGCGCCACGGGACAATATTGGCCGTAACGGTACATGATTGAGCGTATCACGCCGCGCGGGGGTGCGGAAGTAGTCCGGTCTTCGCACTAGCTTAGAGCTCGGCGAGCGCTTTACGCTGCAGCTTCGATTGCCATTAACGTCGACTGGCGGAAAAGGAGATTTATCATGCCAAACGACATCAGACGCGATTTTCTCCTGGCTCTCGCAACGGTACCGTTCGTGGCATTGCTTGGACAGGCGGGCGAGGCGCGCGCGCAAGTAGGCGTAAGCCCAGTCAAAGTCGATACCAACGGCTTGGTCGCCAAAATCAAGTTCGAGGCGCCACTTGAAGGATTCCTCAAGGAGATCAATGGAAAGTACAAGCTCAGAGTCACCGAGTTGACGCTTGCGCCCGGCGGACATGTGGGTGAGCACAATCACGAGTGCCCCGGCATCCGCCAAGTCACCTCCGGCTACATGACTTACGTCTTGCCAGACAAGGCTGTAGTTTACGGCCCGGGCGATTTCTTCTTTGAATCTGGCGATATGAACCACACTGTCTTTAACAAGACGGATGCACCCATGGTGCACGTGCTCTTCGAAATACTGCCGGTTAACCTGAACGGGCCTTCGCTGATTCGCTGATTCCGGTCAGGCATCATTAGAAGGCTGTTCGTCTGTGACGTGGGCTCGCAAGCGAGCTTGGCCCTGCGAGCTGGGACCGGCTGGAGCGAACAAAGTGGCTTCGGAAGCGGCAGCTCGGCCCACCGCCGTTTCGCGTATCGGCGTTGTTTGCGCCTGCGCACGCCTACGCAATAAGCCGAAGAGCGCCTCAGACACCGTGATGTCCGGTGTCGCTGGTAAACTGGTCGCGTAGCTGAAGTTGCCTCGAGGCAGCTTCTGAGCCGAAGCGGAAATGCTCATTCGCGGCGGCCTCACCCGCGCAAACAGTCAAGTGGATCAGCTCTACTGAGGCACCCTCGCGTGCTGAGCTCCGCCTGCGACACTGTGTTACTGTTTGTAGATCTGTAACTCTTGCTGGAGTGTTCCTCGGGGCGTAGCCTGCTCGCTCGCATTAGTTCTCTGCGCCATCACAAAGGGAGGGAACGATGGCCTTTAATCGTGTACTCATCGCATTGTTTTCGGTCGTTGCCATTCTGACCAGTTTTAGCGCCGTTGCACAGGGCGTGCCGCCGGAAGGCTCGGTCTCGGTCATATTCACCGCCACGCCTATTCCAGCACCCAAGCCAATGTCGATAGGCAACGGCAGAGAGTTTGTTTTTGTGAACCAAGCCATGGCAGCCTCGAACGAGGCTGGAAACCCTGTACTCAACAACATGGGTGGACGCTGTCAATTGAGCCGCCTTACGGATTCGTCCGCAAAGACCGCGGAGATTCACGGGTTTTGTACTTACATCGACAAGGACGGCGATCAAGTGTTCGAACAGTGTGACTGGATGCCGGGATCTCCCAACAATTGCAAGATCACTGGTGGAACGGGGAAATTTGAAGGTCTGCAGGCTGCGCTCGTCGTCACCATCGACCCGCTCAAGAGTAACTTCGATGGCATCAGCCAGGTCATTGGTCACAAGAAGGGAACGTACAAGTTCACCAACACGAACTGAGCCAACCAGGTGCCAACAGCTACGTACTTGAAACGATGCCAGTGATATCGCCTGGCATGGAGCAGTGACGTGATCATCGGCGGCGGAGACAAAGCTGATGAGGTGATGAGGTTTTCGTTGCGATCTGGCAAGTGCCGCCGTTGCATGGCCCTTGGCAGGATGGCCACAACAGCGGCAACTTGGCGAATTGGGTACCTAATGCCCGGCTTCATAGTTGGTCTTGACCTCAAACAAGAGTTGAACACATCTGGGGATGTGAGCCGAACAGCGTCATGACAGAAGCCGTCGCGGGTCCAAGCCGACGTGAGTACGTTTGTGGTCGAGGTCAGAAAGGGATCCGCACCGATCGTTGAGACGTGGTATCATTGTTTGGTCGTTGTCTTCAGGCTTCTGCGAGGATTGCAATGAAGCGACGAGAGTTCATTGCGGGAACTGCGGCGCTGCTCATTTCGCCACGTTCTTCGCAGGGGCAGGGCAAGCGTCGTCGACTCGGCTTTCTCGCCATAGGCGATGGAAGCGGCAAGGCCCTTAATCAAGCCGAGGTTGCGTTCATTGATGCGCTGCGAAGCCTAGGTTGGATACAGGGAAAAAACCTCACCATAGAGTATCGGTTTTCTCAACCCGCAGATCGACTGACCGACTCCGTCGCCGAGCTGATGGCCCTCGGCCCCGACATCCTGATCGCTCCAGGACCGCAAGCAGCAATAGCGCTCAAATCCGCGACCGGCACGATTCCCATCGTATTCGTGGGTGTCGCTGATCCCGTGCACCTCGGCCTCATACAAAGCCTGTCGCGACCAGGTGGCAACATGACAGGCGTGACGACCAACGTCCCCGACGACTTCTTCGCAAAACGTCTAGAAATTCTTCGAGAACTTGTTCCCGGCGCATCTAAAATCGCAGTCTTGATCAATCCAGATAATCCACTGCAAAGGCTGTACTTCGCGGAAGAGATCCCACGCATAGCCCGGCACCTCGGCGTGGCTCTGCCTCTCGTTCCGGCGACCAAGCCAGAAGAACTCGACATTGCCTTTGCCTCGGCCGCCGCCCAACACGCCGATGCGATCATTGATTTCGGCGATGCGCTCACTTATGCCCAGGCGCAGCGGATTATCGCGCTCGCGGCTAAGTATCACCTGCCAGCAAACTACTTGTTTCGGCATTATGCCGATGGGGGACTATCGGTATACGGGGCCGATACCGCCGATCTATTCCGTCATGCGGGCGACTATGTAGACAAGATCCTCAGGGGTGCCAAACCTGTGGACCTCCCGGTACAAAGGCCAACGAAGTTCGTCCTCATAATCAACGTAAAGACGGCCAAAGCGCTGGGTCTCACCGTGCCGACCTCGTTGCTGATACGGGCCGACCAAGTGATCGAATAAGGCTCCGCCGCGGTGCATGGGCCCATACCCGAAAGTCGCTTGGAGCATGTCATGTCGGCTGGCAGAGGGCAAACCGGACACCGATCCAGCTTGCAGCCTACCGCCGCTTTTCGACCCATAGCGGAATTGAAGCCGACACCTTTAACTTGGATCAATGCGTTCGCGCTTAACTGACCACAGCGGCCGATTTTAGCTCGCACCACCGGTTTCATTCCTGCTAGGTTAATTTCTATCCCCGGCAGATATCATTTGGGCGCCGGCGCTGAGAGTTCAAGCGACTCCCGCCTATCAGGCCGGAGTGGCGTGTCGTCATTTAGGTCGCACGAGGGTGATCGGATGCCGGCAAATCTTGCGTCAGCGCTCATTACGAAACTCGCTGTATCGAACCACCTGGATGGCGAAGACATCCGCGCCATTCAGAGCCTGCGGATTCGCGAGCGGCATCTCGGCGCGCGTGAAATCATTGTCGCTGATGGCGTTCGTCCCGGCGAGTGCTGCCTGATCGTTGAGGGGTTTGCCTTCCGCTCGAAAACGACCGCGGACGGAGAGCGACAGGTCCTGTCCTTGCATATTCCCGGCGACATACCTGACCTTCAAAGCCTTCACCTCGGGATCATGGACCATGATCTGGTCAGCCTTTCGCCTTGCACGCTTGGGTTCATTTCGCACGCCGAGCTGACGGAGGTGACGGCGCGACACCCGCACCTAGCCGCGGCCTTGTGGCGAGAGACCTTGATCGATGGTTCTATCTTCCGCGAATGGATCGTGAATGTCGGGCGGCGCGCCGCGCTGCAGAGAATGGCTCACCTGTTGATCGAAGTGCACGAGCGACTTGAAGCAATCGGACGCACTCGCGGCG
Source organism: Bradyrhizobium sp. 45 (assembly GCF_023073155.1). Classification (NCBI taxonomy): domain Bacteria; kingdom Pseudomonadati; phylum Pseudomonadota; class Alphaproteobacteria; order Hyphomicrobiales; family Nitrobacteraceae; genus Bradyrhizobium; species Bradyrhizobium sp. 45. The sequence goes on along the minus strand of NZ_JADPIX010000073.1, from coordinate 2,044 downwards.
GGGAGTTTAGCTTGCCCATCACTCAAATTGATCTTGGCGATTGTTTGGGACTTTCAGTGGTCCATACGAACCGTACCCTTCAAGCTTTGCGCGGGGAACGGTTGGTGGAAACGGACAAGTCCGGCTTCAACTTGCTCGACCAGGAACGCTTGAAAGATCTGGCAGGATTCGATCGGGCCTATCTCCATCTGACGCCAAGCCGCTAGAAAACTCAGAGCCTCGCAGCTAGTTGGTACCTCACGCCGCGGCTGCTGACGCCGCGAGGACCTGCTGACGCTCCGTTAGGAACCTGCCCTCGGTACTTGGTTTGTTGTCTCCCTCGCTCATCCGAGCTGCCGGAGCGGCCCCGGCCTATAATCTCCAGCCCGCTGAAGCCGGGGCCGTTTCTCCGCCGTCCGGGGCGGCCTGCTTACGGCAACAGTGGCCTATAAACCGAGGGAGCGGTGCCCTGAAGAACTATCCTGTTGACCCCGGACGTCCGCGGGAATGCGGTGAGGTCGCTTGTCCAGAAAGCTCGATCATGGCCTTGGATGCCGAGGACGAGCTAGAAGCTTTGCGGATTGGGAAAAAAATGGCGGCCATGCTCAACAAGGCAATTACCGTCAGAGCTGCCGACCGCAGGATATTGGCGAGGCTGCAGCCGCCAAAATCGAGCCCTCGCTAGCCCCCGACAGGAAGGCCGAACGAGCTACCCCGGCGTAAGCTGATGCGTTCGCACAACGGGCATCGTTGCGCCGGTGTCGTATTGTTCACTTGCGATCCGCTCAATTGTCGAGCGATGCCTCTTGAAGGTCTCAATAACGTCGCTTGGGCTGGTTCCGTCTGCCGCAGCGCGATCCCGCAGGGCGGCTATATCCACTCGGTAATCGATGCGGTCGTCGCCCGCGAACATCGCAAAGAACAACGCTTCATTGTTCGAGGCATCGAACTCGCCAGATGGATCAGAGGTAAGGGGCATCTCGGGAAGTCCGTCGCTCAAGTCTTCGATAAATCGCGGCTCAGCTGGGATGAAGTCTCGCCGTCATCCCAGCGCTCAACCTTCAGCGCAAAGAACGGCCCCAGGCCAAGGTGCCACGACCTAGGGCTGAGGGCCGCTCCCGGCTACCGAACCGATAACCTCATGCGTCTGAAACGCATGCAGAACCAAGAGCGGATGATGGGCATCGTTCCTATCGCGGCTTCTCGATCGCTCCGGCTGATGACGGTCGGACGCTGGCCTGTTTCCGAAGTGGCCTAGTTTGAGTTGAGCAGTGGCCTGCCTTGCTGTTTTAACGTGCATCGGGAACGAGCGCACTTAACCTGCATCAAGAATCTGAACGGCCCAATTGGGGGATTGGCCTATGGGCGTGGAGCGTATGCACCCACCGAAATACTGGCTTATGCGTGCGGAGGAGTTCCACACGAAAGCGGATAACTGCCAATATCCGGGGACCAGAGACTCGCTCCGTCAAGTTGCGAAGAACTTCGAGGCGTTGGCTCGCCAAGCGCAGATGATCCTCGATCTCACCACCCAATCGGATGAGCGCGGCCTAGAAGCCCGCCGGGTGGCACAAGAACACGCGGACGAGCAACGGATGAACTAAGGCCGCCGCACCGTGCGGCCTCTTTCTTCGCCCGCAAGCATCTTCCGCTCATGGCGCTTCCGTTGGCGGGGTGTCGCTGCATGTCAGCTCACAAGTGGATTGTGTTGCAAAACTCGTTTCTGACTTGGGGGCGAGCTTGGCTTTGGAGTTTCGGCGGTTTTTTTGGTAAGGGGTGTCGGCGGTTTCCGTTTTGCGGCGGATTTCAGCACGCGACTGCCAGTTGTGGCGGGGGACGGCAGATTAGCTTGGCCAGCCGCCTCAGGTTCTGCGCGGTGGCTGTGAGCAGCACTTCGTCCCTGACGCCATTCAGGCCCCGCAGCCGAAGCCGGTCGAGCCTGAGAATGCGTTTCATATGAGCAAAACGCATCTCGACCTTTTTGCGCTCGCGGTGCGATTGCTCGAAGGCTTCCGTATTGGCCAGCGCACGGACATGATCGCGCACATCTTCGTTGACGTCACGG